>JANMWI010000095.1:0-30159 GCA_031393955.1 Acidobacteriota bacterium
GTGGGTCGGATGGTAGTTGTGGCCGTCCTGGCGCAGGTGCGCCGGGGTGACGCGGCTGTCGTCGAGTGCCATGATGCGCACCGCGATGAACGCGCTGTAGTAGCGATACGCGATCGCCAGGATGCAGAGAATCGGCAGCAGCAGGTAGAGTGCCCGCATGGCGAGCGGAGTGTAGCAGAATCCCGGAGCGTGGCGCCCGGGGTGCTGAGCGGCGCGGCCCGCTTCAGGCCGCGCCGCGATCAAGGAGAGCTAAACTTGCCTGCGACGATAGTGGCGTCCCGCGAGCACTAACAGTCCCCCCCCCAGCAACAGCATCGAGCCAGGCTCAGGCACTGGCGTGAATCCGCCGTTGTTGATCGTTACGTTTCCAGCAAGCGTGGTGGGCGTTCCGAAGAAGTCCGTGTCCACGATCGTCAGTCCGCCAACGGCGCCGAATGAATTGTGCGTAGGGTCGTTCATATCAGCGTTCGTGAGCGTGGGAAACAGGGCACTCCCGGCTGCTGTCAATGAATACGGGGCACTCGTCGCCACTGAAGTCACGTTGACAGGCACGAACCCGAACAGGTTAGGGGAAGGCCCCAGCGTGTCGGAATAGCAAAAACCGCTAGCCGGCGAGCACTCAGAGAGCGCCAGTAATCCACCACCCGCGTTCACGAAATTCGCAATGTCCGTCGAGCGTGCAATCAAGGCGTCCAGTTCGGCCTGCGTCAGCATTCCCCCAAAAGAGGAGGCCACGGCAATGGCATCGTAGTTACTGAGGGTGGCCGAGGCGAACCCAGTGGCGTCCACCCAGTCATAATGAACGCCATTGGAGAGGCCCAGTGCGGTCAGTCCATTCGCGCCAACTAGATGTCCGCTCGTGGGGCTGAGGAACGATTCAACCCACAGGAACCTCATACCGGTGTTGTAGGTGTTGCCGGTCACGAACTGAAGCCCGGCCGTGAGCAGGTTTTGGGCCGAGCCTGAGCCCTGAGCATGGAAGTCCGGATCGTGGCCGGTCAGGAAGATAGGCCCCGCCTGAGTTCGAGCGGCGACCAATACCAGCGTTGCTGTGAGAAGGGCGGTCCGGGTTAACGAGGGGGGCCGAGACATCATTGCGTCCTCTTTCTCTAGCTCGCGACCTCACCTGGCCGACAACGTCAGGTTGCGCCAGAATTTCGCGGTGCGGATCGCCTTGCCAGCAATTGTCGTGCTATCTCGACGGGGAGCCTCCGGAGCCATAACTGAAACAGAATCAGGACGTTATCCGTTCGTCCGTGATGAGGGGCGGAAATGCGCTAGGAATAAAATCGCCGCAGAAGCGGAAAATAATCGCGGTTAAGCGCGCCATTGAAGACCTGCCGATCTGCAGGAAGTTCATTGTGCGATGCGCCTGGTTGCGAAACCGCAAGGCGGTCTCCGTCATACCCCGACAATCTGGCGGTAGTGGTGAAGGTCGTGTCCGGCCATCTGGCTGGCCACCCACCGGACCGTCAGCATGCCGTATTCGGGGTGCGAGAACTCGTGATCGAGCCGCTCCGGCGGCAGCGCCCTGAGCATCGCGACGTTCATCCGCCGCAGCATCACGTAGGCCTCGAGCGCGGTGGTCGCGTCGAGGCGCTCGTCGAGCGGCAGCCACGCATCCTGCGAGAACGGCTGGGCGACGTAGGCGGGCTCGGCCAGCGCGAAGCGGATGCGCGTCGACAGCGCGAGCTCGGCCTGCGCCAGATGAATGATGATCTTCCGGACACTCCACTTGCCCGGGGCGTACGGCCGCTCGAACTGGGCGTCGGTCCAGGGGGCAACCGCCGCCTTGATGCGCTCCGGGGTCTCACCGAGCGCGTCGAGCGGGTCGCGGCCGCCGAGCGCTTCCGCATAGGGGTTGGGGGTGATGGCCATCGACAGGCATAATCGCACGTTTCCATGCTGCAGACCCACGACCTCGATAGCGGCTACCTCGGCGTCCGGCGGCGCCTGACCGTCTGGCTGCCGCCGCGGCCGCGGCGTCCCGCCCCTCGCAGCCTGCCGGTGCTGTATCTCAACGACGGCCAGAATCTCTTCGATGCCGCGCGCGCCTTCGCGGGCCGGAGCTGGCGCGTCGCCGACACCGCCGCCGCGCTGGTCCGCGCCGGGCGGATCCCGCCCCTCCTCATCGTCGGGATCGATCACGGCGGCGAGCGCCGCGCCGCTGAGTACCTGCCGGTCGAGGACTTGCGCAATCCGGACGCCGGCGCGCCGCTCGGCCGCCGGTATGCCGACTTCGTTACCCGCGAGGTGATGCCGTTCATCGACCGGCGCTACGCTCCCGCGCGCGGTGCGACGCACACCGGATTCGGCGGCTCCTCGTACGGCGCCGTCGCGGCCCTCTTTACCACCCTCCACCGCCCGGGGCTGTTCGGCCGGCTGCTGATTGAGAGTCCGTCTCTGTACGTCGGTCGCGGATACATGCTCCGCCGCGCCGCGGCGGCGGGCCGCTGGCCTTCGAGGATCTATCTCGGTGTCGGAACGGAGGAAACGGGCGAGGCCGAGATCGACGACGAGACCGTCGCCAACGTGCGCAAGCTCGACGCGCTGCTGCGGCGCCGCGGACTGGGCGACCGCCGCCTGCGCACCGTCATCGAGTCCGGCGCCTCGCATTCGGAGGGCGCCTGGGCGGCGCGGCTGCCGGCGGCGCTCGAGTTTCTCTACGCGCCGGCCGCGGCGCGGCCGCTGGGCGCGCCGGGCTTGCCTAGCCGATCGCTCTGGGATGAGCCGTCAGATGATGACGAAGCGCTGTGAAGGCCTGGCCGCGATGGCTGATCGCTGACTTCTCCCGCGTGTCGAGCTCCGCCAGCGTCCGGCCGAGCGGCGGGTAGAAGAAGAGCGGGTCGTAGCCAAAGCCGTTGGTCCCGCGCGGCTCGCGCGCGATCGTCCCTTCGACGGTTGCAGCGGCCTCGAACAGGATCTCGTCGCCGCGGGCGACGGTGACATGACAGACGAAGCGGGCGGGACTGCCGTCGGCGCCGCGCGCCCGCAGCAGTTCGTGAATCTTCCGGAACTTCACGTCGTAGTCCGAGCCGTGCCACCGCGCGGAGTGGACGCCCGGCGCCTTGTCGAGCGCGTCGATCTCGAGACCGGAGTCGTCTGCGGCGGCGACCAGCCCGGTCGCGTGCGAGTAATACCGCGCCTTGAGCCGGGCGTTGTCGGCAAACGTCGCTCCGGTCTCCTCCGGCTCGGCGACCGGCGGCAGGTCGCGAAGGGTGACGAGCGCCACCGGCGCGCCTGCCAGCAGCGCGGCGATTTCGCGCAGCTTCCCTGGATTGGTCGTGGCGATGAGGAGCGACGGCGGCACCGTCGTCACGCGCGCAGGTCGCCGATGATGGTGCGCTGCAGCGCGACCAGCTCGGCGATGCCGGCATCGGCCAGCGCAATCAGCTCGTCGAGCGCCTGACGCTCGAACGGCGGGCCTTCGGCCGTGCCCTGCACTTCGATGAACCGGCCGTCGCCGGTCTTGACGACGTTCATGTCGACGTCGGCCTTCGAGTCCTCGTCGTAGGCGAGGTCGAGCAGCGGCGTGCCGCTGACGATCCCGACGCTGGTGGCGGCGACATAGTCGGCCACCGGCATCGTCTTGATCTGCCCGGCGGCGCGCATCCGCTGGAGCGCGAGGGCGAGCGCGACGAAGCCGCCGGTGATAGCGGCGGTGCGCGTGCCGCCATCGGCCTGGATGACGTCGCAGTCGATCCAGACGGTGCGCTCGCCGAGCTCGTTGAGCTTCATCACCGAGCGCAGCGAGCGGCCGATGAGGCGCTGGATCTCCTGCGTCCGGCCGCCGACCTTGCCGGCGGTCGCTTCGCGCTGGGTGCGCGTGCTGGTGGCGCGCGGCAGCATGCCGTACTCGGCCGTCACCCAGCCCTTGCCGGTGTTGCGGAGGAACGGCGGCACGCGATCTTCGACACTCGCGGTGCAGATGACGCGCGTCCGTCCCGATTCAATCAGGATCGATCCCTCCGCGTGCATCGTGAACGCCGGCGTCAGCGTAGTCGGGCGCAGCTGCAGAGGGGAGCGGCCGTCAGAGCGGGTAGTGATCATCAGTGAGTGGTCCAATCCGCCGGACCCTACGGGGCGTCCGGACGAGCGCCCGCCGGAGCGGCGAGCCAGCTCAGGTTTTTCTGGAGCGGCCGGCGCAGGTCGACGTGCCCCGCCAGCGTGTCGGCCTGGCGGCCGTTGACGAGAATCTGCACGCGGAGAATCGCCGGCAGGTTGACCGTCAGTGCATCGACGACGGTGTAGACAGTGAAGAGTTCCTCCAGCACGCCGCCGGGATGTTTGCTGCTGACCTCGGCGCTGAGATCGACGAAGGCATCGCCGCGCTCGCTGACGAACACCGAGCGCAGCGTGGTGCCGGGCGGAATCGCGGAGCCGAGCGGCGGCGGCGGATCGGCCAGCTGTGCCTCGATGATGCTGCGCGCCTGCGCCGCGACGGCGTCGGCAAACGCAATCTCGCGCTCCTGCGGGGCCAGCGACAGTCCGTCCTCGGCGACGTAGTAGAGGGTCGCCTTGATCTTGCGCTCGGCCGCGGCCGGCGCGGCGGGGACGGACGCCGCGCCGGCCGGGGCGGCGTCACGGCTGCCGCGGAGCCAGCGCGGGGCGAGCCGGAACGCCCCCCAGACGGCCGCCAGCGCGAGGACGATCAAAACGCTCAGAATCGCGGCGCGCCTCGCCATCAGCGCAGCGCTCCCGCGGGACCGAGCGCGGCGCGGGCGTCCCTGAAGCGCGTGATGCTCTCGACCAGCGCCTGGACGATGCCGTTCTGGAAATCGTCCGACCGCAGCTGCTTCTCCTGCGCCGGGTTGGTGATGAAGCCCATCTCGAGGACGATCGCCGGCATGTTCGCGCCAACCAGCACCCGCAGCGGCGCCTGCTGGACGGGGCGGGCACTGACCGGCACCCGTTCGCGCAGCGAGGCCTCGACCGCCTGGGCGAGCGCCGCCGACTCCTGGATGTAGCGCGCCTGCGCCATCTCCCAGGGAATCAGTTCGATCTCGCGCGTGCCGCCGCCAAAGACCGGCAGGGCATCGCTTTCCGGGTGGGCGGCGCGGCGGGCGGCGTCGCCGTAGTCCTCGAGGCTGAGAAAGTAGACCTGCGCGCCGCTCGCGGCCGGCCGGAGCGAGGCGTTGGCATGAAGACTGACGAGCAGGTCCGCCTTGTTGTTGTTGGCCAGCGCCGCGCGCTCGTCGAGGCGGACGGTCGCATCGCCGTCGCGCGTCAGGATCACACGGACGCCGAGCCGTGCCTCGAGCGCAGCCTTGAGCCGGCCGGCCACCGACAGCGTCAGCGCCTTTTCTAAGGTGCCGCCCGGCCCTTGCGCGCCGTTGTCCGCGCCGCCATGGCCGGCGTCGACGACCACCGTGCGGAGACCGCCGCTCGGCGCGAGGTCGATCAGCGGCGGCGCCTCCGCCGGGGGAGCGGCGGCGGCCGGCGGAACACCCACGGCCGGCGGAGCCCCCGGGGCCGGGATCTCGACCGTCTGACCGAAGACGTCAATCAGGATCCGTCCGGCGCCGCGATCGCCGGGCTGATCCGTGGCGCGGAACGAGGCGAACTTCAGACCGAGATCGATCACGACGCTGGCCGGCCCGTCGCCCGGATGCACGCCGCGGATGACTTCGCCCGATCCGGTGGCCGGCAGCGCCGCGTCGAGCAGGTCCGCCTCGAAGCGGATGACAATCCGGGAGCCATCCTGGGCGACGGTGTGCGGCGTCGCCGGCGCGACGTCGACCGTCACCCGCGCGACCGCGCCGAGCGGCTCGACCCGCAGCTGGACGCGCGGGACCCGGATGTCGCCGACGAGCAGCAGGCGCGACGGCTTCCGCAGCTCGATCCGCGAGCCGAGCAGCGGCGCGATCGCGCGGGAGACGAAGTCGACCGGGACGAACCAGGCGCGCCCCTCGCGGACCGGCGCCGCCGGCAGCGAAATGAGCCGGCCGCCGACCGACGCGAGGCTCTGCCCTGGGGAGAGGACAATGTTCTGGGTACCAACCGTGACCGTCAGGCCGCCGGCGGCGGCGTCCTCGCGGACCGTGATGTCGAAGAGCCGCGCCAGGTCGTCCAGCGCGAACATCTCCTGCCCGGTCAGGCTGCGGACCGCCAGCGGGCGGCGGCCGTCACGGGAAAGCACGGTGTAGGGCAGCGCCGCGGCGGGGGCCTGCGCGGCCGGCGCTCCGCTCAGAACCGCCAGCAGCGCGCACACTGCGGCGATGCACAACCGTCGGGCACTCAAGATGCGTCCATGATACCCCGCCGCCGCGGCGCGGCGCCGATCAGCTGACGCGCGTGAAGCGCGAGTACCAGAAAGACTGTGTCGCGCCGGCCGGCGTGACGTGATGCTCGGCGCGGGATTCTTCCAGCCGGAAATCGCCGCCGAGCTCGGCGGCGAGCGCCGCCGGATCGTAGCGGGCGACCGGCAAGCCGCTGCATTTCTCCGGGCCGTCCGGGGCGAACGTCGCGATGATGAGCGTACCGCCCGACCGCAGGCCCTGGCGGAGCCGATCGAGGTAGCGCATCCGATCGGCAGGATCGGTCAGGAAGTGGAACACCGCACGGTCGTGCCAGATGTCGACGCGCGGGATCGCCCACGCGCCGGTGACATCTCCCTCGATCCAGGTGACGCGTGTGGCCGCCGCCCCGAGTCGGGCGCGCGCCCGCTCGAGCGCCGCCGCTGAGATGTCGAGGACCGCGAGGCAGGTGACGCCGCGGCCAATGAGATAGTCCACGAGGCGGGAATCCCCGCCTCCGACATCGAGGATTCAGGTCTCCGGCCGCACCGCGCTGCGCTCGATCAACTCTGCCGAAACGGTCGGCGCCGGCTGAAACCAGCTGCCGGAATCCGGCGCGTTGACGGTGTAGACGCGCTCCCAGTGAGCCCTGCGGTCCATGCCTTTCAATTATAGCGGGCGGTCCAACGCGAGGGCTCGCCCCGCCGAAGCGTCCGAAGGACGCGAAGGCGGGAAGAAGTACCCGGCGCTGGGGAATATTCCACAGCCGGCGCCGCCCGCCGGCGGCGCCGGCGCCGGCCGGCCGGCGCCCGCGAATGGCGCAGGTGTTGCTGGTTCCTCTGGCACACCCATCAGCAGGACTGGCGCCGGCGGCCGGTCCGGGGAGGCGGCATGCATAGACCGACAATTCTCTGTCCCATCGATTTCTCCGGCGCCTCCGCCGGTGCCCTGCGCTACGCCGCCGCGATCGCGGCGCGGCTCTCCAGCCGGCTGATCGTCCTCACCGTCGAGGACCCGCTGATGACGGAGGCCGTCGACCTCGGCACCGGCATCGTCTGGAGCCCGGAGGACTGCCGTGCCCAGATAGAGCGGTTCACGGCGAAGAGCCTCGGTCCCGACGCTCCCGCGCCGATCGATGTCGACTATGAGGTTGCTGTCGGCCGGACGGCCGCGGAAACGCTGCGCGTCGCCCGCGAGCGCGCCTGCAACCTGATCGTGATGAGCACGCACGGCGTCACCGGCATCCGGAAGCTGTTCTTCGGTTCGACGACCGAGCGGGTGCTCCGCGAAACGTCCGTTCCGGTTCTGCTGACGCCGGCCGACGCCGGATCCGCCGAGATTGGCGACGCCAAGCGGCTCATCCGCCGCATCATGGTGCCGGTCGATCTGACGCCGGCCTCGGCAGCCCAGGTCCAGGCCGGGCTGTTCCTCGCGGCCGCCCTGTCGGTCCCGCTCCTCCTGCTCACCGTCGTCGAGCCGCTCCGGACGCCGCTGGCGGCACGGCTGAACCTGGCCGGTCTCGAGGCCGACCGCCGCGCCGTCGCCGAGGACGGGCTGAGCGCGCTCGTCTCCAGCCTTCCGCCCGGCCCGCATCCCGAAGCGCTCGTCGCCTATGGGGATCCCGCGGAAGAAGCCGTCAAGGTCGCCCACGACCGGCGCGCGGGACTGATCGTGATGGGGCTGCACGCCTCGCCGCTGCTCGGCCCGCGGATCGGATCGATGACCTACCGGGTGCTCTGCCTGTATCACGGGCTAGTGCTGGCGCTGCCGCCGGGGCCCGTCGACGCCGCCTCGCTCGGTCTCGCCGCCAGCGGCCTCGACGCGCGGCACGCGCCTCGAGCGGAGCCGGTGTCGCAGCGGACTCGAAAGGGCGCCGCCGTCACGGAGCGGTCGTGAGGCCGAACTTCTCGATGCGATAGCGGATCTGATCGCGGTTCAATCCGAGCAGCACGCCGGCCTTGGTCTGGTTGCCGCCCGAGCGCCGCAGCGCCTGGATCAGCAGGTTCCGCTCGAGCTGCTCGAGCTCGACTCCGGCCGCCGGCAACTCGAACTCGCCGCCGGCGTCGCTGGAGGTGGTCAGCGCCGCGAAATCCTGGACGTCCAGCCGGTCCCCGTCCGAGAGCAGCATCGCCCGTTCGATGACGTTGCGGAGCTCGCGCACGTTCCCCGGCCAGCCATACGCCTGCAGACGCGTGTACGCCGCGGTCGTCCCGCCGAGCACGCGCTTCCGGAACTCGGCATTGAACGAGTCGATGAAGTACTCGATGAGCAGCGGGATGTCGCCGGGATGCGCGCGCAGCGGCGGCATCGCGATCGGCAGGACGTTGAGCCGGTAGAAGAGATCCGAGCGGAACCGATGCGTATCGACCTCCTTTTCGAGGTCGCGGTTGGTGGCGGCAATCACCCGCACGTCGACCCGGATGTCGGTCGAGCCGCCGACTCGCTTGAAGCTCTTCTCTTCGAGGAACCGCAGCAGCTTGGCCTGCAGCCCCGGAGTCATTTCGCCGATCTCGTCGAGGAACACCGTCCCGCCGTCGGCGGTCTCGAGCAGCCCCTTCTTCTGCAGGCGCGCGTCGGTGAAGGCGCCGCGCTCATGGCCGAAGAGCTCGCTCTCGAGCAGTTGCTCGGGGAGCGCGGAGCAGGTGATGTTCATGAACGGGCGGCCGGCGCGGTCGCCCGTATAATGCACGATCTTCGCGACCAGGTCCTTGCCGGTGCCGCTCTCGCCGGTGATCAGGACCGTCGACGCCGGGCTGACCGCAATCTTGGCGACGAGGTGACGCAGCGCCGTCATCTCGGGTGAGTTTCCGACGATGCTCTGCAGGCCGTACGGCCGCGCCGCGTTGTTCCGGAACTGCCGGACCTCGCGCCGCAGCCGCGTCGTCTCGAGCGCACGCGCGACGGTGCTCGTGACTTCGTCGAGGTTGAACGGCTTGTTCGCGAAGTGATACGCCCCGAGCTTCATCGCCTCGACGGCGGTCTCGACGCTGGCGTACGCGGTCAGCAGAATGACCAGGATGTCCTGGTCGAACTCCTTGAACTTCCGCAGAAGCGTGACCCCGTCGGTGTCGGGCAGGCGGTAGTCGAGCAGCACCAGATCGAGGCCTTCCGGCAGCTTCTCGAGCGCTTCCCGGCCGCTGTCGGCTTCGAGCACCTCGTAGCCCTCGGCCTTGAGGCGTTCGGCCAGCGACCACCTGATGAGCGCTTCGTCGTCGACCACGAGAATCGTCGCTTTGGGCATAGTGGATTCAGCAGAATGCAGTGCAGTGCCGATGCCGGGTGAAACGGTCGCATTTCCCGGGAAACGCCGCCGCCAGCGGGCCGGGGGTGGTGAACTTTTTCGCGCTACTGCGAACTATTACCCAAGAGGTGGCGCCCTACCGACGCTCCACTCAATCATGGTGGATCGGCATCGTCACCGTCATCGTCGTGCCCTGACCGGGTGGCGATTCGTAGTCGATCTCACCGTGGAGCGCTTCAACGAGCCGTCTGGCGGTCGCGAGGTCCAGGCCGGACCCTCTGGCCTTGGTCGTGAAGAACGGGGTGAAAATCTTGTCCCGCATGTCGGGCGCGATCCCGGGACCCTGATCCATCACTCTGATACGCGCCGCTCCCGCCGGCGTGCCGATGACGACGCGGATGGTGCCGCTGCCGTGGATCGCCTGCGCCGGATTCGCAAGCAGGTTCTGAAACACGATCTGGAGCATTTCCGCATCCGCCCGCACCGGCGGCGCTTCGCCCGTGACCTCGACGCGGACGTTGTGGAGGAGCGGATCGCGGCAGATCAGCTCGGCCGTCATCGTCACCAGCGGCGCGAGCAGGACGGGGCCGAGGCGCGGTTGCGGCGCGTTCCCCCAGCTGGCCTTCGATGCGGACGCGGTTGCTCAGGTCGTGGACGATGCCAGTGAATTTCCGTTCGTCGCCGACCGTGAATTCGCCAACCGACAGTGGCGCGGAGGGGCGATATCGTTGAGCCGGGCCTGGTTCGGCATGGCCCGGCCGGCGCAGGATCGCGAGCCCCGCTCCTGTCAAGGGCTGGCGCCAGATCGGCGGGTCATGTATGGTGATGCCAGTTATGCCGAGTGTGCTGATCATCGAGGACGATCCGGACATGCGGGCGCTGGAGCGGATGGCGCTCGAAGGGGGCGGCTACGACGTCACCGCCGCGAGCAACGGCGCCGAGGGCCTGAAGCGCCTGCAGCGCGAGCGCCCCTCGGTCATCGTCCTGGATCTGATGATGCCCGTGATGGACGGGCTGACCTTCCTGGCAACGCGGGAGCGCGACCAGATCCGGGCCGACGTGCCGGTGATCTGTGTCTCGGCCGCCGGGCCGGAACTGATGGAGGAGGCGCGGCAGCTCGGCGCCGTGGCCTGCGTCGAGAAACCCACCAACTTCGACGAGTTGTGCACGCTGGTCGGGCGCTACTGCGTCTAGCCGCGCCGCCGCCGCGCGTGTCTACCGGCCCTCGTGTTCGGCCGGAAACGCCTCTGGCGTCTCGCCGCGCAGCAGGGCATCGATGTCGGCGAGCATGGCGTCCGGCAGGTAGGGCTTGAGGCGGACGATGGCGCAGCCGGCTTTCAGCGCGCCGTCAACCGTCCGCCGCTCGGACGATCCGGTCATCAGCAACGTGGGGATGTGTTCGGTGCGCGGATCGCCTTTGAGCCGCCGGCACAGGTCGGCGCCGCTCGCGCCGTTGCGCAGGATGTAGTCGGTGACGACCACGCCCGGCTGCCGGTCGAGCGCGGTGTTGAAGCCGTCGTCGGCGCTTTCCGAGGCGAAGACGGCGAAGCCGACGTGTTCCAGCCACATCGTGTACATATCGCGCGTGTCCCGATCATCCTCGACGAGGAGAACGGATGCACGGCGCGCCTGATCCGGGCGTGAAGTGGCGACCATAGGTTGCTAAGTGGAGCTCGATTCTACCACACCGGGTGCGCCGTCCTGTCGGGTGATTCGCCGGCGCGCGGCCCGGTCCAGGTGCCCAGATATGCGTGTCATTCAGATCGTCGCCGCCGTGTTCGTGGTCTGCCTCGTTCTGCCGGCAACCGGCCGGACGGCGGCGCCGCAGGCCGCCGGCGCCGCGGTCCTCGACCCGACCGCGCAGCTGCTGGTCGACTTGATCCGCGTCGACACCACCAACCCGCCCGGGCATGAACAGCAGATTGCGGAGCTGCTGGCGCCGCGGCTCCAGCAGCTCGGATTCGAAATCAAGATCGTCCCGACGCCGGAGGCCGGCAAGGCGGCGCTGTTCGCGCGGTTGCGCGGCGACGGCAGCCGCCGCCCGGTGCTGCTCGCCGCGCACGCCGACGTCGTCGGCGTCGAGCGCGAGAAGTGGACCGTCGACCCGTTCGCCGGCGTCATTCGCGACGGCCAGGTCGTCGGCCGCGGCGCGATCGACTTCAAGGGCGGGATGGCGGTGTTCACGCGGGCGGTGATGATGCTGGCCGAGCGGAAGGTGCCGCTGTCGCGCGACGTGATCCTGCTGGTCGAGCCGGACGAGGAAGCGGCCCAGTACAACACCAGCTGGCTGGCCGAGCGCGCCTGGGCCGACATGGATTGCGAGTTCGCGCTCAACGAGGGCGGCTGGATCATCAAGGGGCCCGATGGCCGCGTCCGGTACGTGAGCATCTCGACCGCCGACAAGAGCAGCGTCGCGGTGCTCGCCACCGCCCGCGGCACCTCGACGCATTCCTCGATGCCGCGGCCCGACAGCGCGATCTTCGCGCTGGCGCGCGCGCTGGCGACGCTGTCGCGATTCGAGACGCCGCTCCAGATCACCGACAGCACCCGGCAGTTCCTGCGGACGCTGTCGCGGACCACCGACGGGCCGCTGGCGGCGTCGCTCGCGACGCTGGCGGACGGCGGCGACCCGACGGCGGTGGCGCAGGCCGACGCCGCGGTCAGCCGCGATCCGCTGCTCCACGCGCTCATCCGCAGCACCTTCGCGCCGGTCTTTCTCAAGGCCGGGATTCGCAGCAACGTCATCCCCGGATCCGCGGAGGCGACGCTCAACATCCGGATCGTGCCCGGGACCGATCTCGCGGCGCTGCTCGCCCTGCTCGAACGTGCCATCGACGACCCGGCGGTGACGCTCAGCCTGGCGGATCCGGCGGCCGCCGCGATCGCCGGCGGCGGCGCGCCGTCGCCGGAAACGACCGACCTCTTCCGCGCGCTCGAGCGGCAGGCGCGGGCGGCGTTTCCCGGCGCCGAGGTCACGCCCTACCTTTTCCAGGCCGGCACCGATGCGATCGCCTGGCGGAAGCGGGGCATACCGGTCTACGGCATCTATCCCTACCCGATCACCGCCGACGAGCTGACCCGGATGCACGGCAACGACGAGCAGGTCAGCATCGACTCGCTGCGCGCCGGGACCGACATGATCTACCGCACCCTCGTTGACGTCGCGGCGCGCACCCCCTGATTCCGCCGGTCCCTTGACACCGGCCGGAGGGGAGGCTCTGTTTGCTTGACAGTGCGCGAGCATTGCTCAGAGAATCCGCGAGGCACGCCTCGCCAGCCCGTACCTTCAAACCCACCGGACGACACGCATGCAGATCACCACCCGACGATTCACGGTCGCCGTTCTCCTGACGTTGGCCGGCGCGCTCGCCTCGTCTCCGGTCCGCACCCAGGTGGCGGCGCAGGATCAGGGCGCCGCCGGGGTCTGGCAGAAGCTGCGCAAGGTCCAGACCACCGCCAGCGCGATGCACACGACCGCGCACCCCGACGACGAGCACGGCGGCGTCCTGGCGATGCTCAGCCGCGGCCAGGGCGCGCGCCTCGCGCTGCTGACGCTCAACCGCGGCGAATCCGGCGACAACGCGATCGGCTCGGAGCTGTTCGATGCGGTCGGCCTGATTCGGACCGAGGAACTGCTGACCGCCGATCGCTACTACGGCGTCGACCGGCAGTACTTCACCACGATGATCGATTACGGCTTCTCCAAGCGTCTCGACGAGACGCTCGACAAATGGGGACGAGAGAACGTCCTGCGCGATGTCGTCCGGGTAATCCGGATGGACCGGCCGTTCGTGCTGATTGCCCGCTTCCAGGGGAACGATCGGGACGGCCACGGCAATCACGAGGCGGCGGGCCTGATGACGCAGGAGGCCTTCAAGGCGGCGGCGGATCCGGCGCGGTTCCCCGAGCAGATTGCCGCCGGCCTGCGGCCGTGGCAGGCGCTGAAGCTCTACATGGGCGGCGTCCGCGAGAACGAGGACTGGACGCTGCGGGTGGATACCGGCGTCTACGACCCGGTGATCGGTGACTCGTACCAGACCTTCAGCCGGCTCGGACTGAGCTTCCAGCGATCGCAGAACAGCGGTCAGTTCGTGCCGCAGGCCGGACCGGCGGTGTCGTACTACAAGCGGCTGCAGTCGGTGGTCGACGCGCCGGCGAAGGAGAGCAGCTTCTTCGACGGGATCGACACGACCATTCCCGGCGTCTACCGGGCGCTGCGGCGGACGCCGCCGGCCGGCGCCGCCGCCGCGCTCGAGGCGATCGACAGGGACGTCCAGGCGGCCGTGCAGGGCTTCACAATGACCGAGCCGTCGGCGGCGGCGCCGGCGCTAGCCCGGGCGCTGGCGGCGACGCGCGCCGCGCGCGCGTCGCTTGGCGGCGACCCCGACGTCGCCGCCATCCTCGACAACAAGGCGGAGCAGATCCAGGACGCGCTCGCCCCCAGCCACGGCAACGCCTTCACGGCGCTGGCGCAGCCGGCCGGCACGCGCGAGCCGACCGGGCCCGCCGCGGCGTTCGCGCGTCCGCCGGCGATGCCGCCGGTCGTGCCGGGCCAGGCCTTCGAAGTGCGGACCTCGTTCACGAACCGCAGTCCCGTGGCGGTGACGGCCGTCCGGGTGGCGCTCGCGTCAAAGACCTCCTGGGGCGCGAAGCCGGAACCGTCAGCGCACGACGCGGCCGTCAACGTACCGCTCAAGTCGACCATCGCGGTTACCGTCCCGGCCGATGCCCCGCTGACCCGGCCGTACTTCACCCGCCAGGGGATTCAGGAGACGCGCTACACCGTCGCCGATCCCGCCGAGCTCCACCGGCCGTCCGCCGCGCCGGCGCTCGTCGCGGTCGCGACGTTCGAGGTCAACGGTGTGCCGCTCGAGATCCACGAGCCGGTCAGGCGGCTCGAATCGAACCTGCCGTATGGCTATGACAGCCGCGTCCTCGCGGTCGTTCCGGCGATCAGCGTCACGGTGACGCCCGCGCAGGCCGTCGTCCCGCTCGGCATGGCGGTGAAACAGGTGAAGCTGCGGACCGAGATCCTCAACAATGTCGAGGGCGCGTCCGAGGGCACCCTGACGCTGTCGCTGCCGGACGGCTGGACGGCGGAGCCCGCCTCACAGCGCTTCGCCTTCGCGCACGCCGGCGAGCGGACATTCTTTCCGTTCACCGTGACGATCCCGTCGCTGGCGGATCGCGGCTACCGGATCGAGGCCGTGGCTTCATCCACAGGACGGGAGTTCCGCGAGGGCTACGATGTGCTCCAGCATCGCGACCTCGAGACGCGCTATCTCTACCACCCGGCGGCGGCCGGCGTTCGCGGCGTCGACGTCCGCCTCCCCGCCGGCCTCAAGGTCGGCTACGTGATGGGGGTCGGCGACGATGTGCCGGCCGGCCTGGCGCAGCTCGGCGTCGACGTGCAGCTGCTCGGCGCGCAGGAGCTGGCCAGCGCCGACCTCAGCCGGTTCGACACGATCATGACCGGGACCCGCGCGTATGCGGTCCGCGACGATCTCAAGACCTACAACCGCCGGCTCCTCGATTACGTCAAGAACGGCGGCAACCTGATCGTCCTCTACAACACGCAGGAGTTCGTGCCGGCGCAGTACGCGCCGTTCACCGGCGAGCTGCCGCGCGATGCCGAGGAGGTCTCCGAGGAGGATTCGCCGGTCGAGATCCTGGCGCCGGCGGAGGCGGTGTTCAACGTCCCGAACAAGATCACGACGGCGGACTTCGACCACTGGGTCGAGCAGCGCGGCTCGAAGTTCTGGTCGACCTGGGCGCCGGAGTACACCGCGATGATCGCGACCGCGGACCGGGGACAGGCGCCGCAGAAAGGCGGCTGGCTGCACGCGAAGTACGGCACCGGCCACTACACCTACTTCGCCTATGCGTTCCACCGGCAGCTGCCGTACGGCGTGCCCGGCGCGTATCGGCTGCTCGCCAACCTGCTGTCGCTCAACCGTCCGGCGGCGCCGCCAGCCGGCCGCTGAGCCCTGGCGCGCGGCCTCACCGCGTCCGGTAGCGGGCGACGTCGATCCACCGGCCGTCGACCATCACCCGCTCGACGCCGCGGATCGCCGAGATGTCGCGCGACGGGTCGCCGCGCACGACAATGAGGTCGGCTTTCAGGCCCGGCCGTAGCGTCCCGAGCTCGCGCTGCCGGTAGAGGAAGCCGGACGCCGTGCCGGTGGCGGCGGTGATCGCCTCGAGCGGCGACAGCCCGCTCTCGACCAGCAGCTCGAGCTCGCGCCACGGCGCCTCGCCGCGGGCCGCGAACGGCACCTCGGTGTGCCCGCCCATCACGAGCCGCCCGCCCTCGGCGGCGACGCGCCGCGTCAGCTGTTTCATCTTCGCGAATCCCGCCGCCATGACGGCGCCCGTTTCCGCCGTGACGCCGTCCGTCAGCACGCCCGCCCGCCGTTCGAAGACGGCAAGCGTCGGGTCGATCCACGGCCGGCGCGCCCGTAGCACGGCGTAGAGGGCACGGGCCTCGGGGCCGTCGAGGTCCGCGGCCGCGAATACCCGGTAGCGCCCCTCCTTGCGGGCGTCGTTGTCCGCCAGGACGGCCTGCCGGTATGCCTCGGCGTCACGCTCCGGGATGAGGCTCGTTCCGAACGACGTGATGTGCTCGATGCCCTGCAGCCCGCTGTCGAGCAGCTCGCGCGCGTTCAGGATCTCTAGATGCGCGGTGCACGGCATCCCGTGCGCGTCGCAGACGCCGATGACGGCTCTGGCGCTTGCGAACGGCAGCCGGAAGTAAATCTTCAGCGCCGACGCCCCCTCGCCGACCGCACGCTCCGCAAAGCGGCGCGCTTCTTCGGGGTCGCGCGCGACGACGGCGTCGGCGGGATAGGCCGGGTGTTCGCCGTCGATGTGCGGACCGGTGGTGAAGATCCGCGGGCCCGGCAGGCCGTCGGCCGCGATCATCGCGCGCAGCGGCGCGAACCGGTCGTTCCACTGGCCCGGGTCGCGGAACGAGGTCACGCCGTGGCTCAGCTGCCGCAGCGATCGCCGGATCGGTCTCGATGTGGAAGTGCAGGTCGATTAGTCCGGGCAGGATCGTCCGGCCCGCGAGATCGATCAGATCTGCGCCCGCTGGCACCCGCACCGCGGCGGCGGGCCCGACCGCGGCGATGCGATCCGCCGTGATCAAGATCCGGCCGTCGTCGATCGGCGCGGCACCGGTGCCGTCGACGAGGCGGGCGTGGTCGAGGACGATCGAACGGCCGGCCGGCTGGCGTGCGGCCAGGACCGAGCCGCCGCCGGTAAGGAGCGCA
Source organism: Acidobacteriota bacterium (assembly GCA_031393955.1). Classification (GTDB taxonomy): domain Bacteria; phylum Acidobacteriota; class Vicinamibacteria; order Vicinamibacterales; family 2-12-FULL-66-21; genus JALZOC01. The sequence goes on from JANMWI010000095.1 coordinate 16,749, forward strand.
GCCAGCGTCAGGCGGAGCAGCGTCGGGCCGGGCACGGTCGTCTCCTCGGATGCGCGATCAGCGCCAGTGGTAGCGCAACGACAACGCCACTATCGGCTCGGAGAAGCGGCGCGACAGGTCGTTCGACCAGCGGCGCTGAAATCCGGCCAGGGCGAGCAGGTTGACGCGGCTGGTGACGGGACGTTGATACGTGGTGTTCGTCAGAATGCGGCGATCACGCCGCCGGGCCAGCCCATTGGACGTCGGCACCATCCCTTCGTAGATCTGCGGACGGTATTCGAATTCCATCCCGAGCTCATCACTCCGGGTAATCGGGGTCGAAAAGGCCACGCCGTAGCCGTGCCGCCTGTAGCGATCCTGCCGGACCCGCGACTCGCGGGTCTGGAAGCGGTAGGCGAACGCCACGTGGCTGACGCCGAGCTGCTGCTCGATGCGCGCACCCGCATAAGGACTGCTGCCGCTCGTCCCGGTATGCTCGACGTAATACTTGTAGCGGTAGGCGCCGACCAGCTGCAGCCGCGTGCTGCGCGACAGGCTCGTGGTGAGACGCTCGACGACCTCGCCCTGTCTCGTGATTTCGCGGTCGTCCGTCGGCACCTTCCAGCTGCCGGTGGCCGCGGTTTCCAGCCGGATGCCACCGATGCGGCGCGTCATCACTCCCGACACCGCGTGGCTGACGCGGTTCCAGCGGTCGGTGCCGGTGTATTCGTTGACCGCGCCGTCGTAGCCCCAGCCGAACGCGCCGGCGGGCTCGTAGCGGAGGGACACGCCGGGGGCAAGGCCGTAGGAGCGCAGCGGAACGATTTCGCGGTTGATGTTGCCGTCGAAGGCGTTCATCAGGGTGAAATCGAGGTGCAGGCCCGGCGGCTGGGCCGCGCGCGCGGCGGCCGGGCGTGGCGTCGGCGGGGCAGCGGGCGCCTCGGCCGCCGGCACAGTCTGCGCCGCCGCCATGCCTGTCGTCGTCAGCGCCAGCCCGAGGGCGAGCACCGGGATCGACACGCAGAGGGAGCGCGGGCGCATCCGGATAGTTTACCCGGACGCCACCGGCGCGCTACGGGCAGGAGGTCGACAGGTTGTTGAGGCCTTCGTAATCGCGGACGAACTGCGCCGTGGTCGTGCCGTTGGCGCGGGTCAGCCGCACGACGTAGAGGCTGTCGTAGTCTCCCGACGGCCAGGCCGGGACGGTCACGCCGCCGCCATAGGCGTTCATCAGGTTCTGCACCAGTTCCTGCAGCTTGAGATGCTCCCAGGCGATGAACACGGTCGCGGTCGCGTAAGTGATGCTGACGAGCGCTGCCTGCAGGCCGGCGATGTCGGTGTAGCCGTACTGCGCACTGACCGGCAGCCCCAGCCTGATCGCGGTCGGTTCGATGGTGGCGAGCGGGCGGACGTAATAGAAGCTGCCCGCCGCATCGGGGACCTGGGGGGTTGGATTCGGCGCGAAGAGATACTGGGGGTCGCCGTAAAGGGCCTTGAGGACCGGCGGCAGGGCCAGCGCACGCTGGAGCCCCTGGCAGGTGAGCTGACCGTATCCGCCTGACGGCTTCTCGCCGTGGCGGAAGAACACCATCGTTTCGGTAGCGGAGACCGGCGGCGGCGGAGGCGGCGCGGCGGTGACCGTCGTCGAGGCAAACGTGGCAGTCGCCAGCGTGGCGGTGACGTGGCTGCTGACCGCCAGACCGACGTAGATCGTCGGCGCCATGCCGATGGTGTCGGAGCCGACCGTCGTCCAGCTGGTCCCGTCGGTCGACCGGTAGGCGGTGAACGTCGTGCCGGCCCGCGTCAGCTTGACGAACTGCGGCGCCGTGCCGGTCCCTCCGGAGGTGTGCGTCGAGGTCCCGCTCGTCGATACCCGCCGCTGGAACGCCAGTCCCTTGCCCGGGCTGACGAGCATGAAGGCGTGGCGCGACCCGGCGGTGAGCGTTTCCCGCATCATCACGCCGGCCTTGGTCCAGTCGGCGACGCGATCCTCGCTGGTGACGTTGGCGACGATCGAGCCGTCGCCGGTCAGGGTGGTATACGCGAAGCGGAACGCGTCCGTCGTCCCCCAGACGTCCGCGCCCGCCCCCTGGACGGTGAAGGCATCGCCGCTGCCGGTGGCGCTGCCGGCGGCACCGACGGCGCCAATGTCCGTCGTGCTCCAGCCGTCCGGCAGCGCCTGCGCCGAGACGGCGTGGGCCGCGAGCATCAGCAGGACAGCGGAGAGTGACACAATGCGGGCGGATGATCTGGTCAACGATGCCTCGGTGCAGGCGGCGCATCCGCGCGTGGCGCTCCCTGGAGGAAGAGCGGGCTCGCCGCGGTCGTCCGCTGCACTGATACTGGTTTTCGCCTGTGATAGAGTGTCGGCCGAACCGACGCAATCCCGGTTTGCAAGATGACGGCCGCGCCGGTGCGGCGTAAGATGTGGCACTTCGCCCGCGTCCGTGCACGCACGCGCCGACCGCCGCGTATCGAAACTGGGCCGTTTGTAAGAGTTACGCGCTTGATGAACGCAGCCTTCGCATCGCCGGCAGCATCCCCCGGACCGCCGTGGGCGGGATCGCGTCGTTCGGCGCGCTTCTACGGGCGGGTCTGGCGCGGCAGCCGGCTCTGGGCGGCGCTCTTCGGCGCGGCGTTCATCATCCGCACTGCGCTGGACTGGTTCGCGCCGCCGACTGACTTCCAGACACGCGCGGCGATCTCGACCGCCCTCGGCGTCGGTCTGCTGCTGGCAGCGTCGTTCCACGCGTCAGTCCGCTCCGGCTCGGTGACCGGCGGCGTCCTGTCGTCAGTGGTCACGGCCGGGCTTGGCGGCCTGATCGGTGCGGCGGGCGCCGCCTGCCTGCTCGCCGGCTGGCACGACCCGGCGACGCTGCGGGCGATCGAGCGGAGCGGAGGCCTGGGCGAAGTCTTTACGCTGCCGGTCATGCTGCTCATGCCCGGCGTCGTCTTCGGGACTGTGGGCGGGCTGGTCGGGTCGGCCGCCGCTCGGTGGCGGCGAAATTAACGACTTCGCGTAGAGATGAGTGTCCCCATTCAGGGGGCTTGATAGATGCGGATTTCGGCCGCCTGGCTGCCTCGATGCGGGACGGCGACATACAGCCGCCGTTGCTCGGGCACGAACAGGGAGGTGCGCGCGCCAGGCGCCGTTGCGATCCGGCTGACGCGCGCGAAATGGCCGTCCTGCGGCTCCTCGAACACGTCGACAAATCCCTCGCCGCCCGTGACGTACAGGCGCTTCCGGTCGGCATCGTAGAAGACGTCGTCGGTGTCGCCGACGCACTCGAACGACGTCAACTGCGCGCCGCTGGTCGTGTCGTAGACGAGCACTCTCGCCGGCCGCCGGCAGCCGATGAACAGCCGATGCCGCGCCGCATCGACGGCCATCGGGAAGTTCGCCGACGCCCTTTCGATTGGCCAGGTCGAGACGACGGCCATCGTCCGCCGATCGACGACGGCGATGTGATTGGCATTTGGTACGTTGACGAAGATGCGATGGCCCGCCGGCTCGAGCTGAAAAGACTCCGGATGCCCGGCCAGCCGGGCCTGACCGGCGACCGTGCCGTCGGCGGCGTTGACCGCGGCCAGGGCGCCGCCGCCATACCCGACGTAGAGGCGTTTCGACGCCGCCTCATACCGCACGTTGTCCGCATCGACTCCCAGAGCGACGGTGCGGGTGATGGCGAGGCTGGTGGCATCCAGCAGCTGGATGCCCGCCCCCTCTCCGTTCGCCACCGCTACCATGTTCAGGGCCGGCGCCGCGGCGATCCCCTGCGGCTCGCGGAATCCGCCCAGCGTCTTCAGGTGGCGTCCGCTCTTCAGATCGAGCACCTCGACGGTGTTGTTGCCGAGGGCGGCCACGAACAGCCGAGACGCCGACGGGTCGTAGGACAGGTGATCGATTCGTCCCTCGACGCCGGGCAGGGTGATCGTCCCGGCCAGGGTCAGCGGCCCCTGGCTGGCGGGGGTCTGGAAGATCGGAGCGAGCAGCGCCAGCAGCGTGGTCAGGATGTGAGTTCGCATCAGGCTCCGAAGGAAAGGCTAGAGAATCCCATTCCGTGGAGCGAATGTCCACGCCGACACGGCGATGGCATTTCTGTGACATCTTCCGGCCGCGGTGCACACGGGCCGAGGCTGGTGCACAATCACTCCCAGCCGCATCGGGCCCCACTCATACGCGGGCGGCGTCAACCACTCATACGTCACCTGAAATCGAGGCAATCATGCGCAGTGCACTCATCGCTTTTTTGCTGGCGCTCCTGACGGTCGGATCGGATCTGCGGGCGCAGGACGCCGGGTCGTCCGGGCAGTACAAGGTCCTCAAGAGCGTTCGGACCGGCGGCGACGGCGGATTCGACTACGTCTACGCGGACGCCGCCGGCCGGCGGCTCTACATCCCGCGCAGCGGCGCGAACGCCCGCATCTCGGTCTTCAACCTCGACACGCTCGAGGCGGTCGGCGAAATCCCCAAGGTCAGCGCCCGCGGCGCCGCCGTCGACCCGTCCTCGCACCACGGCTTCTCGAGCAGCAAGCCGGTGGCGATGTGGGACACCAACACGCTGGCCGTCCTCAAGACGATTGACGTCGACGGCAATCCCGACGGCATCCTCTTCGATCCCTTCAACGCCCGCGTCTACGTCTTCAGCCACAGCGCGCCGAACGCGACGGTCATCGACGCGAAAGACGGCGCCGTCGTCGGCAAGATCGACCTCGGCGGCGCCCCGGAACAGGCGGTCACCGACGGCAAGGGGCATCTCTACGTCGATCTCGAAGACAAGGACATGGTGGCCGTTGTCGACGCCAAAACCCTCACCGTGACGGCGAAGTACCCGCTCGGCGGCAAAGGCGGGGAACCGGCGGGGCTCGGCTTCGACGTCAAGCACGGCGTCCTGTTCGTCGGTTGTCATGATCCGCAGACGATGGTCGTGATGAACGCCAGCGACGGCAAGGTCATCACGGCGCTGCCGATCGGCGCCGGCGTCGACGGCACGCTCTTCAATCCGGCGACGATGGAGGCGTTCAGCTCGCAGGGGGACGGCACGCTGACGGTCGTCAAGGAGTCGAGCCCGACCAGCTTCGCGGTCACCCAGACCGTGAAGACGATGACGCGCGCAAAAACGCTGACGCTGGACACGAAGACGAATCACGTCCTGCTGATTGCCGCCGAGTTCACGCCGCCGCCGGCGCCAGCGGCTGATGCGCCGGCGCCGGCCGCCGGCCGCGGGCGGGGCCGGGGCCAGCTGGTGCCCGACTCATTCACGATCCTGGTCGTCGGCAAATAGCGCCGACCGGACCGCTCACCCGGCTCAGCGCGCCGGCACGGACGCGGCCTGATCGATCGTGACGATCGTGTCGATCGGCGGAGCGGGGTAGCGGACCGTTGGACCGTTCGCCCAGCGCACCTCGAGCGCCGAGATCTCCGTCGCCGTGCCGAGGCCGACGTGGACGCGCAGGTCGGATTGCGACATCTGGCCGCGGCCGCTCGCGACCTCGGCGCGGACGCGGCGGCCGCCGGCGGTGACGAACACGACCGAGCCGATGGCGTCCCGCGGGCATTTCGCGGCGGGGTCGCCTCTGAGACGGACCGCCAGCCAGTGGCCCCGCCCCGTGCCCTCGTTGTGGGCAAGCATCGGCGCCGCGTCGATGTTGTTGATCACGATGTCGAGGCCGCCGTCATTGTCGATGTCGGCGATCGCCGCGCCGCGCGACGTCCGCGGCGTCGTCAGGCCCGGACCCGCCGCCGCCCCGACCTCCTCGAACCGCTGCCCGGCCAGGTTCCGGAAGAGCAGCGCGCGCTGTGCGTAGGAGGTGTTCCAGTCCATCCGATCGGCGGCGGGATACACGTGGCCGTTGACGACGAGGAGATCGAGCCAGCCGTCGTTGTCGAAGTCGAGGAAGCCGGTGCCCCAGCCGAGAAACGGCACCGACGGCTGCCCGACGCCCGCCCTGAAGCTCACGTCCGAGAACATCCTCCCGTCCTGGTTGTGATAGAGGACGTTGAAGTCGTCTGCGAAATTGGTGACGTGGAGGTCGTCGCGGCCGTCGTTGTCGTAGTCGCCGATCGCCACACCCATGTGCGCCTGCTCGCGGCCGTTGGCGTCGAGCGCGGCCCCCGATGCATAGCTGACGTCCTCGAACCGTCCCTGGCCGAGGTTGTGGTAGACGAAGTTCGGACCGGAGTCGTTGGCGACCAGCAGATCCAGCTTGCCATCGTCATCCATGTCGAACCACGCCACGCCAAACCCGTAGCGGCCCCTGGCGTCGACGACGCCAGCTTCGCGGGTGACGTCGGTGAAGCCGCCCCGGCCGTTGTTGTGGAACAGGTGATCCGGCGCGCCTGGCAGGCCGCCCGGTCCGCACATCACCCGCGCACCGCGATACGTGCAGACCGCCGCTCCGGCGGAATAGGCGGCCCCCATGCCGATGGAGCGCGCGCCGGTCGAGACATCCGGGGCGCCACCCGACGGCTGCGACGGCGAGGGCGGCAGCTTGTTGACATCGAGGCTGACGTAGCCGGCGACGTAGAGATCGAGGAACCCGTCGCCGTCGAAATCGCCGAACGCGCAGCCGGTCGACCAGCTGTCGACCGCCACGCCGGCCGGGCCGGCGATGTCGGTGAAGCTGCCGCCGTCGTTGCGATAGAGGCGGTTGATGCCGAAGTTGGTGACGTAGATGTCCTCGTCGCCGTCGTTGTCGATATCGCCGACGCAGGCCCCCTGCCCCCAGCGCTCATTGGCGAGGCCGAGCTCCCCGGTCACATCGCGGAACGTGCCCTGGCCGAGGTTGCGGTACATCGCCGCGCGCGGCGCCGGACGCCCGGCGCGAACGAGATCCAGCGTCGAGCCGTTCACCAGGTAAATGTCGGCGAGGCCGTCGTTGTCGTAATCGAACGTGGCGACGCCGGAACCGGTCGCCTCGATGATGTAGTTCTTGGCGGCGTCGCCGGAGACCTGCCGGAATCCGGCGAGCCCGGCCCTGGACGTAATGTCGGCGTAGCTGACGCCCGGAGCGGCGTGGGTCGACGCCGGGGGGATGTGGACAGTCGGGGCCAGGGTCTGTGCGATGGCGGCGGCGGCACAGAGGCAGAGGACGACCGGGAACGCTGAAACCTTCACCGGCGACCTCTGCCGCCGTCCCCGCTAGTCGCAGGGGCCGGGACGGCTGCGGGGGCGCCGGCCTCGGCGGCCGCGAGCGCCTCGGCCTTGCCGAACGCGGCGGCGGCATTCGCCTTGTCGTTCTGTGCCTGGTAGGCGCGCCCCAGCGCGTAGTAGGCCTCGCTCATGCCGGGCTCGAGGGTGATGGCGCGCTGCAGCGCGGCGACGGCTTCGGCCGGCCGGTGCAACCGCGTCAGCGCGGTGGCCAGACCCACCCAGGCGACGGCCGCGCCAGGGTCGCGTGCGGCGGCCTGCTCGAAGTGTTTCAGCGCCTGCTCGTCATTCTGCCGCGCGCTCTCGCATACGCCCAGGCCGTAGGCACCGTCGAAGGTCGGCCGAAGCGCCTCCGCCTTCTCGTAGAGCGGCACCGCGTCGTCGCAGGCGAGGCGGATGCGCCGCAGCCTGGCCAGCCCGAGCAGCGCCTCGAGCATGTCCGGCCGGACCGACAGCGCCGCCTCGTATTCGGTTTCGGCCGCCGCCCGCCGGTCCTGGGCGTCGAGCGATTCAGCGAGCAGCTGGTGCACGCGCGGCGACCGCGGCGCGATCGCTTCGAGGCGGTGGAACTGCGCCTGCGCGAGACGGCCGGCGATCAGGCCCTGGTAGTACAGGGCGTCGACGTCGCGGGCGTCGGCCGCCAGCGCGCGGCGCACCTCGCGATAGGCCGGGTCGAGCCGATTCGCGTCCAGGTGGATGCGGGCGAGGAGCACATGGCCACGCGGGTCGGACGGATGCTGTTTGAGGTACGCTGTGGCGAGCTGAACCGCGCGGCCGGGGTCGCCCGAGGACAGCGCGCGCGCCGCCGCGGCGATGCCGATGTCGGGCGCGGCCGGCCGAGGCTGCGCGCCGAGGAGCGGGCCGCCGCTGGCGAGCAGTCCGACGATCGCGCCGGTGCGCAGGACCCGGCGGGGAAGGAACCACTCTCGCATGGGACAGCCTGGAGCGAGGCTACCAACAGGCCGGCGGCAGTGTCAACGCGCGCGCCGTCGTCCCGTGCCGTCGCTGGTGCTGGCCTGCGCTGTACTTGCCTGCGCTGTTGCCGGACTGCCGGCGCGGGAGAGCTCGCGCCTCGCCTTCGCCGACGTCGCGGCGGCCCGTCGCGTCGCGTTCGCGCACGACGGCTCGCCAACCGCGCAGAAATATCTGCTGGAAACCATGGGATCCGGCGCCGCCGTCTTCGATGCCGACAACGACGGCCGGCTGGACATTTTCTTCACCAACGGCGCGGCGCTCTCGGATCCGATGCCGAAGGGTTCGTCTCCCGTCAAGCAGGACGCCCGCTTCTTCAATCGACTGTTCCATCAGACCGCGGCCGGTCTGTTCGAGGACGTAACGAAGCGCGCCGGGCTGGCCGGTGACGGCTACGGCATGGGGGTGGCAGTCGGCGACTACGACAACGACGGCTTCGAAGACCTCTACGTCACCGCCTATGGCGGTAACAAGCTGTACCGGAACCGCGGCGATGGCACGTTCGCCGATGTGACCGCGGCGGCGGGGGTGGCGGGCAGTGGCTGGTCGACCAGCGCCGCCTTCGTCGATGTCGACGAGGACGGCCGGCTGGATCTGTTCGTCGCGCGCTACCTGTCCTGGTCGTTCGAGACGAACGAGTACTGCGGCCAGCCGCCGCCCGGGCCGCGCGCCTACTGCCACCCCGATCGGTATCCGGGCGTCGCCTGCCTGCTGTTCCACAACGACGGCAACGGCCACTTCACCGAAATCGGCCAACGGGCCGGCATCGCCGACGCCGGCGGCAAATCGCTCGGTGTGGCGATCGCGGATTTCGACAAGGACGGCCACGTCGACATCTTCGTCGCCAACGACTCGGTCCGCGAGTTCCTGTTCCGCAATCGCGGCGGCGGCGTCTTCGAGGAGGTCGCGCTGGGCAGCGGCGCAGCGCTCGACCAGGACGGCCGGCCGTTTGCCGGCATGGGCGTCGTCTTCGACGATCAGAACAACGACGGCTGGCCGGATCTGCTCGTCACGACGCTCTCGAATCAGCTCTACGCCACCTTCCGCAACGACAAGGCAGGGCGTTTCACGTACGCGACCCACACGACCGGCCTGGCCGACATCACGCGGCTGTGGTCGGGCTGGGGCCTCGCGCTGGTCGATGCGGACAATGACGGCCAGCGCGATCTCGTCGTCGCGCAGGGCCATGTCCTCGACACCATCGAGGCGACGTCACCGCACCTGCGCTACCGCCAGCCGCTGCTGTTCGCGCGCGGCGCCGGCGGCCGCTTCGTGGATGTCTCGACGACCGTCGGTGATCTCGCCGCCCGGCCGTTTGCCGGCCGCGGCCTCGCGACCGGCGACCTCAACGGCGATGGCCTGGTGGATGCGGTCGTAACGACGATGAACGGTCCGGCGCTGGTGCTGCTGAACACCAGCGAGCGCACCGGCCACTGGATCGGTGTGCGGCTGGCCGGGACCCGCAGCAACCGCGACGGCATCGGCGCAGCCATCGAGGTCATGGCGGCGTCAGGAGCGAAGCAGTACGCAACGGTCAGCGCGACCGGCAGCTATCTATCCGCCAGCGATCGGACGGTGCACTTCGGGATCGGGGCTGAAACCGCTGCGTCGATGGTGATCCGCTGGCCCGGCGGGACGGTGCAGACCGTCGATCGCCTGCCGGTGGACCGAATCTCGACGATCACGGAGCCGGCTGCGGGGGCGTCTACCGGACGACTTCGATAATCCGCAGGAACTCCTGCGCCTGCGCGGCGCGCTTGTCCTGAAGCACTTTCAGCCGCCCGGTCTGCGCGTCCTGCCGCGGATCCTTCGTCCGTCCGTAGAGCATGGCGAGGTTCACGGCCGCGGAGTAGTTGTCCGGGTCCAGCTCGACGGCTTTGGCGAGCGACCGCCCGGCTTCGGCGTAGGCGCCGCTTCGCGTCTGGATCAATCCGAGCTCGGACCAAGCCTCAGCGTAGGCCGGGTAGATCGCGAGCGCGGCGTCGACCTCGCGGCGGGCGGTCTCCAGGTCATTCGCCTGACGCGCGATTCTGCCGAGGAAATAGTGCGCCCCGGCGGCGGTCGGCGGGTGGCGGACGGCCTCGCGCAGGTCGGCCGCGGCGGCGTCGAACTGCCCGCTGTGGAAGCGCGCCACGCCGAGCGCGAAGCGGCCCCGCGGATCGTCGGGGGCAAGGGCGAGGTACTTCTCGAAAAACGGCAGGGATTCGGACGGCTCGTGGCGGAACATCGACACCGCGCCCATGGCGTAGTTGACGAGCGCGTTCTCCGGCGCCAGTGCGACCGCCTTCTTCAGCGACTCGTAGGCCTCGCTCCCGAGGTTCAGCTCGACGCAGACGATTCCGAACAGAAAGTGAACGGTCGCGTTCGACGGCTCGAGATCCCGGGCGTGTGCCAGGTAGCCGAGCGCGCCGTCGTGATCGCCGAGCTTGTCGGCGGCGCGCGCCAGATCGATGAGGACGGGCACCCGCGCCCCGCCCAGCGCGGCCGCGCGCTCGAACACCGCCCGCGCCTCGCGCTGTTGCCCGCGGCGGACATAGATGCGGCCCAGCGCCTGCAGCGACTCCGTCGTCGCCAGATCGCGGCGGTCGAGCTCCTTGAGGAGCTGCTCCGGGAGCTCGTCGCTCGGTAGGTGGTCGAATGCCGGTATCACCGCGAGAATGTCGGGCGCGCTCAGCTGGGGATCGGCCGCCAGCGCCCGAACCGCCGTTGCGGTACCTGCCGTGTCGCCGGCGCCGGCGAGATCGAGCGCCAGCAGAACCTGTACGTGCGCCTGGCGGCGGACCTCGGCGGGAAGACGCTCGACCAGCGGGCGCGACGCCGCGAACGCGCCGTCGAGCGCGAGCAGAAATCCCGACTGGTAGAGTGCTTCGGCGTTCGACGGCTGAACGGCAAGCAGCCGGCCGTAGACCTCGAGCGCCTTGGCCCGCGCACCCGGGTCCGCCGCGGATTGCTCCTGATACAGCCGGCCGAGGTTCTCGTACGGCGCGGCCTCGCGGGGACCGAGCTGGATGGCGGTCCGGAAGTGGCTCTCGGCCGAGGCGAAGGCGCGGTCTTCGGCGTCGAGGACGCCGGCGAGGTTGTGCAGCGCCGGATCGCGCGGATGATCGGCCAGGGCGGTCGCGAGCGCCGCGCGCGCGCCGGCCAGGTCGTCGCGGCCGAGGAGCGCATTGATCTGCCGGAGGACGGCGGCCGGGGCGAGATCCGGACGCGCCGCCTGACGCGTCAAGGGCTCCGCCGGGTGGCCCTCGGCGCGTCCCGGCTGACCGGCGAGCAGCGCCGTGCAGACGATCGCGCAAACCCTGGCCGCGCCGGTCATGGCTGTGGCGCTTCCCGGTGCGCGTCGTGCAGCCGCTGGAACCGCGCGAGGGCGGCGCCTGCCTCCTCGCTCCGTCCCAGCCGGCGGTAGATGCGGGCGAGCGCGTAGTGCGGCTCCGCGTAGTCGGCGTCGAGGCTGCCCGCCCGCGTCAGCGCGGCGACGGCGTCGTCGAGGCGGTTCTCCTGCTCGAGCAGCATCCCGAGCTGGTAGTGCGCCTGCGGCAGCGCGGCGTCGTAGCCGACCGCTTCCCGCAGCAGGGCTTCAGCTTCTGTCGCCTGGCCGAGATTGCGCAGCAGGATGCCGAGGTTCAGCGCCGGCCACGGCGACCGCGAGGCGGCGCGGCGGTTCAGTGCGATCGCCTTGCGGTAGTAAGTCAGCGCCTGGTCCTGCTGATTGAGGGCCTCGTAAGTCAGGCCCAGGTTGTCGTACGCCCGGACGAAGGCGGGATCGCGCTCGAGGGTCTGCCGGAACCTGTCGATGGCGGCGTTGTACTGGCCCGCATCGTAGTCGAGCCGGCCGAGCCAGTAGCGGTAGGTGGCGGCTCCCGGCTCCGCGGCGGCGAGGCGCTCGAGCTCCGGCCGGGCCCAGTCGCCGCGGTGGAGCGAGATGTAGGCGAGGACCAGGCCGTAGCGGGCGCGGGTCGGCAGCGGGCGGATGGCATCCGCCTTCTTGAAGGCGATGGCGGCGTTGAGCGGCTTGCGGTCGATGAGGAAGACGCTGCCGAGGACTTCGAGCAGCGCCGGGGAATCGGGCGTCCGCTCGATGGTGGTGGCGAGCTGCTGCTCGGCTTGCGCCCAGTCGCGGGAAGTCAGAGCGTGCTCGATCGCGCCGCCGCGATACGCCGCCGGCAGGTCGGCGGCCGCCGGCGCCTGCTGCGCGGAGACGGACGCGCCCGCCAGCGCGAACACGCATGGGAGCCAGAGCGCCGCCCGCATGGTCTGTGTGCTACTGCTTCTTCCTGGCCGCCTCGATGTCGGCCTGCAACGCGCGCGCGGCCGCGCTTGCCGGCGCGATGGCCTGCTCGCGGGCGACCTCCGCCGCGGCCTGGTCCAATCGTCCTTCATCGAGGTGAATGCGGGCAAGCGCCAGGTGAATGCCAGGGAGCGCCGGGTCGCGCTCGGCCGCGTCCTGGAAGGCGGCCGCCGCGAGGTCGGCGCGACCCTGTTCCAGGTACTGGCCGCCGAGCGCTTCCGCCAGCCGGGCCGACCGCGGATTGGCTGCGCGCAGCCGCTCGAAGGCTTGTTGCGCCAGCTTCAGGTACGCCTTGCCGAGCCGGTAGGCGTACTCGTCGCTGTCGGGCGCCAGCTCGGTGAGGCGCCGATATTCCTCCACCACGCCAGCCACATTGCCGGTGCGTTCGAAGGCATCGGCGAGCTGCAGATGGGCCGCCGGCTCGTTCGGCATCAGCCGGACCGCGTGCCGCAGCTCGACCTCGGCGTCGGCCGGGCGTCCGAGCGCCAGCAGGCTCGCGCCGGCGACTAGCCGCGCCGGTCCGAACGACGGCTCGAGGCGAGCGGCGGCGCGAAACTCGACGAGCGCCTGGGCGTCGCGTCCGCGCTGCTGCAGGACGATGCCGAGGTTGTGATGGACGAAGGCGCGCTCGCCGCCGCCGGCCAGCACCTCCCTGAACGTGCGCTCGGCGGCGTCGAGATCCCCCTGCTTGAGCGCGTCGACGCCAGCCGAGAAGCGCGCCGCCAAGGCGGGCGGGAGCTCCGGCGGCGATCCGACCGCCGGCCGCGTCCCGGGGCGCGGCTGCGCCCCGAGTGCCATCGTGCCGGCGATCAGCAGGACGGCGACCGATACCAAGTCTCGGGGCAAAGGTCGTGACAAGAGCAACATGGATGAAAAAGGGACGGGCGCCACCAAACCGGGCTCGTGGCGCCCCCCTCAAACCTTACCGTAGGAGCGTGACTAAAACAAACGCCCCCCCCCCAACAATGTTGGCGGCGACGTCACCCATACAATACACAAGCCGAACTCCCGGCTCCAAAGG
>JANMWI010000034.1:0-94023 GCA_031393955.1 Acidobacteriota bacterium
GCCGCGGCGGGCGAGGAAGGATCGGCGCCGTGATGGAGTTCGGCAAGGGCGACGGGTTTCGCCGGCCGGGGCTGCTCGAACGGGCCGGCCGTCCGTTTCGCAACCGTCTGACCGATCCGCGGCTGAAGGTGCCATTGAAGCGGCTCTATGAAGGCGTTCTCGACGCGCTCCCGGGCGACCGCCTGGTCAGCCGCTTTCCGCACGGCGAGACCGTGCGGCTCGCCGGCGCCTACCGGCAGGTGATGTGGAACAGCGAAGAGTACGAAGCCTTCCGGCAGGACGTGCCGCCGGGCGCCACGGTCTTCGATGTCGGCGCGAACCTCGGCGCTTACACGCTCCTCTTTGCGCAGTGGGTCGGTCCGGCAGGCCGCATCCACGCGTTCGAGCCAGCGCCAGGAGCGCGTCGCGGGCTGGAGCGGCACCTCGCGCTCAACCGCCTGTCCGACCGCGTCACCGTGCACCACGAGGCCGTCAGCGACGGCCCGGGCGTGGCGCGGTTTATCGGCGACGGCGTTCAGGGGGACAACCGGCTGGCCGGCGACGGCGCCGGAACGATCGACGTCACGACGACGAGCCTCGACGCAATCTGCGCGGCGCACGGCCTGACGCCGGCGCTGATCAAGCTCGACGTCGAGGGCGCGGAGCTGGCGGTCCTGCGCGGCGCGCGCGCGACGATCGCGGCGGCGGGTGACGCGCTCGCGCTCTACATGGAGATCCATCCGCACCTCTGGGCGTCGTTCGGCTACGGGCAGGCGGAGCTCGAGCACGAGCTGGACCGCCAGGGCCTCCGCCCCGAGCGGCTCGACGGCCGGCCCGACCCGTGGGGACTCGCCGGTGTGTGCCTGAGGCTGCGACGATGCGCGTCCTGATCGCGCATGAGGCGCCGGCTGGCGGCGGCGGTGTCGAGAGCTATCTCGCCGCGATCATGCCCGCGCTCCGCTCGCGCGGACACCAGGTCGCCTTCCTGTGCGCCGATTCTCGCCGGGGAGAGGGGCCGACGCGCCTGGACGACGCCGCGGAGGTGATGAGCGTGGCGGACGAGGGCATGGCGGGTGCGATGACTCGCGTCGGCCGCTGGAGCCCGGACGTCTGCTTTTCGCACAACATGGGTCCGCTGGCCGTGGACGAGCAGCTGCTGGCGACCTGTCCGGTCGTCAAGATGATGCACGGCTACTTCGGCACCTGCATCAGCGGTCTCAAGTCGCACGCCTTTCCGGCGGTCCGCCCCTGCTCGCGCGTGCTGGGCGCGGCCTGCCTGGCGCTCTATTTTCCGCGGCGCTGCGGTCAGCTCCGGCCGGCACTGATGGTCGATCAGTTTCGTTGGGCGGCGCGCCAGCAGCGGCTCTTCACCCGGTACGCGCAGGTCGTCGTCGCCAGCCGGCACATGGCGCACGAATACGCGCGCCACGGCGTCGACGACGGACGCCTCACCGTCGCGCCGCTGTTTTCGACGATCGCGGCCGCGGAGCTCGTGCGGACCCCGCCGGCTGACCCGCTGGTCGTGTTTGTTGGCCGGATGACGGACCTCAAGGGGGGGGACATCCTGATTCGCGCCGCCGCCGGCGCACGGGCACCTGGCGGGCGCCCGCTGCGGCTCGCGTTTGCCGGCAGCGGACCGGCCGAGGCGTCATGGCGTGCGCTCGCCCGCGACCGTGGCGTCGACGCGGTCTTTCACGGCTGGGTCACCGGCGAGGCGCGCGACCGCGTGCTGCGAAGCGCGAGCCTGCTCGCGGTGCCAAGCCTGTGGCCGGAACCGTTCGGGCTGGTCGGCGTCGAGGCGGCGGCGCACGGCGTTCCGGCAGTGGCGTTCGACGTCGGCGGGATCGGCGAGTGGCTGCGCGACGACGTCAGCGGCGTACTGGTGAAGGAAGTCGGCGACCCCGAGTCGCTCGGCCGTGCGATGCGGCTAGCCCTCGAGGACGAGCGGCTGGCGCGGCTGGGTGCGGGCGCGCGCCAGGTTGCCGCGGAGCTGAGCCTGCCGGCCCACCTCGACACCATCGAACGGGTCCTGGCGCGGGCGGCCGGATCGGCGAGGACCGCCGCGTGACGCGCACCTTTCATCTCCTGACCGGCGAGTACCCGCCGCAGACCGGCGGCGTCGGCGACTACACCCGTATCGTGGCGCGCGGCCTCGCGGCGCGCGGCTTCAACGTGCATGTGTGGTGTCCGGAGGTGACCGCCGGCGTCGCCGAGCGCGTCCACCTGCACAGCCTGCCCGACCGCTTCGGCCCGGGCGCGCGCGACGCCCTCGCCTCGGCGTTCGCCGCCGCACCGGGTGCGGTCGTCGTCCAGTACGTTCCGAACGCCTTCGGGGCGCGCGGCGCCAACGTGGCCTTCTGCCTCTGGCTGCTCGGCCTCCACCGGCAGGCGGTCGACGTGCGGGTGATGTTCCACGAACCCTATTTCTATTTTTCCCGGACCCGCCCGTCGCGCAACCTGCTGGCAGCGGCGCAGCGCGTCATGGCGGCGCTGCTGCTCAAGGCCAGCCCGGTCGCCTACATTTCGACGGCGACCTGGCAGCGATATCTTCGACCGTGGGGGGCGCGCGCCTTCGTCGAGCTGCCGATCCCCGCGACGATCGCGTCGACCGCGGGCGCGGACGAGATCTCGCGCTGGCGGGCGACGCTGGCCGGTACGACCGCCGGGACGCGCCTTGTCGGCCACTTCGGGACGTTCGGCGATCATGTCGCTCGAGAGCTCGAGCCCGCGATCGTCGCGGTGCTCGACGCCGTACCGGACGCGCGCTTCGTCTGCATCGGCAGGGGAGCGGAGGCCTTCGCGGCGCGGCTGCGCCGGCGTCACACCGTGCTCGGACCGCGCATCGTCGCGACCCGGGAGGGCCTGTCCGGCGAGGAGGTGGCGGCGGTCCTCGGCGCCTGCGACGTCGCGCTGCAGCCCTACCCTGACGGCGTCACGACCCGCCGCACTTCCGTGATGGCGGCGCTCGCCAACGGCATCGCGGTCGTCACCACCGACGGCGCGCTGACCGAGCCGATCTGGCGGGCCACCGGCGCGGTCTCGCTTGCGCCGGCCGGGGCGGCGCAAGCGCTCGGCACGGCCGTGTCCGGCCTTCTCGCCGATGCCGCCGCGCGCACGGCGCTCGCCGAGCGCGGCCGCCGCGTCTACGAGGACCAGTTCGCGATCGGACATACCCTCGATCGCCTGGCCGGCCGGGAGGCGGCATGACCGGTCGGCCGCTGCGCATCCTGCTTGTCGGCGACTACGCTGACGATCCTCGTCTCGGTTCCGCGAAAGTGCCGTACAAACTACGCGAGGAATTCGCCGCCGCCGGCCACGAGTGCGACGTGCTCTTTGCGGGCGATCTCGGCGCGCGGCCGGCGGGCCGTCAGCTCCGGCAGCTCGCCGCGCCGGCGCTCGCCTTTCGCGCCATTCGCCGCGCCTTTGCGAGGCGTGACTACGACGTCGTCGATGCCGCCAGCGCCGAGGGGCTGTGGTTCGGCGCGGCACGGCGGCTCGGACGCTGGCCGGCGACGGTCTTCGTCTGCCGGTCCAACGGGCTCGAACACGCAAACTACCGGCGAATGCTCGACGACAGCCGCGCCGGGCTGTCACGGAAGCCGTGGCCGCGCCGCATCTGGTACCCGGCGTCGCGGCTGTCGCAGGTGGCGGCGGCGGCCCGCCTCTCGGATCGGATGATCGTCCTGAACGAGCAGGACCGGCAGTTTGCGGTCGGCCGCGGCTGGCAGGCTCCGGACCGTATACACGTCGTCGCGCACGGCGTCTCGAGCCGTTTTCTGGCGGGGCCGCCCGCCACGGGCGAGCGGGGAGCCGGCGTGCTGTTCTGTGGATCCTGGGATCAGGTGAAAGGCATTCACTATCTTGCCGAAGCGTTCGATCTCCTGGCACGCGCCGGCACGCCGGTGCCGCTGACGATTCTCGGGCCCGGTCCGGACGCCGCCACCGTGCTGAGCGCCTTCGCAGAGGAAACACGGCGCTACGTCACGGTTCTCGAGCGCCTGCCGGAGGAGGCGGTGGTCGCGGAGTACCGCCGCCACGATCTGCTGGTGTTGCCCTCGACCTACGAAGGCTTTGGTCTGGTTGTGATTGAGGCGATGAGCCAGGGCCTGCCGGTCGTCGCTACGCCCGTCGGCTGTGTGCCGCAGCTTGTCGCTGACGGCGAGACCGGGACGATCGTGCCGGCGCGCGACAGCCAGGCGCTCGCCGCCGCGATCAGCCGCCTGATGGCGTCGCCCGGCGACCGTGCCCGGTTCGGCGCCGCGGCGGCGGCGCGTGTTTCGGGGCTATCCTGGGCCCGCACCGCCAGGGAAACACTCGCCGTCTACGAGGCGGCGCGTAGCGCCGGCCAGAAGAGGGCGGCGTGAGCGCGCTGACCGTCGGCATCACGACGCGCAACCGTCCCGCCTCGCTCGAGCGCTGCGTCCGCTCGCTGCGCGTGCTGGCTCCGCTGTCGCCGCGCATCATTGTCTTTGACGATGCGTCAGAGATCCCCGCCGGCGAGTCGCTCGCCGCGGCCGGGCTCGACGCCGCCGGCGTGACCGTGATTCGCGATGACGGCCACCGCGGCTACATCGTCGGACGCAACCGGATCGTCGCGGCGGCGCGCACGCCCTACGTGCTGCTGCTGGATGACGACACGGTCGTGCTGTCAGTGGCGGCGGTCCGGTCGGCGATGGCGGTGCTGGATGAGGATCCCGAGGTCGCCGCCGTGGGATTCGCGCAGGCGGAGGCCGATGGCCAACCGTGGCCCGAGCGGATGCAGCCGGGCCGCGGCTCCGCCCCGGTCTATGTCAGCGCGTTCATCGGCTTCGGCCATCTGCTGCGGCGCGACAGCTTCGAGCGGCTGGGCGGCTATCGCGAAAGCTTCGGATACTACGGCGAGGAGAAGGATTACTGCGTCCGCCTCCTCGATGCCGGCCAGCGGGTCGTCTACCTGCCTGATGCGCTCGTCGCGCACATCCCCGATCAGGCCGGCCGCAGCGCGACGCGCTACGTGCGCTTCGCCATCCGTAACGATTGCCTGTATTCGCTCTATAACGAACCGTGGCCGATCGTCGTGCTCGGCCTGCCGCTGCGGCTGTGGCGCTACCGGCAGATGAAGGCCGCCACCGGCGCGGAAGGCGGCGGCGGGCGGTGGATTGCCGCGGAGCTCGCCGGCCTGCTGCCGGACGTCTGGCGCCATCGCCGCGCGGTATCGTGGAAGACCTTCCGGGAGTGGCGCCGGTTGTCGCGGACGATGGTGCCGTATCGGGCGGCCGGGCGGGCATGAAGCGCCTCCTGACGATCGGCCACTCCTACGTCGTCGCGCTCAACCGGCGGCTCGCGGACGAAATGGCGCGCGAGGGGGAGGGCCGCTGGAGCGTAACCGCCGCCGCGCCGGCGCGGTATCACGGCGACCTGCGCCACCTCACGTTCGAAGCCGGAAACGAGGACGCCTGCGTGACGCGGCAGCTGTCGTCTCACGCGAGCCGGGTCCCGCACCTGATGCTCTACGGCGGCCTGCGCCGGCTGATGGCGGAGCCGTGGGACCTGATCCACTGCTGGGAGGAGCCCTACGTCGCGGCGGGCGCCCAGATCGCCGCGATGGCGCCGGCCGAGGCGCGGCTGGTCTTCGCGACATTCCAGAATCTGCCGAAGTTCTACCCGCCGCCGTTCAACTGGTTCGAGCGGCGTGTCCTCCGCCGTGCGGACGGCTGGATCGCCTTCGGCAGGACGGTCCACGACACGCAGATGCAGCGGTCCGGCTATGCCGCGCTGCCGTCGCGCGTCATCCCGCCGGGTGTCGACACTCGGGTCTTCGCGCCGGATGCCGCTGGGCGGGCGGATGTCAGGCGGGCACGCGGCTGGGGCGACGAGACGCCGGTCGTCGGCTTCCTCGGCCGCTTCGTCGCGGCGAAAGGCATGGACATCCTCACCGCGGCGCTCCGCCGGATCGAGGCGCCGTGGCGCGCGCTGTTTGTCGGCGGCGGCGATGACCGCGCCGCCATCGATGCGCTGGCGGCGTCCTTTCCGGGGCGCGTCAGCATCGCCACCGGGGTGGCGCATCGAGACGTGCCACAGTATCTCAACGCGATGGATCTGCTCTGCGCGCCGAGCCGGACGACGCCAGCCTGGCGGGAGCAGTTTGGCAGGATGCTGACCGAAGCCATGGCGTGCGGGGTGCCGGTGCTGGCCAGCCGCAGCGGAGAGATTCCGCACGTCGTCGGTGATGCCGGCATGCTGCTGGAAGAGAGCGACGTGGACGGATGGGCCCGGGCGATCGCCCTGGTGATGGCGGAGCCGGCGCGGCGGCGGGAGATGGCCGATCGAGGGCTGCGGCGGTCGCGGCTGGAATTCGCGTGGCCGGTGGTCGCGCGCCAGCACCTCGCCTTTTTCGATGAGCTGGTGACGCGATGACGGCCCCGCTGAAAGTGGCGGTCCTCGCGGATCTGCTCGAGGAGCGATGGCCGAGCATGGACCTCGTCGCCGAGATGCTCGTCGCCCATCTGCGGGCCGATCATGCCGGAGCGATCGAGCCGGTGCTGATCCGGCCGGCCTTGCGCCCCCGCGCGGCGAGGCTGCCCGGGGCGCGAGATTCACGCGCCGCCTTCACCGCCGACCGCTTCACCAACCGCTTGTGGGACTATCCCGCGGTCACGCGCGGCATCGCCCGGAGCTTCGACGTCTTCCACGTCGTCGATCACAGCTACGCCCATCTCGTCCATACGCTGCCGGCCGAACGGACGCTCGTCACCTGCCACGATCTCGACACCTTCCGATCGATTCTCGAGCCCGATCGCGAGGCGCGGTCGATCCTGTTCCGCTCGATGACGCGGCGGATTCTCAGCGGCCTGCAGGCGGCGGGGCACGTCGCCTGCGATACCGAGGCGACGCGCGAGGCGCTGGTCGCGCGGGCCGGGATTGATCCGGCGCGGACCACTGTCGTTTTGAACGGGCCGCACCCGAGCTGCACGCCGGCGGCGGAGCCGGCCGCCGACGTCGAGGCGGCGCGCCTGCTCGGGCCGGCCGGACGGATGACCGAGATCCTGCACGTCGGCAGCACGATTGCCCGGAAGCGGATCGACGTCCTCCTGCACGTTCTCGATGCCGTGCGGCGGCAGCGGCCGGACGTGCGGCTGGTGCGCGTCGGCGGTCCCTTCACCGGCGAGCAGCGGGCGCTCGTGCGCGATCTCGGCCTGGACGATGTGATTGTCGTGCTGCCGTTTCTCGATCGCGCGACGCTGGCGGCGGTCTACCGGCGGAGCGCCGTGGTGCTGCTGCCGTCCGAGCGTGAGGGGTTCGGCCTGCCGGTGCTCGAGGCGCTCGCCTGCGGCACCCCGGTGGTGGCGAGCGACATCGAGGCGCTGCGCGAAGTCGGTGCCGAGGCCGTCCGCTACTGCCCGGCCGATGACGTCGAGGCGTGGACCGCCGCGGTGGTGGCCGCGCTCGACGAGCGCCGCGCCGATCCGGCCGGATGGGGGGAGCGGCGTTCGGCGGGCATCGCCCGCGCCGCGTCGTTCAGCTGGTCACGATATACGCGCGAGGTGGTGGCGCTGTACCGCCGTCTCGCGCCTGTTCCGGCCGCCGCGTCGTCATGAGCCGCGCCGGGTCCCCGATCCGCGTCGTGCATGTCGGCAAGTTCTACCCGCCGGTCGCCGGCGGCATGGAGCGGGTCGTCGAATCGCTGTGCGAAGGAACGGCCGACGCTGTCGAGAGCGGCGTGATTGCCTTCAATACCGGGCGGGCGACGGTGCGCGAGGAACGGCACGGCGTCGCGGTGACCCGGGTCGGTACGATCGGCGCGGCCGGTTCGGTGCCGATCGCGCCGGGGCTGGCGGCGGAGCTGCGGCGGGCGCGCGGCGACGTGATGGTCGTCCATGAGCCGAATCCGTGGGCGCTGCTGGCGCTCGCGGTGACCCGGCCGACGCTGCCCATCGTGGTCTGGTTCCACAGCGAGGTGGTGCGTCCGCGCCTGCAGTACCAGTTGTTCTACCATCCGATGGTGCGCCGCGTATACGACCGCGCCGCGCGGATCGTCGTGTCCTCGCCGCTGCTCGCCGAGCATGCCGCCGCGCTGGCACCGTACCGCGAACGGACGCGGGTCATTCCGTTCGGGATCGATCCGGAGCGCTGGGTGGCGACGGCGGCGGTTCGCGCCCGCGCCGCGGAGATCCGCGCCGCCGCCGGGCCGACGCCGCTGGTGCTGTTCGCCGGCCGGATGGTGCCCTACAAGGGGGTCGACGTCCTGCTCCGTGCGCTGGCCGGTCTGGATGTCTCGGCGGTGCTGGTCGGTGACGGCCCGTCGCGCGGGAGCTGGACGACGCTGGCCGGGGCGCTCGGCCTCGGCAGCCGCGTCCGCTTCGCCGGGGAGGTGCCGCACGAGGAGCTGGCGGCGCTCTATCACGCCTGCGACCTCTTCGTCCTGCCGTCCGTGACGCGGGCGGAGGCGTTCGGCTACGTCCAGCTCGAGGCGATGGCGTGCGCCAAGCCGGTGGTCAGCACGCGGCTGCCGTCGGGAGTGCCGTGGGTCAACCGCCACGGTGAAACCGGGCTGACGGTGCCGCCCGGTGACGTCGACAGTCTGCGCCGCGCGATTGTCGAGCTCGCCGGCGACGAGTCGCTGAGGCGCCGGTTCGGCCACGCCGGACGGGTCCGCGTCGAGACGGCGTTCACGCTGGCGATCATGCGAAGCGCCGCCGCGGCGGTCTATCGGGAAGCGGTGTCGTGATGGGCAAGCGCGCGCTCGACGTGCTGCTGTCGTCGTTCGGGTTGCTGGCGTCGGCGCCGCTGTGGGCCGTCCTGGCCGCAGCGATCAAGGCCGGGGACGGCGGTCCGGTGTTCTACGCGCAGGAGCGGGTCGGGCTCGGCGGCCGCACTTTCCGGGCGCTGAAGTTCCGCTCGATGCGTCCGGACGCCGAGGCCGCGACCGGCGCGGTGCAGGCGATGGCCGCCGATTCCAGGGTCACGCCGATCGGCCGGCTGATGCGCGCCACCGCGATGGACGAATTGCCGCAGCTCTGGAACATCCTGCGCGGCGATATGAGCTTCGTCGGTCCGCGGGCGCTGCGCCCGGGGGAGATTGAAGCCGACGGCGACGGCCGGCTGGTGCGTCTTGAGGACGTGCCCGGCTTCGCGCAGCGGATCCTCGTCCGGCCGGGGCTGACCGGCATCGCGCAGGTCTACGCCCGTCGCGACATCCCGCGGCGCCAGAAGTTCCGCTACGACCGCCTCTACGTGCGCCAGCGCTCGTGGCTGCTCGACGTACGATTGATTCTGCTGTCGTTTTGGATTAGCGTGCATGGCACATGGGAAGCGCGTGGTAGGAAGTACTGACGCGCCGTCGCTCGGCGCAGCCGGCGCGCCTCGCGATCTTGCGGACGTCGTCATCGTCGGCGGCGGGCCCGCGGGGCTGATGGCGGCGCGGCTGCTGGCCGCCGACGGACGCTCGGTCGTGGTGCTCGAGGAGCACGAGCAGTTCGGCGTCCCGGTGCACTGCACCGGGCTGCTTGGCGTCGAGGCCTTCGACGAGCTCGATATCCCCCAACACGCCATCCTGACGACGACCCACGCGGCGCGCTTCGTCGCCGCGGACGGCAGCGACATCGCGATCGACGCCGAGCGCGTCCGCGCCGCCGTGATCGATCGCGCGGTCTTCGATCAGTCCCTCGCCACGGCCGCCCGCGCCGCCGGCGCCGATCTCCGCAACGGCGCGCGTGTACGCTCGGTGTCTGTGCTGCCCGACCGGGTACGCGTCAGCGGCGACGGCGACGACGCGTCGATTGACGCCCGCGCCTGCATCCTCGCCTGTGGCGCCAGCTACCGCTTCAACCGCGCGCTCGGGCTGGGCGCGCCGCGCGCCTACATCCAGAGCGCGCAGCTGGAAATGCCATTCGACGGGCCGCCGATGGTCGAGGTCTACCTCGGCCGGCAGATTGCGCCGGGCGGCTTCGCCTGGACGGTGCCGTTCGCGCGCGGCGACCGCCGCTTCAATCGGATCGGGTTGATGTGCGACGAGAATGCGACAGCGCGTTTCGCCGCGCTCGGGACGTCGATTCAACAGCGATACGGCCTCGACGGCGCCGACTGGCCGGCACCGCGGCTCAAGATCCTGCCGCTCGGACCCGTCACCCGGACCTATCACTCCCGCGTCGTCGCCGTCGGCGACGCCGCCGGCCTCGTCAAGCCGACCACCGGCGGCGGCATTTACTACGGCCTGGTCAGCGGCCAGATCGCCGCTGAGGTGCTGCACGAGGCGCTCGGCGAGGACAACCTCGGCGAGGCGAGGCTTCGCGCCTACGAGGATCGCTGGCAGGCCAGGCTCGGCGCCGAGATTCGCGCCGGCCTACGATTCCGCCGGCTCGCGTCGCGGCTGAACGACGGCGCCATCGATGCGCTGGTCGAGCTCGCCCGGATCGACGGGATCGTGCCGCTCCTCAAGCAGACCGCCAACTTCAACTGGCACGGCCGCTCGGCGATGGCGCTGCTCCGGCACGCGCAGTTCCGCAAGATCCTGATCGCCTCGATGTGGAGCTAGTTCGACAATCCCTGTGACAGACCGTCTCGCCTCCGGCGACTACGCCCGCAAGCAGATCTACTGCCCGAGCCGGGTCGTGGCGTGGAGCCATGGCAGCCGCTTCCGCCTCGCGGCGGAGCTCGCGACCGCGGGGGCCCGCGGTCGGCTGCTCGATTACGGGTGCGGCGACGGCACCTTCATGGTGCTGACCCAGGGGGCATTCACCGAGGCGGTCGGCGCTGACATCGATGCCGCGCAGCTCGCCGAGTGCCGCCGCCGGTTGTCGGACCTCGCCGGCCTGTCGTTCGTGCTCACCGCCGACCTCGCCGGGCCCGAGCACGCCCATGCCTACGGCGTCGTGACCTGCATGGAAGTACTCGAGCACTGCGTCGACGGTGAGCGGCGCCGCGTCCTCGACGATCTGGGCCGGCTGGTGGCGGCATCAGGACGGCTGATCATCAGCGTCCCGATCGAGGTCGGGCCGGCGCTCGCCGGCAAGCAGCTGTTCCGCGCGATTGCGGCATGGCGGGGTCAGGGCGACTACCGCCACCGCGAAACCTACACCCCGCGCGAGCTGCTCGCGGCGGTGCGCGGCGGCCCGAACCTGGCGCGGGCCCAGTACACCGTCCAGGGTCCCGCCGGCCCGATTGAGTACTGCGGCCACAAGGGGTTCGACTGGCGGGTCCTCGAGCGCGAAATCGAGGCGCGATTGCGCGTCGAGCGCCGTCTGTTCACGCCGCTCGGCCGGCTCGGTCCGGTGCTGAACAGCCAGGTCTGGTTCGTCTGCGCCCCTCGCTGATCGGCCGATCCGGCTGATCGTCCTCCGACCCCTCCGCGCCTTCGGCCTGCGCCCTGCCGCCGTGCCAGGATGCCGCCATCGCGGCGCGACGCCAGCGTTCGGCCACGAGGACGCCGGAGGCGAAGTCGCTCATCGAACAGGGGTCGGTGACGCGCAAGGACGGCGGATGGACCGGCACGGCGGTGGGCGATCGGCATATTCCCCAGAGCATGGCGGCGGCGATCGGGCGGCGGCTGGACCGTGTCAGCGCGACGGCGAACGAGGTCCTGCGCGCCGCCATCGGTACCGTGCCCGCGCGGCGGTGGCGGTGGAGAGGCTGGCGTATCACTTCATCGCCGCCGGCGCGCACGAGCGCGGGTTGGTCTGCGCGAAAGAGGCCGCCGCCGAGGCGGCCCGCCTCTTTGCCTATGACGAGGCGCTTGCCGCCTACGGGCTCGCGCCCTCGAATGCACGGAGATTCTCAACCGGCCGGATGAACAGGCGGCGCTCGAAGAGGCGATGGGCAAAACGAGCATCGACAGCGGCGGCATGATCCCGGCAGTCGGGCACTTCGAGCGGGCGCTGGCGTTCACGACCGATCCAATCGCCCGGGCGAGACAGCACTGGACACCGCTCTCGACGCCCTGAGCCGGGCCGAGGCGTCCGGGCTGATGTTCATGGAGAACCGAAGCCTCGCGTACGTCCGCTTCAGGCGCGGCGAGCTGGCGGAGGCGCTGCAGCTCTGCGACGAGGCGATCGGGCTCACGGCCGGACGCGAGCCCAGAATGACGCGCCTGCTGATGGGCGGCCGGAGAGAGCGCCGCCAATGAGGCGGCGCTACCGGTCGCGCACCGCCGGCAGCGGGCGCGCCGCGCGCGGGCTGTGCGGCAGCGCCTCTTCGGATTTGCGGGGGCTGAACCATTCGGCCAGCCGCATCAGCCGTCCGCTGCGCGCCGGCAGCAGCGTGTGCAGCCGCTCCAGGATCTCGATGGCGTGCGCCAGCGTCGGCACGACGCCGATGCCGCGCTCGAGGGCATGCTTCTCGATCGCGGCGTCGCCGCCGCGCATCAGCAGCAGCGCCTTGGCGGCCGAGGCGCCGACCACTTCGATGCAGTTGAGCAGCAGGTCGTCGACGATCAGGTTGAGGCGCAGTCCGTTGGCGACCTCGCCGCGCGAGCCGGGGATGGTCAGGACCGCCGGCAGGTAGAAGCCGTGCTGCTCGATCCACCACTGCGTCTGGAACTGGACCGATTCGCCGGCGCTCGCCGGCCGGTTGGTCAGGAAGAACACTTCCCATCCCGACTCGCGGGTCAGCGCGTAGAGCCGGGCGATCTGCTCAGGCTCGTACGGCTTCAGACCCATCCACCAGTTCGGGGTCTTCGCGACGTACTCCCAGACCCGCCTGACGTCCCCCTGAGCCAGTGCCTCGGAAGAGCGGGGGTCCTCTTCGTCCAGCTGCCGGCCGAGGCTGGCGCGCGACGTGTCGTGAAAGGCGGTCTTGAAGTCGGCGAGGACGCCGTCGACGTCGATGCCGATGCGCAGCGACATCAGCGCTCCGCCATCCGCTGCGGCGGGGTGTGTACCAGGATTGCCGCCAGGACCGCGGCCAGCACCGCATTCGCCGGCACGGTCAGCCCCGTCTCCCACACGCTCTGCACCGCGACACCGGCAAGCCCTGCCGCGGCCCCCGCCCGCAAGTAGTACATCGAGGTGCGATCGGTGCGCAGGCTGAGCGCCGCCGCCCGGACGAACGCCAGCATCGCCAGGCCCACCGGCAAGCCGAGCAGCAGTCCGCCCTCCGAGGCGACCTGCAGATAATGATTGTGGGCCTGATTGAAGATCACTTCGGGTCTGCTGCGCTGATAGACCGCCATCGCGGTCTGAAAGGTTCCCGCCCCCGTTCCCGTCAGCCAGAAGTCGCGGAGCACCGGTAGCGTATCGTGCCAGATTGCGGCGCGATCCGCCAAGGCCGCCCCGGACGCGCCAAATCTGACCGAGAGCGCCGCGAAGCCGACCTGCGTCAGGATGCCGAGCGTGCCGGCGGCCGCCAGCAGCGCCGCGTAGTGTCCGCGCCGCCGCGACTCCCGTCGTCCCCCCTCCCGCCGTCGCCACAGGACGGCACCCGACGCCAGCGCCACGCCCATCCCGACCATGCCCGAGCGCGACAGCGAGGCGACCGCGGCCACCAGCAGCGCCAGGCACGAGGCGACCAGCAGCCACGCCCGCGCATCGAGCGCCGCCAGCAGCCGGTGGCGCCAGCTGTCGCCGGCCGTATGCGGATGCACGGCGGCGTGAGCGGCGAGGTAGCCGAGGCCGAGCGGCACCGCCATCATCGCCCAGGTGCCGAAATGATTGCGGTTGGTGAACGGGCCAAACGGCGCGGGACCTTCACGCGGCGGGGCAAAGTGCCAGTACATCAGCCCTTTCGCCGTCGCGCTCTGCGCCAGCGCGACCCCCGCCAGCGCCAGGCCGGCGACCGCGACGGCCCGCGCGACCGTGCGGGTGCCGCCGGCCTCGAACGCCCGGCGTGCGGTGAGGAACAGCAGGCAGGCGGCCGAGAAGAGCAGCCATGCCCAGACCGAGTCGCCGGTGGCGATGCTCAGCGGGCGCGGGCCGGCGGCTGGGACCAGGGCAAAGGCGGCTTCGACGCGCAGCGCCGCCGGGCTCACCGCGGCAAGCCACGGGCGCGGCAGCGGGATCACCTGCGCTGCGCCGGCGGCAAGCGCCGCGAGGATCAGCAGGTCGAGCCGACGCGTCGCCGACGGTCCGGCGATGGCGGGAGGAAAGGCGGCCGCGACCGCCAGGCAGCCGAGGAGCGGCGGAAGGAACGCGGCGGGGTGGATGCCGCCAAAGGCAAAGGCCGTCCAGCCGACGCTGCCCCCCAGAACGAACGCGTGCCAGCGGCTACGCGACGTTGCTCTGCGCGTAGTAGCTCTTGTACTGGTAGCCGTAATACCGGGAATAGTAGTACTTGTTGCGGTCGAAGTCGACCCGGTTGAGGACGACGCCGATGCCGCGGGCGCGGCCGTTCTGCAGCGTTTCGAGCGCCCGCTCAGCGTGCACGCGCCGCGTCATCTCCGAGCCGACCACGAACACCACCCCGGCGACCTTCTGCGCGATGATCACCGAATCGGTCACCGCCAGCACCGGCGGCGTGTCGATCACCACCCAGTCGAACGGCCCGCTCGACAGGTTGGCGAGCAGGTGGTTCATCCGCTCGGAAGCCAGCAGTTCGGACGGGTTCGGCGGCGTGCGGCCGGCGGTAATCACGAACAGGTTCGGGTCGGTGGTGCGCTGGAGCACCTCGCGGACGCGGGCCTGGCCGACCAGCAGGTGGGAGAGTCCCGACCCGTTCTGCAGCCCCATCGTCTTGTGCAGCCCCGGGCGGCGCATGTCGGCATCGATCAGCAGCACGCGCGAGCCGCCGAGCGCCAGCGCCATCGCGAGATTGCAGGCCGTCGTCGTCTTGCCCTCGAGCGGCTGGCTGCTGGTGACGGCGATGATCCGGGTCGACTCGCCGCCGCTCGTGAAGACCAGCGAGGTCCGCAGCGAGCGGAACGCCTCGCCGAAATCGTGCGGCACGGTTTCGGTCAGGACCGGGACGCGGCTGCCGCGCAGCGCCGGGACGAGCCCGAGCAGCGGCAGGCGGAGGCGCTTGGTGATGTCCTCGGGGGTCTTGATCGTGTCATCCAGGTATTCGATGCCGAAGGCCAGGCCGAACGCCACCGTCAGGCCGGCGAGGATCGCGGTCAGCCAGTCGCGGCGCGGATTCGGCGAGATCGGGGCACGCCGGGGCTCGGCGCGATCGACCAGCCGGACGTTGTTGGCGCGGCTGTTGGCGACCACCGAGAGCTGCTTCTGACGGTCGAGCAGCGACTGGAATATCTGACGCTGGCTGTCGAGATCGCGCTGGAGGATGCGGTAGTCGCCGCTCTTGCGATCGAGCTCGACATTCGCCGTATTGGCCCGATCGAGATCGGCGCCGAAGTTCCGTTCCTGCGCGGCCGCCGCTTCGTAGTCGTTCCTGGCGGCGTCGATCACCTTGCGGCGCTCCGCCACCAGCAGCCGGCTGGCCGCCTCGATCTTCAACGCGACTTCGCGCATCTTCGGCGCGTCGGGCCCGTAGGTCTGCGACAGCGACACCTGCTCGGCCTTGAGCGTCGCCAGCTGGCTCTGGGCCGCCACCACCGACGGGCTGTTGCCGATGATCGGAAACGTATCGGCGGCGTCGCTCGCCGGATCGGCGCTGCGGACCTGGTTGTAGAGCGTCTCTTTCTGCTGCCGCTCGGTGCGCTTCTCGGTCACTGCCTGGCTGAGCGAGGTGAGCCGCGCGACGACGATATTCTGGCGGTCATCGAGCGACTGGGCGTTGTTGACCTCGCGATACTGCTGCAGCGCCTGCTCGCCCTCCTTGACCTTCATCGTGGCCGCCTCGAGCTGCTCGTTGACGAAAGCGAGCTCCTTGGAGTTGTTGGCGAGCCGCTGATCGAGGTTCTGCTGGACGTATTCCTCGGCGAGAGTGTTGGCGGCCAGCGCCGCGAAGTCCGGGTCGGTGTGCTGATAGGTGACGTCGACGAGCCGGGTCGTCGCGTACGGCGTGATCACGACCCCGCCGAGAAACGCCCCGATCAGCGCGGCTTCCTGCGCCGACTCGTCGGCCACCGGGATCACCGGCGCCGCCGCCCGCTTCGTCGAGACGAGGCCGCGGACCGTCTCCGACAGCGACGCGCGCGCCTGCCGCAGCAGGGTGAGGGGGTCGCGGCGTTCGGGTCCCTGGCCGTTGAACGCCGGGCTGTCCTTGAGTGAGAGCCGCCGCACCACGCGGCGCGCGAGCTCGCGGCTGCGCAGGATTTCGTACTGCGTCTGGTAGTACGGGGCCGACTCCTGCCAGTAGCTGGGATCGTTGACGCCGATATTCGTGACCGAGGTGCTGCGCTCGTCCTGGATCTCGATCCGAGAGGCGGTCTGGTAGACCGGAATCGCCGAGTAGGTCTGCACCATCATCGAGGTGACGACGAGCACGAACGCCGTGCCGGCGATCCGCCGATGCTTGAAGACCGAGGTCAGGCGATCGAGGAGATGGATCGGCTGGCCGCCGCCAACGGGGGGCATCGGCAGCGCGGCGAGGCTGTCGGCCGGCATTGCCCCGGGGGCCATCTCCTGAGTGTCGAACATGGTGATCTGGCGCTCGATCCGCTAGTCGCAGCCCGGCGACGGACTGGCGCAAGGCTTGGCGTTCGGCGCGATTGCCGTGACGCCGACCGCCGCCGCCGACGCCGCGACCGCGGCGGCGGTGTTTTTGAACAGGCCGGCGAACCACGGCGCCTTGGCCCCCAGCCGGACGAACGTCGTCACGGTTTCACCCGGCGACACGCCAAAAGGCTGGCCGACCGCAAGGATCCGGCCGCTCTCGGCGAGCACTTCGGCGACGTAGGAGCCGCCCTCGAGTTCACCGAACGTGATCCGGCCGGCGGTGTCCGAGGTGCCCGTCGCGGCGATGCGGCCGGTTACAACGTGGCGCAGGCGGAGACGAGCCCCTGGAACGGGCTGATTGCTGGAGTCCCAGACCCCGACCACGGTGCGGGCGAACCCCCGGCCGGTTCCCACCCGCGCCCCCGACAGGACTCGCGGCGCGGCCTGCAGCTGCGGCGACGGGGCCGGCGCCTGGGCGTAGGGCGCCTGGGCGGCCTGCGGACCCGCGCCCACGAGCATGAGGCAGATCGCCAGAGTGGTGCCGAGTCTCGACAAGTGTTCTAAACACATGTTGCGGGTACTTGTTTATCGACCTGATGAACGCCTGACTGTAGGTTCAGGGTGTAACACAAATCGTACCCGTTCGGGGCTCCCGGAGAGGCCGGCTCGAGGCCCGGCACCGGCGTGGCGACCGCCGCGCCGGCCTCGCGGCGGCAACTCGGAACGACCGCTTTCAGGCCATATTTACGCCAAGGACGGCGCGCCCCCCGCCGGCGGCGGTCTGGTTCCCCGGAGTCCGGCTCGTCTTGCCAGCCAGACCGCCCGCCCGCGGCCGCTCCGGGTTGTTACAGAACCGACCAACAACTTTCAGATCTGTGATGTCGGGCCACGCCGCCACGGCACCGCGAACGGAATCTGGTGAGGCGGTGCCGGGCTTTAACGAATCACCCGATTCGTCACCAACTGTTCCACCCCGAGGCATTCCCGGCCCCGACCGTAGCGTTCCGGTCCGGGTGGAGATGCCAGGGCGGCCCGCTGCCGCTGGCGTGCTTCAAGAGAACGGTTCATGGCACGGCCCGTGACTACACCCGTAGTGCCACTCCCTGGCTAGCCGTGGTCGTCCGGCTTGATCCAGGAAGCGCGCACGCCAGATTCCCATGGCTAGTCCAATCAGCGCGCAGGGTCGTCAGGCCACGGTTGCAGGCGTTTCGCCGGCGCGTTTTCGCACGTCGACGTGGCCGCGGTGAGGCGAACCCGACCGTTCGCAGCCTGCACGGCCGTGGCGCTGCTCGTGGCGGCGGCCCTGGCGCTGCGAGCGGATGCTCCGCAGGTCCCGTCCCGGACGTGGGCGCCGACCGGCGACCTCGCGCATGGTCGATCCGGCGCCGCGGCGACACTCCTGCCGGACGGCCGCGTCCTTGTCAGTGGCGGTCTCGACCAGAGCGAGGTCACCGCGTCGGCGGAGCGCTACTCCGCGGCCTCCGCGACCTTCCTGCAGACGCCGGTCATGCAGGAAGCCCGTACCGGGCACACCGCCACACTCCTCTTGAACGGCAGGGTCCTGGTGGCGGGCGGTCTCGGCGCCGCCGGGCACGCGCTTGCCTCGATTGAGCGCTACGACCCCGTCGTCAACGCCTGGATCGGCGGAGCCGGCCTGCACCGTGCCCGTACGGGCCACACCGCAACGCTGACCGCCGACGGCTACCTGATTCTGGCCGGCGGCGAAGACGCCGGCATTCCCACCGACTCGGTGGAGCTCTACGAACCGCTCTCCGGCGGCGTCTATGCGATCGACGCGCCGCTCAGCGCGCCGCGTTCGGGCCACGCCGCGGTGACCCTCGGCGATGGCCGGATGCTCATCATCGGCGGCTCCGACGGCGCGCACGCGCTCTCATCGGTCGACATCATCGATCCGTATGGCGGCACGATCACCGCCGGACCGCCGCTGGCGACGCCGCGAACGGGCCACACCGCCACGATGCTGCTCGACGGACGGGTGCTCGTCGCCGGGGGCTCCGATGGGATGACCGCCCTGACCTCGGCCGAGATTTACGACCCGGCGACGAATACGTTTGCCCCCGCCGGCGGCACCCTTTCGGCCGCGCGCGAGGGACACCTGGCGATCCTGCTGCCCCACAACAACGCCGTGCTGATCGTCGGCGGCGCCGCCGCCGGCGAGGCGGTGCCGTCAGCCGAGTTGTTCGTCCCATGGCAGGGTGTCCGCGGACGCTTCTTTCCAACCGCGCCGCCGTCGCTCGGACGGATCCAGGCGGCCGGCGCCGCTCTCAGCTTTCCCGCCGACCTGACGCGGCGCTCCGGGCCTCACGACGGGCTGATTCTGCTCGCCGGCGGCCGCGCCGCGCCGGCGGCCACCGATCCGCTTCGGGGCGCCGAGCTGTACGGCTTTGCGACCGTGACCACCGACAAGGCCGACTACGCGCCCAACCGCACCGTCACGATTTCAGGCGCCGGCTGGCAGCCGGGGGAGACGGTGTCGCTCGTCATCACAGAGGCCGGCGGGCCGCACCGGTTCGGGCCGTTCCTCGCGGTGGCCGACGGCGCCGGCCGGTTTCAGACGGATCAATTCTCGACCGACCTTCACGACTTCGAGCTGAAGTTCTACCTGACCGCAACCGGATCGGTGTCGCAGGCGCAGACCTCGTTCACCGACGCGCAGAACGCCACCACCACGACCCTGAGCTGCGCGCCCCACGCGGTGACGGGGCTGCCGCTCAATGTCGCGACGACCTGCACGGCGACGGTGACCGATACCGGCAGCCCGCTAAATGGACCCCCGACCGGGACGGTCGCCTGGAACGTGGCCACTGGACCTGCGAAAGGCACCTTCAACGGCGATCCGTGCACCCTGACCGCCGCCAGCGCGAGCACCTCGACGTGCAGCGTCACCTACACCCCGACCAATAACAAGAACGGCAGCATCCAGGCCGCCTACACCAGCGACACGACCGCGAACTGGGCCAACAGCAGTTCCGCGTATTCCAGCTACACCGTCATCGCCCCCGACGGCTCGGGCACGATGACGATGACGCCGACCACGGTGACCGCCGGCACCACCGGCGGCACCTATTCGCTGACGTTCCGCGCGGCTTCCGACGGTACGGTTGGCTATCGTGCCGGGTCGACGGCGACCATTCAGATTCCGGCCGGGTGGACGGCCCCGCAGAGCGGCGCGGCCGGCAGTCCCGGCTACGTCAGCATCACTGGCGGCAACTGCCCGACACGCAGCATTAGCGCGATCAGCGGGACCGGGCCGTGGATCGTGACGGTGGATATCGTCTGCGGTTCGAACGACACGTTCATTCTGAGCTACGCCGGCGGCGGCACGGCGGTCACGGCGCCGACCGCCGCCGGCACGTACACCTTCGCGACGCAGACGCAGAATGAGGGCGGACCGCTGACCGACCTGGCCGCGAGTCCGACCGTCACCGTCAATCCAGGGGCGGCGACGCAGCTTGGCTTCACGACCGCGCCCGGCGGCGGCACCGGCGGCACCGCCTGGACCGCGCAGCCGGTAGTGGCCGTGCAGGACACCTATGGCAACACTGTCGCCTCGAGCAGCGCGTCGATCACCCTGACGATCGGAACGAATCCGGCCGGCGGCGCGCTGACCTGCACGGCCAATCCGAAGACGGCGGTCTCCGCGGTCGCGACGTTTGCCGGCTGCCGTATCGATTCCGCCGGCGTCGGCTACATACTGGCCGCGACCGCGTCCGGTCTGACCGCGGCCACCAGCCCGCCGTTCGACATCACGGTGGGTCCGGCCGCGAAGCTGGCCGCCACGACCAGCCCGAGCAACAGCACGGGCGGAACCGCTTTTACGACCCAGCCGGTCATCACCGTGCAGGATGCCGGCGGCAACACGGTCACCGCCAGCAGCGCGTCGGTCACCCTGGCGATCGGCACCAACCCAGCGAGTGGCACGCTCGGCGGGACGGCAACTGTCGCGGCCGTGAATGGCGTGGCGGTATTCAGCGGTCTCTCGATCGACAAGGCCGGAACCGGCTACACGCTGACGGCCGCGAGCGCCGGCCTGACCGGCGCGACAACCAGCGCGTTCAACGTCACGGTCGGCGCCGCGGTGAAGCTCGCATATACGACCGCTCCGGGCGGCGGCACCGGCGGCACCGCGTGGGCGGCGCAGCCGGTGGTCGCGGTGCAGGACGCGGGCGGCAACACGGTGACCGGCAGCAGTGCGTCGGTCGCGCTGACGATTGGCACGAACCCAGGCGGCGGCGCGCTCACCTGCACATCGAATCCCGTTACCGCCGTGGCCGGCGTGGCGGCGTTCGCCAGCTGCCGCATCGACCTCGCCGGGGCGGGCTATACGCTGGTCGCGTCGAGCCCGGGACTGACGTCGGCGACGAGCGCGCCGCTGACGATCAGCGTCGGGCCGGCGGCCAGGCTGACCTTCACCACCAGCCCCGGCGGCGCGACCGGCGGGGTCGCCCTCGGTATTCAGCCGGTCGTGACCGTCCAGGACGCCGGTGGCAATACCGTCACCAGCAGCACCGCGTCGATCGCGCTGGCGATCGGCACCAACCCGTCGGCGGGGACGCTGAGCGGAACCGCCACCGTTGCCGCGATCAGCGGCGTCGCGACCTTCAGCGGCCTGTCGATCGACAAGGCCGGCGCGGGCTACACGCTCACCGCCGCCAGCACGGGCCTGACCGCCGGCACCAGCGGCAGCTTCAACATCACCGTCGGTCCGGCGGTGAAGGTCGGCTTCACCACCAGTCCCGGCAGCGCGGCCGCCGGCGCCGCGTTCAGCCCGCAGCCGGTCGTGGTCGTGCAGGATGCCGGCGGCAACTCGGTGACGACGAGCAGCGCCTCGATCACGCTGACGATCGGCACCAACCCTGGTGGCGGCACGCTGAGCGGCACCGCAACGCTCAGTGCCGTGAACGGCGTCGCGACGTTCAGCGGTTTGTCGATCGACAGGTCAGGCACCGGTTACACGCTGACGGCCGCCAGCGCGGGCCTGTCCGGGGGGACGAGCGCGGCATTCAACATCACGTTCGCGGCGGCGTCGCGGGTCGTCTTCACGACTGCGCCCGGGGGAGGCACCGGTGGCCTGGCCTGGGCGGCGCAGCCAGTCGTCACGGTCCAGGATGCGTTCGGCAACACCGTCACCATCAGCACCGCGTCGGTGACGCTGGCGATCGGCGCCAACCCCGGCAGCGGCACGCTCGGCGGCACAGCGACGCTCAACGCGGTCGGTGGTGTCGCGACGTTCAGTGGTCTGTCGATCGACAAGGTCGGCACCGGCTATACGCTGACCGCCGCCAGCGCCGGCCTGACCGGGGCAACCAGCGCGACCTTCAACGTCACGCTCGGACCGGCCGCGAAGGTCGCCTTCACGACCCAGCCGGCCAGTTCCACCGGCGCGACCGCGTTCCCCACCCAGCCGGTCGTGACCGTGCAGGATGCCGGCGGCAACACGGTGACCGGGAGCACGGCGTCCGTGACCCTGGCGATCGGCACCAACCCTGGCAGCGGCACGCTCGCCGGGACGGCGACGGTTACAGCGCTCGCCGGCGTGGCGACGTTCACCGGCTTGTCGATTGATAAGGCCGGCACGGGCTACACCCTGACCGCCGCCAGCGCCGGCCTGACCGGCGGCACCAGCAGCGCCTTCAACATCACCGTCGGAGCTGCCGTCAAAGTCGCGATCACGACCAACCCGGGCAGCTCGACCGGCGGCGTCGCTTTCGCGCCGCAGCCGGTGGTCGCGGTGCAGGACGCGGGCGGCAACACCGTCACCACCAGTAGCGCGTCGATCACGCTGGCGATTGGCACGAATCCCTCGGCCGGGACCCTGGCTGGAACGGTGACGCTCAGTGCCGTCAGCGGGGTCGCGACTTTCAGCGGGCTGTCGATCAATAAGGCCGGCACGGGCTATACCCTGACCGCCACCAGCACCGGTCTGACCGGCGCCACCACGGCCGCGTTCAATATCACCGTCGGCCCGGCGACCCAGCTGGCATTTACCACCCAGCCGGGCGGCGGAACCGGCGGCACCGCGTGGGCGACGCAGCCGGTCGTGACGGTGATGGACGCGGGCGGCAACACCGTGACGGCCAGCAGTGCCTCGATCACCCTCGCCATTGCCAGCAATCCCGGCGGCGGCAGTCTGAGCTGCACGGCCAACCCGAAGGCCGCGACCTCGGGTGTGGACACGTTCGCCGGGTGCCAGATTGACCTGGCAGGCACCGGCTACACGCTGAGCGCGTCGAGCGCCGGTCTTACGTCGGCGACGAGCAGCGCGTTCAACGTCACGGTGGGTGCGGCGGTGAAACTCGGCTTCACCACCAGCCCGGTCAGCTCGGTCGCAGGCGCCGGCTTCGGCGCGGTCGTCGCGGTGCAGGATGCCGGCGGCAACACGGTGACGAGCAGCACAGCGCTCATCTCTCTCGCGATCGGCACCAACCCGGGAAGCGGCACGTTGAGCGGCACCGTCGCCGGAGTCGCGACCGGCGGCGTCGCCACCTTCAGCGGCCTGTCGATCGACAAGGTCGGCACCGGCTATACGCTGACGGCGGCGAGCACCGGCCTCACCGCCGGCGCCAGCGGCAGTTTCAACATCACGTTCGCCGCGGCCGCCAAGGTCGTGTTCACGACGCAGCCGGGCGGCGGCACCGGCGGCACCGCATGGCCGACGCAGCCGGCCGTCACGGTCCAGGACGCGTTCGGCAACATCGTCACCACCAGCACCGCTTCGATCACGCTGGCGATCGGCACGAACCTGAGCGGCGGCACGCTGACCTGCACCGCCAACCCGAAGGCGGCGGTCTCCGGAGTCGCGACGTTCGCCGCCTGCCGGATCGACTTCAGCGGCACCGGCTACACGCTGACCGCGGCGAGCGCCGGACTGACCGGCGCGACCAGCAGCACCTTCAACGTCACCGTCGGTCCGGCGGCGAAACTGGCCTTCTCAACCAGCCCCAGCAATTCGACCGGCGGCGTCGCCTTCGGCACCCAGCCATCAGTGACCGTACAGGATGCCGGCGGCAACACGGTCACGACCAGCAGCGCGTCGATCACGCTGGCGATCGGCACCAATCCTTCGAGCGGAACCCTTGCCGGCACCAAGACCATCAACGCCGCCAGCGGCGTCGCGACCTTCAGCGGCCTGTCGATCGACAAGGCCGGCACCGGCTACACGCTGACCGCCGCCAGTACCGGTCTGACCGGCGCGACGAGCGGCGCCTTCAACATCACGGTCGGCCCGGCGGCGAAGCTGGCGGTGACGACCGGCCCGGGCAACAGCGTCGCCGGCGCGGCATTCGGCACCTCACCGGCCGTCACCGTGCTGGACGCGGGTGGCAATACCGTCACGACCAGCAGCGTGTCGATCACGCTGGCGATCGGTACCAATCCCGGCAGCGGGACACTCAGCGGCACCGCGACCGTGAGCGCCGTGAACGGCGTCGCCACCTTCAGCGGCCTCTCGATCGACAAGGCCGGCACCGGCTACACACTGACCGCGGCGAGCAGCGGCCTGACCGGGGCCACCAGCGGCACTTTCAACATCACCTTTGCCGCCGCCTCCCAGCTCGTGTTCACGACCCAGCCAGGCGGCGGCACCAGCGGGGCCGCCTGGACGACCCAGCCGGTCGTAACGGTCCTCGACGCGTTCGGCAACACCGTCACCAACAGCACGGTCTCGATCACCTTGGCGATCGCCAGCAACCCCGGCGGCGGCACGCTGACCTGCACCGCCAACCCGAAGGCGGCGGCATCCGGCGTCGATGCCTTCGCCGGCTGCAGGATCAGCAAAGGCGGCCTCGCCTACACCCTGACGGCGTCGAGCGCCGGACTGACGAGCGCCACCAGCACGAGCTTCAATCTGAACGATGCGACGACGACGACGTTCAGTTGCGCGCCGTTCCCGACAACCGGCGTGGAGCTGAACGCGTCAACGACCTGCACCGCCACGGTTGCCGATACCGGCGCGACGTTCGGACCGCCGACCGGCACGGTCGCGTTCGCGCGGGCCGGCGGCGCGGGGACGATCTCGGGCAGTCCCTGTACCCTGGCGGCCGCCACCGCCTCGACGTCCGCGTGCGCGTTCACGTTCACACCGACGTCGGGCACGAGCGGGACACTGACGGCGACTTATTCATCGGACAACGCCACCAACTGGGCGTCGAGCGCCAGCGCCGCCGGCGGCTACACCGTCATCGCGACTGACGGTTCAGGCACCGAGACGGTCAACATCACGACCGCGACCGCCGGGGCTACCGGGCTGAGTTTCGCGTTCACCTTCACGACCGCCGCCGACGGCACGACCGGCTACGCCTCGGGCGCGCAGCTGACGCTGGTCATTCCCGCAGGCTGGACCGCGCCGCAGACGAGCAGCTCGGCTGGCGCCGGGTACATCAGTCTGTCAAACAACACCGGCGGCGGCGGCAACTGCAGCAACGGGACGACCATCAACAACATCTCGGGCACCGGACCCTGGACCATCACGGTCGATATCCTCTGCGGCACGAACCGCATCTTCAAAATCAATTACGCCGCGGTGACCGCACCCACCGCGCCGGCCGCTTATTCGTTCGACGCCCAGACCAAGAACGCCAACGGCACGTTTGCCAGCGTCGCCAGCAGCCCGGTCGTGACGGTCGGCGCCGGCGCCGCGAGCAAGCTCGCGTTCACCAGTGCTCCGGGCACGTCCACCGCCGGCGCCGCATTCGGCACCCAGCCGGTCGTCGTCGTCCAGGACCAGTACGGCAACACCGTGACGGGCAGCTCGGCTTCCATCACCCTGGCGATCCAGAACAACCCCGGCGGCGGCACGCTGTCGTGCACGGCCAATCCGAAAGCGGCGACGTCGGGTGTCGCGTCGTTTGCCGGGTGCAGCATCAACAAGACCGGGGCCGGCTATACCCTGTCAGCCTCATCCACCGGGCTCACCGCCGCGACCAGTGCGTCATTCACCATCACTCCGGCCGCTGCCACGGTGCTCGCCTTCACGACCCAGCCGGCCGGCGCCGTCGTCGGCGCGGCGTTCACCACCCAGCCGGTGGTTACCAGCCAGGACGCGTACGGCAACAACTCGACCGTCGGTCTGCCGTCATCGTTGACGCTGACCATGACCATTGCGACCGGCGGCGGCGCGCTGGCCGGAACAACGACGATTGATATTGGCACCGCGGCGGCGAACGGCGTCGCCGCCTTCTCGACGCTCGAGATTGATACGGCGCAGACCAACACGCTGCAGGCGGCGGTCTCGGGGGGCGTGCTCACTGCGGCAACCAGCGGCGCGTTCGCCGTCGCCAGGGGCGTAACGGTGACGACCACCTCGAACGCCACTGCCAACTACGGAGCGTCGAACGTCACGTTGATCGCGCTGGTGACCGCGGGCAACGCGGCGGTCAACGAAGGAACCGTCACCTTTACCGTCAAGGACGGCGTTGGCACGGTCATCGGCACGCCGGTCACGTCGGCCATCGTCTCCGGCGGGAACGCCGCGGCAACCTTCGCGCTGGGCGCGACCGCGGCGGGCCGGTATTCGATCTTCACGACCTACAATCCGGCGGTATCGAGTCCGAATTTCAACGCCAGCAGCGGTGCCGCCGGAACGCTGACCCTGACGACCTCCGTGATGCGGGTCAGCTCGGGTGCCTATACCGGCGACGGGATCTCCGGGTCGCAAATTCAGTTGCTCGGCTTCGTCCCCGACGTCGTCATCGTCAAGGGGGACGCGGCGCAGGAGCCGGTGTTCTGGACCTCGACGATGACCGGCGGTCAGGCCAAGCCGATGAGCAGCGGCGGCGCCGCGGCGACAAATCTGGTTCAGGCGTCGATGATCAACGGCTTCACGGTCGGCACAGACGCCCGGGTCAATACGAACGGCGGCAGCTATTACTGGACCGCGTTCGGCGCGGCGACCGGCGGACTGGTCGTCGGCACCTACACCGGCAACGGCAGCGGCCAGAGCGTCAACAGCCTCGGCTTCCAGCCGGATCTGGTGATCGTCGCAGGTGCGGGCGCGACGACACCGGTCTTCCGCACTTCGGCGATCAGCGGAGCGGTGAGCCTGACGACCGGTAGCGCGCTGACCACGCGCATCACCTCGCTCGACGCCAATGGGTTCACCGTCGGCACGGACGCGGCGGTGAATACGTCCGGCGTCGTCTACCACTACGCGGC
Organism: Acidobacteriota bacterium; assembly: GCA_031393955.1. Taxonomy (GTDB): domain Bacteria; phylum Acidobacteriota; class Vicinamibacteria; order Vicinamibacterales; family 2-12-FULL-66-21; genus JALZOC01. The sequence continues at coordinate 26,616 of JANMWI010000034.1, forward strand.
ATGGACGACTGCCACCGGCAAGGTCGCGGTCGGGGCATACGCCGGGAGCGCGGCGGCGCGGAATATCACCGGCCTCGGGTTCGGCCCGCAGGCGGCGATCGTCAAGTCGTATGACTGCACCACTGCGGGGGTCGAGCATTCGTCGGCGCTCGGTCCCGCCGCTGATGCCAGCCTGCCGTTCGACGCGTCGGGCGGCATCGCGACGGCGCGGATCACGACGCTGCAGTCGAACGGCTTCGGGCTTGGCACCAACGGCGCCGTGAACGGCAGCGGCTGCAACTACGCGTGGATGGCGTTCGCCGGCGACGCCCCGACCGCCGTCAGGATGAAGTCGTCGTCGGCCACCCGTTTCGACTCCGGGACGTTCGTCGAATGGGCGACCGGGTTCGAAGCGGACAATCTCGGCTTCCACGTCTATCGTGAAGAGGACGGCGTTCGGGTGCGGGTCAGCGACGGGCTAATCGCGGGGTCGGGGCTGCTGATGGGCCCCGGCGCGTCGGCCTCGGCGTCGCAGACCTACGGCTGGTGGGACCTGAAGCGCGCCAGGGATTCGAAGGCGACCTACTGGCTCGAGGATGTTGATTTGAACGGCTCGCGGACCTGGCACGGTCCGATTGCGCCGGCCGATGGCGCGACCCGGGAGCCGGCGAATCGGGCGCAGTCATCCCTGCTGAAGCAGCTGGGCAAGCGGGCGCCGCGGGCGGTGACCCGGCCGATGCCGGCGGGCGGCAATACCGCGGTGACGACCGCCGCCATCCTGACGTGGGAGTCGACGTCCGGCGCGACCGGCTACGACCTCCGTTTCGACACCGTCAGCGAGCCTTCGGCGACGATTACCGGCCTGTCCGAGCCGTCATATGCGCCGCCCGCGATGGCGCCGGCGACGACTTACTACTGGCAGGTGGTGGCGCATTATCCCGACGAAGAGGTGACAGGCCCGGTGTGGGCGTTCACGACGGCTGTCCCGGCTGCGTCACTGCAGGATGCCGTCGGCGCGGCGCTGCCGGGGAGCGGCGGCATGACCGCGGTGACGATGGCTGTGGCGGTGCCGAACGCCGGGGTGCGATCGCAGCCGGCGGCCGTGGCACTCGCGCCCGCCGTTCCGGAGCAGGCGGCGGCGGGGGCGAGTGCAGTCGCGCCGGCCGCCGGCCCCGCGGTCACGTCCCGGGCTCCTGTCGCCGCGGCGGCGCCAATGATGCCGGCGGCGGAAGCCGTCATCGCGGCGCCGGCGGCGCAGGAGAGCGCCAGCATCCCGCCGCGCGACGCATCGCAGGCGCCGGCCGCGGCGGGCGAACGAGGCGCTGTCCAGTCGGCGACCGCGACCAGCCGCTGGATCGCGGACCCGCCGGCGCCGAGGAACGTGCGGGTGCTGGCGCCGGGCATCCCGTTGGAGGCGGCGCCCGGCGGAGCGCCGGCGGAGACGCCGGTGCTGTCTCCCGCCGCGACTCAGGCGGCCGTCGCCGGTGGTCCGTCGGTGAAATTGTCGGTGACCGCGGACGGCTGGTACCGCGTCCTGCTCGCGGACCTGGCGGCTGCCGGCCTGGCGGTGGATGCGCCGCTGCAGCTGTCTCTCGACGGTGTGGAACAGCCGATTGAGACGGTCACCGACGGCGTTGGCGGCGCCGCCATCGAGTTCTACGGCATGGCTGCCGACACTCCGTACAGCAACGCGCGTGTCTACTGGGTGAAGGGAGGAGGCGGACCGGTCCGGCGGGTGAAGCGGCTGCCGTCAGGCCTCGGGGGCGCGCCTGCAGCCGCCAGCTTCCCGTTCACGATCGAAAAGAAGGACCGCACGATCTATTTCGCCGCCCTGCTCAACGGCGACGCCGACAACTTCTTTGGGGATCTCGTGACGAGCGAGGCGGTGGACGAGGCGATCGCGGTGAGGCATCTCGATCCGTCGGGATCGGACGCAGTGCTCGAGGTCACGCTCCAGGGGGTGACAGAGGCCGGCGCGGATGCGAATCACCTCGTCGACGTCCAGGTCAACGGCGTCCGCGCAGGACAACTGAGCTTCTCCGGCCGCCAGCGCGGCAGCCAGTCGTTCACGCTTGCCGCTTCGTCGCTTCGCGACGGCGACAACACGGTGACGCTGACCGCGCGCGGTGGCGACGAGGACGTCAGCCTGGTCGACGTGATCCGGCTGACCTATCCCCACACCTATGGGGCGGAGGGCGATCGGCTGCGGCTGTCCGCCGCCGGTCAGCAGGCGGTGTCGGTCGGCGGGTTCAGCGGCGCGGCGATCCGGGTCATCGACATCACCGATCCGGCCGCCGCGCTGGAAGTCGTGCCGGCGGTGACGGCGGAGCCGGCCGGCTTCCGCGTGTCGTTCCAGGCGCCGGGATCAGGTCGCCGGACGCTGCTGGTCTTCACCGACGGCAATGTCCTGACGCCTGCCTCGACCGCCGGGAATGCGCCGTCACACTGGCGGGATGCCGCCAATGCGGCGGACTACCTGGTGCTGGCACCGGGCGCCTTTCACGGCGCGGTGGCGCCGCTCAAGGCGCTGCGCGAAAGCCAGGGTCTCGCGGTGTCGGTGGTCGATCTGGAAGACGTTTACGACGAATTCAGCTTCGGCCAGAAGCGCCCGGACGCGATCCGCGAGTTTCTGGTCCAGGCCAGCCGGACCTGGCGCCGCGCGCCGCGCTTCGTGGTGCTCGTCGGCAACGCCACGACCGACCCGCGCAACTACCTCGGCACCAACGAGCCCGACTACCTGCCGACGAAGCTGGTCACGACCGCGGTGCTCGAGACCGCGTCCGACGACTGGTTCGCCGATGCCGATGGCGACGGCATCGCGGAGCTGGCGATGATCGGGCGTCTGCCGGCGCAGAGCGCCGATCAGGCGGCGGCGATGGTCAACAAGATCGTCGCCTACGAGCGGGCCGACGCCGCGGCGTGGTCGAAGTCGGTCGCGCTCGTCGCCGACGCCAGCGCGCCGGGGGACCGCGACTTCGCCGGATCGAGCGCCCAGCTGCAGCGCGGCATCCCCGCCGGCTACGCGGTCAGCAATATCTTCCGCGGGCCGATGGGCACCGGCGCCGCGCGCAGCGCGCTGCTGAGCGCCATCAACGACGGCCAGGCGCTCGTCGACTACGCCGGCCACGGCTCGGTCGACACCTGGCAGGACAATCTGCTGACCGGCGCGGACGCGCCCGCCTTCACGAACGGCGCGCGGCTGCCGGTGTTCGTGATGATGGATTGCCTGAATGGCTTCTTCCAGGGCCTCTTCCCCGAGGAGAGTCTCGCCGAGGCGCTGATCAGGACCCCGTCCGGCGGCGCCGTCGCGGTGTGGGCGTCGTCCGGCTTCACCGATCCCGGCAACCAGGCGCCGCTCAACGCGGCCTTCGTCCGCGAGCTGTTCTCCGGCGCGGGCCCGACGCTTGGCGAAGCGATTGCGGTCGCCAAGCGCCAGGCCTCCGACCCCGACGTCCGCCGGACCTGGCTGTTGTTCGGCGACCCGGCGACGCGTCTCAAGGGACGGCCCTAGTCTAGCGAGTCAGGCCGGCGCCTGAACCACTTCGGCGCGCCGCGGACAATCCGGTCCAGGTAGGCGAGCGGCAGCAGCCGCGCCGGCGATCCCGCATACCGCGCGCGCATGTACTGCCGCGACGGAAACAGGTGCTCCCGCAGCAGTCTCGCGCGATCGCCCCAGCGCCCGACGGACGCCAGGTCGGCACGAACGACGTCGAGAAACCTGGCACGGCCGCCGATGAAGCGCGCGGCGGGCTCCATCGCCCCGGGTTGCCCGAGGTGGGCGAGGACCTCCGGCGGGAGCGCGGTTCCGAACCGGTCCTGCGCCAGCGCGAGGCCGCGCGCCGCCACGGCCCGCATCCGCGCCTGTCCGGCGCGATCGATGAAGCGCACGCACTCGTCGGCAGCCAGCCGGCCGGCGAGCAGGTGGATGTCCCACAGCCAGAGCAGGTCGGGTGCGTCGTGATGGTGGGCGACGCGATGGATGCAGGCGAGCAGCAAGGCGTCGGCGTCGCCGAGCGTCCGCGCCGCCGGTCCGACCGACGGAACCGGCACCGACCGTCCCCAGGCGTCGGCAAACGGCAGCGCATCGCCGAAGGCGCGCGCGTCGGAGACGCGCCAGTGGAGATCGACGAAGTGGTTCAGTCCCTGGCTGTCGGCGCGCACGTAGTGGTACTGGGCGCGCGCCAGCTCGCCGTCCGGTTCCCGCATCCGCCGATAGCCGCACTGCGCGAGCGCGTCGGCGGCGCAGTCGAGCGATGCCCGGTCGATCAACAGGTCGACATCGCGGCTCGGCCGCAGGTGCGGCTCGGGGTAGAGCGTCGCGGCAAGGCCGGCCCCTTTCAGCAGCAGGAACTCGATCCCCGAGTCGGCAAACGACGCGCTAATCCGGCAGAGCTCCCGGTGGCGCAGCAGGTCCCGCAGCTGCGCGTCGGCGATGCGCTGCTCGGCCCGGCGGCGCAGATCCTCCGGCAGCGGACTGGCCGCTTCGAGCAGCCTCGCGGCGAACAGCACGTCCACATCGTCGGTTGCGGCGCACGCCCAGAGCGCCGCCGCGTCTGCAATCGTATCCGCCGTCAGGGGGCCGGTCAGCGCGCGGCAGAGACGACGCTGCGGCGGGTCGCCGAGCGGCGCGGCTGATGAGGGAGACGCAAGCGATTCGGGGTCGCGGTCCGGGCGGCGGAGGAGCGGTACGGCGAACCGGGCGGCGATGCCGGCGATTCGCCGCAGCCGGGCGCGTGCCCCCGAGACCGGGATGGCTCGCCCGTTACGGGTGACGGCGACCACCGTGGCGAGCAGGTCGCGCTCGTCGATCGGCGCGTCGCAGCCCCCCTTGCCATCGCCGCGCAGGACGAAGTCCCGGCGGCCGTCGGCACGGCGCCTGACCGCGACCACCCGATGGACCAGCAGGCCGCCCGGCCGGCGCGCCAGCACGATCCCGCCGCGCCGCACCGCCTCCGGACGGATCGGCGCGATCGTCACGACATCGCCGTGGCGGATCGCCGGCGCCATGCTGCTGCCCTCGGCGCGGAAGCGGACCGCGCCGCCGCGGGCGAGGAGCTCGACGCAGGTGTCGGCGAAGAGCGCCGGATCCGCACTCACGACCACCGGCGGCGGGCTCGCGGCATCGGCGGCGCGTGTCATCCGCCACTCCGCACGAAATCCAGGACGCCTCGATCTGGCACGAACGCCAGCTCCGCGAACGGCACGCGCTCGCTGACGGCGGCGAGGAACGAGAGCGAGAAGTCGAGTCCGGCGCGGCTGTAGAACGGCGGGAACGACCGCGCCATCAGCTCGGCGACGACCGCGGTCCGGCCGAACGGGGCGGCGGCGTTTTGCGCCGCGTGGCGGAGCACGAAGCCGCGCGTCAGCCTGGTCCGGGTCGGCGACGCCAGCGGCTCGTCGCCGTGCCAGGGGGTGCCGTACATCCAGATCTCGTTGTCGGCCTGCCGCAGGATGACGCGGTCGTCGCTGAGCACGGTGACGCCAGGCTCCGCCTCCCACAGCGTCGCGATCGTCGTCTTGCCGGCGCCCGAATGGCCGGCGAACAGGTAGCCGGCGCCGCTCGCGTCGCGGACGGCGCAGCCGTGAATCTCGACGCCGCGGCCGAGCGCCAGCCAGTTGGTGATGAGCAGTTCGTCGAGCGGATACTCGAGGGGATAAATCGGGGCGGCGGTGTCGAAGTACGGGGCGTGGAGGTGGACGGTGCCGGCGGCGAAGTCCCGATCGAAGACCGCGACCTTGTAGGGCGCGGATCCGAACACCGGCGAGGTGAAGCTCCAGGTCAGCTGCGCGCCGGTGGCGTGCAGCCGCCACAGCCCGCCGGAGTCGAACAGCGGCGGCCCGGACGGTGCCGGCGGACGGCTCGCCCAGGTGGCCGAGATCCGGATGTCCGGCGCGCCGCCGTCGGCGAGGAAGCGTGACACCGCCGCCGGCACGGTCAGGCGAAGCCGATCGTCGGCGCTGGTGACGGCGGCGGTGATGCCGCCGATCGCCAGGCGCACCTCCGCGGGCTCCCCGCTCACGGCGCGCCTACGACGTCAGCGAACTGCACGCCGACGGCACGCTGCACTTCGCCTGGCCGGGGCCGGAAATCTTGCTGGTCTTGCAGGAGCCGAGCACGGCCTCTTCGGGCCGCAGCGAGACCTGTTTTATTTCCGGTTTGGCATACGGCTTCCTGCTGATCGTGTCCCGCTCGGTCGGTTCCTTCACTGTTGCCTCCTGTCGCTCATCGAATCCGGCGGCGGTGCCGGGATCCTGCTAGTGGCTCTGGCAGGACGAGCACCCGCCGCTGCCGCACCCGCCGCCGGACGCCGCCTTCGGCGCCGCCATCGGCAGGAACGTGCGCGATGCCGGCACCGGTGCCGGCACGTGCTGCTGCAGACGCGCGGCAGCGTCGAGAATCCCCTGATAGCCGCTGTGGCCCTCGCAGTATTCGCAGTCGCCGTGCGGCCGGACCGGCAGGCCGAAGGCGTGGGCGCGGAGATGCGCCACCTGGCACAGGAAGTCGACCGGCGACTCCGGGTCGCCGTTCTCGAGCTCGCCGTTGGCCGGGCACATGCCGCACATCGCCTTGAGCTCGCACTGGATGCACTTGGTCTGCCGGGTGATCTTCTTCGTATCGCGGACCCGCTGCAGGAACTCGTGCCAGCCGTCGCGGACGCTGCCGCCGCGCAGGCTGTAGGTGTCCTGCCGCGACAGCACGCAGATGCTCATCTCGCCGTTCGGATCGATCGCGAAGCTGTCGATGCCGCCGCCGCAGTGATAGAGCTGATCGCTCGTCTCGGGCGGATGGACCGGCCGGAGGAACTGCTCGGCGAACAGCTGCCACTCGGCCAGCCGCCGCGGGTCCTGCATGTCGAACTCGACGCACTCTTCGGGCGTCAGCCGGACGGCGAGCGGGCTCTGCGAGCAGTCGATGCGCGGGTTCATCTCGGTGTCGAAGCGGAATTCGACGCCGAGCTCCTCCGCGAACTGCTGCATCGCCAGCACTTCGTGCTTGTTGATCGTCACCGCGACGGTCTTCAGCTTGAGCGGCAGGCCGCGGTCGAGCAGCAGGCGGACGCCGCGCAGGCACTTGTCGTACGACCCCGGCACGCCGGTCAGCCGTTCGTAGGTCTCGCGGGTCCGGCCGTAGAGCGTGATCTCAATCGCGAACGGCCGCCACTCGGCGAGGTAGTCGGCGATCGCCTCGGTGATGAGCGTGCCGTTGGTGAACAGGGTGATGATGAAGCCGGCGCGCTTGGCGTGGGTGTAGATCTCGAGGAAGTCGCGGCGCGCGAAAATCTCGCCGCCGGTGAGCAGCAGCCACAGGCAGCCGGCCTCCGCCATCTCGTCGAGCACCCGGCACAGCTCGGCGGTCGAGAGCTCGCCGGCCTGCGCCGCGCGGTCGCCCATCGGCAGGTTGTTGTAGCAGTGCACGCACGCCAGCGGGCAGCGGCGCGTTACCTCGATGGTGGCGTTGAGCGGCGCCCGCAGGGTGCGGACCTGGGCGTGCAGCGACTGGCTGAAGGCGCCGTAGCTGATGGTCTCCACGGTCAGGCCCGTCCCGCTTCCGCCGCGTCGACCAGCTTGCGCTCGACCAGCGAGTCGATCAATTCGCGGACGTCCGCCGTCGCCGCCTCCGGGCCGATGTCGTACTCGGCGCAGAGCGCGTCGACAATTTCCGGCACCGACACCGGCTGCTGCAGCAGCGTCCAGACGCGGGCGGCCACCTCGGTCAGCGTATAGACGGCATCGAGGTCGCCGACCCGGCTGGACACGGGAATCAGGATCGTTTCCGAGCCGATGCGGCGGCTGACGAGACCGGGATGGGCCACGACGCGGCCGTCCACGCTCTCGACGCTTGCGCGTGTCATGTCGCCTCCTTCTGCTGAGATGGCTCTATTGTAGCCGATTGCCGCCGGCCGGCGGCGCCGGCGGCGGGGCGGTCACCAGTGGTCGAGGGTGCCGTCGCGCCGGGCGCGCCGGACCCCCAGTCCGAACACCGCGAGGCTGAGCGGCACCCCGATCGCCGCAAAAATCGCCAGCCGGCCGAGATCGCCGGCGATACCGCCCGGCGGGGCGCCGTCGAGGACCGCCGCCCGCATGCCGTTGACGGCGTGCGTAATCGGCAGCAGCGCCGAGACGTGGCGGAGCGCCGTCGGCAGGTAGTCGACCGGATAGAGCACGCCGCCAAGCAGCCACGATCCACTGCCGAACAGCCACAGCAGCGGGTCGCCGCGCTTGAAGATCAGCGTGAAGGTCGCCGAGAGGATCCCGATGCTGCTGAAGGCGAGCAGCGACAGCAGCAGCACCAGCACCGCGGCGGGTACGTTCATGCCCGAGAGCGGGACGCCAAATGCCATCCCGATGATCAGGTAGACGCCGGCATCGAGCGAGGCGCGCAGGTACGGATACACCGACGAGCAGACCAGGAACGTCGTCGGCGAGGTCGGCGTCGTCAGCACCGCCTTGAGCGTGCCGGCCAGCTGGCTGCCTTTGATCGCCTGGGAGAAGCACACCAGGCAGGTCGTCATGTAGGCGTTGACGGTCATGCCGACGAGCAGGAACGGAAACGACGCGTAGCCCTGCGGCCGCGTCGTCCCGAGCAGCTGCGCGAAGAAGAAGAACGCCGCGACCGTGATGCCGACGTGCATCGCCTCGAGCGCGAACGACAGCCGGTAGCTGACGTCGGTGGCGAGATCCCGCTTGAGGAACGCGGCCAGCTTCCAGACGAGCGGCATCACCGGCTCGCCTCGTCCGCCGCCGGCTCCGCGTCGAACCGGATCCCGACGGGCAGATCGGCCGCGTCCCACACGCCGGCGATGGTCCCGCCGCGGAGGAGCGCCACGCGATCGCAGAGCGCTCTGGCGGTGCCCAGGTCGTGCGTCACCATCAGCACCGTCTTGCCCATGTCCGCGGCCAGCGAGCGCCGCAGCAGCGCGTGGAACGCGTCCTGCGATGCCGGGTCGAGGCTGCGGGCCGGTTCGTCGAGCAGCAGGATCGGCGGATCCGCGAGGAGCGCCCGCGCGAGGCCGAGCTTCTGCCGCATCCCCGTCGAGCAGCGCTGGACGACCGTTTCCTCGAGCTCGGGGGCGCCGATCAGCCGCAGCACCTCGCCGGTGCGGCGCCGCGCCGCGGCGGGCGACAGGTCGTTCAGGGCGGCAAAGAACTCCAGGTTGGCCCGGCCGGTCAGCCGCGCGTAGAACCCGTCGGTGCCGGCGGGAGCGTAGCCGACCAGGCGCCGCACCTGTTGTGCCTGCGACACCAGGCTGCAGCCGCCGACGAACCCCTCGCCGGCGGTCGGCAGTTGCGTGGTCGCGAGAATCTCGAGCAGCGTGGTCTTGCCGGCGCCGTTCGCGCCGACGAGACCGATGATTTCGCCGCGGCGAACCTCGAGCGTCACATCCGTCAGCACGTCGTGGCGGCGCGGCGCGCCGGCGCCGGCCGGCCGCCCCGCCCGGGCCGGGAACGATTTCGCAATCGCGCGCAGTCGAATGGCGGCGCCCGGCGGCATGTCTGTCATCAGAGGTGCGGGCACATTGCAGGCTGGACCGGCTTGTCCAGGTTATCGGCGGCACCGCCGCCGGTCTTTATGCATCCGCCGGAATCGGCGTCCCGGCGCGATCGCGCGACCGGCGTCCGGCGTTCTGCGATAGATTACAGACCGATGGCCCGCGATGTTGACGTCCTCGCCGCTCCGACGCTGAAGCACCTGCGCGAGCGGTGGTGGGACGATGCTTTCACGCGCTTCCTTCGGGACACGGTCCAGCCGCGCGCCGGGCGCCGGATCCTCGATGTCGGCTGCGGCACCGGCATCGCCGAGGTGCGGCTGTCGCGGCTCCAGCTGACCCAGGTTTCGCTCGTCGCCGTCGATCTCAACGTCGAGCGCGTTCAGCAGGCGCTCGGCGCGGCCCGTTCGCACAACATCCGCGCCAGTTTCGCGGCGGCGGACGGCCAGGCGCTGCCGTTCGCGGACGACACGTTCGACGCGGCGTTCTGCGTCGCCGTCCTCCAGCACGTCGCCGACGTCGGCGCGGCGGTACGCGACCTGGCGCGGGTGACGCGCCCGGGCGGCCGGCTCGTCGCGGTCGAGCCCGACAACAGCGCCCGGTATTTCTACAGTTCGGTCGATGCCGGGATGCGCGCCTTCGCGGCGGCGGGACTGTTCTTCGCGAGCCTCGCGGCGGAGCGCACCGATGCCACCGACGCCGCGGTCGGGCCGCGGCTGCCGAGCCTGTTCGCCGGCTGCGGCATCGAGTTGCTCGACGTCCAGCTGTTCCCGGTCTCCCGCGCGCAGCTCGGCGTGCCGGCCGCGGCGCTGTGGAAGGAGCGCCGCGAGGCGGTCGGGCTGGCGGTCGAGCGCGCCCAGGACGCCGCCACCAAGCGGCTCGGCGAGGCGTATCTGGCCCGGCTCGATGACTATGCCGCGGCGGCCGCCGCCGCCGGGCCGTCGTTTGTCGAGATCCAGAACACGATGCTGTTCGCGACCGTCGGACAGAAGCCCGAATGACACGATCGAGCGCGGCCCGGGGCTGGGAAGGATGGGACTCGTACGCGCCGTTCTACGACTGGGAGAACGCGCAGACTGTCGCCCGCCGCGACGTCGCCTTCTGGCGGCGGCTGGCGGTCGCGCAGGACGGCCGGGTCCTCGAGCTCGGCTGTGGTACCGGCCGGGTCACGGTCCCGGTGGCACGTGCCGGCGCGCAGGTGGTCGGCATCGATCGCTCCACCGAGATGCTCGCCCGCGGCCGGCTGCGGCTGCGGCGGGCCAGGCTTCAGGATCAGGCGCGGCTGGTGCGCGGCGACATCCGGGCGCTGCCGTTCCGGACGCGCCCGGGCTTCCGTTTGGTGATGGCGCCCTATGGGATCCTCCAGTCGCTGACGCGGGAGGCGGATCTGCAGGCGACGCTGGCTTCGGTCGCGCGGGTGCTGCCGCGCGGCGCGCTGTTCGGCATCGACCTCGTGCCGGATCTGCCGCGGTGGTCCGAATACGAGGGCCGGCGGAGCTTCGCCGGCCGGCGCGGCACCAAAACGCACCTCACGCTCGTCGAGTCGGTCCGCCAGGATCGCCGGCGGCGGCTGACGATCTTCGATCACGAGTACATCGAGCGCCGCGGCCGCACCGAGCGGGTGTACAAGTTCTCGCTGACCTTCCGGACGCTGTCGGTGCCGCAGATGGCGCGCCGTCTCGAGGCGGCCGGTTTCGCGATCGACGCGGTTCTGGGGGACTATCGCGGCGGCGCCTGGGACAGCCGCGCGGACGTCTGGATCATCCTGGCCCGGCGGCGCTAGCGGTCCGGCGGGCGGTCGCACCGGTTCTCCGGCGTGTGGTAACATGACCGGTCATTTTCCTCGTTTAAATCTGGAGTTTTCACCATGTCCGGCCATTCGAAATGGCACACGATCAAGCATAAGAAGGGTGCCGCGGACGCCAAGCGCGGCAAGATCTTCACCCGCATCATCAAGGAACTGACGGTCGCGGCCCGCGGCGGCGGCGGCGATCCCGACATGAACCCGCGGCTGCGGACGATTGTCGCGGAAGCGAAGTCCGTGAACATGCCGGCCGACAACATCAAGCGCGCGATCCAGCGCGGCACCGGCGAGCTGCCCGGCGTCTCGTACGAGGAGATCACCTACGAGGGCTACGGCCCCGGCGGCGCGGCGGTGATTGTCGAGACCCTGACCGACAACAAGAACCGCACCGTCGGCGAAATCCGCCACACCCTCGCCAAGTTCGGCGGCAACCTCGCGGCCGAGAACAGCGTCGCCTGGATGTTCGACAAGAAGGGCTACATCGTCGTCGAGAAGGCGAAGGCCAGCGAGGACACGCTGATGGCGGCGGCGATCGACGCCGGCGCCGACGACATGCGCGACGACGGCGAGGCGTGGGAGGTGGTGTCGGCACCGGAGGCGTTCCAGAAGGTGCTCGAGGCGGTCAAGGCGCTCGGCATCGAGCCGGCGGCGGCCGAGATTGCCTTTCTGCCGCAGAACTACGTCAAGCTCGAGGGCAAGCCGGCGCAGCAGATGATCCGCCTGATGGAAGCGCTCGAGGAGAACGAGGACAGCAAGAAGGTCTGGTCGAACGCCGACATTGAAGAGAAGGAGATCGAGGCCTCGTTGGCGTGAAGATCTTCGGGATCGATCCCGGCTCCGAGCGGACCGGCTACGGCTGTATCGAGACCGCCGGCGGCCGCCACCAGCTCGTGATCTGCGGCGCCCTGTCGGCCCCCGCCCATTCGACGTTTCCCGAAAAGCTGAAGCACATTCACGCCGGGCTGGCGGCGCTGCTGGCGCGGCACCAGCCCGACTGCGTCGCGGTCGAGGAAGTCTTCCACGCCCGCAACGTCCAGAGCGCGCTGAAGCTCGGCCACGCCCGCGGCGTGGCGCTGCTCGCGGCCGCCGAAGCCGGCCTGCCGGTCGCCGAGTACGCGCCGACCCGGATCAAGCTGGCGGTGGTCGGCTTCGGCCGCGCCGAGAAGCACCAGGTCGGCGAGATGATCAAGCTGCTGCTCGGCCTCGCCGCGGTGCCGACGCCCCACGATGCGGCCGACGCCCTGGCGGTGGCGATCTGTCATCTGCACAGCGCCACCGGCGCGATTGCCGAGCGCGCTGCGGCGGTCCGGCCGGCGACGCCGCTGCGATCGTGGCGCGATTACCGGCCATGAGCGCGCGTCGCGCGAGCACCGGTCTCGATTGGCACCTGGCGCGGCGGCCGGCTCCGCCGCCGGCGGGCGGGCGCCGGTGATTGCCGGCCTGCGCGGCGTGCTGCTCGAGAAGAGTCCCAGCCGCCTGATCGTCGACGTCGGCGGCGTCGGCTACGACGTCCAGGTGCCGCTCTCGACCTTCTACGTCATCGGTGAGGCCGGCACCGAGGTGACGCTGCGCGTCCACACCCACGTCCGTGAAGACGCGCTCGCGCTCTACGGCTTCGCGACGCCGCTCGAACAGCAGCTATTCGAAAAACTGATCGGCATCAGCGGCATCGGCCCGAAGCTGGCGCTGGCGGTGCTCTCGGGGATCGAGCCGGCCGACCTGATCCGGGCGATCCGGCTGCAGGACGTCGCGCGGCTGACGGCGATTCCCGGCGTCGGCAAGAAGACCGCCGAGCGGATCGGCCTCGAGCTCAAGGACCGCCTGCCGGTGGCGCTGCCCGGCAGCGCGGCGGCGGCGCCGGTGGCGGCCGCCGACCAGTTCCGCGACGACCTGCTGTCGGCGCTCGTCAACCTCGGCTACCAGCGCGCCGCGGCCGAACGGGCGATCGATAAGTCGGTCAAGCCGGACGCCGGCTTCGAGCAGGCGCTCCGCGACGTGCTGCGCGCGCTGATGGGGAGCCGATGACCGGGAAAGACGACGCCACGCCCGACGATCGCCTCGTGACGGCGCTCCGCGCCGACGACGATGCCCAGTACGAGGCCGGGCTGCGGCCGCGGACGCTCGACGAATACATCGGCCAGGAGCGCGTCCGCGAGAACCTCCACGTCTCGATCACCGCCGCCAGACAGCGCGGCGAGGCGCTCGACCACGTCCTGCTGTACGGCCCGCCGGGGCTCGGCAAGACGACGCTGGCGTGCGTCATCGCCAACGAGCTCGGCGTCGCCATCCGCCCGACCGCCGGACCGGTGATCGAGAAGGCTGGCGACCTGGCGGCGATGCTGACCGCGCTCCAGGAGCGCGAGGTCCTGTTCATCGACGAAGTCCACCGGATGAGCCCGGCGATCGAGGAAATCCTCTACCCGGCGATGGAGGACTACGAGCTTGACATCATGATCGGCCAGGGCCCGAGCGCGCGCTCGATCAAGGTCCCGCTCAAGCGCTTCACGCTGATCGGCGCCACCACCCGTACCGGGCTGCTGACCTCGCCGCTCCGGGCGCGGTTCGGGATCGTCCACCGCCTCGACTTCTACGGCGCCGACGACATCCGCGAGATCGTCCAGCGCTCGGCGCGGATCATCGGCGTGCCGATCGACGCCGACGCCTCGGTCGAGATCGCCAGGCGCTCGCGCGGCACGCCGCGCGTCGCCAACCGGCTGCTGCGCCGCGTCCGCGACTATGCCCAGGTCCGCGCCGGCGGCCACATCACGCTCGACGTCGCGCACCGCGCGCTGCAGCTGCTCGACGTCGACGAGCGCGGCTTCGACGAGATCGATCGGCGGCTGCTGCGGACGATCATCGAGAAGTTCGGCGGCGGCCCGGTCGGCGTCGCCAGCCTGGCAGCGGCGATGAGCGAGGAGCGCGACGCGATCGAGGACATCTACGAGCCGTTCCTGATCCAGGCCGGCTTTCTCGACCGCACCCCGCGCGGCCGCGTCGCGACGGCGCGGGCCTACGAGTATTTCGGCCTGGCGGCCCCTGGAAAGGATCGGTTGTGGTGAGCGCTTCGCGAACGGTGATAACGCGGCCCGCGGGACAGCTGCGGCGGGTGAAGATTGCCGGGCTGTCGACGTTCGTGCCGCCGCGGGTGCTGACCAACGACGACCTCGAGAAGCTCGTCGACACCAGCAACGAGTGGATCCTGCAGCGCACCGGCATCAAGGAGCGGCACATCGTCGATCCCGGCGTGGCGACCTCGGATCTCGCCCGCGAGGCGGCGATTGGCGCGATGGCCCAGGCCGGCGTCACCCCCGACCAGATCGGCTTCATCGTCGTCGGCACGACGACGCCGGATACGATCTTTCCGAGCACGGCGTGCCTGCTGCAGGACAAGATCGGCGCCCGCCATGCCTGGGGCTTCGATCTCGGCGCCGCCTGCTCGGGGTTCACCTACGCGCTGACGACCGGCGCGCAGATGGTCGCGACCGGCGCCCACGACTACGTCCTGTGCGTCGGCGCCGACGTGATGTCGAGCATCATCGACTACACCGACCGGACGACCTGCGTGCTGTTCGGCGACGGCGCCGGCGCGGTGGTGCTGGCGGCGGCCGACGAGGACGAGCCGCACATCATCGACTTCGCGCACGAGATCGACGGCAGCGGCGGCCCGGCGCTGTGCATGCCGGCCGGCGGCAGCCGGCGGCCGGCGAGCCACGAGACGGTCGATCAGCGGCTGCACTACGTCAAGCAGGACGGCCAGGCGGTGTTCAAGTTCGCGGTCCGTAGGTCGGAGGAGATCTGCCGCCGCGTCCTCGAGCGCAACCAGATCGATCCGTCGAGCCTCGACCTGTTCGTCTCGCATCAGGCCAACCGCCGGATCATCACCGCGCTCGCCGAACGTCTCGGCCTGCCGCCCGAGAAGGTGATCATCAACCTCGACATGTACGGCAACACGACCGCGGCGACGATTCCGCTGGCGATGGCGGACGCGGTCCGGCAGCAGCGGCTCAAGAAGGGGGACCTGGTCCTGCTCGCCTCGGTCGGCGCCGGGTTCACCGTCGGCGCCGTGCTCCTGCACTGGGCGATCTGATGGACCGGTCCCGGGTGTTCCTGCTGTCGCCGGCCAACTGCGCCGGCGCCCGCGCCCGGATGGTACTGTCGGAGCGCGCGACCTTTCCGCTCGCGGTGCGGCTGCGATCGGCCGCGGGGGCGCCGATCGGCGAGGTCTTCAGCTTCATGAGCGGCCTGTACTTCCGCGGCAAGCTGACCTACGCGCGCGCCTTTGCCGCCGCGCCCGATCCCGAATCGCCGATTTCCGGCGCCGGCGTCTTCGTGATCACGCCGACCGCCGGGCTGCGCGCCGCCGACACGCCGCTGACCGTCGACGCGATTCGCGGCTTCGCCGCCGTCGACGTCGACGCCGCCAATCCGGATTATCGCCGCCCGCTCGAACGGAGCGCCCGGGCGCTCGCCCGCGATCTCGGCGACTGCGACGTCGTCCTGCTCGGCAGCATCGCGTCGTCGAAATACGTCGACGTCCTGGCCGACATCTTCGGCGCGCGGCTGCTCTTCCCGGCCGCCTTCGTCGGCCGCGGCGACATGAGCCGCGGCGGTCTGCTGCTGCGCGCGGCGGCCGCCGGCGTCGAGCTGTCCTACGTCCCCATCGAAGGCGCCGTCCGCCACGGCCAGCGCCCGCCCAAGCTCGACCCGCTGACACGGCCGTCACGGGGGTAGCACGCAGCTGTCAGCTTCCCGCTTCCTGCTTCCTGCTTTCCGCTCCGCTTCCCGGCTTTCGCGCTCCGCACCCCGGCCCTTTGGCACCCCGGCACCGTGGCACCGTGGCACCCTGACCCCTTGGCACCCCGGCACCGTGGCCCCTTGGCACCCCGGCACCCTGACCCCCTGACCCCTTGGCACCTTGCCTGCGCTACACTCCCCCCCATGCTGAAACATCTGCTGGCGGGGGCGGTGCTGGGGATCCTGGCTCCGGTGGTGTTGTCCGCCGCGGAGCGGGTGACGACGGCGAGCGGCACTGTCGAAGGCACGCTCGAAGCGAGCGGCGTCCGCGCCTACAAGGGCATTCCGTTCGCCGCGCCGCCGACCGGCGAGCGGCGCTGGAAGCCGCCGCAGCCGGTCGAGCCGTGGACCGGTGTCCGGCCGGCGGCGCAGTTCGGCCCGCGCTGCGAGCAGGCGCCGATTTTCGGCGACATGAATTTCCGATCGAGCGGAATGGGCGAGGACTGCCTCTATCTGAACGTCTGGGCGCCGCCGCGTCCCGCCAGCGGGTTGCCTGCCGCGCCGGAGCCCGGAAGCAACCGAACCGGCGAAGGCCGGCCGGTGCTGGTCTATTTCTACGGAGGCGGCTTCGTCGCCGGAGACGGCTCGGAGCCGCGCTACGACGGCGAGACCATGGCGAAGAAGGGCATCGTTGCCCTGACGGTGAACTACCGCCTCGGCGTGTTCGGCTTCCTAACCCATCCCGGGCTGACCGCCGAGTCCACGCAGCACGCGTCGGGCAATTACGCGCTGCTCGATATGGCGGCGGCGCTCGACTGGGTGCAGAAGAACATCGCGGCCTTCGGCGGCGATCCGCGCAAGGTGACGATTGCCGGCGAGTCGGCCGGATCGATTGCCGTCAGCGCGCTGATGGCGTCGCCGCTGTCGAAGGGGTTGATTGCCGGCGCGATCGGCGAGAGCGGCGCGCTGATCGCGCCGACCCTGCCGCCCGCGCCGCTTGCCGACGCGGAGGCGATTGGCGCCAAGTTCGCTGCGTCGCTCGGCGCCGGCACGATCGCCGCGCTGCGCGCGATGCCGACCGCGCAGGTGCAGGAGGCGGCGGCGAAATTGCCGGTGGGCCATTTCCCCGCGACGATCGACGGCTACTTCCTGCCGGCAGCGCCGGCCGACATCCTGGCGGCGGGCCAGCAGGCGCATGTGCCGCTCCTCGCCGGCTGGAACTCGGAAGAGGGTGGGGCGCGCGCGGTCCTCGGCAGCGGCGAGGCCACGCCCGACAATCTCAAGCAGGCGCTGGTGAAGATTTATGGCGACCGCGCGGATACGGCGGTCAAGCTGTATGGCGGGACGACGGCTGACGAGGTGCAGCAGGCGGCGACCGACCTGGCCGGCGATCGCTTCATCGCCTACAGCACGTGGAAGTGGGCCGACCTGCACGGCAGGACCGGCGGACAGCCGGTTTACCGCTACCTCTACGCGCGGCCGCGCCCGCCGATGGTGCCGGCGATGGGCAATGCCGTTCCTGGGTTGGCCGGGGGAGTGGTCAGCGGCGCCAACGCTCCGGCGGTGCGTCCGGCGCCGGCCCGCGGCGCGGTCCACTCCGCCGAGATCGAATACGCGATGGGCAACCTCGCCACGAACAAGGTCTATGCATGGAGCGCGGAGGACTACAAGGTCTCCGAGGTCATGCAGGCGTACTTTGCGAACTTCGTCATGCACGGCAACCCGAACGGCGCTGGCCTGCCGGCGTGGCCCGCCGCCAACCGCGGCGACGCGGTCGTGCAGATGCGCATCGACGTCGAGCCGCGCGCGGAGCGCGAGCCGTACCGCGATCGCTATCTGTTCCTGGACACGGTCTACGGCGCGCCCGCGAAGTAGGCCGCGGTCCCCGGGCGGCCGGGCGCGGTCGCTTGTAGAATGTTTTCATGCGTGATGCCCGCTCGGAGGCGCGGCCCCATCTGGCCGAGGCGCGGCGGCTGATGGCCGCGGCCCGCGCGGGAAGCGGGGACCGGTGAGGCGCGCATTGCCCCGCTGGCTGCACGCGTCGCTCGTCGTCGCGGCCGTGTTTTTCGCGACGTCGGCGGCACGTCCGCGCGACACCGGCGCGCCGCGCGCCGCCGCCCTGCCGTTTGCGTTCACGAACACGGCGCGCCAGGCCGGTCTCACCGCCATCACGGTCTACGGCGGGACCGAGACGAACAAGTACCTGCTCGAGACCACCGGCTGCGGCGTGGCGGTGTTCGACTTCGACGGCGACGGCTGGCTCGACATCTTCATCGTCAATGGATCGGTCCTCGGCGGGTTCACGACGGGAGAGGCGCCGACCGCCCACCTCTATCGCAATCGTCATGACGGCACCTACGAAGATGTCACCGCCCGCGCCGGGCTGACCCAGAGCGGCTGGGGGCAGGCGGCGTGCACCGGCGACTACGACAACGACGGCCACGAGGATCTGTTCGTCACCTACTGGGGGCAGAACCGGCTGTTCCGCAATCGCGGCGACGACACTTTCGAGGATGTGACGACGGCGGCGGGGCTGCGGACCGCAAAGCCGCGCTGGGGTGCCGGCTGCGCGTTTCTCGACTACGACCGGGACGGACGTCTCGATCTGTTCGCCGCCAATTACATTGATTTCGACCTTGCCTCGGCACCCCTACCCGAGTCGGGCCTGTGCCGCTACAAGGGCCTGCCCGTGGCCTGCGGCCCGCCCGGTCTGCCGGGAGGAAAGAACGTGCTCTATCGCAACCTTGGCGGCGGGAAGTTCGAGGACGTCTCGGAACGCTCCGCCATCACCCGCGCCAGCGGCACCTATGGCCTCGGCGTCAGCACGCTGGATTTCAACGACGATGGCTGGGTCGATCTCTACGTGGCGAACGACTCGAGCCCGAGCGCGCTGTATCTGAACAACGGCGACGGCACCTTCAAGGACGTCGGCGTCGTCGCCGGCTGCGCCTACAGCCAGGACGGCAAGCCGCAGGCGGGGATGGGTGTGGCGGTCGGCGATTACGATCGGAACGGGACTGTCGATCTGTTCAAGACCAACTTCGCCGGCGATACCTCGACGTTGTACGCCAACGACGGCAAAGGGACGTGCGAGGACCGGACCTTCTCCGGCGGGATCGGGCTGAACACGCGCTGGCTGGGGTGGGGCGTGGGGTTCCTCGACCTGGACAACGACGGCTGGCTCGACCTCTTTCTCGTCAATGGCCACGTCTACCCCGAAGTGCAGCGGCTGCAGAGCGAGGCCGGCTATCAGCAGCGGAAGGTCGTCTACCGCAATCTCGGCAACGGCGGGTTCGAAGACGTGTCGGAGCGGCTGGGGCCGCCGGTGACGACGCCGGCAGCGGGGCGCGGTGCGGCGTTCGCCGATCTCGACAACGACGGCGACACCGACGTGGTCGTCAACAACATGCACGCACCGCCGGACCTGTTCCGGCTCGATTCGCCGCCTGGTGCCCACTGGATCACCCTCAAGCTGGTCGGCACGCGATCGAACCGCAGCGCCATCGGCGCGCGGGCCCGTCTGTTTACGGCCGCCGGCATGCAGGTGCAGGAAGTCCGCGGCGGCGGCAGCTACTTCTCACAGAACGACCTGCGCGTCCACTTCGGCCTCGGCCGCGAGACCGCGGTGGCACGGCTCGAGATTCGATGGCCGAACGGCCTCGAAGAGCAGTGGACCAGGCTCGACCTCGATCGCATTTCGACGATCATCGAGGGCAGCGGCACGGAGGTCCGGCACTGATGCCCGCCGCCACGCGGCGGAGGGCTTTGCGGTCGATCCTCGCGACGGTCAGCCTCGCGGCCGCCTCGACGAAGGCATCGCGCTCACTCAATTCGACCGCGTACTCGAACGGCGATCTCCAGTTCGCGCTGCGGTTCACGTTCTAGCACCCGCGAGCCGGAACCGTGAGTTCGTCAGATGGTGTGCTGGCGGGCCCCCCGCGTGATGCCGGGTCCGGCCGGCCGCCGGCTCCTAAACCGCCCGGAAGATGGCGACCGGCGCCGCGTCGAACGCTTCGCCAAGGAAGATCCAGGCGTCCTCTCCGGCGCGCGCCGGCCGGATCTCCGCACCGGTCAGTTCGTGCCGGAAGGTCCGGTCCGCGAGCGCGGGCGGCAGCATCAGGCGCGATGTCTTCCAGCACTCGCCGCCGATCGGGGCGGTGGTGCCGCCGCTGGTCAGGGCGCTGCACAGCCGCGGCGCCGCGAAGATCACGGCGTCGAGCCGGCCGTCGCGCTGCGCCGTCCTGGCGAACGCGACCGCGTCACCCTGGACGGTGACTTCGGTGGTCAGCGGCAGGTACGACCCGCCACAGAAGACGTGCGGCCACTCGCGCCGCAGCCGCAGCCCGGCGGCCGTCAGCAGCAGCTTGATCCGGCCGTCCTTCCAGCCGCTGACCCAGCCGCGCACCGCCTCGCCGCGGGCCGCCGGGTCGAGCACCAGCATGCGATCGACCTCGTCGAGCAGCTGCGCGCGGACGGCGAAGTCGACCGGGCGCCGGTTGTCGGGGTCCACCAGACTGAGCTCCCACAGCTCGGTGCCCTGGTAGAAATCGGGCACGCCGGGCGAGCCCAGCTTGAGGGTGACCTGGGCGAGCGAGTTGACCATGCCGACGAGTGCGATCCGCGCCTGCAGCGGCAGCATGGCGGCCAGCAGCCGCGCGCCGGCCGGTCCGGCCAGCGAGCTTTTGACAAAGTGGGTGAGCGCATCCTCATAAGGCTGGTTGGTCGTCAGCCAGCTGGTATGCGCCTTGGCCTCGCGCGCCGCCTTGAGCATGTATTCCGACAGGCGATCGATGATCTCGACGGGCACCTCGCGGGTCTCCGCCGCGGCGTCGGCCGGCCAGATGCCGATCAGCGCCTGGTAGAAGCGGTACTCGTCGACGCGGTCCGGCGCCGGCCCCTGATCGACGAGAACGCGATGGGAACGGTTGATCCGCATCCACCGCGCGACCTCGCGTCCCCACTCGTCCGGCATCTCCGAGATGACGTTGATGCGGGCGCGGACGTCCTCGCCGACCTTCGTGTCGTGCGTCGCGGTGGCGAGCATCTCGAACGGCCAGGTCTGGCTGCGGAAGACGTTGGCGGCGTGGAACTCCTCGACCGAGCGGCCGAACCGCGACGGGTCGCCGCCGACCTCATTGAGCGAGAGCAGGACGTTGTAGCGATAGAAGGTGGTGTCCTCCAGACCCTTCGCCTGAACCGGGCCGGTGTACTGCTGGAGCTTCATCGCGAAGCGCAGCCGCTCCTGCGCTTCAGCCTCATTCGCCGGGGGATACCCGCCCCGCCGCTCGCGTCCCTCGGGCGCGGGCTCGTCGTTCGGGTCGCGCGGCAGCACGACCTCGCGGAAGAACGAGAAGATCGACGATTCCATCGCCGGGTTGCGCAGCTGCGCCTTGGCAATCGCCCGCGCGACGACCGCCCGATCCTCGAGCCGCCAGCCCCGCTCGTCGACATAGGTCCGGTAGACCGGAAAGCAGGCGACGAATTCGGTGATCGCTTCGCGGAGCGCATCGAGCGTGAAATCCCGCGACCGCCGGTTGTTCTCCGCAATCCGGTCGAGCATCTGCGCCAGTACCTTCAGCTCGCTCGCCATCGCGGTCGAGACGATCAGCCGCTTCGCCGCGTAGAGAACGTCCTCGAACGGCTCGTCGTGGCCGGTGAGCTTGGCGTAGACGCGCTTGGTGCGGCGGGCGTGGCGGGCGTCGACGAACAGCCCGTTGAGGTCGTTGAGGTAGTTGTAGCCGGTCGTGCCGTGGACCGCCCACTTTTCCGGCAGCCGCTCGCTGCCGGTGAGGATCTTCTCGGCGACGACGTAGATCGGCCGGGACGGCGGCTGGTCGGGCCCAGCCGGCGGCGGCACGTTCCACACTGACGCGGCCAGCGCCTGCAGGCGCCTGAAATATCCCGCCGGATCGAACAGCCCGTCGGGATGATCGATCCGGACCGCCTGAACCTTGCCGTCCCGGATCAGGCTGCCGAGCAGTTGGTGGGTCGCGTCGAACACTTCCGGGTTCTCGACGCGCAGCCCGGCAAGCGTGTTGACGTCGAAGAACCGCCGATAGTTGATTTCGTGTGACGCGGTGCGCCAGTAAGCCAGCCGGTAGGGCTGCCGCTCGAGCAGCTCGTGCAGTTCATTGAAGCTGGCGGGGTCGCCGGGCGCACCGTTGCAGCGCGCCACGCTCTGGTCGATCGCCGCACGGATCGCCGGCTCCGCGCCGTAGACCCGCTGCAGGCGGGCGCGGGCGATTTCCTTTTCGCGCTGCCGCTCGGCGATTCGCCCAGGCTCGCTCTCGGTATAGGCCGGCAGGTTCTGCAGCGACGCGACGATGCTCTGGAGCTCGAGCAAGTCCGGGTGATCGGCCGCGAGCGCCGCGGCTGCCGCCTCGACGGCCGCCTGATAGACTCGAGGAGCTTCCCGGGGATCGATTGGCACGACCTCATCGAAATAACGCACGACCAGCCCGCCGTTCGAGAAGGCCAGCTGCAACTCGCCGCGATCCAGCACGTTGCCGTACTGGTCGCCGAGAATCGGCAGCAGCAGCTTCGCCTGGAGCTCGGCCTTCGCCGGCGTCCAGTCGACGTCGAAAAACGCCGCCGCCGGCGAGCTCGGGCCGTTCTCGAGCAGGTCGTGCCAGCGGGCGTTGCTGCTGCCGATGCCCATGTGATTCGGCACGAAGTCGACGATATGCCCCATGTCGTGGGCGGCCAGCGCGGCGCTGAACGCCGTCAGCGCCTCAGCGCCGCCGGCCTCGGGACTGATCTCGTTGTGGTTGGCGACGTCGTAGCCGTGCGTGCTGCCGGGCGCGGCGGTGAAGTACGGCGAGGTATAGCAGCAGGTCGCGCCAAGCCGCGCCAGGTACGGCACGATTGCCGTCGCCTCGGGCAGCGGAAAGGCGCTGTAGACCTGCAGCCGGTAGGTGCTGCTCGGCACGTAGCGGGGGCGATCCCCTGTGTACTCGTCGGGTATGGTCATGGGTGTATCAACTGCTGATCTGCGGCGCCGCCAGCGGCGGTTAGCGCCGGCGAAAAATCACCGCGCCGGGCCGTTCGAAGCGCACCAGCGGCGCGCCGCCCTGTCGATCGATCGAGGGGGCAGTGGAGTCGTCTGCGAAGGTCGGGTCTTCGGTCGAGAGCACCAGCGTCCAGTCGCCGCCGGCATCGCCGCGCGCCTCGGCAAGCGGGGCGAGGTCGACCATCCCCGCGTCGGTCAGCCGCGCCACGACCCAGAAGGTCTCGCCGTCCGCGGCGCGGCGCATCACGACCGTTCCGGCATCGGGCGCTTCGGCTTCACCGGCGGTCTCGAGGCTGGCGCCGAGGGCAGCGTGGCTGGTGCGCAGCGTCAGCAGCCGGCGGTAAAGCGCCGCGAGGCCGGCGTGGCCGGGCTGGCCACGTTCCTCCCAGCGCAGGCGGCTCGCGTCATGGGTGCCGGGTGCCTGCGGATCCGGGATGGCGTCGCGCCGGCTCTCGTCGGCGAACTCGGGGAACGCCGCGAACTCGCGGCGGCGCCCCTCGGTGACCAGCCGGCCGAGGTCAGGTTCGAGGTCGGTGAAGTACAGGAACGGCGTCCGCGCCGCCCACTCCTGGCCCATGAACAGCAGCGGCGTCATCGGTACCGTCAGCAGCAGGGTCGACGCGGCGCGCCACGCATCCGGCGCAATCTCGTGATGGAGGCGCTCGCCCATCGCCCGGTTGCCGATCTGGTCGTGGTTCTGCAGGCAGACGACGAACCGGCTCATCGGAATGTGCGAGGGATCCGACCCGCGCGCGATGCCGTGGCGCGGCGAGACCTGCCCGGTGTAGAGCCACCCCTGACGGATGGTCCTGGCCAGCTCCTCGGTCGTCCCCTGGAAGTCGGCGTAGTAGCCATGCTCGTCGCGCGCCAGCAGGCGGCGGACGACATGATGGAAGTCGTCGGCCCAGACGCCGTCGAGACCCCAGCCGCCGTCCCCGGCATCCTCGATCATGCCGGCGAGATTGCGATGGTCTTCGGCGTGGATGAACACGCGGATCGCCGACGCGGAGCGCGCCGCGCGGGCGATCTCCCGGACGATCGAGCCCTCGTCTTCCTCGACGAGCGCGTGGGTGGCGTCGAGGCGGAGGCCGTCGAGATGGTATTCGCGGATCCAGTGCCGGGCGTTGTCGAGGATGAAGTGACGGACGAGCGCCGAGCCCGGACCGTCGAGGTTGAGCGCGCAGCCCCACGGCGTGTGATGGCGGTCGGTGAAATAGGCCTGAAGGAACTGCGCCAGGTAGCTGCCTTCGGGGCCGAGATGGTTGTAGACGACGTCGAGCATCACGCCGAGGCCGAGCCGGTGGGCGCGGTCGACCAGACGCCGGAGGTCGTCGGGCGAACCATAGACGCGCGACGGCGCGTAGAGGCAGACGCCGTCGTAGCCCCAGTTGCGGGTGCCGGGAAAGTCGGCAATCGGCATCAGCTCGACCATCGTGATGCCCTGGTCGCGGAGCGTCTCGAGCACCGCGGCCGCACCCGCGAAGGTCCCGTCCGGCGACGCCGTGCCGACGTGCAGTTCATAGACGACCAGATCACGCGCCGGAACGCCCGGCCAGCCGGCATCGCTCCAGGCGAAGGCCGCCGGATCGATCACTTGCGAGGGGCCGTGAACGCCGTCGGGCTGGAATCGCGACGCCGGATCGGGGCGCAGGGCGTCGCCGATCCGGTAGCTGTAGCGGTCGCCCGCCGCCGCCCGCGGGACGACGCACTCGAACAGCCCGTCGGCGGGGCTGCCGGCACGGTAGTCGCCGGCCGCCGGACCGTCGTGGATGACCAGCGTGAGTTCACCCGGCGACGGCACAACGAAGCGGACGCCGGCGTCGATCGGGATCGCGCCGAACACCGGCGGCTCGGGATGCGGGATGGTCATGTGGAGCGCCGCATCAACGGTCTCCGGCTTCTCCGAGCAGTTCAAAAATCCCTCGCAGCGGTATCCGCACCCAGTCCGGGCGGTTATTGAGCTCGTAGTTCAACTCGTAGAGCGCCTTGTCGAGCACGAACAGCTGCAGCAGCGTGTCGCGCTGCGACGGGGCGGCCGGAATGAACGGCGCGCCGACAACCGACGTGAAATAGCCGCGCAGGAACGCGGCAGTCGTCCACGTTTGCCAGACCCGTGCCCACGGCTCGAGCCGCTCGAGCTCGGCCGGTCTCGACGCGACGTGGGCGAACAGGCCGGCGTAGGCGGCGTAACTGAACGACCGAATCATGCCGGCGACATCCTTGAGCGGCGACTGCTTGAGCCGGCGCTGGGCAATCGGCCGGGCCGGTTCACCCTCGAAGTCGAGCAGGAAGTAGTCCCCTTCGGTCCACAGCACCTGGCCGAGGTGGTAATCGCCGTGCACCCGGATCTTCGAGGTCGAGAACTCGAGCGTCGGCGCGGCGCGGATCCGTTCGAGCAGCGTCGCGCGCGACTGCAGCAGCCGTTTGGCGCTGTCGGCGACGTCGGGCGGCAGCATCCCGTCCTGCGACTCGAGGGTGTGGAGCGCCTTCTGGGCCTCGGCGGCCGCATCGGCGGAGAGCGCGGCGAGATCCTCCTTCGTGAAGGGCTCGGGAGCAAACGCCAGGTTACTCGAGTCGGAGGCGAGCGCCAGATGCATTTCGGCGGTGCGCCGGCCGAGGATCTCGGCGCTGGCGATCGACGGCCCCATCGAGGTTTCGACCGCGGCCGGTTCGGTCGCCTCGATCAGGTCGGAATACTTCCCCGCCGCCGGCAGCGGCGGCGGCGGACTGCCCTCGACGGTCTCGTAGAACCGCTGGACCTCGTCGGTGGCGTGCGCCCAGCCGTCCCCCTGGCTCGACACCAGCTGCTGGATCATCGCCAGCGTCGCCGGCTCCTCGGCGATGCGTGCGTATTCGAAGGCGCCGGCGATTGCCGGCACACGCGTGAAACCGGCGTGCTCGGACAACTGGCGGCCGATCTCGTAGTCGGGATTGACGCCCGGCTGCAACCGGCGGAACAGCTTCATGATCAGCCGGGTGCCGTAGAGGATCGAGGTGTTGCTCTGTTCGGCCGAGGTCCGCGACACCTTGATCGGCTCCTCGGACGCACCGCGCAGCCCGGCGAACGCCTCCGTCCGCAGCGCGCGGATCGCGCCCCGCTTCGTGACCACCTGTTCCTCGCCGCTGACGGCGTCGAGCAGCGTCCTGGCGAAGCGGTCATCCAGCCAGCCGTCGAACAGGACGCCCTTGCGGGCGCCGGTGATGCTGGCGAGCACGGCAGCGGGGGAGCGCTCCTCGAGACCGTTGACGTCGGCATGGGCGCAGATCGTCAGCGGCAGGAAGTACTGGTCGCGGCCGCCGTCGGCGAACTCGACCTCGACAATCGTCAGGAACAGCGGCTGCGGGCCGCGGCGGAGGATGCCCCAGTCGGCGAAGCGCGCCGAGCGGGCGGGCCGTGCCTTGCCGCCGAACCAGCGCTGGCGCTGCAGGAACGGCAGGAGCAGGTCGCGCTCGACCAGCGTCCGGACGTTGCCTTCGAGCAGCGTCTCCCACGCCACCCCCATGAACAGCGCCGGCGCCGGTGTCAGGTCGGTGGTGCCGGCGGTCGCGACCCTGGCCGTCACCGCGGCGGGGGCCTCCTGCAGGCGGAACCAGTAGAACGCGTACGGACCGAGCGTCAGGAAGTACGGCCGCTCGGTGATGCGCGGAAATTCGGTCAGGCCGAGCATCTCGACCGGCGTCATCCCCTTGAAGGCGGTGAGGTCGAGCTCGACCGGCTGGACCGCCCGCGCCAGGTTGGCGACGCAGAGGATCGTCTCCCCCTCATAGCGGCGGACGTAGGTCAGCACCTTGCGGTTCTGGGACGGCAGGAAATCGATCGTCCCACGGCCGAACACCCGCGACTGCTTGCGCAGGCCGATCATCCGCTTCATCCAGTTGAGCAGCGAGAACGGCGCCCGCTCCTGGGATTCGACGTTGAGCCCCTGGTAGCCGTAGACCGGATCCATGATCGGCGGCGCATAGAGCTGCGCCGGATCGGCGCGCGAAAACCCGGCGTTGCGGTCGCCGGTCCACTGCATCGGCGTGCGGACGCCGTTGCGGTCGCCGAGATAGATGTTGTCGCCCATCCCGATCTCGTCGCCGTAGTAGATGACCGGGGTCCCCGGCATCGAGAACAGCAGGCCGTTGAGCAGCTCGATCCGCCGCCGGCTGTTCTCGAGCAGCGGCGCCAGGCGGCGCCGGATGCCGACATTGATCCGCATCTGCGGGTCGGCGGCATACGCCTGATACATGTAGTCGCGCTCCTCGTCGGTGACCATCTCGAGCGTCAGCTCGTCATGGTTGCGGAGGAACATCGCCCACTGGCAGTTGTCCGGAATGTCGGGGGTCTGGCGGAGAATCTCGGTGATCGGGTGGCGGTCTTCCTGCCGCACGCCCATGAACATCCGCGGCATCAGCGGGAAGTGGAACGCCATGTGGCACTCGTCGCCGTCGCCGAAGTACGGCCGGACGTCGGCCGGCCACTGATTCGCCTCGCCGAGCAGCATCCGATCCGGATATCGGACATCGAGCGCGGCGCGGATCTTCTTGATGACGGTGTGGGTCTCCTCGAGGTTCTCGCAGATCGTCCCCTCGCGCTCGATCAGGTACGGGATGGCGTCGAGCCGCAGCCCGTCGACGCCGCGGTCGAGCCAGAACTGCATCACCTTGATGACGGCCTCGAGCACCGCCGGATTGTCGAAGTTCAGATCCGGCTGGTGATGGAAGAAGCGGTGCCAGTAATACGCCTTGGCGACGTCGTCCCACCGCCAGTTCGAGGTCTCGGTATCGGTGAAGATGATCCGCACTCCCTGGTACTTCTGGTTGGTGTCGCTCCAGACGTAGAACTCCCGCTCCGGTGAGCCGGCCGGCGCGCGTCGCGCCGCCTGGAACCAGGGATGCTGATCGGAGGTGTGGTTGATGACCAGCTCGGTGATGACGCGGAGGCCAAGGCGATGCGCCTCGGCGACGAACCGGTCGAAGTCGTCGAGCGTCCCGTAGCTCGGATGGATGTTCTCGTAGTCGGCGATGTCGTAGCCGTCGTCTTTGAGCGGCGACGGATAGAACGGCAGCAGCCACAGGCAGTTGACCCCCAGGCTGTGGAGGTAGTCGAGCTTCTGAGTCAGGCCGCGGAAGTCTCCGACGCCGTCGTTGCTGCTGTCGAAGAAGGCGCGGACGTGCGCCTGATAGATGATCGCGTCCTTGTACCAGAGGGAGTCGGACATATTCTTTCTTCTACGGGACTCGTCGGGTGCTACGGGGTTCGTCGTGGTCCGGTCGGCCGCGGGTCAGCCGGCGCCGCGCCGGCCGGTTCGGCGACCGTCGTCCGGTTCTCCGGTTCGACCTGCCGGCGTCACACGGCCGCCGGCTCCGGCAGCGGCCGCAGCAGCTTGACGTGCAGGATGTGGGCCGCGCGCGAGCCGGGCTCGAGGCGGACGTAGTTGCGCGTCCCTCGCCAGTAGTACCGTTCGCCCGACAGCAGGTCGTGGACCTCGACGGTATCGTTCGGGCCGAACCCCCAGGCGGCAAGCGGCAGCTCGACGTAGCCGTGCTGCATCCGAAACGGATCGACGTTGACGACCACCAGGATCAGATCCCAGCCGTCGAGCGACCGCTTGCTGTAGCCGAGTAGAGACGGGTTGTCGGTTGGATGAAACGCCAGCCCGTGATCGTGCTGGAGCGCCGGATGCTCCCGCCGGATCGTGTTGACCGACCGGATCAGCCCGGCGAGGCTGTCCGGCTGATCGAAATCGCGCGGCCGGATCTGGTACTTCTCCGAGTCGAGGTATTCCTCGCTGCCCGGCTTGACCGGCGCGTTCTCGGCGAGCTCGTAGCCGCTGTAGATGCCGTACGACGCGCCGAGCGTCGCCGCCAGGACCAGGCGGAGCTCGAAGGCGGGGCGGCCGCCGTGCTGCAGGAACTCGTGCAGGATGTCGGGGGTATTGGCGAACAGGTTCGGCCGCATGTACTCGCGGACGTCGGTCTGGGTCAGCTCGGTGAAGTACTCCGTCAGCTCGGCGGCGGTGTTGCGCCACGTGAAGTAGCTGTACGACTGCGAGAAGCCGGCTTTGGCGAGATAGCGCATCAGCTTCGGACGCGTGAACGCTTCGGACAGGAAAATCGTGTCCGGGTGCGCCTTGCGGATCTCGGCAATCACCCAGTGCCAGAACCGGAACGGCTTGGTGTGCGGGTTGTCGACGCGGAAGATCCGCACGCCGTGGCCGACCCAGAACTCGAAAATCTGCTTCAGCTCCTGCCAGAGTGCCGGCCACGCCTCCGAATCGAAGTTGATCGGATAGATGTCCTGGTATTTCTTCGGCGGATTCTCGGCGTACTTGATTGTCCCGTCCGGGCGGTGGCGGAACCACTCGGGGTGCTCGGTGACGTATGGATGATCCGGCGACGCCTGGAAGGCGATGTCGAGCGCGATCTCGAGGCCGTGGTGCGCCGCCGCGGCGACGAAGCGGTCGAAGTCCTCGATTGTCCCAAGCCCCGGCTCGACCGCCATGTGGCCGCCGTCGCTCGAGCCAATCGCCCACGGGCTGCCCGGATCGCCCGGCCCCGGCGTCAGCGTATTGTTCGGTCCCTTGCGGAAACTGCGGCCGATCGGATGGACCGGCGGCAGATAGAGGACGTCGAAGCCCATCGACGCCACGTACGGCAGCAGCCGCGCCGCCTCGTCGAACGTCGCGCTGCGGGTCGGATCGGTGCCGGCCGAGCGCGGGAACATCTCGTACCACGCCCCGAAGCGCGCCCGCGCCCGCTCGACCGTGACCTGCAGCACCGGCTCGAATCGAGTCGCCGACCGCCGGTCGGGGTGTGCCGCCATCGCGTCGGCCAGCGCCGTGTCGCGCGCCGCCGCGACCCGCGCTGCCGCCTGGATCGAGGCGTCCCCCAGACGATCCGCCGCCGGCGTCAGCGTCGCGGCGGCTTCTGGCGCCAGCGCCGCGCGCTCGCGGACCAGCGCACTACCCTCGAGCAGCTCGCTCGTCACGTCCTGCCCGGCGTCCGACTTCTTCCCGAGATCGCGCCGCCAGCTCGCGAAATGGTCGACCCAGGCCTCGACGGTATATTCGCAGCGGCCGATCGCCTCGACGATGAAGCTGCCGCTCCAGCGATCGTTGTCGACCGGCGCCATCGCCGCCTCGTGCCATGCGGCGTCGCCGGCCGTGCGGTAGAGCAGCCGCGCCGCCAGCTCGTCGTGGCCGTCCGCGAAGATGTCCGCGGTCACCGTCACCCGTTCGCCGGCTGCCCGTTTGATTGGAAACCGCCCGCAGTCGACCTGCGGTTCGACGCGTTCGACGACCACCCGCCGCGCCAGCGCGGCGTCAATCGAGGGGGGCGCCGCCGCGCTGCCGGTTGCCCGCGGCGACTTCGCCGCCCCTGTCCGCTTCGCCATAATCCGTCCTGCCCGCCGCCCGCCCGCGCGGCGGCGCTCTATATGTCCAGGAAGCGTCCACCGCTCAGTAGACGCCCATCGGTCCCCAGTCCTCGACCCGCCGGAGGTCTTCCCGCCGGCAATTCAGCTTCAGCACCGCCATCGACCGGCCGAGCAGCTCGTAGCGGCCGCCGGCGCGGAGCCGCCGCGACGGCGCCCACGGGTCGGCGGTGTCGATCAGCGTCTCCCACCGCTCTTCCGCCGAGGTCGCCGGCAGCGTGAACGCCACCGAGTGCTCGTCGGCGTTGAGCAGCAGCAGCAGCGTGTCGGAGCTGATCCGGCCGCCGCGCTCGTCGACCTCGTCGATGGCATCGCCGTTCAGCCGGACGCCGAGGCAGCGGACGTCCGGCGAGCTCCACGTGTCGTCGGTCATCTCCCGGCCGGTCGGATCGAGCCAGGCGATATCCGAGACATCGGCGCCGCGGATCCGGCGCCCCTGGAAGAACTTGCGCCGCCGCAGCACCGGATGGTCCTTCCAGATCTGAATCAGCCGCCGCGTGAAGTCAAGAAAATCACGCCGCTCGGCGTCCAGGTCCCACGCGGTCCAGCTGATCTCGTTGTCCTGGCAGTAGGCGTTGTTGTTGCCGCCCTGCGTCCGGCCGATCTCGTCGCCGCCGCTGATCATCGGCACGCCGACCGACAGCATCAGCGTCGCCATCAGATTGCGGCGCTGGCGGGCGCGCAGCTCCAGGATCCGGCGGTCCGACGTCAGGCCCTCGGCGCCGCAGTTCCAGCTCAGGTTGTGGTTCTCGCCGTCGGCGTTGTGCTCGGTGTTCGCCTCGTTGTGCTTGTCGTTGTAACTGACCAGATCGGCCAGCGTGAAGCCGTCGTGCGCGGTGATGAAGTTGATGCTGGCATACGGCCGGCGGCCGCTCTGTTCGTAAAGGTCGCTGCTCCCCGACAGCCGCGTCGCCAGCTCCGAGACGACGCCGCCGTCACCGCGCCAGAAGCGGCGGACCGCATCGCGATACTTGCCGTTCCATTCGGTCCACTTCGAGGGAAAGTTCCCGACCTGGTAGCCCCCCTCGCCGAGGTCCCACGGCTCGGCGATCAGCTTGACCTGCGACAGCACCGGGTCCTGATGAATGATGTCGAAGAACGCGCCAAGCTTGTCGACGGCGTGCAACTCACGCGCCAGCGCGCTGGCGAGATCGAAGCGGAAGCCGTCGACGTGCATCTCCAGCACCCAGTAGCGCAGGCTGTCCATGATCAGCTGCAGGACGCGCGGGCTGCGCATGTTGAGGGTGTTGCCGCAGCCGGTGAAGTCCTGATAGAAGCGCGAATCGGTTGTCAGCAGCCGGTAGTACGACGTGTTGTCGATGCCGCGCAGCGACAGCGTCGGGCCGAGATGGTTGCCCTCGGCGGTGTGGTTGTAGACGACGTCGAGGATCACTTCGAGGTTCGCGGCGTGCAGCGCCCGCACCATCATCTTGAACTCGCGGACCGCGTCCATCGGCGACGCCGACGAGGCGTAGCGGATGTCGGGCGCGAGGTAGGAGAGCGTGTTGTAGCCCCAGTAGTTCCTCAGCCCGGCACGGCCGAGATGCCAGTCGTCGGTATGGTGGTGCACCGGCATCAGCTCGACCGCGGTGACGCCGAGCGACGTCAGGTGACGGATCGCCGGCTCCGAGGCGAGTCCCAGATAGGTGCCGCGCAGCGCCTCCGGGACGTGCGCGTTGAGCTGGGTGTGTCCCTTGACGTGCAGCTCGTAGATGAGCGTCTCGTGCCACGGCGTGCGCAGCGGCCGGTCGTCCCCCCACGTGAAGGCGGTGTCGATGACCGCTGCCAGCGGCGCATAGGGGGCGCTGTCCCGGGTGTCGAAGGTAGTGTCGTCCTCACCATGCCGAAACCCAAACAGCGCATCGTCCCAGCGCACGCTCCGGCCGATGACCTTGGCGTATGGATCCATGACGACTTTGTGGGCATTGAAGCGGTAGCCGCGGTGCGGCTCGTATGGGCCGTGCACGCGGTAGCCGTAGAGCTGGCCGGGTCGGACATCGGGCAGGTAGCCGTGCCAGACCATGTCGGTGTGCTCGGCGAGCCGGATGGTGACCGACTCGACCTCGGCGTCAGCCGACTCGAACAGGCACAGATCGACCCGGGTGGCGTGTTCCGAGAAGATCGCGAAGTTCACACCGACGCCGTCCCAGGTCGCGCCGAGCGGGTAGGGAAGGCCCGGCCAGACGCGCAGGTGTCTCGTTGTCACAACTGATGTTAGGTACCACGTTCGCGGCTCCGGCGCAACGAAAGCCAGACCAGCCGGTCTGGCCCGCGCTTTGCTCGTTCATCACGAGTTCGCCACCGCAACCACAAGGAGTGCACTTCAATGGACATGAACGACATCAACAAGAAAGCGCTTGCCTCGCTCAACGACCTGATCGAAACGTGCAAGGATGGAGAAGTCGGCTTTCGCACCGCCGCCGAGGGACTCACCGACCCGACCGTGAAGGCGACCTTCGCGAAGTTTTCCCGCGAGCGCGGCCAGATGGCGCGTGATCTTCAGGATGAGGTGAAGGGTCTCGGCGGGACGCCCGAGACGTCAGGCAGCACCTCGGCCGCGCTGCACCGCGGCTGGATCAACATCAAGTCCGCGGTCACCGGCAAGGACGACAAGGCGATTGTCGCTGAGGCGGAACGCGGCGAGGACGTCGCCAAGGCGGCCTACGAGGCGGCGCTCAAGGTCGCGCTGCCGGGTCAGGTGAAGGCACTCGTCGAGCGCCAGGCCGCGCAGGTGCGGGCCGCGCACGACCACGTCCGGTCGCTCGAGAAGACCACCGCCCACTGACGCTGACGGCTCGATTCGAATGATCAATGCGTGAAGCCGATGCCCGGACGCTGGCCGCCCTGCGCAGGTGGAGTGTGCTGCTCGACAGCGCGTTCCGCGTGCCCGGGACGAGCCTGACGTTCGGGCTCGACCCGCTCTTCGGTCTGATCCCGGTGCTCGGCGATCTGGCCGCGCCGCTGTTCACCGGGCTGCTCCTCCTCCACGCCGTCCGCCTGCGGATCCCGAAGATCGTCCAGCTCCGCATGCTGATGAATGCCGCCATCGACTTCGCGATCGGCATCATCCCGGTCGTCGGCGATTTGTTCGATTTCGGCTGGAAGGCGAACGTCCGCAACCTCGCGCTGCTCGAGCGCCACGCCGCGCCCGGGTCGCGGGCGAGCGCGGCTGACTGGGCGTTCGTGGTCGGCGTCCTGATCGCGCTCGTGCTCGCGGCGATCGCACCGCTGCTCCTGCTGGTGTGGCTGATCGCGCGATTCAGTTCCTGACACGCGCCGGCACGCGGATCAGCCCGTCCGCCCGGCTACTCGCCGAGCAGTTCGCCGATCGGCTGCAGGTCCTCGACGTGATCGCAGATCGCCTTGATCATCATCAGCATCGGCACGGCGAGAATCGTGCCCCAGATGCCCCAGATCCAGCTCCAGAACAGCAGGCCGACGAAGATCGCGACCGGATTCATCTGCGCCGCCCGGCCCATCAGGAACGGTGTCAGCAGGAAGCCCTCGAGGCTGGTGATCGCGAACGCCACGCCGCAGACGTACGCCGTTGTCAGCAGGTTGTCGAACTGCATGAAGGCCACCAGGCCGAGACCGCCGGTGACGATGACCGGGCCGAGATACGGGATCGAGTTGAAGATGCCGGCGAGCAGGCCCCAGACAATGTACTGATTGAGGCCGAACCACCACAGCGCGGCGGCGGTCGCGACCGCGACGAGCAGGCTGGTCAGCACCTGGACGCGCATGAAGCCGGCGATCTGCAGGTTGATGTCGTCGAGGATCTGGACCGTGATCTTCTTGTGCGACAGCGTCGGGCCGGCAATCTTGACGACCTTGCGCTTGTAGAGATCGCCGGTGACGAGGAAGAAGTAGACCAGGAACAGGACCAGCACGAACTGTCCGCCGAAGCCGAGTAGTCCGACGCCGCCCGACCAGAGATAATCGCTGGCCCGGAACGGCGGCTGGATGACTTCGACTTTCTGGACGTCGGTCTGCTGCTTGATGCGGCGCGCCAGCGCCTGTTCCTCGGCGGTTGGCGCCGCCGCTTCCTGCGCCGCCTTGTCGATTTCGGTGGCTGCCTCCTGCACCTTCTGCAGCGCGCCTCCCTGGTCGGTCTGGTGATCGCGGAGCCGATCGCGCAGCCGCTGTGCCGCCGGCGGGATGCTCGAGACGATCGACATCGCCTGGCCGGTCAAGGTGTAGACACCGAGCCCGAGTGTGCCGACGAGCAGCAGCACCGCGATCCCCGCGCCGACGCCGCGGCCGATGCGGACGCGCTGGAGCGCGGCGACGATCGGCGCCAGCGCGTAGCTGATCAGCACGCCGAGCACGATCGGCACGAGCACCGACTGCGCGTACTGGAGCATCAGGATCGTCGCGATGACGGTGAGGACGTTCAGCGTCAGGCCGGTGATGCCGATTTCCTCTTCCTGGACGAGCGTGGTGGTGGCGCCCGGTCCGGCTGAGGCGAGGACTTCGCCGGTCTTCGTCGAGGGGAGAATCGGAGAGGCCTGATCTTCGCTCATGAATGTGTCGACCGCCGCGATTGTACCGCAGTACATTGAGGCCTCTTCCTCAGCATGGACGTCGCCGATTTCACTTTCGCGCTTCCCGATGAGCTGATCGCGCAGGACGCCGCGCCGCGCGGCAGCTCGCGCCTGCTGGTGCTCGACCGCGCCGCCGGTTCGATCCGTCACGCGCGGATCGCCGACCTCCCCGCGCTCCTCCGCCGCGGCGATCTGCTCGTCGTCAACAACACCCGCGTCTTCGCGGCCCGCCTCCTCGGCCACCGCGTGCCAAGCGGCGGCGCAGTCGAATGCTTTCTGCTCGGCGAGCACTCCGGCACCCCGGCACCTTCGCACCCTGGCACTTTGGCACCCCGGCACCTTGGCACCGCGGACCCTGGCCCCCCGGCCCCCCGGCACCCTGGCACCGTGCCCCCTGGCACCCTGGCACCCCCGCACCCTGGCACCGTGCCCCCTGGCCCCCTGGCACCCCGGCACCTTGGCACCCTGAAGACCTACACCTCCCTGATGCATCCCGGGCAGAAGCTGAAGCCGGGCGCCCGCGTCCGCTTCGAGGGCGAAGCCGGCGTTCTGATCGGCGAGGTGACCGGCCGCCACTTCCACGGCCGCCGGACGATCGATCTGTGGAGCGAGGGGGGGGAGGAGGTCGAGGCGCTCATCGATGCCCTCGGGCACATGCCGCTGCCGCCGTACATCAAGCGCGCCGACACGCTGGCGGATCGCGAGCGCTACCAGACGGTCTACGCGACGGTGCGCGGGTCAGTCGCGGCGCCGACCGCCGGCCTGCACTTCACGCCGGCGATCCTCGCCGAGCTCGATCGCGCCGGCATCGAGCGGGCCGAGATCACGCTGCACGTCGGCTACGGCACCTTCAAGCCGGTCCGCGCCACCCGGGTCGAGGACCATGTCGTCGATCCCGAGCCGTACGACATCAGCGCGGCGGCGGCCGGCGCGATCGGCCGCGCCCGGCAGGAGGGCCGCCGTGTGATCGCGGTCGGGACGACGACCACCCGCGCGCTCGAGGATGCCGCGGCGCGGGGCGACGGGCGGATCGCCGCCGGGTCCGGCGTCGCCAGCCTGTTCATCCATCCCGGCCATCCCTTCCGGGCGATCGACGGCCTGCTCACCAACTTCCACCTGCCGGCCTCGTCGCTGCTGATGCTGGTCGCCGCCTTCGCTGGCCGCGAGCCGGTGCTCGCCGCCTACCGCGAAGCCGTCGCCGAGCGGTATCGCTTCTACAGCTACGGCGATGCGATGCTCGTGATCTGACCCGGCCGCGGCAGGCCGCATCAGAACCTTGCCGAACCTCCGGGAACCTGTTCTATGCTGACACCGCCGTGAAATTCTCCTACGACGACTTCGATCTGTCGGGCGTCCGCACCTATCCGCTGGCGTCGCGGAACAGCAAGGCGAACGCCGCCGACTTCGCGCGGCCGTGCGCGCCGGGCGCTAGCGTGGCGGAGTTTGTCCGATCCCTGCCGTCGATCCTCGCCGGCCACGACTTCAAGGCGGTCGTCGCCGCCGTCCGCGCCGCCAAAGCCGGGGACCGCGGCATCGTCTGGGGGCTCGGTGCCCATGTCATCAAGACCGGTTTGTCGCCGGTGGTCATCGATCTGATGGAGCGCGGATTCGTCTCCGCGATCGCCACCAACGGCGCCGGCGTGATTCATGACTTCGAAGTCGCGTTGGCCGCGGCGACGTCCGAGGATGTCGAGGAGGCGCTTGGCCCGGGGCGCTTCGGGATGGCCGAGGAGACCGGCCGCCTGCTGAACGGCGCGATCAACAGCGGGGTCGCCGCGGGGCTGGGGCTCGGTCAGGCGGTCGCTCGAGGACTGCTCGAGCTCGCCCCGCCGCACGCCTCGCTGAGCGTGCTTGCCGCCGCCGCCCGTCTGAACATTCCCGTGACCGTCCACATCGCCATCGGCACCGACATCATTCATATGCATCCCGCGGCGTCGGGCGCCAGCCTGGGCGAGGGGAGCCTGCGCGACTTCCGTTATTTCTGCTCGAACGTCGCCCGGCTCGCTGGCGGCGTCTACCTGAACTGCGGGTCGGCGGTGGTGCTTCCCGAAGTGTTCCTGAAGGCGGTCGCGCTGGCCCGCAACCAGGAGGCGTCGCTCGAGGGCCTGACGACGGTGAATCTGGATTTCCTCCGCCAGTATCGGGCGCAGACCAACGTCGTGGCGCGGCCGGTCGCCGGCGTCGGCCGGGGCTACGCGCTGACCGGGCACCACGAGATCATGCTGCCGCTGCTTGCCGCCGCGCTGCTCGAGCGCAGCGAGTGAAATAAATAACGAGCGTAGCGAGTGAAATAGCGACCCCGGCAAGTGGAATAACGACCCCGGCGAGTCATGCTAAAATCAAAAGTTCTGGCGGTGTAGCTCAGTTGGTTAGAGCACGCGGCTCATATCCGCGTTGTCCGGGGTTCAAGTCCCTGCACCGCCACCACTTCTCTTCCCCGGTCCAGGCCCGCGCAGTTGGCGCCTATCGCTGACCGCCCGCGAGGCAGCCGCCGCCGTCTTGCGGCCTGTGACCCCGGGGAGTTCCGTCTCATGACACTTGCGGACCGCGTCCTCCGGACGATCAGGCGGCACGCGCTCGTCGCTCCCGGCGGCAGCGTCGTCGTGGCGCTGTCGGGCGGGCCTGATTCGGTCGCGCTCGTCGACCTCCTGCGCGAGCTCGAGGCCAGGGGGCATCTGCGGATTGCCGCGCTCGCGCACTTCGACCATCGGCTGCGCGGTGAAGCGTCGGATGCGGATGCCGCATTCTGCCGTGCGATGGCGCAGGACCTCGGGATCCCGTACGCGGAGGACGGCGCCGACGTCCGCGGCCAGGCGCAGTTGCTCGGACGCTCCGTTGAGGATGCCGCGCGGCTGCTGCGGTATCGGTTCCTCGAGGCGGCGGCGGACCGTGCCGGCGCCGAGGCGGTGGCGGTCGGGCACAGCCTCGACGACCAGGCCGAAACGTTTCTGCTGCGCCTCATCCGCGGCTCCGGACCGCAGGGGCTGGCGGCGATTCTGCCGCGCGCCGGCCGCGTCATCCGTCCGCTCCTCGAGACGCCGCGCCGCGACCTGCGCACGTATGCGGCGGAACGGGGTCTAAGTTTCCGGGAGGACGCCACCAACCGCGACGTCACCGTTCCGCGCAACCGCGTCCGCCACGAGCTCATCCCGTATCTCGAACGGGAATTCTCCGGCGGGATTTCCGCGGCACTGGCCCGGGCGGCGGCGATCGCGAGAGAAGACGACGAATATCTGCGGCTGAGCGCAATCGATCTCGCCCGGTCGGTCGTCTTATCTACAGACGGGCCGGACGGCGGGATTGACATCGATGCCGCCGCGCTCCGGTCGCTCCATCCGGCGATGGCGGCACGGGTGGCGCGGCTGGCGCTGCAGGCCCGCGCGCCGGGGACGTTCATCGGCTTCGATACCGTCCAGCGGCTGCTCGCCTTTGCGGCTCGCGCCCGCCCGGGAGCCGCGCTCAGCCTCCCCGGACAACAGGCTGTTCTGAAAAATGGACGGGTGCGGTTGCGGGCCGAGCCGTTGCGCCCACAACGGGGCGCCGGCGCGGACGGCAGCGTTTTTGCGAGGGGGTTTTCCTTCCCGCTCCCCCTGCCGGGCGAGGTGTCCCTCGAACGGCAGGGCTGGGCGATCTCGGCCGAGCGGATGGAGGGGGTCGGAACGGCCGAAACTGCCGATAAGACGGTCGAGCCCGGGACCGGACGGGGGCGGATCGTGGAGGTCGCGGCGGAGCGGCTGACCCTGCCGCTCGCGGTGCGCTCGCGCCGGCCGGGCGACCGGTTCGCGCCGCCGGGCCTGGGGCACCGGAAGAAGCTGCACGACTACCTGATCGACCGCAAAGTTCCGCGCGAACTGCGCGATGCGCTGCCCCTGGTAGTCGACGGCGCGGACCGCATCGTGTGGGTCGTCGGTGAGGCTATTTCCGAGGATTTTCGCGTGACGGAGCGTTCTCGAGGCGTGATACTCTTGCAATCGAGGCGGTTAGGAGGACTAGGTTGAATTCGACCCTCAAGAGCTTGCTGTTCTGGATGGTCCTCGTCGTCGTCGGGGTCCTGATCTGGAACTTTTCGCTGAATTTCTCCGGCAAGGCGGAAACGCCGATGCCGTTCTCCGCCTTCCTGAAGCACGTCGAGGCGGGTGATGTCGTCCAGGTCACGATTACCGGGAACGAGGTCACCGGGACCCTGAACGGCGCGACCGGTAATAACGGCGACAAATTCCGTACTTACGCCCCCGCCCAATACGAGCGCCTCGGCAACAAGCTCGAGGAAAAAGGGGTCGTCATCAACGCCAAGCCCGAAACGACCAGTCCATGGGCCACCCTGCTCTATTCGTGGGCTCCCATCCTGCTGATGATCGGCTTCTGGATCTTCATCATGCGGCAGATGCAGAGCGGCGGAAACAAGGCGCTGTCGTTCGGCAAGAGCCGGGCGAAGCTCTCCTCGAGCTCCCAAAAGAAGGTCACGTTCAAGGACGTCTCCGGCGTTGACGAGGCCAAGGAAGAGCTTCAGGAGATCATCGAATTCCTGAAAGAACCGCAGAAGTTTCAGAAGCTTGGCGGCCGGATTCCGAAGGGCGTCCTGCTGATGGGCTCGCCCGGTACCGGCAAGACGCTGCTCGCCCGAGCCGTCGCCGGCGAGGCGAACGTGCCGTTCTTCTCGATCAGCGGTTCGGACTTCGTCGAGATGTTCGTCGGCGTCGGCGCGTCGCGCGTCCGCGACCTCTTCGAACAGGGCAAGAAGAACGCCCCGTGCATCGTCTTCATCGACGAGATTGACGCCGTCGGCCGCCATCGCGGCGCCGGCCTCGGCGGCGGCCACGACGAGCGTGAGCAGACGCTCAACCAGCTGCTCGTCGAGATGGACGGTTTCGAGTCGAACGAAGGGGTCATCCTGGTCGCGGCGACCAACCGCCCGGACGTGCTCGACCCGGCGCTGCTCCGCCCCGGCCGCTTCGACCGGCGGATTGTCGTCAACCGCCCCGACGTCAAGGGGCGTGAAGGCATCCTCGCGGTCCACACCAAGAAGATTCCGCTGTCCGACGACGTCAACATTCACGTCCTCGCGCGCGGCTCGTCCGGCTTCTCCGGCGCTGACCTGGCCAACCTGGTGAACGAAGCGGCGCTCAACGCCGCCCGCTACAACCAGAAGGTCGTTCGCATGCTCGACTTCGAGTTCGCGAAAGACAAGGTGATGATGGGGTCGGAGCGCCGCTCGATGATCATCAACGACGACGAGAAGAAGGTGACGGCGGTCCACGAGGCCGGCCACGCGCTCCTCGCCGTGACGCTGCCGCACGCCGACCCGGTCCACAAGGTCACGATCATCCCGCGCGGCATGGCGCTCGGCGTGACGATGCAGCTGCCGGTCGAGGACAAGCACAACTACACCCGCGACTACCTCAACGACCAGATCGCGATCCTGCTCGGCGGCCGCATCGCCGAGGAGATCACGATGAACGGCATGACCACCGGCGCCGGCAACGACCTCGAGCGGTCGGCCGAGCTGGCCCGCAAGATGGTCTGCGAGTGGGGCATGAGCGACGCGATGGGGCCGCTGACCTTCGGCAAGAAGGAAGAGCAGATTTTCCTCGGCCGCGAGATCGCGCAGCATCAGGACTACAGCGAAGACACCGCCATCCGGATCGACCACGAGATCAAGCGGTTCGTCACGACCAACTACGAGCGCGCCCGCGGCGTGCTCGAGCAGTACAAGCCGGCGCTGCTGCGGATTGCCGAGGAGCTGCTGGCGCGCGAGGTGCTCGACGCCGAGCAGGTCCGCCGCATCCTTGCCGGCGAGGCGCTCGAAGAGCACACGCCGCGCAGCGTCGTCTCGGCGACCGACGACGGCTCGAAGCGGCCGGTCAAGGAGCGGCCGTCGATGGTGCCGCCGCTGCCGCCGCTCAACAAGCCGCTGCCGCAGGAATAACTTTCCGCCTCCGCCAGCGCCGCAAACCAGACAAGGCCACGACGAACTCGTGGCCTTGTCGCTGTACGCATGAACCACCGCGCCCGCTACATCGTGCCGCTGCCGGGCGGGCGGAGCCTTGCGCTCGGCGGACGGACACTCGTCATGGGCATTCTCAACGTCACGCCGGATTCGTTCGCCGACGGCGGGCTGCACGTTAGTGCAGATGCCGCCGTCGCGCACGGCCGGGCGATGATCGCGGCCGGCGCTGACATCATCGATGTCGGCGGCGAATCGACCCGGCCGGGCGCCGAGCCGGTTGATGCCGATGAAGAGCGGCGCCGCGTGCTGCCGGTCGTCGAGCAGCTGGCGGCGTCCGGCGTGGTGGTGTCGATCGACACGACCAAGGCGGTGGTGGCGCGGGAGGCGATCGCCCGCGGGGCGGCGATCGTCAACGACATCAGCGGCCTGCAGTTCGAGCCGGCACTCGGTCGGGTCGTCGCGGACGGCGGGGCGGCGCTGGTGCTGATGCACACCCGGGGACGTCCGGCCGGGATGGCCGAGCGCGCCGAGTATGGGAACGTGGTCGACGAGGTGGCGGCCGAGCTGCGCGAGGCGTTGGCGCGGGCGGCCGAGGCAGGGGTGCCGGCGGATGCGGTGATTCTCGATCCCGGCATTGGCTTCGCAAAGCGTCCGGCGCATTCGTACGCGGCGATGGCCGGCCTGGCCGCGCTGGCGGCGCTCGGGCGTCCAATCCTGTGCGGACCGTCGCGCAAGTCGTTCCTGACCGAGGCGCTGGGCACCCGCGAGCCGGCCGGACGGGACTGGGGTACCGCGGCGGCGGTGGCGGCCAGCGTCCTGCTCGGCGCCCATATCGTCCGGGTCCATGCCGTGGCGGCGATGATGGATGTGGTCCGGGTCGCGGACCGCATCCGGGCGGCCTCCGGCGAGGAGTGAGCGGGCCGGGTGCGGTCCAGGTGCGCCTGCGGCAGGGTCCTGCCGAAGCCGGGACCCGGGCGCACTTCAGATAAGCTAGGCGTGCATGATCGACTTCCTGACGAGCGCGCTGCGCCGGCCCCCCATCGGGTGGTGGGACCTGCTCGACATCGCGATCGTCTCGATCCTGATTTACGAGTTCCTCAAGCTGATCCGCGGCACCCGTGCCGTCCAGATGGCGGTCGGCTCGCTGCTGATCGTCGGGTTGTTCTTCCTGTCGCGGCTCGCGCCGCTCCAGACCGTCAACTGGATGATCCGCAACATGCTGGTCTACCTGGCATTTGCCGCGATCGTGATCTTCCAGTCCGACATCCGGCGCGCGCTCGCCCACTTCGGGCAGGCGCCGTTCTTCCGCTACCTCAATCGCCAGAAGGCCGCCGACGAGACGATCGAGGAGGTCGTCGTTGCCGCGACGATGCTGGCGGCGCAGAAGATTGGCGCGATCGTCGCGATCGAGCGCGAGATTGGCATGCGCAACTACATCGAGAGCGGTATCCCGCTCGATGCGCTGCTCACGTACGACCTGCTCGTCACCATTTTCCAGCCGGGTTCGCCGCTCCATGACGGCGCCGCGATCCTGCAGGACAACCGCGTCGCCGCGGCCGCCTGCTTCCTGCCGCTGACCGTCAATCCGCGCGTCAGCCGGGAGCTCGGCACCCGGCATCGCGCCGCGATTGGCCTGACCGAGGAGAACGACGCCGTCGCGGTGGTGGTGTCGGAGGAAACCGGGCAGATCTCGCTGGCGCTCGAAGGGCGCATCGAGCGCGACCTGAGCCCTGACGCGCTGCGCGACCGGATGCGCCAGCTGGTCCTGCTGCGGCGCTCGAGCGCGCGCCACTCCGGCGCCCGCGCCTACGACGTCTAGCACTGTGGCC
The DNA here is from genome assembly GCA_031393955.1 of Acidobacteriota bacterium. GTDB lineage: Bacteria > Acidobacteriota > Vicinamibacteria > Vicinamibacterales > 2-12-FULL-66-21 > JALZOC01. The sequence goes on from JANMWI010000034.1 coordinate 69,367, forward strand.
TACCATCCTTTCCGGAACCTCGGGATCAAGGCGATGGCGGTGGCGCTGGCGACGCTGCTGTGGCTGATCGTCGCCGGCGATCACCTCGTCGAGCGCAGCATGCGGGTGCCGCTCGAGTTCCGCAACATTCCCCCCAACCTCGAGATCGTCGGCGACCCGCTGACCTCCGTCGATGTCCGGCTGCGCGGTTCGTCGGCGCTGCTCGGCCGCCTCGAGCCGCGCGAGCTGGTCGCCGTGCTCGACCTCGGCTCGGCGCGTCCCGGCTCGCGGATGTTCCACATCCGCAACGATGAGGTGCGGGCGCCGTACGGCGTCGCAGTGGCGCAGGTCGTGCCGGGCACGATCGCGCTCGAGATGGAGAAGTCGGCGCGCCGGACGCTGCCGATCGTGCCGGCCGTCGACGGCCAGCCGGCGCCCGGCTTCGTGATCGGCCGCGCCAGCGCCGATCCCCAAGCCGTCGAAGTCGCGGGGCCGGAAAGCCACCTGCGCCGGCTGACCGGCGCGACCACCGAGCCGGTGGATGTCTCGGGGGCGACCGGCCGCGTCTCCGACCAGGTGACGGTCGGGGTGGCGGATTCGGCCGTCCGGCTGGTCAAGGCGTTGACCGCGCGGGTCACGGTCGAGATCGTGCCGGCGCCGCGCGAGCGGACCATTCCAGGGGTGCCGGTCCGCTACCGGAATCTCGCTTCCGGCCTCAGGGCGCAGGTCAAGCCGGTCCTGACGAGCGTCACCGTCCGTGGTGGGCGCGACCCGATCGAGGCGCTCCGGGCCGGCGAAATCGAGGCGTTCATCGACCTTGCCGGGCTCGGCGCGGGCCGGTACAATCTCAGGGTTCAGGTCGATCCGTCCCAGCGCTTCGGGGTCACCGCCATCGACCCCGCCGTCGTCGACGTCACCATTAAATAACCATCGCCCCGGGGGCGAGTTCCGGTTTCGCATCATGTCCCATCGACTGTTCGGTACTGACGGTGTCCGCGGCCGGGCGGGCGAGTATCCGCTCGACCACGAGACCGTGGCGCGGCTCGGCGCCGCGCTGGTCAGGGCGATGAAGGGCGGCGACGCCGCCCGTCCGCTTCGTTTCCTCGTCGGCCGCGACACCCGCGAGTCGGGCGAATGGATTGAGCGCGAGCTCGCCCGCGGCGTGCACTCGGCCGGCGGAGAGATCACCACCGCCGGGGTCATCCCGACGCCGGCGGTCGCCTACGTCACCCGTGCGATGGGCTTCGATGCCGGCATCGTGATCTCGGCGTCGCACAATCCGTTCGAGGACAACGGCATCAAGGTGTTCTCCGGCAAGGGGGAGAAGTTCACCGAGTCGCTGGAGCGCGAGGTCGAAGCGATCATCCACGACGCCAGCTGGCAGGTCACCGGCTCGGCCGACGCCCCGGTCGACCGCACCGACGTCGTCGACGCCTATATCCGGCACGCGCTGCGGGCGCTGCCGGCGCCGGAGCGGCTCGGCCGCTTGCGGCTCGCCATCGACACCGCGAACGGTGCGACCACGACGGTCGCGCCGGCGCTGTTCGAGCGGCTCGGCTTCGACGTCGTCGTGCTCGGCGCGGCGCCCGACGGCCGGAACATCAACCTCGATTGCGGCTCGACCCACCCCGAGGCGCTGGCGCGGACGGTGCGCGAGCGCGGCTGCCGGATGGGGGTGGCCTTCGACGGCGACGGCGATCGCGCGATCTTCGTCGATGCCGCCGGTAAGATCGTCGACGGCGACGCGGTGCTGCTGATGTGCGGCCGGCACATGAAGGCCGGCGGCCGGTTGCAGGGCAATGCCATCGCCGCCACCGTGATGAGCAACATCGGGCTCGAGATTGCGCTGCGCGAGAGTGACATCGAGCTGGTGCGCTGCGCGGTCGGCGACAAGTACGTGATGGAGGAGATGCTGAAGCGCGGCCTGTCGATCGGCGGCGAGCAGTCCGGCCACATCATCTTCTCGGACCACCTCTTCACCGGCGACGGCATCGCGACGGCGCTCGCCGTACTGCGGGTGATGGCCGACACCGGCCGCGAGCTGGCCGACCTGGCGGGCGAGCTCGTCACCTACCCGCAAGTGCTCGTCAACGTCCGCGTCCGCGAGCGCCGCGAGCTCGCGTCGGTGCCGGCGATTGCCGCCGAGATGGCGCGGGTCGAGCAGCACCTCCACGGCGCCGGCCGCCTGCTGGTCCGCTATTCGGGAACGGAGCCGCTGGTGCGGGTGATGATCGAGGGCAAAGACCAGCAGCAGATCCACGGCTGGGCGTCGTCGATTGCCGAGACGGTCAAGGAGCACCTCGGATGACCGCCGCCGCGGCGCCGAAGCTGAGCGTCAACGTCAACAAGGTGGCGACGCTGCGCAACTCGCGCGGCGGGACGCTGCCGCGCGTCCTCGACGCGGTCCAGGTCGCGATCGACGCCGGCGCCCCCGGCATCACCGTCCACCCGCGCGCCGACGAGCGCCACATCACCGCCGCGGATGTCCGCGAGATTGCCGCGCATCTCGCTCCGCTCCGCGGCCGGGTCGAGTTCAACATCGAGGGAGATCCCCGTCCGGACCTGGTCGCGCTGGTGCTCGCCGTCCGGCCGGATCAGTGCACACTGGTGCCGGTGACGCCGGGCGAGGTGACGAGCCACGCCGGCTGGCCGGCGGACACGCCGTCGAGCGCGCTGGGCGAGGTCGTCTCCCGCTTCCAGGCCGCCGGGGTCAGGGTCAGCCTGTTCGTCGACCCCGAGGTCGCGCCGGTCCGCTGGGCGGCAGCGATGGGGGCCGACCGCGTCGAGCTCTACACCGAGCCGTTCGCGCGCGCCTTTGCCTCCGGGCCCGAGGCGGGCCGCCGCAGCTTCGCGCGCTACGCCGCGGCCGCCGACGCCGCCAGCGCCGCCGGACTGGGCATCAACGCCGGCCACGATCTCGACCTCGACAATCTCGTCCTGTTCCGGACGCTGCCGGAGCTGGCCGAGGTCTCGATCGGCCACGCCCTGATCAGCCACGCGCTCTACGTCGGCCTGTCCCGGGCTGTCCGCGACTACCTCGCCGTCCTCAGCGGCGACACTCACCTTTAAGGGGCCGCGGATCGGATCCGCGGATCTAATTCTGGGATCCAATCCACCGATCTAACTTCTGGGATCCAACCCACCGATCTAACGGATGCACACGGATCGGGACGGAGGTGCCAATGAAAGCTGGCGACGACGACGCGGCGCAGCCAGCCTGCGAGCGCAAAGCTTCGACGCCTCCGTGGTTATGCGTCGAATCCGTGTGCATCCGCGGCTCTAAACCTGGGATCTAAACCGCGGATTTAACGGATGTACACAGATCAGTACGGAGGTGCAGGAAATGGCTTGAGACCCGCGTACCGCCGGGCGGTGCCGGCGGCGCCGCCGCCTGCAACTCGACCGAACCTCGAACTGCCTCGACGCCTCCGTGGCCATCCGTCCGATCCGTGCGCATCCGCGGCTCTGCTAAGCGTAAGTTGTCGGGCTGTTTGGGGACGCGGATCCAAGCCGCGGATCTGATCCTGGGGATCAATCTACGGATCTAACGGATGCACACAGATCAGCACGGAGGACGCGCCAACTTCGCACAAGACTAACTGCCGCAGGCATCTCAATTGGGCGAGATTCGCCTGCTGAGTTCTGCTCGTCCTCCACCGACGCCGTGAGCATCGTTGTCGACTCGACCGGTATCCAGTGCGTCACACATGATCGAGTCTCGATTGACTCTTTGGTGACAATTGGAAAGCGAGCGAGGGCAGAGTCGCGAATTACGATCACGGCGGATGCTGTCGGATTTCATCTCGCGAGGGTTGAGTAGAGCCCCCCTGCAGGGATCACCACCGAGCCCCATCGACTCCTCCGGTGCCGGTGGTGCTACGCGACATCCTTACGGGCGTACTGAGCCAGAACGTCATTGATGAGTGTCTGATATCCGACGCCGCGCCGGCGCGCTTCCTTGCGGAACTGGTCGAGCACTCCGGGGTCGACTCGGATCGCGATCAACTGGCGAGGCTCGTCCCCGAGGGGAGGGCGACCGACGCGCCGCATGGACTTCAGCTGCTCCGACGATGAATTTGGAATGTCGGAGAAATCAACCGGTCGCCGCGGACGCGGCCCGCTCGCGACGGCTCGCCCGCCGCGTGCTGATGATCCGGATCGCTTCGCCATCGCCACTTCTCCTGAATGTGTACGCGACCATCAGCACGCGTCCACGCCGCGATCGACCAAGCCGCAGGAACCGCGACTCCGCCGACGAGTGCTGCCGGTCTGGCCCATCGAGCGCTTCGCGATCCAGGAAGACGGTGACCGCTTTGTCGAACGACACCCCGTGCTTCGCCGCGTTGGCCTCAGCCTTCCGCGGGTCCCACTCGAACACGCATTTAGTATATACGAAATAGGCGTAACCCGGTGCGGCCTCCCGGCGATGAGACTCCTGCAAGGGTCCCAGAGCCCCTCGACCCGTCCGTGACAGCCGTCGAATCCGTGTCCATCCGCGGTTCAAAGGTGTCGGATGGACGGCCACCGGGGGAGTTGTTATGATCGCCGGGATCAGGCGGTACCCCCCAGCCAATGCGTAATGAGTCCGTGGTCTTCGGCGTCGCCGGTATTTTCTTCGGCATCCTCGTCGGCTGGATCATCGGCAGCCAGCAGCCCGGCCGGGCCGTGCCGGCCGCAGCCGCCGCTCCGGCTCAGGCGTCGGCCAACGCCGCCCAGACGCCGCCGGCGTTCGACGAGTCGCGCGCCGCGGCGCAGAAGACGACCGCCGAGCGCAATCCGGCCGACGGCGAGACCCGCGTCCAGCTCGGCAACCTCTACTTCGACGCCGAGCGCTACGAGGACGCCCGCGCCTGGTACGAGGCCGCGCTCAAGATCGACCCGCGCAACGTCAACGCCAGCACCGACCTCGGGATCGCCTACTACTACGCCAATCAGCCCGATCGCGCGCTCGCGCAGTTCGACCGGTCGCTCGCCATCGACCCGTCACACTCGAAAACCCTGCTCAACATCGGCATCGTCCGCGCCTTCGGCAAACAGGACCTCGACGGCGCCGAGAAGGCCTGGCAGAAGGTGATCGACGTCGCGCCGGCCAGCGAGGAAGCGGCCGTCGCCAAACGCGGACTCGAAGGGCTGCGCGCCGCGCACGCCGGACAGGTCGGCGCCGCGCCGAAGCCGGCGGCGCAGCCGCAGTAACTGACCATGGGCCGGCTGATTCTCTGGGCGATTTTGCTGTTCTTCATTGTCCGGGCCCTGTCGCGGCTCCTGCAGGGGGTCTTCGAGGGGGCCGGCTACCGGCGCGACGGCGCCCCTCAGAAGAGCGTCGGCCTCGTCCGCGACCCGGTCTGCGGCGTCTTCGTCGTCCCGGGCCAGGCGCTGGCGCTCGGCAGCGGCAGCAGCACCCGCTATTTCTGTTCCGAGAAATGCCGCCGCGACTGGCAGCAGCGCTGACCGGAGCCGCACGCCACCATCATGCCGACCGAAGATCAGCTCCGCGCCGACATCGTCGAAGTGGGACGGCGTCTCTATGCGCGCGGCTATACCGCCTCGAACGACGGCAACATCAGCGTCCGCCTCGACGAGCGGCGGCTGCTGATGACGCCGACCGGCGTCTGCAAGGGGTTCATGGACGTCCGGATGATGTGCATCACGGATCTCGACGGCCGCAAGCTCGAAGGGGAGCGCAATCCGTCGTCCGAAATCCAGATGCACCTCGAGGTCTACCGGCAGCGCCCCGAGATCCAGGCGGTCGTCCACGCCCATCCGCCGGTCGCGACCGCCTTCGCGGTCGCCGGCATTCCGCTCGACCGCGCCGTTCTCGCCGAGGTGGTGACGACGCTCGGCAGCATCCCGATTGCCGAGTACGCGACGCCGTCAACCAAGGAGCTGCCGGCGGCGGTCCGGAAGTACGTCAAGGCCCATGACGGCATGCTGCTCGCCAATCACGGCGCGCTGACGCTCGGCGCCGACCTGTTTTCCGCGTACTACAAGATGGAGACGATCGAGCACTTCGCCAACATCAGCTTCGTGGCGCGGCTGCTCGGCGGGGAGCGGCTGCTGTCCAAGGAGGAAGTGGCCCGCCTCCAGGGGCTGCGCGGCGGCTACGGCATCGCCTCGCCGGCGCCGATCTGCGCCGATCCGGTGGCCGGGTCGGCGGCCGATCAGGCCGACTGCCAGGTCGTGTTCGCGCCGCCGTCGGCCGGCGGCGAGCGGCTCGTCCCCGGGCGGGTCGGGCCGGTAGGTGCGGACGAGGAAATTCGGCTAACATACCGCGAGCTCACCGCCTTGATCGAAGACGCGGTCAGACATCTCAAATAGAACCTTGAAGGAGCAGCAACATGGGTGAGGCGCTCGGCATGGTCGAGACCAAAGGTCTCGTCGCGATGATCGAGGCGGCCGACGCGATGGTGAAGGCCGCGAAGGTCACCCTCGTCGGCTGGGAGAAAATCGGCGCCGGTTATGTCACCGCGATCGTCCGCGGCGACGTTGCCGCCGTCAAGGCCGCGACCGACGCCGGCGCCGCCGCCGCCCGGCGCGTCGGCGAGCTGGTCTCGGTTCACGTCATCCCGCGGCCGCACGCGAACCTGGAAGACGCGCTCCCGATCGGCAAGACCGCGACCGCCGCGAAATGATCGTCGCCAAAGTGGTCGGCACCGTCGTGGCGACCCGCAAGGACGAGCGGCTGGTCAGCAGCAAGCTGCTGATCGCCCGCCCGATAGATCCGCACGGCAAGCCCGAGGGCAACTACCTCGTCGCCGTCGACACCGTCGACGCCGGTTTCGGCGAAACGGTCCTGATCGTCAGCGGCAGCTCGGCGCGGATGGCCTCGGGGATGAAAGACTGCCCCGTCGACGCCGCCATCGTCGGCATCATCGATACGATCCAGGTGAAGGACTAGTGCAGCTGGCGCGCGTCATCGGCGAGATCGTCTCCAGCATCAAGGACGCCAACCTGAGCGGCGTGCCGCTGCTGGTGCTGCAGCCGATTGCCGCCTCCGGCGAGGCGGCGGGACGCACGCTGGTCGCGACCGACTCGGTCGGCGCGGGGGTCGGCGAGCGGGTGTTCTTCGTGCGCGGCCGCGAAGCGGCCTACCCCTTCTATCCCGGCGAGCCGCCGACCGACGCGGCGGTGATCGGGATTGTCGACGAGGTCCACGTGCCGGCTCCTGAACCCCGCCGCACCGAGCCGAAGCCACCGCGCTCCAGGGCCTGAGGGCGCGATGCAGATCTGCCGCGTCGTCGGAACGGTCGTTTCAAGCCACAAGAACGACAAGCTCGAAGGGGCCAAGCTGCTGCTGGTCCAGCCCGAAACCCCGCGTGGCGAGGCGCGCGGCGGGCAGATCCTGGCGATCGACTCGGTCGGCGCCGGCGTCGGCGAGCGGGTGCTGGTCGTGATCGAAGGGAAAGCGGCCGGAGCCGCGCTCGGACGCAAAGCCGCGGCCGTCGACGCCGCGATCATCGGCATCGTCGACAGCCTCGAGTGCGGTGACGACGCATGAATGAAGATGCGGTGCGCGAGATGGTGCGGGACGCGCTGGCGCGGCGAGGCGCCGGCCCCGGGGCGCCGCCGCTCCAGCCGGAGCGCCCCTCGGCGGCGATGAGCCACCAACGCTATGCGCTGCCGGAGTCGGACGGCCCATGCCTGATCGAGCCGGCGGTTGCCTGCAACCACTGCGGCTACTGCCAGTCGCACGGCCATTGAATCGACGATGCGATCCGTTCTCCTGACCCGCAGGATTCCAGCCGCGCCACTGGCGCGGCTGGAGGCGGCGTGCGACCTCGAGGTGTTCGAGGGGACCGGCGCGATCCCGCCCGACGAGCTCAAGCGTCGGGTCGCCGGCAAGCGCGCGCTGATCTGCCTGCTGACCGACCGCGTCGACGGCACCGTGATGGCGGCGGCGCCGGAGCTGGCGATTGTCGCGAACATCGCCGTCGGCTACGACAACCTCGACGTTCCGGCGATCAAGGCGGCCGGCGCGGTCGTCACCAACACGCCCGACGTGCTGACCGAGGCGACCGCCGAGCTGACGTGGAGCCTGATCCTGGCGGCGGCGCGGCGCATCGCCGAAGGAGACCGGCTGATCCGCCGCGGCGGCTGGAAAGGGTGGGCGCTCGACTTCATGCTCGGCACCGAGCTGCGCGGCAAGCAGCTCGGCCTGATCGGCCGCGGCCGGATCGGCCGCGCCGTCGCCGCCAAGGCCGCCGCCTTCGGGATGACGCCGGTGTTCGCGAAGCACGACATGTCGATCGACGAGCTGCTCGTCAGCTCCGACGTCATCTCGATCCACACCCCGGGCAACGCTTCGACCCGGCACATGATCGATCGCCGCGCGCTGCTGCGGATGAAGCGGAGCGCGATCCTCGTGAACACCGCGCGGGGAACGATCGTCGACGAAGAGGCGCTTGTCTGGGCGCTGACCGAACGGATCATTGCCGCCGCCGCGCTCGATGTCTTCGAGAAGGAACCGGCGGTCCATCCCGGGCTGCTGCCGCTCGAGAACGTCCTCCTCGTGCCGCACCTCGGCAGCGCGACCCGCGAGACCAGGACCGCGATGGCCGATCTGGCCGTCAGCAACGTCCTCGCGGTGCTCGATGGCCGTCCTCCGCTGACGCCGGTATGACGCTGCGCCCGCAGCCGGTCGTGCCGGCGGGCCGCGTCCGCGCCGTGATGCGCCGGCTGGCGCGCGCCATCGACGGCCTCGAGGAGCCGGCGGTCGAGAAGATCGCCGCCGATCAGCAGGAGGATCCGTTTCAAGTGCTGATCGCGACGCTGCTGTCGGCGCAGACCAAGGATGCCGTCACCCATGCCGCCTCGACCCGGCTGTTCCGCGCCGCGCGCACGCCGCGGACGATGCTGAAATTGAGCGCCGCGCAGATCGAGAAGCTGATCTACCCGGTCAGCTTCTACCGCACCAAGGCGGTCCACGTCCTGCGCACCTGCGAACGGCTGGTCAGCCAGTGGGGCGGCAAGGTGCCGAAGACGATGGCGGAGCTGTTGACGCTGCCGGGAGTTGGCCGCAAGACCGCTAACCTGACGCTGATCGTCGCCCATCGCAGCGGCGAGAACATCTGCGTCGATACCCACGTCCATCGCATCGCCAACCGCCTCGGCTGGGTGGCGACGCGGACGCCCGAGGAAACCGAACACGCGCTCTACGCCGCGGCCCACCGCAAGTGGTGGCCGCTCATCAACCGGTATCTCGTCGTCTGGGGGCAGAACGTCTGCCGACCGGTCTACCCGCGCTGCGGGATTTGCGTCATTGCCGCGCTCTGCCCCAGAATCGGCGTGACCAGGATGGGGAAAGCATGACCACCTCAAGCTTACGGAATCAGCGGACGATCCTTGCGGCGGCGGCGTCGCTCGCCGCCTTCATCGCGCTGGCGCTGCCGATTGCCGCGCGCCAGACCACACCCGGCGGCGGCCCGGTGATCGTCCTCGAGACCGTGAAAGGAACGATCGAGATCGAGACCTTCCCGGAGGAGGCGCCGAAGACGGTGACCCAGATTCTCGATCTGGTGAAGCGCAACTTCTATAACGGCCTGCGCTTCCACCGCGCCGAGTTCAGCCTGATCCAGGTTGGCGATCCGCAGACCCGGAACATGTCGATGCGTGACTGGTGGGGCCGGGCGAGCAGCGGCCATCCGATTGGCGCGTCCGAGATCACCAAGAAGCGGCGCAACCTGCGCGGCGCCGTGGCGATGGCCTATCCGGGGACCGACGCCAAGGCGGCCGACAGCCAGTTCTATATCCTGACCAGGCCCCATCCCGACTTCGACGGCAAGTACACCGTCTTCGGCCATGTCATCAAGGGGATGGAGGTGGTCGACAAGATCCAGGTCGCCGACATCCTCAAGAGGGCGTTCGTGAGGGATCCGGCAAGACCCTGACGATCCCTTTGAGGACCGGGTAGCGTTCGACGAACGCCTCCGGATATTCCCCCGGCACCGGCTGCCCCAGGTCGTGCTTCAGCAGCGCCGCGTTGGCGACCGACTTCGCGGAGAAGTGGTTGTTGGCGTAGAGATACGCCTTCTTCACTTCGCGGGACGCCTGCCGCGCCGCTTCGGCGAACGGCTGGAGCTCGGACGCCGAGTAGAGATAGTTGTAGCGGTCTTCGGACGCCTGGTGGTTCCACCAGTCGGCGGCGTTGCGGCCGTGCAGCCGCAGGTAATAGAACGTCCGCACGTTCGGCATCAGGTCCTGGCGAATGGAGAAGCGGAACTTGGGCTCGTCGATCTGCGCCCACGCGGCGCCGAAGGCGGCCAGCAGCGTCAGCGTCTCGCGCGGGTCGTCGCTCCAGCTGCGGTGGCGGAGTTCGACGGCGAGCTGATAGTCGCGAAACCGCTCCAGCAGCCACTCCAGGTAGAGGCGGGTGTTGGGCTCGTTGCGGAAGCTGGCAGGAAACTGCGCCAGCACCGCGCCCAGCTTGCCGGCCGCGGCCAGCGGCTCGATGCCGGCGCGGAACCCGTCGACGTCGTGTCCGGTGATGTCCCAGGGGTCCTTGCCGGTCGCCTTCTCGAACATGCCCGGGTGGGTGAACTTCTGGTAGAGCTTCAGCGAGAATTCAAAGCCCGGCGGCGTCCGCTCGACCCAGCTTCTGGCCGCGGCCGGCGTCGGCACGCCGTAGAAGCTCGAGTTGATTTCGACCGTGTCGAAGTGTTCGGCGTAGTAGCGCAGTTCGTCGAATCCCCCGGCGGCGCGGCTCCGCCGCCCCGGCGGCACCGGATAGAAGATGCCGTTCCACGTCCCCTTGCCTGACGGATAGCTCCAGCCGGACGTGCCGACGCGGACGATGTCAGTCACGCCCGGCGTACTCGTCCTTCTTGAAGCCGAAGACCGCGTGCGCGCCGCGAATCAGGATCGGCCGTTTGATCAGGTTGGGCTGTTCCAGCATCAGGTCGATCGCTTCCTTCTTCGACCGCGGCAGCGGGCGCTGCTTGAACACCGGGCTGCGCGTGCTCACGAAGTCGAGAAACCGATCCGCATCGATGTGCTTCTCGAGAAAGGCGCGGTCCGGCGGCGTCCGGTTGATGTCGCGTTCGTCGATGTCGACGCCGAGCTCGTCCAGATAACTTCTGGCTTTCCGGCAGGTCGTTCACGTCGGCTTCCAGTAGAGGATTGCCCTGGCCATGGCGGTATTTTAGAACACCTGCCTGCTAGAATAGGAGGTTCAGGATCGACCGCCGATGCTTACCATCAACGAAATCTTCCATTCCATCCAGGGGGAGTCGACGCATTCCGGCCGGCCGTGCGTGTTCGTCCGCCTGACGGCGTGCGACCTGCGCTGCAGCTGGTGCGACACGCCGTACGCATTCACCGAGGGGCGGAAGATGAGCCTCGACGAGGTGCTTGCCGAGGTCGGGCGGTTCGGCTGCGATCTGGTCGAGCTGACCGGCGGCGAGCCGCTCCTGCAGAAGGACGTCTACCCGCTGATGCAGCGGCTGCTGGACGATGGCCGGACCGTGATGCTCGAGACCGGCGGCCACCTGAGCATCGGCGACGTGCCGGCGCCAGTTGTCCGGATCGTCGACGTCAAGTGCCCGGGCAGCGGCGAGTCGGCGCGCAACCACTGGCCGAACCTGGCGCTGCTCGCGCCGCACGACGAAGTGAAATTCGTCATCCGCGACCGCGCCGACTACGAATTCGCGCGGCAGGTGACGGCCGAGCACGATCTCGTCGCGCGCACCACGGCGGTGCTGTTCTCGCCGGTCCACGGCGTCCTGCCGTCGAAGGACCTCGCCGCCTGGATCCTCGAGGATCGGCTGGACGTGCGGCTGCAGCTGCAGGCCCACAAGTTCATCTGGGGGGCGGACGTCCGCGGCGTCTGATGATGCCGACACGGGCAGTCCTGCTGTTGAGCGGCGGCCTCGATTCCTACACTGCCGGGGCCGAGGCGCGCGCCGCCGGCTACGCGCTCTACGCCCTCACCGTCCGCTACGGCCAGGTCCACAGCCGTGAAGTCGCCGCCGCCCGCGACGTCGCACGCGACCTCGGCGTCGTCCGTCACATCGAGCTCGAAGTCGACCTGGCCGCGTTCGGCGGATCGGCGCTGCTCGGCGACGGCGAGATTCCGAAGGACCGCGAGCTCGAAGGGACGGAGATTCCCGCCACCTACGTCCCGGCCAGGAACACGATCTTCCTGTCGCTGGCGATGGGCTGGGCCGAGGTGCTCGGCGCCGAGGCGATCGTCCTCGGCGTCAACGCCCTCGACTACTCCGGGTATCCTGACTGCCGTCCCGAATACCTGTCGGCGTTCGAGCAGCTCGCCGGGCTGGCGACCAAGGCCGGGGTCGAGGGCCGGCCGCTCAGGATCCTCGCCCCGCTGCTGCACCGGTCGAAGGCCGAGATCATCACGCGCGGCCTCGAACTTGGGCTGCGTTATGGCCTGACCCTGAGCTGCTACGATCCGTCGCCGGACGGCACGCCGTGCGGCGGCTGCGACAGCTGCCGCCTGCGCGCGCGCGGTTTCGCGGCGGCCGGCGCAGACGACCCGGCATGGCCGTCCGCTCCCGACCGGCGATGACGACACGGCTCTATTACAACGACGCCTACCTGGCCGCCTTCGACGCCGAAGTCGTCGCGGTCGAGACGCACGACGGCCGCCCCGCCGCGATCCTCGATCGCACGGCGTTCTACCCGACCTCCGGCGGCCAGCCGTTCGACACCGGCCGGCTCGGCGGCGCGGCGGTCGTCGACGTCGTCGATCGGGAAGACGGCGCGATCCTCCACGTGCTCGACGCTCCTGTCGCCGCCGGACCCGTCCACGGCACCATCGACTGGCCGCGGCGCTTCGATCACATGCAGCAGCACACCGGCCAGCACCTGCTGTCGGCGGCGTTCGACCGGCTGTTCCAGGTCCGGACCGAGAGCTTTCACATGGGAGCCGCGGCCGCGACAATCGATCTGGCGCGCGTCGTCTCGGCCCGGGAGATTGACGCGGCGGCAGACGAGGCGAACCGGGTGATCTGGGAGGACCGGCCGATCGCGATCAGGTTTGCCGATGCCGGGGAGGCGGCCGCGCTGCCGCTGCGGAAGGCATCGGCGCGGGACGGCGAGCTGCGGATTGTCGAGGTAGAGGGGTTCGACGTCTCAGCCTGCGGCGGCACCCACGTCGCCCGGGCCGGCGGCGTCGGCGTCGTCGCGCCGAGCGGGTGGGAGAAATTCCGCGGCGGCACGCGGGTCGAGTTCGTCTGCGGCGGCCGCGCCCTGGCGGCGTTCCGCATCCAGCGGGACGCGATCGCGGCGAGCGTGCGGCTCGTCTCGGTGCTCCCGGCCGAGCTGCCGGCCGGCATCGAGCGGCTGCAGTCCGAGGCAAAGGAAAGCCGGCGGCTGCTCAAGGATGCGCGATCCCGGCTGACGGAGTTCGAGGCTGACGCGCTCGCCGCGGCGGCGACGTCCCGCGGCGGCGTCATGGTGGTGATTCAGTCGATGGACGGATGGGACGCGGCCGGCCTCAAGACGATTGCCGCGGCCGTCGCGTCGCGACCAGGTTACGCCGCCGTGCTCTTCGCCACACCGGCGCCGTCCGCGGTAGTAATCGCCCGCGCTCCGGACGTGACGTTCGATTGCGCCGCGGCGCTGGCGAAGCTGGTCGCCGCGTTTGGCGGCAAGGGGGGCGGCCGTTCCGACCTCGCGCAGGGCGGAGGGCTGCAGGCGGCGCCCGAGGCGCTGGTCAGTTTCGCGGCGGGGCTGTTCTGACCGCCGGTCCGACGCCGCTCATTTTGCCGGCTGCAGCTTGACGAGCGTGACGCCCGCTTCGCGCGCGACTTCGGGGTCGGCATCGCCGGCCGCCCGTGTCAGCGCCGGCACCGCCGGCTCCGCCGCCGGACCGAACGCCGCCAGCGCTTCCGCGGCCGACCGCCGTACATCCGCATCCGGATCCTGCAGTCCTTCGGTCAGGACGCGGACAGCGTCGTTCGGCGCTTCGTGGACGATGCCGAGGTAGGTCGCGGCGACCGCCCGCACGGACGCATCGGCGTCGTCCATGCTGGCAACCAGCAGCGGCACCACGACGGCGCCGTCGAGCGGCGCGCGCTCCTTGAGCTTGCCAATCGAACGCAGCGCCTCGCGGCGCACCGCCGGTTCGCTGTTCGACATCGCCCGCTCGAGCGGCGGGAAAGCCGAAGGGCCCATGAAGCTCAGGGCCGCGGCCGCTTCGGAGGTCAGGCTGGGTTCCGACAGGTTCTCGGCGACCTCGTCGACGGCCGGCGCGGCCGCCGGGCCGATCAGCGCGCATGCCTTGATGGCGGCCTTGACGCGGTCGGGCGTGGCTTCGGGATCCTGGAGCGTGGCGTGGATAAGCGGCAGCGCGCCTGGGCCGAGCCGGCGGACGTAGTCGGCGGCCGCCGCCGCCTCGGCCGGGTTATGGCTGTAGAGCTGATACAGCCAGGCGATCTGCACGGGAGCGGCCTTTGCCGGGTCGGTGTCGCGCGGCGGCGCGCCGTAGAACCACACCCCGGTTCCGACCAGTCCGACGATCCCGATCGAGATCATCAACCACTTCAGGACACGCACCCGTCCATTGTACGGCGGGGCGCCGGCCGCTCCTACTTGATCCCGTCGAGTGCCGTGACGATGCTGTCGAGAACGCCGGCGTCGACGATAGCAGCGCCGGCCGCGCCGCCGCGCAGCGCATAGACCGTCTCGCCGTTGCGCACGAAGGTGACCCGCTCCTGCTTGTTGTCGTCGAAGCTCAGCGCGATCACCAGATCCGGCTTCGAGGCGTCGATTTTCGCGGCGGGCGGCGCGAACGACGTCGCCCGCGCGGCGGTGGCGGCAGAGATCAGCGCCTCGACGGTGTTGCCGTCGACATCCTTCGCCGCCGGCGCCGTCTGCCGCCAGGTGTCAATCTCTTTCCCGTCCTTGTCCTTCGTCTTGCTCTTTGCGAACGACGTCGTCTGGCCGTTGCGGGTGAGATCGAGCTTCGTGGTGTTGAAGGCGCGGGCGTCGAAGAGGTCCTTCTGGCGGTAGTCCGATGGGTCCTTCTTGAGGTCGTCGAGCAAAGACGATTCGATCGTGAAGACGGCCGGCCTGGCGAGGTCGCGGGCGTAGACGCTGGCGTCGGCGGCGGCCGCGCCGATGACGAGGGTTGCCTGCGAGGATCCGGATCCAATCCGCACGGTCGCGACCGGCGCGCCGAGACCGTAGTTGGTTTGGCCACCGGCTGGCGGCGCGGCGACGATCGACTTCATCTGCAGCCCGGCCAGACGCGACAGCAGCCCGTCGACGGCGCTGAACTCGGCGCGCCCCGCGACCGGCGCGGTCAGCATCCACTCACCGTTGGCCTTCGCGAAGCGCAGGCTGTGGCCGGCGGCGTCGATCGACAGCGCATCGACCTTCGCGCGATCGAGCTTGAGGACGGTCTTGTCCTCGAGGTCGAACGTCGTCTTGTTGAATGTCGTCTCCAGGTACGACGACACCAGGAAGACCCTATTCTGATCCACGAGCCGCGCGTAGATGTCGGTGCCGGACGGCGTCTTCTGTCCGAGCTGCAGCCGCTGCTGTTTTCCGCCGGCCGTGAACGCCACTTCGACCTTCGGCGACGCCAGGCCGAACTCGGCGAGGTCGGACGCGTTTTCGTCGATGACGCGCTGGACTTCGAGCGAGGCCAGCCCGGACGTGATCCCCGACACCGTCGCTTCGTCCGGCTGCGCCGCGGCGGCGGGCTCGGCAATCGTCCACGCCGTGCCGCTGCGCTTCAGCGTTGTCTTCTCTCCGGATTCCGCCTTGATCTCGATCTGATCGATCTTGGCAGCTTCGACGGTGAACACCTTGTCGTGCTTCTCGCCGGGGTTGACCGGGCCCTTCTTCGACTCCCGGTAGGCGAACCACAGCAGCGGGATGGCGACGACCAGCAGAACGATCAGCCCTCGGCCCCCTCGCACTACCGCCTCCGCCACCAGGTCTGGACGCCCGCCGCCAGGATCAGGCCTGGAATGATCAGCACGGCGAGCAGGAAGATCCGGCGCGCGCCGTCGGCGGTCATGTTGAGCGTGCTCGCCCCGGCTTCGCGCGGCCGGATCGAAATCAGGTTCTCCTGCTGGGCGAGCCAGTTGACGGTGTTCAGGAACAGGTCGCGGTTGCCGGGGATGCCGAGATAGCCGTTGGTGACGAAGTCGGAGTCGCCGAACACCGCGACCCGCGTTTCCGGCTTGGACGCGTCGGCCGCCTTGGCGGCGTCTTGGGGAGACGGCGGCGCCGCGTCAGTTGCCGGCGCCGACACCGCCGCGGCCAGCGAGATCGGACCCGCCTTGTCCCCCTTGTCGAGTTCCCGCGCCACCTTCCCGGTCGTCGTCAGCTCCTTGATGTTGCTTTCCGCCCAGCTGTTGGCGCTCGTCTCGACGAGGTTCTGGGCGGTGTGGCCGTCGACCCCACCGCTGACGGCGCTGACCGAGCGCGCCAGTGGGAACGCGGTCAGCAGCTCGAAGCGGTCCGTAATCGGGTGCGGGTCGTACTTCGCCGCCACCGGCACCGAGACGTCGGTGCCGAGCATTCGGCCCATGCCGCTGACGTCAACGACGATGTTGGTGCCGATGTCGATGCCCCATTCCTTGATGAGCGCAGTCAGGTTGGTGAGCTCGGCGGCATCGGCACGGTCCGGCGGATCGAGCAGGAAGAACGCCTTGCCCCCTTTGGCGAGATAGCGCTTGAGCGACTCGATCTCGGCCGGGAAGAAGTCCGTCTTGGGTCCGGCGACGACCAGCATCGAGGCGTCCGCCGGCACGTCCTTCTGCTGCGCCAGCACCAGCTTGTCGGTGAGGAAGTTGTCCGAGGTCAGCGCCGAGCCAATCGAGCTGTAGCCGCTCCGCTCGCGGCCGTCGAGCGATTTCTCGCCATGGCCCTGCACGAAGTAGAGCTTGTGCTGCTTGCCCTGGACCGCCTTGATCAGACCGTTGGTCAGCTCCTGCTCGCCGTCGGACGTGACTTTCTCGGTCCGCCCGGCGTACTCGATCACGACCGTGCCCTCGGTCTGCACCTTGAACTGATTGGCGAGCGCTGGCCGCCGCTCGAGGTCGATGTATTCGACGCTGACCTGCTTCGACGCGTACTGATACTCGTCGAGCCGCTCGTGGAATTTCGGAAAGCCCTCGGTGCGGTCGAAGACGCGGATGTGCACCGGCTGCTGCAGCCCATGGAGGACCTTCTTGGTCTGGTCCGAGATCGAGAACTGCTTCGCGGCGGTCAGATCCCAGCGCTTGTTGTAGCGCGACGCCAGGTAGTTGATCGCCACCAGGATCGCCAGCACGACGATGACGCTGGCGGCGGCGATGCTGCCGAGCCGCGCCTGGCGGCCCGAGAACGACCGCCCGATCTCGCGCCACTGGCTGAGGATGTAGAGCAGCGTGCAGGCCAGCCCGGCGAGCGCCAAGCCGACGTAGTACTGCTGCCATTCCGGCTTGGTGAAGCGGATGGCGAGCGCGCTGAAGACCAGCGCGACGCCGAGCCAGCCGAGGAGTCCCAGAATTCGTTTCAACATAAGGCCGCTATCCGCGCCACCGCTCGCTGTCGACCGACCGGGCCGTCAGGAACAATCCGAACGTGACAAAACTCAGGTAGTAAACGATGTGCTTGGTGTCGATGATGCCGCGCACGAAGTCGTCGAGGTGCTCGGTGATCGACAGGTACGACACCACCGCCTGCATCGTCGGGCCAGACGACTCGCCGATCCAGTTGACGATCCACAGCACCAGGAAGGTCGTGAAGGTCAGGAAGCCGGCGACGATCTGGTTCTTGGTGAGGCTCGAGATGAACAGTCCGGTCGACAGGAAACAGCTGCCCATCAGCAGCAGCCCGAGGTAGCCGGCGGCAATCGGTCGCCACTCGGGGTTGCTGATCTTGAACAGCATCACCATGTAGAGGACCGTTACCAGCAGCATCGCCGCGTAGAGCGCGAGCGCCCCGAAGAACTTGCCGAGGATGATCTCGAGATCGGTGACCGGCGAGGTCAACAGCAGCTCGATCGTGCCCGAGCGCTTCTCCTCCGAGTAGGTCCGCATCGTGATCATCGGCATCACGAACAGGATGATGACGGCGGCGTTCTGGAACAGGCCGCGAATCATCATCTGGTTGATGTTCGCGCCCGCGTCGGGCCCCATCTGCATCATTCGCTGGCTCTGCTGGTTGAAGATCATCAGGTAGACGTAGAAGAAGTAGCCGAACAGCAGCGCGAACAGGCCAATCAGGATGTAGCCGATCGGCGAGGCGAAATAGCCGCGCACTTCCTTGTCCGCGATCGCCAGCACATTACGCATGGGGCGCCTCCTCCGGCAGTTCTTCGGTCGTGACCTGAAGGAAGACATCCTCGAGGCTCATCCTCACGGGCCGCAGCTCGAGCAAGCCCCAGCCGCGCGTGACCACCGCCCGCGCCAGTTCCCGCCGCACGTCCATCTCGGGCTCGCTCTCGACCTCGAACGCCTCGGCGTACGAGCCCTCGCCAGCCGCGCCGGCGGGACGGTGATCGGCGCTGATCACCCGCTTCACGCCCGGAATCGCCGCCAGCGCCGCCCCGGCGTCGCCGCCGTCCGCCGCCACCTGCACGTACATCGTTGCCGCCCCCTTGAGCCGCGCGGTCAGGTTGTCGGGGGTGTCGACGGCGACGACGTGGCCTTTGTTGATGATGACCACCCGTTGGCAGGTCTGCGCGACCTCGGGGAGGATGTGCGTACTGAGGACGATGGTGTGGTCGCCGGCAAGGCTCCGGATCAGGTCGCGGGTCTCGATGATCTGCTTCGGATCCAGCCCGGCGGTCGGCTCGTCGAGGATCAGCACTTCCGGATTGTGGATGAGCGCCTGGGCGAGGCCGACCCGCTGACGATAGCCCTTCGAGAGCTTGGCGCAGTGCCGGTCCGCCATGTCGGCGACGCGGGTGCGCTCCATGACGGCGGCGACCCGCTGGGCCCGCTCCCGCCCGGGAACGCCCTTGATCCGGCCGACAAAGTCGAGGTACTCGCGCACTGTCATGTCGGGGTAGAGCGGCGGGGTCTCGGGGAGGTAGCCGGTGCGGCGCTTGGCTTCGATCGGCTTGTCGAAGACGTCGAAGCCCGCCACCGTAGCGCGGCCCGCGGACGCCGGCATGTAGCCGGTCAGAATCCGCATCGTCGTCGTCTTGCCGGCGCCGTTCGGCCCCAGGAAGCCGAGGATTTCACCCCGTTCGACGCGGAAGCTGACGTCGTCCACGGCCGTCACCCGACCGTAGCGTTTGGTAATGTGCTGGACCTCGATCACGCCGTTCTCCGTTCCGTCTATCCCGCGGGAAGATCCCGACAGTTATTCCTCTGCGGGAATCCTGCCGGCTCCGAGTAGTCTCTGTAAGAGTCAGGGGAGGGAGCAATTAGCGCCCAATCAAGGATCCTATCGAGAGAGCGAAAAGGGTGTCAAGGCGCCACGGTGTGGCGATTCGGCTGCCGCGGCGGCGGCCGCAGCCGTCACGCCTTCCGGTTCGAGAAGAAATGCTGCTCGACGAACTCGTCGATGGCCCCCTGGTCGACCGGTTCGACCTTTTCGAACTGCAGACCCATCCCGACGCGGCGGTCGCTCCACGCGACCCGCGATTCCGCTTCGATGTCCTTCTTCGAGCCTGGCAGCCGGAACCGCGCCCGCAGCTTCGTCGACTGCGGCAGCGGACTCATCGTCCGGATGGCGAGCCCGCCCTTGCTCAGGTTGAGCGTCAGCGCCGCTGCGATGGTGTTGCCGAAGCGGTAGGCGACCGGGATGCCGAGCACCACCCGCGGACTGCCGCGGCGGTTGAAGTTGTCGGGGAAGAGATGCGGCGCGAGCGACGGCAGGATGTGCTGCACGGCGCTGTATTCGTTGACGTAGCCGGCCACCCCCATCGCGGCGAGGTCGCGCACTTCCTCGGCGGTGGCGATCGTGCCGCTGAAGACGAGAATCGGCAGGCGTCCCTGATCGAGCTTGCGAATCGACCGGACCAGCTCGACGCCGCCGGCGTGGGGCAGGCGCAGGTCGAGGACGATGAGATCGATTTTCGCCAGGTCGGCGCGGACCCGTGCCAGCAGCTCCGCGGCGCTCTTGACGGTGAGCGCCGTGTGCCCGGCGCTCAGCAGCGCGGTCGCAAAGCGATCGCGCACGAACGCGGTGTCGTCGGCGACAATGACGGTTTTCGTAGTGCTCACAATATAGTCGGAGGCGCCGCGCGAATGAAATGGCCGTCTCTGGCCCGCAGGCGCATTGCAGAATTTATCAGGCTTTCGTTATAATCCGGAGATTATCGCGATCGGAGACGCACACTGGGTGTCGCTTCGGATCCCGAGCCGCGTGGAGGGTTCGTCCCCCGCGCCAGGAGCATGTATGGCCACCTGCCCGGAATGTGATGCCGAAGTCGAGGTCGATGAGTTCGATGTCGACAAAGGTGATCTGATCAGCTGTCCCGACTGCGGCTCGAACCTCGAAGTCGCCAGTCTCGCCCCGTTGGAGCTCGAAGCCGTCGACGAAGATGACGACGAAGACGACGATGATGATGACGACGAGGACTCGGACGACGAGGACGACCTCGACGACGACGTCGACGACGACGATACGACGGAGGAACTCGATTAGTGAGCCGTGACAGCGTCGCGGAGCAGCGGGCGGCGGCGGACCAGGGTCCTCTTCTGCCCGAGCTCGACGCGATGGATGCTGCGCTCGATCGCAGCCTCCGCGACCTGCCCGCGGTGATCGTCGCCTACAGCGGCGGCGTCGACAGTGCCTATCTCGCCTGGGCGGCGCACCGCGCGCTCGGTGCGCTGGCGCTGGCGGTCACGGCCGACAGCCCCAGCTATCCGGAGCGGCATCGGGCGCTGGCCGTGCGGATTGCCCGCGAGGTCGGGTTCAAGCACGAGTTCATCCGCACCGACGAAATGGCGCGCCCCGAGTACCGGGCGAATCCAGCCAACCGCTGCTACTACTGCAAGCACGAGCTCTATACCCATCTCACCGCCATCGCCCGCGACCGCGGCATTCCGGTGGTTGCCGACGGCAGCAATGCCGACGACCGGGGGGACTACCGGCCCGGCCGGCAGGCGGCGCGCGAGTTCGGCGTCCGCAGTCCGCTCGACGAAGTCGGGCTGACCAAGGCCGGCATCCGCGAGCTGTCGCGCCGCGCCGGGCTGCCGACCTGGGATGAGCCGGCGTCGGCGTGCCTGTCGTCCCGGATCCCCTATTTCAGCGAGGTCACCGACGAAAAGCTGCGGATGATCGAGCAGGCCGAGAACGCGCTGCGCGATCTGGGCTTCCGGATCTGCCGCGTGCGCCATCATGATGCGCTGGCGCGGATCGAGCTCGGCCCGGGCGAAATCAGTCGCGCGCTCGAGCCGGAGATGGCGGCGGCCATCGACGGCCAGCTGCGCGCGATTGGCTACGCGCACGTCACCGTCGATCTGCGCGGCTACCGCCTCGGCAGCCTCAACGACGCGCTGCGCCTCCGCGAGGTCTGATCTACGCCGCGATCACGCTTCGCCGCCGGCGTCGCGGCCCTTGCGATTCTGTTTCTCGCGCTGCACCTGCCCTTCCTGCCGCACACCCTCGAAGACCTCGACTCGATCAATTTCGCGCTCGGCCTCCACGACTACGACATCGCGCGTCATCAGCCGCATCCGCCCGGCTACCCGGCGTTCATCGCGCTCGGACGGGTGGCCGCCGCGGCGGCGGCGCTGACGTCGGCGGCGGGGGCGGAGGCGCGCGGCCTGGCGCTGCTCAGCACGATTGCCGGTACCCTCCTGATCGGCTTGCTGCTCGTGCTGTTCCGGGTGCTCGAGCGCCCGCTGACCGCTGGTGAGGGGAGGGGAGCGGGCGACGACCGCCGGGCGGCGTGGGCGACGGTGATTGCCGTGACGTCGCCGCTGTTCTGGTTCACCGCGCTTCGTCCGCTCAGTGACATGACGGGCCTCGCGGCCGCGGTCGCGGCCCAGGCGATGATCGTGTCGGTGCTGAACGGCTGGCGCGGGCGCGGGACGCTCATCGCGGGCGCCTTGCTGGCCGGGCTGGCGATTGGCGTGCGGTCGCAGACCTTCCTGCTGACGCTGCCGCTGCTTGGGCTGGTTCTGATCGTGCCGCGCGCCGGGCTGGGGCTGGGCGCCCGTGCTGCCGCGGTGGCGGCGGCGGTCGCCGGCGTGCTGGTGTGGGGCGTGCCGATGGTCCGGGCGAGCGGCGGGCTGGCGGGGTATGCCGTTGCGCTGGGCACCCAGGCGGGGGAGGACTTCTCCGGGGTGGTGATGCTCTGGAGCGTCCGCTCGCCGCGGGTCGCGGTCGAGGCGCTGCTGTTCTCGTTCCTGTGGCCGTGGGGCGGCCTGGTTGCCGGCGGAATCGTCGTCTTTGCCGCGGCGGCCGGCGCCGCCCGGACGGCGTGGCGGGAAACGCGGCTACTCGCGATCCTGGCGCTCGCGTTCGTGCCCTACGCGATCTTTCACCTGCTCTTTCACGAAGTGGTGACGGTCCGGTATGCGCTGCCGCTGATCGTGCCGGTGGCGTACCTGGCCGCGGTCGCGCTGGCCGCCGGACCGCGCTGGCTCCTGCCCACCGGCGGATCGGCGCTGGCGGCAGCCTCGCTCCTCCTGACGATCCCGGCGACGGCCGCCTACGCGCGCCAGGGGAGCCCGACGTTTGCTGCGTTCCGCGCACTCGAGCCGGGGCAGGGCGCGATGCCTGGCGTTGACGCGGTCGGCATGCATGCCTCGGCGCGGCGCGTCGCGCGCTGGGAGGCGGACCGGCTGCCGATGCGGGTGCTCGACGCGCGCCACGGTGACGAATGGCTGGCGCTGGTCGAGGAGTGGCGGACGCATCCGGAGTCGACGGTGGCGTTCATCGCCGACCCACGCCGCACCGACCTGGCGCTGATCGATCCGCGCGCGCGGCGGCTCGACGCCGCGTTCCGCTGGCCGTTCATCGAGCCGCCGTTCGTCGGCGGCGCGCGTCCCGGGAACGTCGACCTCTATCGCCTGCGGCCGCCGCAGTGGATGCTCGACCGCGGCTGGGCGCTTGGCGCCGAGGTGGCCGGCGTCACGGCGCGCGAGCGGCTCGGGCCGCACCGCCAGCCGAGCGTCGCGTGGGTCCGCGCCGGCGGCGGCGAGACGCTGCTGATGCTCGGCGGCCGCACTCTTGGCGGCCCGGATCGCACCGCGCGGATCCGTCTGACCCTCGACGGACGCGTGCTCGAGGAGTTCGACGCCGCGCCGGGCTTCTTCTTCCGGCTCTTTCCGCTGCCGGCCGGGACGTTCGCCGGGCCGGACGGCTACCGGCCGCTCGCGGTGTCGTCGCCGCCGTCCGCGGGCGGTGCAGCCGTACCGGTCGCGCTCGAGCAGTTCGACCTGCAGCGCGACGGCGTGCCGATGATCGGCGTGAGGGAGGGCTGGCAGGAGCCCGAGTTCAACCCGCAGACGGCGCGGTCGTGGCGATGGGCCTCCGATCGGGCGATGCTCTGGGTCCGGCCGGTCGGACGGGACGTCACGCTGACGCTCGACGGGGAGTCGCCGCTGCGCTACTTCGCGACGCCCCCCGAGGTCGTCGTCTCGGCCGGTTCGCGCGAGCTGTCGCGGTTCAAGCCAGCGGCGGACTTCCGCCAGTCGATCGTCATCCCGGCCGACGCGCTCGTCGCCGCCGAGGGGCGGGTGCTCATCGCCAGCGACCAGTCGTTCGTCCCCGGCGACCGCGACGGCAGCGCCGATCGCCGCCGGCTGGCGCTGCGGATCTATTCGTACGCGGTGCGTTAGGAGGTTGTCAGGCCGGCCGCCGCGCCAGCGCCAGCAGCGAGCTGCCGAACGGCATGTCGACGTAGCGCAGCGCGGCCGCTTCACCCGCCAGCATCGCGCTGAGCACGGCGTTGATCGGCGCCGGCGGGATGGCGATCTCCTGGCCCGACTCCCGGTGGCCGGACAGGCGCTGCAGCAGGCGGACGCCGGCGACGAGCGGCGCGATCGAAGCGTTCGTGTAGGTGATGCGGAGCGGCTGGAATCCGGCCCGTTCGAGGCGGGCCCGCAGGTCGGGCCGGCTGTACCGCCGCACCTCGCCGGCGAGAACCGAATGGTTCCCGGTGAGCGCCGCCATCGCCGCGGCGTTCAGCACCAGGTGCCCGCCGGGGCGCAGCACGCGGAACATCTCGCCGAGCGCGGCCGTCTCGGTCGGGTCGTCGAGCGCATAAATCACGTCGAACGACGTCACGACGTCGAAGGCGGCGTCCCCGAACGGCAGCGCCGCCGCCGACGCCTGGGCGACGGCGCGCTCCCCGTGCTGCCGGGCGTAGGCGAGGCCGCTGGCCGTCAGATCGATGCCGACCGCACGGCCGTAGCGGCGCAGCAGGCCCAGGTTGTGCCCCGTTCCGCAGCCGCAATCGAGGATCGCCGGCGCGGCGAGCCCGGCGACCGCCTGGGCAACAAGGGGCGTGACGAACCGCCGGAACCCCCGGAACCAGAAGTGCCGCGCCTCGGCGCGCGCCGTCGCCGCAAGAAGATGATCCATTGACGTTCGGAAATTGACAGCGGGGATAGCGGACGGTAAGCTCCATGCAATTCTACGTGACCGCTCGCCCGCCAGGAGAAGACTTGATGATGTCCAGATTCAACGTATGTGCCGCCGTCCTGCTCGTAGCCGCGCTGGGTGCCGGAGCATGCAACAAGAAGAAGCCGACCGTCGCCCCCGCGCCGCCTCCGCCGCCGGCCGCGGCGCCGACGACGACGCCGCCGCCCCCCCCGCCGC
>JANMWI010000099.1:0-3203 GCA_031393955.1 Acidobacteriota bacterium
CGGTTCACCGCCGACCTCGACTCGGGCGAGTCGCGCGCGGCGATTGAGAGTGACCGGCAGGAGGCGCTGGCGCTCGGAATCCGAACCCAGCCCGTCTGGTATCTGAACGGCGTGCGGCTGAACGGGCCGGTGACGTTCTCCGACCTCAGCCGGAGGCTTCATACCATCCTAGACGAGGGCAAGTAGGGAGACAAAAGTCTCCACCATGGATCCTTTCTCTTTCAACAAATCGATCATGTCCTGACAGCCGGCGCCTTTTCCGTTACGTTTCTCGCCTTCGCCTGCCTCCCGCGCTTGGTACGTTCTTGGCGTCCGCGTCTGCTTCCGAATGATCTCGCCGCTTCGTGTTTGCCGAGGTATCCGTCGACACCTCGGCCGCACGCCGACGGCTTGACCGTGCACTTTGGCACCCTGCACTTTGGCACGGTGGCACTCGGGCACCCCGACACTTTTTACGTTGGAGCCCCCTTGGCACTAAGAAAGCTTCGCGTTCAGCCGCCGGCCGGGCAGACAGACAACTCGCTCGAAGAGTTCGGGTCTGAGGAGGCGCCGCTCTCCGCTCGGGCTGCCGCCGGGACGGAGGAGAGAATCTCGGCGGTGGAGGGCGGGAAGCGGCCGGTGCAGCTGTTCCTCCTTCTGCTCGCGGCACTGATCCTCGTCGCCGGCGGCGCCGCCTACTGGAAGCTGAAGATCGCGCCGGCACGCGCCGCGGCCGCGACCGGCTCGCTGACGATCGAGTCCGAGCCGGCGGGGCTCGCGGTCGTCTCTGGAGGCGTGGCGCAGGGGAAGACGCCGCTCACCCTGACCCTTCCGGCCGGGACGCACCAGTTCGAGCTCGTCCGCGACGGGGGCGCCCGTCAGCCGTTGACCGTCGCGATCCAGCGCGGCTCGACCGTCGTGCACCATCTGAAGTTCGAGCCGGCCGTGTCCCCGGCTGCGACCGGGACGCTCACCGTCGCCACTGATCCCGCGAAATTGAGAGTCACGGTCGACGGCGTCGCGCACGGCGCCAGCCCGGTGACCGTCGCGGCGCTGCCGGCCGGCAGCCACCGCATTGAGGTGCACAGCGCGACCGGCGTGCTCACCCGGATGGTCGATCTTGTCGCCGGGCAGGCGGCATCGATGATCGTCACCGCTCCCGCCGCCTCGCCGACGCAAGGCGCCGGCTGGCTGGCCGTGACGTCGCCGGTACCGGTGCAGCTGTTCGAAGGCAGTGACCTGCTTGGGACCAGCGAGTCCGCCCGGCTGATGCTGCCTTCAGGACGACATACCCTCACGGTCGTCAACAAGCCGCTCGGCTACTCCGAGAACAAGATTGTGCAGGTGCCGGCGAACGGCTCGGCGGGATTGAAGATCGATCTGCCCAAAGCGCCGGTGAACCTGAACGCGCTGCCGTGGGCCCAGGCATGGATCGACGGCGTTGCGGTCGGGGAGACGCCGATCGGCAAGCACCTGGTCACGATCGGATCGCACGAGATCGTCTTTCGCAATCCCGAGCTGGGCGAGCGGCGGCAGACGATCCTGGTGACGCTGTCAGCGCCTGCCCGGGTGTCGGTTGATATGAGGAAGCCGTAGCCATGAAGTCCGTCATCGCTGTCACGTGCGGCGTGCTCTGCTCCGCCGCGGTCCTGTCCGCGCAGGTGTCGCTCTCGACCACGCAAGCCGGCTCGCGCGGCACGGTCCCCGCGTCTCTCGGCGCCGGCGCGCCGAACCCGGGCGGCGGAACCGGCACCGCGACTGACCCCGGATCCGCGGCCGGACCCGCAACTCCGAACCCCGAACCCCGAGCCGCAGGCTCAGCTCTGCCTGCAGGCCCGGACCTCGCCAGAGTGCAGGCGCTGTATGCGTCTGCCGCGTACGAGGATGCGCTGGCGGCGATGCCTGCCGCCGCTGCCGGCGCGAGCAGAGACATTGAACAGTATCGTGCCCTCTGCCTCCTGGCGCTGGGACGGCAGAACGACGCCGCCGCCGCCGTCGATCGCATCGTCTCCCAGGATCCGTTGTTTTCACCCTCGGGGTCCGACACGCCGCCACGGCTTCAGGCGATGTACACCGATGCCCGGGGACGCCTCGCGCCCGCTCTCGCGAAGTCGGCCTACCAGGACGCTAAAGAGGCTTACGAGAAGAAGGACCGCCCCGCGGCACACGAGGCATTTCAGCGGACGCTCGACGTGATCGCGCTGGTGCCGGATCCGGCGGCCGCCGGGCTCTCGGACCTGCGGGAGCTGGCCTCCGGCTTTCTGCAGCTGACCGCCGCAGCTCCCGGAGCCGCGGCCCCGGCCGCTGTGCTCTCGGCTTCGGCGAATGCCCGGCCGGCGGCAACCGCGAGCCCGAGGAGCGCGGGGACGCCCGCCGTCGACACCGCGGTCTCGGCTGGCGCCGTCGCGCCGGCCGGTTCGGCCGTCGACAGCGCAGGCGCCCTCGATGGTCAGTGGCAGGGCCCGGTCGCCATCCGGCAGGACATGCCGGGCTGGCAGCCGCCCGACGCCACCGCGCGCCGGCTCGAATACCGCGGCCGCATTCACATTACAATCGGCGACACCGGCCGGGTTGAGGACGTCAAGGTCCTCAAGGCCAGTCATCCGGCGTACGACGCGGCCGTCGAGCGGGCCGCGCGGCTGTGGCAGTTCTCGCCCGCCACCCGGGGCGGCCGCCCGGTGGCGTCAGAGAAGGACATCGACGTCTACCTGAGACCGCAATGAAGAGACTCAAGATCATCGCAGGCTTCGCCGCTTTGCTTGCAGGCGCCTTCTAAGGGTCCGCAGCCGGGCTACGGTCGCAGGGTGAGCGTGACGTCGCAGCGCTCTCGAGATTGTCCTTCCATCCCGGCAGGTTCAACGACTTGTCGAGCCGCAGTTCACGATTGGTGAACTCGTCGCGCCCGGTCTCTTCGCGAATCGACACGAGCGCGCTCTGCGCGCCGGCACCTTTGCACCTTGGCACCTTGGCACCTTGGCACTTCGGCACCTTGGCACTTCGGCACCTTGGCACCTTGGCACCTTGTACTTTGGCACCCTGGCACTTTGGCACCCTGGCACCTTGTCCATATCTTCAAGGTCTCGAGAAGATAACCCCCGGCGCCATCTTCCACGTCGGGTCCAGCGCGCGTTTCACGGCGCGCATGTCATCAATGCCCTCTTCACCGTACAGGCCACGCAGCAGCGTCTGTTTGACGGGATTCCGGCCGACGCCGTGTTCGGCCA
>JANMWI010000098.1:0-88266 GCA_031393955.1 Acidobacteriota bacterium
CAGGAGCCACAGGTATGAATCACCGACACAGCAGGTGGCCGGCCGCGGCCGCGATCGTCGTTCTCGGCGGGGTCGCGGCGATCGCCGCCGCCGGACGCCCGCCGCAGGCCGCGGCGGCGCCGCCCGGGCCGGCGGCCGCTCAGGGACGCGGCACCGCGCCGGTCGATCGGCCGGGTCCCAACGACAAGATGGTGGTCGATGCCGCCGAGGCGGATCGCGGCGGCACGATCTGGAAGGCGGAGTGCACCTCGTGTCACGGCGCCGATGCGCGCGGCGGCCGCGGTCCGAACCTGGTGCGCTCGGCGCTTGT
The DNA here is from genome assembly GCA_031393955.1 of Acidobacteriota bacterium. GTDB lineage: Bacteria > Acidobacteriota > Vicinamibacteria > Vicinamibacterales > 2-12-FULL-66-21 > JALZOC01. The sequence goes on from JANMWI010000098.1 coordinate 311, forward strand.
CCTGCACGACCGCTACGGCAGCGGCCTCGGACCCTTCCTCAAGGAAGGACATCCGATGCAGAGCGGGCGGCTCAGTACCGCGCTGACCGAGGCGGAGGTCGTCCAGCTGTCGTACTTCCTGCGCCAGAAGCTGCTCGACACGCTGCGCGGGTCGCCGCTCTTCGACGTCAAGGACGTCCTCACCGGCAATCCGGCGCGCGGCGCGGCCTATTTCGCCGGCGACGGCAAGTGCACGACCTGCCACTCCGCGACCGGTGACCTGCAGGGCATTGGGACCCGGCTGACGCCGGTTAATATCCAGCAGCGCTTCATCTTTCCGACCGGCGGCGGCCGCGGCCGCGGTCGTTCGTCCGGCGGCGACCGCACCGCCATCACCGCGACCGTGACCCCTCCGGGCGGACCGGCGGTCTCGGGTAGCTTGATTGAGGAAGACGATTTCTTCGTCACGCTGCGCGACGCCGACGGGGCGGTGCGGACCGTCAGGCGCGCGCCGGGGATGACGGTGACGTCTACCAACCCGCTCCAGTTCCACATCGATCTGCTCGAGCGGATCACCGATCGGCAGATGCACGACGTCGTCGCTTACCTGGAGACGCTGAAATGAAGCGATTTGCCCTGGCCGCCCTGATCATCGCGGCGACGGTGCCGGCGCTCGCGCAGCGCGGCGTCGACCCGGCGCAGCTGGCCCGGCCCGCGACCGACAGCTGGCCGACCTACAACGGCGACTATTCAGGCCGTCGCTTCAGCCCGCTCAAGGAGATTACCGACGCCAACGTCCAGGCGCTGAGCCTGGCGTGGATCTACCGGATTGGCGCTGGTGGTCCGGGTGGCTCCATCAAGGCGACCCCGCTGCAGGTTGACGGTGTGCTGTATTTCTCGCTGCCCGATCACGTCTGGGCAGTCGACGCCCGGACCGGCCGCGAGCGCTGGCACTACACCTGGCAGTCCAAGGGCGGCGACCACATCGGCAACCGCGGCGTCGCGATTGCCGGCGAGACCCTCTACGTCGAGACGCCCGACTGCAACCTGGTGGCGCTCGACATCAAGGACGGCAGCGAGCGCTGGCACAAGTCGATCTGCGACCTCGACCTCTACTACTTCGGCACGGCGGCGCCGGTGGTCATCCGCAATCACGTCATCGCCGGCGTCAGCGGCGACGACCTCGACATTCCCGGCTACGTCGAGTCCCACGATCCGGTGACCGGCGAGCGCCAGTGGCGCTGGTACGTGGTCCCGCAGAAGAAGGGGGATCCGGGGTCGGAGAGCTGGCCCAACGAGGACATGGCCCGGCACGGCGGCGGCATGACCTGGCAGCCGGTCACCTACGACCCGGAGCTGAACCTCGTCTACGTCGCCACCGGCAATCCGCAGCCGGTCGTCGCGCACGTCAACCGCCCCGGGGCGAACCTCTTCACCGCCTCGATCGTCGCGCTCGATGCCGACACCGGCAAGATGGCGTGGTACTTCCAGGCGTCGCCGCACGATACCCACGACTGGGACGCGACCCAGACGCCGGTCCTCATCGACGATGTCGTCGACGGCAAGCCGCGGAAGCTCGTCGCCCAGGCGTCCAGGAACGGCAAGTTCTTCCTGCTCGACCGGACCAACGGCAAGCTGGTCGTCACGAGCGACTTCGTCACGACAAACTGGTCGAAGGGGACCGAGGCTACCGGCCAGCCGATTCCGAACCCGGCCAAGGATCCGCAGGTCGACGGCGCGCTGGTCACGCCCAATCAGGGGGGCGCCGCCAACTGGCCGCCGCCGAGCTTCAGCCCGCTCACCGGGCTGTTCTACGTGCCGGCGACCCAGGGCTGGAGCATCTGGTACATCTACGATACGGGCGACAACCCGCAGGGCTGGGGAGGCACCGATCGCGGCGGCTACTCGGAATCGATGCTGACGGCGATCGACTACAAGACCGGTCGGATCAAGTGGAGCCACAAGTGGGCCGGTCCGGCCCGCGCCGGCGTCGTCTCGACCGCCGGCAACGTCCTCTTCACCGGCGGCAACAACAACAGCCTGGTCGCGCTCAACGCCACCACCGGTGAGGCGCTGTGGCAGGCGCGGCTCAACGCCCCGATCGCGAACGGGCCGATCACCTACACGCTCGACGGCCTGCAGTATGTGATTGTCGGCGCCGGCGATACGCTCTGGGGCTTCGTGCTCAACCGGCCGCCGGCGCGGCGGTAGGAAACGGGACTCAGTCCCGGAGATGGCGCAGGATGTGATCGTGGACGTCGACCGACGCCAGCCGCGACGACGTGATGAGATCCTTCTGACGGCTGATCAGGACCGGCCCTTCTTCGTCCCACCCGGTCTGGCGGCCGTGTGAGCCCCTGACGAGCGTGGCATCGAGCGGGATGACGTCGAGCAGCGATCGCAACCCGGCCGCCCGCTTGAGCAGCTTCCAGCCGACCGTCAGCGCCGGGATGCGGATCGCCGGGTCGAGGAACAGCTCGACCGGGTCGTAGCCGGGCTTGCGATGAATCTCGACGGTCCGCGCGAAATCCGGGGCGCGGCGATCATCGGTCCAGAAGTAATACGTGAACCAGGCGCCGGCGGCGGCGATCGCGACCAGATCGCCGGTCCGCGGATGGTCGACGCCGAACGCCGCCTTCTCCTCGGCACCCAGGACGCGGCCGACCCCAGGGGTCCGCTCGAGCAGCGCCCGCACCGAGTGGAGCTTCGACGAGTCGTTGACGTAGACGTGCGCCACCTGGTGGTCGGCGACCGCGAACGCGGCGCTGGCGCCGGGGTCCAGCATCTCGCGGCCGAGTTCGTCGCGGACGGCAATCAAGCCCTGCTCGCGGAGGACGCGGTTCAGGTGCACCGGCGTCGACACCGTCTCGATGCCGTATTCCGAGAGCACCATCACCCGGGCGCCGCGCTCTTCGTAGAACTGGATCAGATCGCCGCAGACGGTATCGACCTGACGGCGGTCGACCGCCGCCGCCGGGCTCGCCGGTCCGACGCGCTGCAGGTTGTAATCGAGGTGCGGCAGGTAGACCAGCGTCAGCGTCGGATCGAACCGGTGGTCGACCTCCTTGGCGGCGGCCGCGATCCATTCGGTCGAGCGAATCGACGCGCGCGGTCCCCAGAACTCGAACAGCGGAAAGCCGCCGAGCGCCGCCTGCAGCTCGTCGCGGAGCGAGGACGGCCGGGTGTAGACATCCGGCACCTTGCGGCCGTCGGCCGGATACATCGGCCGCGGCGTGACCGAGTAGTCGGCGCTGGAATACATGTTGAACCACCAGAACAGGTTCGCGCAGGTGAACGAGGGATCGGCGGCGCGCGCCGTCTCGTAGACCTTGGGCGCCTGGACCAGCAGGTTCGACTGCTTCCAGAACTTCACTTCCGCGTCCTCGCGGGAGTACCAACCGTTGCCGACGATACCGTGTGCCTTCGGCAGCCGGCCGGTCAGGTAATCGGCCTGCGCGGAGCAGGTCACCGCCGGAAAGGCCGACCTGAGGCGGGCGATTGTGCCGCTCGCCGCCCAGCGCGTCAGCGCCGGCATCGCCGGCCCGAGCAGCTCTGGCGTCAGCCCGACGACATTCAGAACGACGGTCTTGTGCATGGTGGCGATGTCTGCGGGCGGCTCAACGCCCGACCGGAAAGTTCGCGAGCACCCAGTCGTACTCCCGTCCGATCGAATCGAGCAGGTCGATCTTCAGGCCGGCCGGCAGCACATCCCAGGTGTAGGTTTCGATCTCGAAGTGACGCGTGAACGGCGCGCGCGCCGCCGCCGCGAGGACCGTCTGCACGTAGGCCTGGGTCGAGCCGAGGCCGTCGTAGTCGGCGGCAAACAGCGGCACGTGGAAGTGGATCCGCCACTGGGTGCCCGGCGACGGCTCGCCGTCCGCGAGCGCCTCGTCGAGATCGGCAAAATGGCGGAGCGGCCCGCCGGGACGCCGCGCGATGACCTGATGGAGATAGGTGGTGTCGGCAAAGCGGCCGAGCCGGTCGCGCAACCGGTCGGCATCGGCCCGATGCTCGGGGAAGGTGACGTCGAGCGCCGAACTGAGCTGGACGCGGCCGACCGCAATGCCGGCGCGCCGCAGCCGCTCGAGCGCGGCGTCGGGGTCCTCGAACTCGACCGCGAAGTGGCAGCAGTCGAAACAAATCCGGACGTGCTCGCGCAGATGGGACTCGGCGGCGGCGCGGCTGCAGCCGAGGGCGGCGGCCAGCGCCGCCCCCCCCTCCGGCACGAGCACGTCGTCGAAGAAGGCGATGAACTCGTCGCTGTGCTCGATCAGGCAGTCCGGCTCGGGTTCGATGTCGAGGTGCAGGAGCTGGCCGTCCGCGTCGCGGCGCCGCACCATCGCCTCGGTGATCCGGCAGATGTTCGCGGCAAAAGCGCTCCACTCCGCCGCCGCCGGGGCGCCGATCCACGGCTTGTAGGAGAGCGGCGCCGTCGAGACGCCGCCGTCGATGCCCGGCGGCAGCAAGCGGCCGAGGATGTGGACGAGATCGAGCGTGTAGCGGACCCGTTCGTCGTCTCGCCAGTCGGGCGCATAGACCTCGGCCTTGACCGGCGTGCGGTGGAACGAGCCGTGCGGGAAGCCATTGATGAGGGCGACGTAGAGCCCCTCGTCGGCGAGGAACCGGCGGAAGGCGTCGAGCCGATCCGGTTCCAGCAGTTCGCGGGCATCGCGCGCCGAGAGCCGCAGGCCGAGGCCGAACGGGCGATCGGGCGCCAGCCGGCGCTTGAGCGACGGCGCGAATCGACGCAGATTGGCCTCGACCTCGGGCCACCCGTCACCCGGGTGGATATTGGTGCAGTAGGTGAGGTGAAAGCGGTTGGCCGGATCCAGCTGCACCCGGTGGTCTCCGTCAGCCGCGCCGGGTCGAGTCCGCCGTCTCGACGGACTCCGCCGGCAGCTTGAACTTCGGCGACTGGCCCAGGAAGCGCGCCGGATTGTCGTAGACGACCCGCTGGATCAGCGACTCGGGATGGCGGCGGCGGCGCATCTCCATCGCGAAGCGCGGCACCGCAATCGGATCGCTCGGCCCCCAGTCGCAGGCGCCGGCGACGCAGATCCGATCGGGACCGTATTTTTCGATGATGTCGACCGCCCGCTGCGGGGAAATCTTGGTCTGCGGATAGAGCGTCAGCCCGGTCCAGAAGCCGTGCTCGAGGATCATCTCGACGGTGTGCTCCTCGGCGTGATCGACCATCACCCGCTCGGGGTCGAGCTGGCCGAAGCCGCGCAGCACGTCGACCGAGATGGTGGTGCCCTTGTACTTGTCCTCGAGGTGCGGGGTATGGATCAGGATCAGCTGCCGGTGGGCGAGCGCCAGGTCGATCTGCTCGGTGTAGGTGTCGATCTCGTTGCGCGTCACCCGGTTCAGCCCGATCTCGCCGATGCCGAGAACGGTCGGCCGATCGAGGAATTTCGGGATCCGCTGCAGGACGTCACGCGACAGCGGGCGGTCGTCCGATTCCTTGGGATTGACCGCCAGCCAGGTGTAGTGCTGGACGCCGTACTGCGCGGCGCGCCTCGGTTCGAACTCGGTGAGCTGGCGGAAGTAGTCCTCGACGCTGTCGCCGCAGCTGCGGTCCCAGCCCGCCCAGAACGCCGGCTCGGTGACGGCGACGCAGCCGGTCAGCGCCATCTGCTGGTAGTCGTCGGTGGTCCGCGACACCATGTGGGCGTGATGGTCGATGTACTTCATGATCGGTCCTCCGCCGCCCAGCGGTCGTAGGCGCCGAGCGCGCTCTTCCGATCCAGCCGCTCGAGCGGCGTCGTCGTCGGGTCGCTGAGCAGCAACTGGATGCGGGTGACGCGGTCCTCCGAGCCCGACAATGCCGCGATCGCCTCGGCGAACGCCTTCATGCGGAAGTCGCTGCGGCCGTGCGCGGCGTCGGTGCGGTCGAGGCGGTCGAGGAAGGCGGCGATCTCGAGCAGCCGCGTCCGGTTCTCGATGAAGTACTCGTCGACGAGGGCGGCGCCGTCGAGCGGTGAGCGGCGGGCGGAAGCAGGTGTGGCCATCAGGATGCCTTCTGCGCGGCGCGACCGACGCCGTCGGCGTCGATCCGCTTCAGGGTGGCGATGCTCTGCAGCATCAGGTCGGTGCGGATGTCGTGGACGTCGAACGGCCGGCCGATGTCCTCGAGCATCATGATCGTCAGTTGTCCGCCGAGGTGTTCCTGGAATTCGGCGAGGCCGCGCAGCACGGAGCGCGGACCGTCCGGCGCCGCCAGCGTGTCGTCGAGCAGCGGCGCGTAGACCGCCAGGCCGAGCGCGCCGATGACGTCGACAATCCGACGCCACTGCGGCTCCGGCAGGAACCCGGCCAGCCGCGAGTAGGTGCTGTCGAGCGCGATCCCGATCGCCACCGCTTCGCCGTGGCGCATCGCGTGGCCGGTCAGCTGCTCGAGGCGGTGGGCCGCCCAGTGGCCGAAATCGAGTGGGCGCGAGGAGCCGAGCTCGAACGGATCGCCGGAGGTGGCGATGTGCTGCAGGTGCAGCGCCGCCGACCGGCGCACTACCCGCTGCATCGCGGCGGCGTCGCGATTGCGGAGCGCGCCGGCCTCGGTCTCGAGCAGCTGGAAGAAGGCGGCGTCCCTGATCAGCCCGGCCTTGACCGCCTCGCTCAGGCCGCCGCGCCAGTCCCGGTCGGAGAGCGTCGCCAGGAAGTCGAAGTCGTTGACGACCGCGAACGGCGCGGCGAACGTGCCGAGATAGTTCTTCTGGCCGAAGGCGTTGATCCCGTTCTTGACGCCGACCGCGGAGTCGTCTTGCGCCAGCACGGTCGTCGGGACGCGGATCAGCCGGATGCCGCGGTGGGCGGTCGCAGCGGCAAAGCCGGCGACGTCGAGCACGGCGCCGCCGCCGACGGCAACGAGATACGAATGACGGCAAAGCGCCGCGGCATGCACCGCCGCCACCACCGTCTCGAGGTGGGCCGGATCGTTCTTCACCTGCTCGCCGCCCGGCAGGACGACGACCGCGCCGGCCAGCGACAGGCTGGACGGATGCGCGGCGAAATACGCCGGGATGGCGGCGCGCAGGCCGGGATGGGCGGCGTCGACGCCGCTGTCGACGACGACCAGGGCGCGGGCACGGCTGCCACCGGCCGGTGGCGTCAGCAGGTCACGCAGCACCGGGTTCGAGACGGAGAACACCCCCGACGTGAAGTGCACCGGATAGCGGAACGAGAGCCGTATCTCCTGCTCGATGGCATCCATCTCAGGTTACCGAGAACAATCGCGCCAGGCCCGCCGCGGCGACACCGGTCGCCAGGATCATCGCGGCATAGAGCGGACCGGCGAAGGCCGCGCCGATGGCGGCGTCGACGAGGACCAGCGACAGCACGCCGGCGCGGATCGCCTGGCGGATGCGGAGCGGCTGCGGCTCACGGTAGACCCGCCAGAACGGAGGGAGGACACGCCAGGACAGCAGCAGCACCACGGCCAACGGCGCGAGCCAGCCAGGGCCGGCCGCCACCGCGAGGCCCGTCAGGGCGAAAATCACGCCTCCCAACGATATCAGAGCCAGCCCGGCCGCCCCGCGTTTTCCGCCGTGCACCTCACCGCGGCTGACGACGGTGACGGCGGCGATATAGACGAAGGGAATCAGCGCCAGCGGCCAGTAGCGGCCGAGCACCGTCGGTGCGGCCGCGATGCCGAGCAGCAGGTTGAGGCCGCGGCAGGCCCCCATGTTGACGGGGCCGAGGATGCCGTGATGCTTGGCCCGCGTGTCGTAGAGCAGGACCAGTCCGGCGATCGCCGCGGCAATGCCCCCGGCGGTCAGGCCGGCGGCGCTGGCGGACGCGATGCCGGCCGCCAGCAGTCCGCCGCCAAGAAGCCCGGCGGCGCCAGCCGGTACCCGTCCGCTCGGAATCGGCCGCTCCGGCCGCTCGACGGCATCCAGGCGGCGATCGAAGTAATCGTTCAGCACGACGCCGCCGCCGTAGAGGCAGGCGGTTCCGCCGACCAGCCACGGCAGCGAGCCCGGCGCGGACCGCCCGGCGACGGCGTAGCCCGCCAGCACGTCGGCCACTGCCGTCAGGATATTCGGGGGGCGCAGCAGCTCCAGATACCCGCGTAACACGACTCAGCTCCCAACCGCGGGTCCGACCGCACCGGAAAGTGGGTTGAAGCTGTAGATATTACAACGGGCGGGCGCGCCCGGCCGGAATGGGGGACTGCCGGCCCGGATTCAGAAAATCGCCCGCATCGACGCACCTCGGCGGCCGCGGCCAGCCCGGCGCGACGGCCTCTCGGCGGGACATCCAAAAAGAAAACAATTTTGTCTTGTTAAAATGAGTCGCCAGACAATTGCGTCTGCGGTGGCGAGGGCCGGACCAGAAAAAATCAGAAATTGCGTCTCGAATCGCCGTTCTTCGTTGACGCGCGCCGAGGCGGCGGGTGAGAATTGACCATGCCGATCGACTCTCACAACAATTTTGTTAATCGGCGCAACGCCGGCCGATGACCGGCAAGGCCGCGGCGCGGGCCACCCCGACCGACGGGCCGACCACCGAGCAGGAGCGCCTCGCGACGCTGTTGCAGATTACCGACGCGCTGTCGAGCACGCTCAATACGCGCAGCGCCCTGCAGGTGGTGCTCGAGACCCTGGCGCGGCGCCATTCGATCGCCCACAGCCTGGTCGTCCGCCTCGACGACGACGGCCGCCAGCTGCATGTCGATGCCGCCTACGGCCTGAACCGTCCCGCCCATCACATTCATTACACGCTCGGCGAAGGGGTCATTGGCACGGTCGTCGAAACCGGCAAGGCGGTGATCGTGCCGCGGGTCAGCCGCGAGCCCTCGCTGGTGCTGCGCGGCGCCGGACGGGGCGACGCGCCCGGGGAGGAGTTCAGCTTCATCTGCGTTCCGATTGGCGTCGACCGCCGCGTCGTCGGCGCGCTCGGCGTCAACCTGCGCTTCAAGGCCGACCGCAACTACGAACGCTCCAAGGCATTCTACAGCCTGGTCGCCTCGATGGTCGGCCAGGCCTTCAAGATCCAGCGGCTGGTGGCGGCGCAGCACAAGCGCCTCGTCAACGAGAACGCCCATCTCAAGCAGGAGCTGCGCGAGCGCTACGACTTCGCCGGCATCGTCGGCAACAGCGGCCCGATGCAGCGCGTCTACGAGCAGGTCGCGCAGGTCGCGCGGACCAACACGACCGTGCTGCTGCGCGGCGAGTCCGGCACCGGCAAGGAGCTGATCGCCAGCGCGATCCACTACAACTCGTCGCGGGCCAAGAAGCCGTTCGTGAAGGTCAGCTGCGGCGCGCTGCCGGATACGCTGATCGAATCCGAGCTGTTCGGCTACGAGAAGGGGGCGTTCACCGGCGCCGACGCCCGCAAGAAGGGGCGGTTCGAACTGGCCGAGGGAGGGACGCTGTTCCTCGACGAGATTGGCGACGTGCAGCTGTCGACGCAGGTCAAGCTGCTGCGCGTCCTGCAGGAGCGGGAGTTCGAGCGCCTCGGCGGCCACGAGACGCTGAAGTCCGACGTCCGGCTGATTGCCGCGACCAACAAGGATCTCGAGCGGGCGATCGAGAAGGGCGGCTTCCGCGAGGACCTGTTCTACCGCCTCAACGTCTTCCCGATCTTCATCCCGCCGCTGCGCGAGCGGAAGCCCGACGTGCTGCTGCTCGCCGACCACTTCCTGCAGCGCTATTCGGCCGAGCACGGCCGCGACATCCGCCGGCTCGCCACCCCGGCGATCGACATGCTGACGTCGTATCACTGGCCGGGCAATGCGCGCGAGCTGCAGAACGTCATCGAGCGCGCGGTACTGGTCTGCGACGGGCACGTCATCCATGCCCACCACCTCTCGCCGACGCTCCAGACCGCCGAGGCCTCCGGCACCGTGATGAGCATCGCTCTCGACGATGCGGTCGCGGCCTACGAGAAGGATCTGCTGCAGGATGCGCTGAAGAGCGCCCGCGGCAACCGCGCCAAGGCGGCGCGGCTGCTGCGCACCACCGAGCGGATCGTCAACTACAAAGTGCGCAAGCTCGGGATCGACTGGAAGCGGTTCAAGCCCTAGGCGGCGCCGTCCCCGCCATCAACCGCATCACCGCCGCCTGGGTGGCGTCCGCCCGCGGCAGCTCGCCGGCCAGCCGCCCGTCGCGGATCACCAGAATCCGCGTCGAGAGGTGGAGGACCTCGGGCAACTCGCTCGAAATCAGCAGCACCGCGACGCCGCTCGACGCCAGCTCGTCGATCAGGGCGTGAATCTCCGCCTTCGCGCCGACGTCGACGCCGCGCGTCGGCTCGTCGAGGATCAGCAGGCGGCATCCGGCCGCCAGCCACTTGGCGAGCACCAGCTTCTGCTGGTTGCCGCCGGACAGGCCGGCGGCGAGCGCGTCGACTGACGGGGCCCGGACGCGCAGCCGCTCGAAGAACGTGCGCCCGACCGCCCGCTCGGCAGCGCGGCGGACGAAGCCCCACCTGGACAACGTTGGCAGCGTCGGCAGCGTCACGTTGCCGAGCGCCGACATCGAGAGTACCAGCCCCTGCCGCTTGCGATCCTCCGGGACCAGCGCGATCCCGAGCCGCATCGCCTCGGCCGGCGAGCCCGGCCGGGCCGGCCGGCCGTCGATCGCCAGCTGGCCGGTCGCGGCGGCGTCGAGGCCGAACAGCGCCCGCGCGATTTCGGAGCGACCGGCGCCGACCAGCCCCGCCAGGCCGACCACTTCGCCGGCGTGGACCGTGAACGAGACGTCGTCGAACCGGCCCGGGCTCGACAGGCCGGTGACGCGCAGCCGCTCGCCGCCCATCGCGGTGCCGACGTGCCGCGGGTAGTATTCGCCGAGGCGGCGGCCGATCATCGCCTCGACGAGCGCGGCTTCGTCCAGCTCCGCCGCCGGCTGCGTGCTGACATGGCGGCCGTCGCGCAGGACCGTGATGGTGTCGCAGAGCCGGAAGATCTCGTCCATCCGGTGGCTGACGTAGATGAGCGTGACGCCGTCTGCGCGGAGGCGGCTGACGAGCGTGTAGAGCTTCTCGGCTTCGTGCTGCGAGAGGCTGCTGGTCGGCTCGTCAAAGACGATGACGCGCGCTTGATGGCCGACCGCGGCGGCGATCTGCAAAAGCTGCTGCTGGGCGGTGCTGAGGTCGCCGACCAGACGACCGACGTCGAGCGACGCGTCGATGGCCGCCAGCATCGCCGTGGCGCGGCGGCGCATCGCGGCGCGCGACACGAACGGCCCGCGGCGGGGCAGCCGGCCGAGGCACAGATTCTCCGCCACCGTGAGGTTCTCGCAGAAGGCAAGCTCCTGGTGAACGGTGGCGACGCCGGCGGCGAGCGCTTGCGGCGGACCGGCCGCGTCGAGCGGTGCGCCGAAGACCAGCACGCGGCCGCTGTCGGGCGGCTGCAGCCCGGCGAGGATCTTGCCGAGCGTGCTCTTGCCGGCGCCGTTCTCGCCGCAGAGCGCGTGGCACGAGCCGGCCGCAATCGCGAAGCTGACGTCGTCGAGCGCGAGGACGCCGGGGAAGCGGCGGGTGACGTGCTCAAAGCGGACGGCAGGTGCGGGTCCGGCCGCGGCGGCGCCGGTCATGGGAGCTGCAGGTAGGCGTCGGGCACGTCGGTGAAGCCCCACGCCTTCAGCTGGCGGGCCCAGCTGCCGAGGTTGTCCTTGGTGACGCGGACGACGTCCATCGGAATGATCTCCGGGACGTCCTTCTTGAGGTGCAGCTTGTCGACGATCCGCTGGACCGAGACGTAGCCCCACATGTAGGTCGGCTGGGCGAGCAGCACCGGCGCCAGACCCTTGTCGACGTAGACGAGCTCGACCGGCAGCGCATCGACGGCGACGATTTTGACGCGCGCCGGGTCGAGATCGGTCAGCAGCGTCTGGGTGAAGAGCGGCCAGCCGCCGATCATCGCCCAGCCCTGGATCTGCGGGTTCGCGTTCTGGGCGCGGACCACTTCGGCGGCGGCATCCTGCGGCGTTTCGATGTGGTAGAAGGTGTCGACGATCCGGATGCCGGGATGCCTGCCGGCCTCCTGCTTGACGCCGAGGACGCGGTTGCGGAGGTTCGGCGCGTTCTGGTTGCCGGCGAGGATCGCGACCGCCCCCTTGTCGTGCATCAGCGGCGCCAGCTCGCGCATCACCGCCTCGCCGGTCTTGACGTCGTCGACGCCGTAGAACGCGAAGCGCTTCGACTGCGGCGCGTCGCTGTCGAAGGTCATCACCTGGACCCCGCGCGCGACCGCGTCGTTGATCGCGCCGGTCACCTTGCCGGCGTCCGAGCAGGAAATCAGGATCGCGTTGGCCCCCTCGTTGACCGCCTGGGCGATGCGCTGGGCCTGGACCTGGCCGTCCTCGGCCGGCGGCGTCATCCAGACGATCTCGATCGGTATACCCTGCGACTTGGACAGTTCCTGCGCAGCGGCCTCCGCGCCGGTGCGGGCCGAGAGGAAGACCGGGTTGGTCGAGCTCTTGGCGATCATCGCGATCTTGAGCGCGGCGCCGGCGGTGGATTGCGCGGCCGGGGCGTCCTGCCGTCCGCGGCAGCCGGCGGTGAGCGCGGCGGCGAGCCCGGTGGCGAGGACGAGCGCGAGCAGGGCGGAGCGTCGAGTAGTCATGCGTCTCTCCATGAAGAAAGCGAAGCAGGCAATCGGCCGGTTCAGCGGGTCGCCGCCCGGGCGAGGCGCCGCGCCGTGAAGCCGGCACTGGCGCGGTCGAGCACCACCGCGATGATGGTCGCCGAGCCGATGATGATCCATTCGTAATTCTGGTCGAAGTGCAGCGTCCGGATCGACTGCCGGATGAGGACAATCAGCAGCGCCCCGAGCATCGCGCTGATCGCGCTGCCCTTGCCGCCGGCGAGACTGGCGCCGCCGACGACCGCCGAAGCGATGACGTAGAGCTCGTAGCCGGTGGCGTCGACGCACGAGGCCGAGCCGTAGAAGCTGGCGCCGATGAACGCCGCGATGCCGGCGGTCAGGCCGGAGATGATGAAGACGCTGCTCTGGATCCGGCGCAGCGACAGCCCCGAGAAGCGGCTCGCCTCCGGATTGCCGCCGAAGGCAAAGACGTGCCGGCCCATGACCGTCTGGCGGAGGTAGATCGCGCCGAGCGCCGTCACCAGCACCATCGCCAGCATCGGCACCGGATAGAGCGATGCGCTCAGGCCGAGCGACGCCTTGGCGACGTTGGTCAGCGCGCGCGGCAGCAGGATGCTCTCGGCGGAGCTGGCCACGAACGCGATGCCGCGCAGGATCCACATCGTCCCGAGCGTGATGATGAACGGGTGGACGTTGAGCCAGACGACCATCGCGCCGTTGAGCGCGCCGCACAGCAGGCCGACCCCGACCGCCACCGCCAGGCCGAGCGCGACCGCGCCGACGCCGTCCGCGGGACCGTGCGCGCGCAGCACCATCGCGGCCGCGACACCGGCCAGGGCGTAGATCGAGCCGACCGACAGGTCGATGCCGCCCGAGATGATGACGACCGTGGCGCCGACCGCCATGATGGCGAAGAAGCTGGCGTCGGTGGCGGTCTGGACGAGCGTGTAGGAGTTGAGGAAGTTGTTGACCGACTGGCCGGTGAGGCGATCGACGTGGCTGCCGGCAAACAGCGTCAGCAGCGTGCCGAGCAGCAGAATGACGAAGAGCAGCCCGGCCTGCTGCGAGGCGAGCAGGGCGCGGAGCGTCCCCGCCGTCCGCGCGGTCTGGCGCGGAACAGGCTCCGACGAGCCGGGTCGATCTGGTGCTGCGCCTGCCGCCATGAACCGCGGGAGCATAGCACGACGGGGACACTCATCTTTAGCGTAAGTTGTTGACTCTGTTGGTCAAGTTGCGGAAACGGGTCGGATCGCCGAACCACACGGCACGATTGTTTCTGGACGACCGCCAGGAGCTGTTATGCCTCGCATCCACCGTGTCGCCCCGGCCGGCCTCGCCCATCACGTTCTCAACCGCGGCAACAACCGCGCCGGTGTGTTCAAGAAACCACGCGATTATCGGGCGTTTGTGCTGCTTTTACGCGAGGCCCAGGAGCGTGTGCCGATGCGCATTCTGGCCTACGCGGTCATGCCCAATCACTTCCACTTGGTCCTCTGGCCGGACGACACGGAGGCAATCTCCTCGTACATGCGCTGGTTGATGAATGTGCATGTTCGGCGATACCACCGGCATTACGGGACGTCCGGCCGCGGCCATATCTATCAGGGTCGCTTCAAGAACTTTCCCGTCCAGACCGGTCCGCATCTGACGACGGTTCTCCGCTATGTGGAGGCGAATCCGCTGCGCGCGGGACTGGTGACGCGGGCCGAAGACTGGAGGTGGGGAAGCCTGGGCTGGGCAGGACCGGACGGTCCGCTGTTGACCCCGCCGCCGGTGCCGAAGCCGGCCGACTGGGTCACATACGTGAACCGGATCCCGGCGACTCGTGAGCTCGGCGCCCTGCGCACGTCGGTCCGGCGGGGGTCGCCGTACGGCCAGGCGACCTGGACAGAGCGCGTCGCCGGCGACAGCGGACTGCAGTTCACCGTCCGTCCGCAGGGGCGTCAGCCGGGCAGCGACCGCCCTCTCGGATGACCGCTGACGAGGGGTCCCGATCCGGGGGGGCAAATCCGGACGTGCCATGGGATCAACAACTTACGCTAAAGATGAGTGTCCCCCTTGAGGAAGAGGGCGTAGCCGGGGTTGTCGATTTCGCGCTGATAGCGGTAGCCGAGGCCCTCGAGGAAGGCGTCGAACGCGGCCATCTCGGCGGCCGGCACCTCGAACCCCGCCAGGACGCGGCCGAAGTCGGCGCCGTGATTGCGATAGTGGAACAGGCTGATGTTCCAGCGTCCGCCGAGCTGTTCGAGGAACGCCATCAGCGCGCCGGGGCGCTCGGGAAACTCGAACCGGCAGATCTGCTCGTTGACCACCTCTGGGCTGCGGCCGCCGACCATGTGCCGGACGTGGAGCTTGGCGGTCTCGTCATCGGTCAGGATGGCGGTTTCGTAGCCGCCGGCGCGGAACGCCGCCGCCAGCTGCGCGGCGTCGTCGCGCGACCGGGTCGCGATGCCGACGAAGATGTGCGCCTGACGGCGGCCGCTCAGCCGGTAGTTGAACTCGGTGACGACGCGGCGGCCGATCGCCGTGCAGAACTCGCGGAAGGCGCCCGGCCGCTCGGGGATGGTGACGCCGAACAGCGCCTCGCGCGCTTCGCCGAGCTCCGCCCGTTCGGCGACGAACCGCAGCCGATCGAAGTTCATGTTGGCGCCGCTCAGGATCGCCGCCAGGCGGGCGCCGGTCGTGCCGGTCCGCGCCACCCAGGTTCTCAGGCCGGCCACCGCCAGCGCCCCGGCCGGCTCCAGTATCGATCGCGTCTCGTCGAAGACATCCTTGATGGCGGCGCAGATTTCATCGTTCGAGACGCGGACGATCTCGTCGACGGCGGCCTGGACGATCGGGAAGGTGACCTCGCCGACCTCGCGGACCGCGACGCCGTCGGCGAAAATCCCGACGCCGTCGAGTACGATCCGCCGTCCGGCCTCGAGCGAACGGAACATCGCGTCCGCCTCGAACGGCTCGACGCCGATGACGCGAATCGCCGGGCGAACCGCCTTGAGGTAGCTCGCGATCCCGGCGATCAGGCCGCCGCCGCCGACCGGCACGAAGATCGCCGAGATGTCGCCGAGGCGGTGGCGCAGGATCTCGTTGCCGATCGTCCCCTGGCCGGCGATGACCAGCGGATCGTCGAAGGGATGCACGAACGCCAGCCCGGTCGAGACCGCCAGCTCGTCACAGTGCGCCTTGGCGTCGGCGTAGGTGTCGCCGCGCAGCACCACTTCGGCGCCCATCTCGCGGACCGCGTCGACCTTGATCTCCGGGGTCGTCTGCGGCATCACAATCAGCGCGCGGATGCCGAGATGGCGCGCCGAGAAGGCGACGCCCTGGGCGTGGTTGCCGGCGCTGGCGGCGATGACGCCGGCGGCGCGCTCGGCCTCCGCGAGGTGCGCGATGTGGTTGTAGGCGCCGCGGATCTTGAAGCTGAAGATCGGCTGGAGGTCTTCGCGCTTGAGCAGCACCGTGTTCTGCAGCCGCTTCGACAGCCGCGGCGCCGGCTCGAGCGGCGTGTCGTGGGCGACGTCGTAAACGCGGCTGGTCAGGATCAGCCGCAGCATCGCGTCCGGGCTGACCGGACGGCTGCGCGCGGACGGCTGGGACGGGTCGGCTCGCATCGGGGCCTCTCAGCGCGTGACGAGGGAGTAGACATCGTTGAGGATGCCGGCCGCGGTGACCTCGGCGCCCGCTCCCGGACCGCTGACGACGAGCGGCTCGGTGCGGTAGCGCCGGGTGGTGAAGGCAATCAGGTTGCGCGTTCCCTGGAGCGCGCCAATCGGGCTGTTGACCGGCACCGCCGCCAGCTTTGCCGACACGCCGCGCGCGGTCGCGGTCACGACGTAGCGGAGGACATGTCCGCGCGCCGCCTCGCGGCGGGTCCGCTCCGCCCACTCGGCATCGAGCGCCGGGAGGCGCGCCATGAACTGCGGGATTGACAGCGCCCGCAGCGGCCGCGGCACCAGATCGTCGGGGCGCGGCGCGGCGCCGCGGTAACCGAGCAACCGCGCGAGGATCAGCGCCTTGCGGCCGGCGTCCTGGCCCGAGAGGTCGTCGCGCGGATCGGGCTCGGCGTAGCCGCGCTCAACCGCCTCCCGCACCGCCACCGAGAACGGCGTCCCCGCCGACACCGCCGAGACGACGTAGGTCAGCGTCCCGCTGACGCAGCCCTCGATCCGCAGCACGCGGTCGCCGGTCTCGACGAGCTTCTCGAAGGTATCGATGATCGGCAAGCCGGCGCCGACCGTCGCTTCATAGCGCAGCCGCCGCCCGCCGGTCCGCGCCGCGTCGTGAAGCGCGGCGTAACTCGGCCACGAGCCGGCCAGCGGCTTCTTGTTCGCCATCACGACATCGAAGCCGTGGCCGAGCGCGGCGCGCAGCAGGTCGCTGGTCTCGTCGCTCGTCACATCGACGATCACCGGGCGCGACACCGCATGCGCCGACATCAGCGTCAGCGCGTCGGCGGCGGCGGCGGGCTCGCCGCCGAGCGAGGCGAGCAGCGCGCCGGCATCCTTCTGGCGGGTGAGTGCGAGCAGCCGGCGCCGCGACAGCCCGCGCGCGTCGAAGACGTAGCCGGAGCGGTCGAGCAGGCCGACGACGCGCACCGCCGGCCCGCCGTTGGCGGCGGCAATCTGGTCGGCGAGCGCGCGTCCAACCCGGCCGAAGCCGAGCAGCACGACATCGGTCCGCAGCACCGCCTGCGAGCGTCCGCCGCCGATCTTGGAGAGCTGGAAGGCGCCGTGGACGCTGCGCGCCGCCTCGGCGGCATCGGCTGCGGCAACCGCAAACGAGATGTTCCGCTCCGACGATCCCTGGGCGATCGCCACGACGTTGATGCCGCGCGCGGCGAGCGCGGTGAAGACCCGGCCGGCGACCCCCGGCGACCCGGCCATCCCGTCACCGACGACGGCAATGACCGCCATCCCGGGCCGGGCGGTGACGTTGTCGATCAGGCCGGCGGCAATCTCGGTGCGGAAGGCGTGGCGCAGGCTGGCGACCGCCCGCTCCGACTCGGCGTCCGGCAGCGTGAAGCCAATCGAGCTTTCTGACGACGCCTGGAAGATCGTCGAGACCGACAGCCGCTCGGATTCGATGGCGGCGAAGGTCCGCGCCGCGATGCCGTGGACGCCAATCATCCCCTTGCCGGCGACGGTGACGATCGCCTGGCCCTGGACGATCGCCAGCGCCTTGACCGGATAGGCGGTCGTCGACCGCCGCGCCGAGACTTCGGTGCCGGGCGCCGAGACGTCGAGGAAGGAGCGCACCTGCAGGACGATCCGCGTCCCGGCGAGGGGAATCAGCGCCCGCGGATGCAGCACCTTGGCGCCGTAATGCGCGACCTCGGCCGCCTCGCGGTGATGGAGCTGCGGAATCAGCCGGGCGTCGGGGACCAGCCGCGGGTCGGCGGTCAGGATCCCGGGCACGTCCTTCCAGAGCACCACGCGCCGCGAGCCGAGCGCCGGCGCCAGCATGGTCGCGGTCAGGTCGGAACCGCCGCGTCCGAGCGTCACGACGCTGCCGTCGGGGGCCGAGCCGATGAAGCCCGGCACGACCGGCGTGACGCCCTCGGCGAGCCGGCCGCGCAGCACCCGCCGCGCCCGCCGCGCCGTCTCCGGAAAGTCGGGTGCGGCGCCGCCGTGGTGGCCGTCGGTGACGACGAAGTCGGCGGCGTCGACGCAGGCGGCAGGGCGGCGGAGGCGGGTCAGCGCCGCGGCGAGAATCGCCGCCGACATCCGCTCGCCGCGCGACACCAGCATGTCGCTGGCGCGCGGGGCGACATGGCCGAGCGCGCCGACGGCGCCGCAGAGATCCCGGTACTCACGCGCCGCGGCGTCGATCCGCCCGAGCAGCGCGCGCCGAGCCGGGCCCTCGGGGACGAGCGTCCTGGCGACGTCGCGATGGCGCCGCAGGAACGTCGCGGCAACGGCGGCCGCCTCGTCGGCGCGGCCGGCCTGCGCGAGACTGGCGCCGCGCAGCAGCAGATCAGTGACGCCGCCGAGCGCCGAGGCGACGATCACGAGCGGCCCCGGGTGGGCGGCGATGAGCGCGGCGGCGCGCTGGATTGCCGCGGCGTCGGCGAGCGACGCGCCGCCGAATTTCCAGACCTCGAGGCCGGCGGCGGACGTCGTCCGGCGCCGCCGCGGCGTCATGGATGGCTCCGGCGGAGCGGTGGTGCCGCCGGCACGGCCGAGACCAGGCTGTCGACCGCGCGGCGGACGGCGTCGTAGTCGTTCGGCAGCTCGAGCGGCGGATTGGCATGCCGCGCGACGACCCCGTCGAGCGCGCCGGTGTGATACGCGACCTTGAACTCGCTGAACTTGAGGCCGTTGGCGGTCGAGATCACGATCGTCCGATCGGTCGGGGCGATGTCGCCGCGCGCCGCCAGCTTCTCGAGGGCGGCGAGCGCCACCCCGGTGTGCGGGCAGTTGAACATCCCGGTGCGGTCGGCGCGGGCGGCGGCATCCGCCAGCTCGCTCTCGGTCGCCTGCTCGACGATGCCGTTGAACCGCTGCAGGGTGCGGATCGCCTTGTCGATCGACACCGGGTTGCCGATCTGGATCGCCGACGCAATCGTCGGCGCGGCGGTCATCGGCTCGAACCGCCAGCCGTTCTTGTAGGCGGTATAGAGCGGGTTGGCGGCCGCCGCCTGCGCGACGACGATCCGCGGCCGGCGGTTGATGACGCCGAGGTCAATCATCAGGTCGAAGCCGGCGCCGATCGCGCTGACGTTGCCGAGATTACCGCCCGGCACGATCACGACATCCGGTACTTCCCAGTCGAACTGCTGGGCGATTTCAATCGACAGCGTCTTCTGCCCTTCGAGACGCAGGCTGTTCATCGAGTTGGCGAGGTAGACGCCCTCTTCCTCGGCGAGGCGGCGGACGATCGTCATGCAGCCGTCGAAATCGGTATCGAGGTAGAGCACCCGGGCGCCGTTGGCGAGTGGCTGGACGAGCTGCGCGGCGGTGACGCGTCCACGCGGCAGGATGACGATCGCCGGGATGCCGGCCGCCGCCGCGTAGGCCGCGAGCGCGGCCGAGGTGTCGCCGGTCGAGGCGCAGGCGACGGCGCGGACACCGGCGCCGTCGGCGGCCATCTGGCGGACCACCGAGACCAGCACGGTCATCCCGAGATCCTTGAACGAGCCGGTGTGGGAGTTGCCGCACTGCTTCACCCACAGGTCTTCGATGCCGAGCTCGCGGCCGAACCGCTCGGCCCAGAACATGTTGGTCCCGCCTTCGTCCATCGAGACGACGTTCTCGTTGCGGAGCTCGGGACAGACCCACTCCTTCTTGCCCCAGACGCCGGATCCGTACGGCCAGTCGGTGCGCTTGTAGCGATCGTCGAACAGCCGGCGCCACTCGTCCGCCGTCCGATCGGCGAGCGCGGCGGCGTCGTGGACGACCTGCAGCAGCGCGCCGCAGCCCGGGCAGCGGTAGAGCGGCTGCCAGATCGAGTGCTCTCCGGCACAGCCCGCCGTGCAGCGGAACGCCGCCCGATACCCGCGCGTCGTCGTCGTCATGACGCCGGCCCCGCGGCGGTGATCTTTCCGGATGTCAGCAACATGGCGCTTGCGATGCCTCGAGCGCGGCCCGATCCGCGCAGCCGAAAAAAAAACCCGCCGGCCCGTGGAGGCCGGCGGGTTCTGCAAAGGTCCTGGTCGGATGTTTCTCAGCCGGCCACTGCGCAGACACCACCGACCGCCCGGCGCCGCGTGCTGCGGGGCCGGGGCGTCGTAATGCGAATGCTGTGGCGGATGCGCATCAGCCTTCAGTATAAGGGGGGATGATTTTCACGGTCAACCTATGCGTCAGGCTTATTGACCGATAAGTCCTGTCAGAGGTGCCGCGTGCGCGTCCTCGACGGCTGCCGCGGACGCCCGCCAGCCTGCACGCCGTCGGCATCCAGAGTCAGGCGGTCGTGCCGGGCGTCGATTCGCCGGCCGGGTCCGGCGGCGGCGTCCGGCCCCAGGCGGTGTCGGGGACCGACAGGCTGGTCTCGCAGTTCATGCAGACGCAGACCGCGAGGCGGCTGGTGCGGTAGGTCATGCGCATCTGGCCGACGTGGCAAATCGGACAGCACGGTACGGCGAAGCAGGGATCCGGATGGTCTACGGGACTCGACACTGTGCGGCAAGATAGCACCGCTCGGTCATTAAATCCATCCGGAATTACCGGGTACGGACGAGCTAGGCGCGGTCGCCCGCGACCTGCGCATGGCGGCCCGAGTTGCGCGACCGCCGCCCAGCCTTGTCGTGATACATGCGCTCGTCGGCGGCGGCGAGGAGCTCCTCGAAGGTCGCGCCGTCGATCGGGAAGCGCGCCGGCCCGGCGCTGATCGACAGCGAGACGCGGACGCCCGGCCGCGGCTCGAACGGGTAGACCGCGACCGCATTCTGGAGCTCGCGCACCCGCCGCTCTTCGCGCTCCGGCGTGCTGTCCCAGAGCAGGACGACGAACTCGTCGCCGGCGAACCGCGCGCAGACATCCTCGTCGCCGACCATCGAGCCGAGCACCGAGCCGACCGCGCGCAGCGCGCGGTCGCCGGCTTCGTGGCCGTAGGTGTCGTTGATCTCCTTGAGCCGATCGAGGTCCAGCACGATCAGGCTCGCCGTCCCGCCGCGCGCGGCGGCGCGATCGAGGCCGCTCTGGAACTGCCGATCCAGGGCGCGGCGGTTGGCCAGCCCGGTCAGCGGATCGGTGTGCGACTCGTGCTCGGTCTGCTCGAACCGCGTCGAGTTGTAGATGACCGCCGCGGTCTGCTCGCTGACGCGCGCCAGCAGCCGGCGATGCTCGTCGGTGAAGTAGGCCGGGACGGTGTGGTAGATGACGATGCCGCCGATCAGCGCGCCGTCGACGGTGAGCGGGCAGGGCAGCATCGCGGCCAGCTCCTGGCCGTTGATGCCGCGGCCGTCGGCGCACGACGGCAGCCGGAGCGCAATCTCGCTCCACGACCGCGGCGCCCAGCCGTGCAGCGCCTCGGTGCCGGGGCCGTGCGCGTAGCGGCAGCTGTAGCCGTCGGTATCGCTGCCGAGGAACAGCGCGCAGGTCGTGAACGGGACGAGCCGGCCGACCTTCTCGCTGACGAGCGCCATCGCATCGGCGACGCCGAGGCTCGAGCCGAGCGCCTGGGCAATCTCGTAGAGGGTCTGTTCCTCGCGGTGCGTCTGGGCGATGTCCTGGAGCGCGACCATCCCCCCCTGGGCCCAGGTCTCCTCGCCGATCGGCGCGTCGGCGATCGGGTCGGCGGCGAGGTCGAGCCGGGCGACCAGCAGGTCGACGAGCGCGGGGTCGAACGCGGTGCCGGCCTTGTCGCGCAGCTCGGCGACGGCGGCGGCTTCGCTGCGCGCCGGCCGGTAGGGCCGGGCCGACTGCATCGTGCTGTAGCAGTCGGCGATCGCGAGAATCCGGGCGCCGACGGGAATGGCGGTGCCGGTGAGGCCCGACGGGTAGCCGAGGCCGTCCCACCGTTCGTGGTGGCAGAGGACGAGCTCGGCGACCGGGCCGCCGAACGGCACGTTGCGCAGGATCTCGGCGCCGATCCGCGGATGATGCTTGATGCGCTCGAACTCCTCGGGGGTCAGCGGAATCGGCTTGGCGAGGATATGCTCAGGGACCGCCATGTTGCCGATGTCGTGGAGCAGCGCCGCGGTCCGCACCGCCTGGACGTCCGTCTCCGAGAGGCCGGCGGCATCGGCGAGCATCGCCGCGTAGCGCTGGATCGACTGGATGTGCTCCGGCGTCGAGCCGGCCTTGGCCTCGATCGCCAGAGCCAGCGCCTCGACCGTCGCGAGCTGCACTTCCATCGCCTGCTGGGTCTGGTTCTGCTCCTCGCGCAGCCGGTCGACCACCGAGTGGTAGCTCCGGAACACGAGATAGAGCGGCAGGGCAAGCAGCGCCAGCCAGACGAACGCGCCTCGCGACACCGCCGCCGTGGCGACGGCCGCGAGACCGGCGCCAATCAGGTAGCTCGGCGCGCTCCACAGAAAGTTACGCTGCCACACCCGGCCGAACGGCTCGCGGCTGGTCAGCGCGATGGCGCCGGCGACGAGCGACGAGTTGACGAAGAAGTACAACGGCCCGACGATCGCGGCAATTGCGGCCAGCGCCGCGACGCCGGCCCCGGCGCTGTGCTGCAGCAGCGGCAGCGGCAGGCCCGAGACGCCGACGGTGACGCTCAGGGCGGCGATGCTGAAGACGATGCGGTGCAGCGGGTTGCGCGGTCCGGGGCGGAGCGTGCACTGGGCCCAGGCCGAGACGGCCGCGATGCACACCGTCGGCGCGGCGCCGAGGGTGAAGAGCGCCCAGAAGTTGACGGCGTGCGACAGCGACAGGTTCGACTGGCTGCGGCGGCCGAGCGGCAGTTCGATCTTGGCCGTCGAGGTCGCGACCGCCACCGCCAGCAGCGCGCCGAACAGCCAAGGCCGATCGAGCTGCAGCTGTAGTGCGGCGGCCGCGACGGCGCCGGCGCCGGCCGCGGTCACCACCCCGACATAGACTCGGGCGGCGGGGGGCAGCGACAGCAGCGTCGGCAGGCTGTTGGCGAAGCGCCTCACGCGTTCCCCCGTGTCGGGCCGGCAGTGACGGACAGAGTCGACGGGCAGTACATGGAGCGGGTTCTCAACTGACAAGACATGACAATAAATGACTGAAGCACCGACAGCTCAGGAGCAAGCGCGGTGCCGCGTTCGGCGTCTCGCCGCAGATGGCGCCAACTGCCTGACGACGCAGCCTCAAGCGGGTTCCGCCCGCGCCTGGGGGATCCACGGCCCTCCGACAACTGACCCGTTATGGAACAAACAGAGACAATGCTGACTTACGGTTTTTACCTGTGATTCAGATGAATCTAGGTTGCTAGCGGATGACTGCACGGATTTGTAACATCCCGGCAGTGGGGCTCGTCGGGCGAGAGCCTGCGTCAGCGCCGCCGCAGCTGCGTGCGCTTGGCGCGCTCGTGCTGCGCGGCATTTCGGGTGGGAAAGCCCTGGTCGGACTCGGCAATCGTGATCACGCCCCCGGCTGGAACCCAGTTGTCGGGGAGATCGATGACGTACCACTTCCCGTCGTGCTGGTTCTCGATGATCACCGGAATTGGAGCCATGCGGGGATTGTAGCCGAATCGCCGACACCCGTCCGAACCGCTGAGCCGCGATCCGCGCCGCAGTTGTACACTGGCGGCATGCAGCTGCGCGTCGCCCGTCTCTGTCTCGATTGCGAAGAAGTCCATAACGTCCAGCAGTGCCCGGTCTGCGCGTCCGAGACGTTTACGTATCTCGTCCGCTGGATCCCGTCGGACGAACGCCGCCGCCGGCCGCGGCCGGACGCGGCGCCGGCCGACGCCGACTCGGACGTCGAAGCGTTCCGGCTTCTGACCGCGCCAGCGCCCCCGGCCCCGCCGGTGCCGGGGCGGCAGCTCCTCAAGAAGGGGATGGTGGGGCTGGCGGCGCTCGGCGTGGTCGGCTGGCTGTGGGGCGGACGCAAGGACGGCGCCTCTCCGACGGCGCCCAAACCGCCGGCCAGCTGAGCCGGGCCGCGCGCGTCGGTCCCGCGCGGGTCGGCCACTCACGCACGATTTACATTAAGATGCGCCCATGCGCATCCCTCGGCATGCCCGGGCGCTGGGCCTGGCGCTCTCGTGCTGCGGTCTCGCGGGCGCCTCGGCGCTTGCCGACCGCGGTGAGGCGGGGGCGCAGACCGGCACGCCGCCCGTCAGCTTCAACCGCGACATCCTGCCGATCCTCTCGAACAACTGCTTCGCGTGCCACGGGCCCGACGAGAACAAGCGCGAGACGAAGTTTCATTTCGATACCCGCGACGGCGCGTTCGCCAAGAAGGGGGTGATCGTGCCGGGCGACGCTGCCGGCAGCCTGCTGGTCGAGCGCATCACCAATCCCGACCTCGACGAGCGGATGCCGCCGCTCGAGACCGGCCACACCCTGACCGCGCACCAGATCGATCTGCTGCAGCGCTGGATTGCCGAGGGGGCGAAGTGGGACACGCACTGGGCGTTCGTGGCGCCGGTCCGCGCCGACCCGCCGGTGCCGTCGGGCGGCGGCGCGCGCTGGGTGCGCAATCCGATCGATCAGTTCATTCTCGCGCGGCTGGCGCGGGAAGGGCTCAAGCCGTCTCCCGAGGCGGACAAGGCGACGCTCCTCCGCCGCGTCACCTACGACCTGACCGGGCTGCCGCCGTCGGCCGAGGCGCTCGACGCCTTCCTCGCCGACAGCGCGCCCGACGCCTACGAGCGCCGCGTCGATCAGCTGCTGCAGTCGCCGCGCTACGGCGAGCGGATGGCGATGCCGTGGCTGGACGCGGCGCGCTACGCCGACACCCACGGCTATCACATCGACAACCTGCGCACGATGTGGCCGTGGCGCGACTGGGTGATTGCGGCGTTCAATCGGAACCTGCCCTACGACCAGTTCACGATCGAGCAGATCGCCGGCGACCTGCTGCCCAACGCGACGCGCGATCAGAAGGTCGCGTCGGGCTTCAACCGCAATCACATGATCAATTTCGAGGGGGGCGCGATCGCGGACGAGTATCAGGTCGAGTACGTGATCGACCGCGTCGAGGCGACGTCGTCCGCGTTCATGGGCCTGACGATGGGCTGCGCGCGCTGCCACTCGCACAAGTTTGACCCGATCACCCACAAGGAGTTCTACCAGTTCTTCGCCTTCTTCAATAACGTGCCGGAGCTCGGGCTCGACGGCCGGACCGGCAACGCCCAGCCGCTCATCCAGCTGCCGTCGCCCGACCAGCAGGCGCGTCTCGACGCGCTGACGGCGGCGATCAAGACCCGTCAGGCCGCGCTCGACGACACCGTCGTCGCGCCGCTGCAGGCGGCGTGGGAGAGCACGCTGCCCGACCGCGCCGCGGCGCCGGCGGCGGGACTGGTCGCCCACTACGAGCTCGACGGCAGCTTCTCGGATATGTCCGGGCGCTACCAGCACGGCCGCCGCATCACCGGCGACCCGACGTTCGATCCCGGGCAGATCGGCCGCGCCGCCTCGTTCGACGGCGACACTGAGGTCAGCTTCGGCAACGTCGCGGACTTCGACCGCACCGATCCCTTCAGCGTGGCGGTCTGGGTCAAGGGCCGCGGCAACCAGCCGATGAGCGTGCTGCAGAAGCTCGACGATGCCGATCACCGGCGCGGCTTCGAATGGGCGTTCGAGGACATCGCGCTCGTCGGCATCCAGCGGTGGGCGGCGCGCCTCACCGTCACGCTGGCCTCCGACCCGTCGCGGCGCCTGCAGCTGCGGACCCGGGAGCGGCTGCGGCTCGGCGACTGGTACCACGTCGCCCTCGCCTACGACGGATCCGGCGGACCGGACGGCTTGCGGCTGTTCGTGAACGGCCAGCCGGCGGCGACCGAGGTCGTCGATCACACGCTTGCCGGCTCGATCCGGACCGAGGCGCCGCTCGGCGTCGGCCGCAAGGCGCTCGGCGTGCCGTTCACCGGCCAGATCGACGATCTGCGGATCTACAGCCGCGTCCTGGCGCCTCAGGAAATCGAGCAGCTCGCCATCCACGACGCGATCCGCGTCATCGTCTCCGGCGTGCACGGCAAGCGGTCGAAAGACGAAGCCGATCAGGCGCGGGAGTATTTCCTGACCTACGCCGCACCGGCGACGCTGCGGACGATCTACACCGAACTGAAAGATCTCCGCCGCGACAAGGACGATCTCGACAAGACCATCCCGACCGCGATGGTGATGGGGGAGCTCAAGAAGCCGCGGGATACGTTCGTGCTGGCGCGCGGCGACTACCGCAACCAGACCGAGAAGGTCCAGCCGGGCGTGCCGGCCATGCTGCCGCCGCTGCCGGACGGCGCGCCGCTCAACCGCCTGACGCTGGCGAAGTGGCTCGTCCAGCCGGACCACCCGCTCACTTCGCGGGTCGCGGTCAACCGTTTCTGGCAGATGTACTTCGGCGTCGGCATCGTCAAGACGCAGGAGGATTTCGGGGTGCAGGGGGAGGCGCCGGTCCAGCCCGAGCTGCTCGACTGGCTGGCGACCGAGTTCGTCCGCAGCGGCTGGGATGTGCGGGCGATGCAGCGGCTGATCGTCACCTCGGCGACCTATCGCCAGTCGGCGCGGGTCACGCCGGCGCTGCTCGAGAAGGATCCGGAGAACCGGCTGCTGGCCCGCGGGCCGCGCGTCCGGATGCCGGCCGAGATGATCCGCGACACCGCGCTGTCGGTCGCCGGACTGCTGAACGATCGCATCGGCGGTCCGAGCGTCTCACCGTATCAGCCGGCCGGGCTGTGGGAGGAGATGGCCTTCGGCGACGGCTTCTCCGGCCAGCAGTACATGCAGAGCCACGGGCCGGATCTCTATCGCCGCGGCATGTATACGCTCTGGAAGCGGACCGTGCCACCGGCCTCGCTGGCGACGTTCGACGCGCCCAACCGCGAGAAGTGCACCGCCCGGCGCGCGCTCACGAACACGCCGCTCCAGGCGCTCGCCCTAATGAACGATCCAACCTATGTCGAGGCGTCGCGGGCGCTGGCGCAGCGGACGCTGACCGAGGGCGGTGCCGATCCGGATCGGCGGCTCGCCTACGCCTTCCGGCTGGCCACGTCGCGTCAGCCGGAAGGGCGCGAAGTCAAGGTGCTGCGCACGCTGCTCGATCAGCGGCGGGCGGCGTTCGCCGCCGATCGCCCGGCGGCGGTGAAGCTCGTGTCGGTCGGCGAGTCGAAGCGGAACCCGGCGCTCGATCCGGTGGAGCTGGCCGCCTGGACGACGGTGACGAGCGTCATCCTCAATCTCGATGAAGCCGTGAGTAAGTAACCCATGACACCTCCTTCCCTCGAGCTCACCCGCCGCCAGCTGTTCGGACTCTCGGCCCAGGGCATCGGCATCGCGGCACTGGCCTCCCTGCTCGGGCCGGATCTGCTGGCCTCGGCCGCCCCGGCGCCGGCGGCGACGGGGGCCGGCGGACTCCCCGGGCTGCCGCACTTCGCGCCGAAGGCCAAGCGCGTCATCTTCCTGCACCAGTCCGGCGGACCGTCACAGCTCGAGACGTTCGACTACAAGCCCGGCCTCGCGCAGTTCCAGGGGACGCAGATTCCCGACTCGGTGCGGCAGGGGCAGCGCGTCGCCCAGACGATGGGCCAGTCCTCGCTGCCGGTGGCGCGGTCGCTGTACTCGTTTGCGCAGCACGGCCAGTCCGGGACGTGGGTCAGCGAACTGCTGCCGCACACCGCCAGGATCGTCGACGACATCACCGTGATCCGGACGATGAACACCGAGGCGATCAATCACGATCCGGCGATCACCTTCATCCAGACCGGCTTCCAGCAGCCCGGCCGCCCGAGCATGGGGGCGTGGGCGAGCTACGGCCTCGGCAGCGAGAACCAGAACCTGCCGGCGTTTGTCGTGCTGCTGTCGCAGGCGCACGCCATCAATACCGATCAGCCGCTGTTCTCCCGGCTGTGGGCGAGCGGCTTCCTGCCGTCGAGCTATCAGGGGGTGCGGTTCGGCAGCGGCACCGCACCGGTCCTCTACCTCGACGATCCGCCGGGAGTGACCCGGCAGACCCGCCGCCAGATGCTCGACGCGGTCGCGAAGCTGAACACCTTCACGCACGAGTCCTACGGCGATCCGGAGATCGAGACCCGCATCGCGCAGTACGAGATGGCCTACCGGATGCAGACCTCTGT
Organism: Acidobacteriota bacterium; assembly: GCA_031393955.1. Lineage (GTDB taxonomy): Bacteria > Acidobacteriota > Vicinamibacteria > Vicinamibacterales > 2-12-FULL-66-21 > JALZOC01. Next base: position 28,497 of record JANMWI010000098.1, read on the forward strand.
GCCCGACCTGATGGATCTGTCGAAGGAGCCGGATTCGGTTTTCGAGATGTACGGGCCCGAGTCGCGCAAGGCCGGCACTTACGCGTCCAACTGCCTGCTCGCCCGGCGGCTCGCCGAGCGCAACGTGCGCTTCATCCAGCTCTACCACCGCGGCTGGGACCAGCACAAGGATCTGCCGCGCGACCTCGCGCTGCAGTGCCGCGGCACCGACCAGCCGACCGCCGCGCTCATTACCGATCTCAAGCAACGCGGATTGCTCGACGACACGCTCGTCATCTGGGGCGGCGAGTTCGGCCGCACCGTGTTCAGCCAGGGCAAGCTGACCGACGTCAACTACGGGCGCGATCACCACCCGCGCAACTTCTGCATGTGGGTCGCCGGCGGCGGCACCAAGCGCGGCTACGTCCTCGGCGAGACCGACGATTTCAGCTACAACGTCGTCTCGGATCCGGTCTCGGTCTACGACCTCCAGGCCACCATCCTGCACCTGCTCGGGGTCGACCACAAGCGGTTGACGTATCGCTTCCAGGGCCGGGACTTCAGGCTCACCGACGTGCACGGCGAGGTCGCGACCAAAATCCTGGCCTGAGGCGCCGCCGGGTCCCGCCGCGCCGCCCGCCGGGATTGATAGTATTCATTCGTCAGCCCGTCCAGCTTTCAGATCAGGAGTCCATGTGACCATCACCACGTTCACCGTCGCGCTCACGATGGCGGTGGCCGCCGGCGCCGTACAGGCCCCGCCGCCGCCGGCCGCCGCGGCGCAGGCGCCCGCCCGGGCCGGCGTCGATCCCCGTCCACCGAACGCTCCAAGCCAGACGCCGGCGTTCGACGGGCAGACGCGCGCGCCGGAAGTCAAGGCCGGCGTCGCCTTCGACGTCGTCACGGTGACCGAGGGGCTCGAGAAGCCCTGGGGGCTGGCGTTCCTCCCCGACGGACGGATGCTGGTGACGGAGAAGCCCGGGCGGCTGCGGGTCGTCGACGGGTCCGGCACTGTTTCCACTCCCGTCGCCGGCCTGCCCGACGTCGACCCGCGTGGCCAGGGGGGCCTGCTCGACGTCTCACTCGACCCGGCGTTTGCCTCGAATCACTTCATCTACTGGAGCTTCTCCGAGCCGCGCGACGGCGGCGCCAACAACACCGCGGTTGCCCGCGGCGTCCTCACCGACGGTGCCGCGCCGCGCGTCGACAAGGTGCAGGTGATTTTCCACCAGGCGCCGTCGCTGAATTCACAGCAGCACTACGGCGGCCGGCTGGTCTGGGGCCGCGACGGCACGCTCTTCGTCACGCTCGGTGAGCGGTCGATCACCGAAGGGCGGATGCAGGCGCAGAAGATGGACGGCCTGCTCGGCAAGATCGTCCGCATCAACAGCGACGGTTCGATTCCCAAGGACAACCCCTTCGTCGGCAAGGACGGGGTCCGTCCCGAAATCTGGTCGCTCGGTCATCGCAATGTCGAGGGGGCGACGCTCAACCCGACGACCGGCGACCTGTGGGAGGCGGAGCACGGCGCGCGCGGCGGCGACGAGGTCAACATCTCCCGCCGGGGCCGCGATTACGGCTGGCCGACGATCACCTACGGCATCGAATACAGCGGCGAGCCGATTACCGGGAACATCACCCAAAAAGAGGGCATGGAACAGCCGCTCTACTACTGGGACCCGGTCATCGCGCCGAGCGGGATGACGTTCTACAGCGGCGCGCTTTTTCCGGCCTGGAAGAACAATCTGTTCATCGGCGGGCTCGCCAGCATGAACCTCGTGCGGCTGGTCATTGAGGGCGCACGGGTGACCGGCGAGGAACGGCTGCTGACCGATCTGACCCCGCGCGAGCGCATCCGCGACGTCGTCCAGGGCCCCGACGGCGCGCTCTACCTGCTCACGGACAACACGAAGGGGCGCATCCTGAAGCTGGTGCCGAAACGCTAGGGCGGCGCCGCGCGCCGCGCCATCCACGGAGGCAGACGCGATGACCGACGACGAGAAACAACAGCTCGACGCCGAGGGCTGCGTCGTCCTGCGCGACGCGATCGGGCCGGAGCTGCTGACGTCCCTGCGCTCGCGCATCCTGGCGCTGTTCGTGGCGGAAGGGGAGCGCGCCGGCCAGGAATTCAAGCAGGAGGCGAACGCCCGGCGGCTCGCCAACCTGGTCGACAAAGGCGACGTGTTCGGGCGGGCGGTGTCGCTCCCCGGCGTGGTCGAGGCGGTGCGGCGCGTGCTCGGTCCCGAGATCAAGCTGAGCAGCCTGAACGCGCGATCCGCCGATCCGTACTCGGACGAAGGGCAGCCTCTTCACGTCGACATGGGCGCGGTCCCAGACGAGCGCGGCTACTGGGTCTGTAACACGGTCTGGCTGCTCGACGACTTCACCGCCGAGAACGGCGCGACGCGGCTGGTGCCGGGGTCGCACCGCTGGGGGACGCGGCCGCAGGACGTCCTCGCCGACACGATGGCGGCGCACCCGGACGAGCGGCTGCTGATCGCCCCGGCCGGGAGCATCGCGGTGATGAATGCCCACCTGTGGCACGGCGGGACGGCCAACCGGACCGCGGCGCCGCGCCTGGCGATGCACGCGTTCTACTGCCGCCGCGACAAGCCGCAGCAGCAGTACCAGAAGAAGCTTCTGCGGCCGGAGACGCAGGCGACGCTCGATGCCGGGCTGCGGGATCTGCTCGCGCTCGATGACCCGCTCAACGATGCGCTGAGCGCCGCCGTCACGGTGCGCAGCGGTTTCATGAAATGACAGCCGCCGCGGCCGGCCGCGGCGCACGAGGTGACTGTGCTCCGAACGTCTCTCCGCATCGGGTTTGTGGTGCTCGCCAGCGCCGCCCTGCCGGCGCCGGCCGGCACAGCCGCGCCGCAGGCGGCCGCGGCCTCTCCCCGCGCCTTCATCGACGGCTCCGGGCCGGGATGGCGGACACTCGGCGACGCCGACTTCGTCGACGTCAACGGCGCCCCCGACACGTGGATCTTCAAGGACGACCTGATCGTCAGCACCGGCGTGCCGATTGGCGTCCGCCGGACGCGGCAGACGTTCACCAATTTCGAACTGGTGGTGGAATGGCGGCACCTGAAGTCGGGGGGCAATTCCGGAATGTTCGCCTGGGTGCCTGAAGAAGCGCTGACGCCGCTCAAGCCCGGCATGCTCCCACCGGGCGGCATCGAGATCCAGATGCTCGATCACGGGTTTCGCGAGCAGTACGAAAAGCAGTCGGGAAAGAAGGGCGACTGGTTCACCACCAACGGCGATATCTTCGCCGTCGGCAAGTCCAGACTGACGCCGTTCACGCCGCGGTCCCCCGACGGCTCGCGCAGCTTTCCGCGGAAGGATCTCAGCCACGGCGTCGGCGAGTGGAATGACTACTACGTGCGGGCGATCAACGGCGAGCTGCGGCTGTGGGTCAACGGCGAGGAAGTCTCCGGCGGCAGCGGCGCCGAGCCGCGGACCGGCTATCTCTGCCTCGAAGCCGAGGGCGCGCCGATAGAATTCCGCCACCTCCGCATCCGCGAGCTGCCCTAGCCGCGCGCCGCTCAGTGCTTGTAGCCGAGCAGCAGGCGCGGCAGCACCAGCGTCAGCGCCGGGAACGCGGCAATCAGCGCCAGCCCGACCAGCAGCGCCGCAAGATACGGCGCATACGCCCGGCTGACATCGTCGATGTCGACGCGCGCGATTGCCGCCGCAATCGACAGGCCGACCCCGACCGGCGGCAGGAAGAACGCGATCCCCATCGCCGCGACGATGACGATGCCGTAGTGGACCGGGTCGATGCCGACGGCGCGGCTGATCGGAAATAGAATCGGTCCGAAGATCAGCAGCGCCGGCAACCCTTCGAGCAGCGCGCCGACGACGACGAAGAGGGCGACGGTCATCGCCATCACGCCACCCGCCGCGGCGCCGACGCCGCTGATCCACTCGCCGAGCATCTGCGGCACCCACTCGCGGACGAGGATCCACGCAAACGCCGACGCCGCCGCCAGCATCCACAGCGTGGACGCGGTGACCGTGCCGCTCTCGACCAGCTGGCGCCCGACGGTCCGGCGATCGAGCCCGCCGGTCGCCGCGCCGGCGGCGAACGCGTAGACTACCGCGATCAGCGCCGCCTCGGTGACGGTTGTCGCGCCCGAGAAAATCCCGCCGAACAGCAGCACCGGCAGGCCGAGCGGCACGGCAGCCCGTCCGAGGATGCCGGGGAGCTGTCCGGGCGGCCGCCGCGCCGTGACCGGCCACCGCTGGCGCCGCGCCCGGATCGCGATCAGGGCGATGAGCGCCGCCGCGAGCACGAACGCCGGTACGAACCCCGCCAGGAACAGCGTGACAATCGAGATGTTGACGAGCGAGCCGAGCACGACCATGGTCAGGCACGGCGGGACGAGGATCCCCATCGCCGACGCCGCGGCGACGACGCTGACGGCCTCGGGCCCCGCATAGCCGGCCTTGCGCATCGACGGGATCAGCAGCGAGCTGATCGCGGAGACGTCGGCGGCGGTCGAGCCCGAGATGCCCGAGAAGAGGACCTCGGCGACGACCGCGACCATCGCCAGCCCGCCGCGGACGCGGCCGACCACCGCCATCGCGAGATCGACGATCGGCTGCGAGATGCCGCCCGACTCCATCAGGGCGCCGGCGAGGATGAACAGCGGTATGGCGAGCAGCACGAACGAGTCGACTCCGCCGAGGAGCTTGATCGGCAGGATCGTCAGGCTGACGCCGCCGATGCCGAGCAGGTAGGTGAGCGCGGTCAGGACGAGGGTGAAGGCCAGCGGCATGCCGAGGCCGGCGGTCACCAGGAAGCCGCTGATCAGGATGACGATCGGCGCCGCGCCGGCGGCGAGCGGCAGCATCACCGAGGCGATCGCCGCGCCGGCGGCGCCGAGCGCCCAGACCTGGCCGGTGCGATCGCGCCACACCGCGAGCCCGTCGCGACCGAGCGCCGCGGCGAGGGTCAGCACCATCAGCGCCAGCGCGACCGGGAGCACGCCGGAGATGGCGGCGCCTGACAGCCCGCTGGCCGGCAGCTCCTCGCCGGCACTCGCGACCGTCAGCCGCCAGGCCGGCAGGATCAGGCCGGCCAGGAAGACCAGCAGGACGAGGCGGAGACCACGGTCGACGCCGTCCTGAGCCGGCGCGGGCAGCAGCCGCAGCAGTGCGGTGACCCGCGGATGGCGGCCGTCGGCGAGCGCCGCGATGCCGCCGACCGACATCAGCCAGACGAGCAGCAGGCGGGCGATCTCCTCCGTCCACGGCATCGGCTGCCGGAGGACGTGCCGGGCGACCACCTGCAGGCCGACGACCAGCGCCTGGGCGAGGACGAGCGCGGCAATCGACCATTCGAGGAAGCGGCGCGGCAGCGTCGGGCCGCCGGCGCCGGATGCCGTCGTCATGTCCGGATCGCCTCGAGCCACGGTACGGCATCGAGCGCGCGCGCCTCGCGGAGCCAGAGTGCTTCGGCCGGCTGCCGGAAGGCGCCGACGTCGATGTCACGGATCGTCATGCCCCGCGCGGCCAGGTCGGCGGTTGCGGCGGCGTCCTCGGCGGGTCCCATCAGTCGCTGGCCGGCGGCGGCCTCGAGTGCGGCCTGCTCAAGGGGCGCGACCAGCGGCGGCGGCAGCCGGGCGAGCCCGGCGGTCGAGGCGAACAGGCCGAGCACGCCGGCGATATGACGGGTGCGCGCCATGTGGTGCGCGACCTCGTCGAAGTGCTGCTGCGCGGTCGTGCTCGCGTCGTGTTCGTAGCCGTCAATGACGCCGGTCTGCAGCGACGTGTAGACCTCGCCAAACGCCATCGGTGTCGGGCTGCCGCCCATCAGCTGGACCGCCTTGACGTAGATCGGCGATTGGATGGTCCGGATCCTGAGGCCGGCGAGGTCGGCGGCTTCGCGGACGTCGCGCGAGCGCGTGACCACCTGGCGGAATCCGAACGAGTCCCCCCAGGCAATCGGGCGGATCCGCACGATCCGCGTCATGTAGTCGGCGGCGTCCCGGCCAACCGGGCCGTCGAGCACCCGATGGACGTGCGCCCAGTCACGCCACAGGAACGGGAAGTCGAAGACCTGGATCTTCGGCGCGACGCTGCCCCAGATGGCCGTGCCGGAGACCATGAAATCGACCAGGCCCTCCTCGAGCTGCTGGACGACTTCGCGCTCCTGGCCGAGCGTGCCGCTTGGAAAGATGCGGATCGTGACAGCCCCACCGGTGGCGGCCTCGCCGAGCCGTTTGAAGCGTTCGGCTAAGGCGTGCAGCGCGGTCGCGCCCGCCGCCATCGAATGTGAGAGCCGCAGGACGATCGGGCCGCTCCGGCTGCGGCGGCAGCCGGGAGAGAGCGCGGCCCCGGCGAGTGCGACGAGGAACGCGCGGCGGCCGGGGCTGACGGACATGCGCCGCCATTATGCCGGAGGGCTGCCGCCCGGTGTCGAGCGGGCGGGCCGCGATAGACTCTCGATATGCACCACTCTCTTGATCTGACTGGCCGGCGGGCGCTCGTCACCGGCGCGTCATCCGGGATCGGCGCCGCCACGGCGGTGGCGCTGGCCGAGCTCGGCGCGGCGGTGGCGATCGGCTACCACCGGAACGGCGACGGGGCGGCGGCGACGCGCGATCGGATCGTCGCGGCCGGCGGCCGGGCGGTGTCGATTGCCGCCGACCTTCGTGACGGCGCCGCCGCACAGACACTCGTTGACCAGGCGGTCGCGGCGATCGGGCCGCTCGACATCCTCGTCAACAACGCCGGCTCGCTGGTCGTCCGGCGGCGGCTGGCGGAGGTCGATGAAGCGGCGCTCGACGAGATCTTCGCGCTCAATCTGAAGAGCGCCGTGCTGACGGCCCAGGCCGCCGCGGGCGCGATGGTCGAGCGGCGCCGCGGCGCGATCGTCAATATCGTGTCGATCGCCGGCCACACCGGCGGCGGGCCGGGCGCCGGGCTCTATGCCGCGGCGAAGGCGGCGCTGACGGCGTACACCAAGTCGCTCGCCAAGGAACTGGCGCCGCACGGCGTCCGCGTCAACGCGGTCTCACCGGGCGTGATCGACACGCCGTTCCACGAAGTGTTTTCGACGCCGGAGATGATGAAGAACTTCGTCGCGGCGATTCCGCTCGGCCGGGTCGGCACCGCGGCCGAGTGCGCCTCGGTCGTGGCGTTTCTCGTCTCGGAGGCCGCCAGCTACATCGTCGGTGAAACGATTGAGGTCAACGGCGGGCAGTTGATGCGCTAGCGGCGGCCGCGGCGTGGCCGCCGGCGAGCACGGCTTTCATGGCCGTGACGACCGTGGCGACGACATACTCCTCGTCGTCCAGGCTGCTGACGCGCAGGTCGACCCTGGCGCGGCACGCCGCGCCGGCATAGTCGGTGCTGACCGTCAGCTCCGCGAAGTCCGGTTCGTCGGCCGGCCAGCCGGCGGCCGCATCCAGCCGCAGGCTGCAGTCGAGGCCGCCCACTTCGAGGACGGCGCTCTCAATCCGGTCGCGGAGCGCGTAGGCAATGACGACCCCGTCCGACACCCGCGCCCGGGTCGAGGGGGCGCGTGGGGCGGCCTCGATCACCGGCGCCGCGGCGCCGGCCCGGGCGTCCTGCCCGGCAATCCACGCGCACGCATCCTCGCGGGTGACGAACGCCGCGACGTTCGCGCCGCGGCCGACCGCGAGAATCGAGATTTCGCGCGCCACCCCATGGGAGCTGGCGTCGCAGAGCAGCGCCAGCATCGAGTGCGGGAACGCGGTCGCGAACAGGCCGGCGAACATTCGCCCTTCGTCGGCCGAGGGGGAGTATTCGAGCGCCGTCACGTCGACCAGGATCGGAATACCCTGCCGGTAGTCCTGATGCTGTTGGACCTGCAGGAACGCCCGGTGGCCTTCGGCGCTGGTGCCGCTGCCGCAGGCCCGCAGCACGAGCATGCGCGGCCGCGCCGAGGAGGAGATGTCGAACATCGCGGGTGCGTGCTCAGTGATCGAGGCGGACGAACCCGCCGCTGGTCTCGCGCAGGACGCGCTTCTCGAGCAGCGTGCTGATGGCGGCGTCGCACAGCGTCTGGTCGAGGTTCCACAGCCGCGCCGCCTGCCACCGCGTCAGCCGGAGGTTTGGAATGGCGCGGTATTCCGCTTCGATGAGCGTCGAGATTCTGGCCGGGTCGGTGGCCACGGTCCGCGGCGACGTCTGGTCGCGCGCCGTTTTGCTCCGCTCGTTCCGGAGGGTCGTCTGCAGCCGCTCGGCGAGCGCGGCGAATTGATCCGCCGACTGCCGGAGAACGGCGTTCTCCTCTCGCAGTTCACGGATCGTTTCGAGGCAGGCCTTGTGCGCGCTCTGTTCGGCGGCGGGCCGGTCGGCAGGAGCGGTCCGTTCCAGGCTGCGGGCGTCACGCCCCTGGGTCGCGGAGGATGCGGTGCGGCTCGAAGACATGAGGGACATGGTGTCGGCCATTCAGCAAAGACCACGCCGGCCCATCCGTAGTCGAGAAGTCACGGACACTCAACAACTTGAAGACTTGAGGCGGAGCGGTGTGCGTGTTCTCTGTGTGCTAGAACGGCACATCGTCGGCCGGATGTGAAAGTCGTCTAAAGTCATTTGGTGTCGTGTGTCTTTCAGGCAACCGCAGCGTCTGGACGGCCTCGCGGCGCGGAACCGTTGGACGGCGCCCTGCGAAGGGCTTAAGATCCGCCGACACTTCCGCATTCCTCCGGCCTGTGCACCGTTACCGAGGAGGCAGCATGCAGCGGCGACGCGCGTTCTCCGGCATTTTCGTTCTCGCGTTGTGCGTGGCGACCGAGGGCGGCCGCGCGCAGGCGCCCGCCGTCTCCGCCCCTTACGAACCGACGGTCGGGCAACCAGGCAAGGACGTCGTCTGGGTGCCGACGCCACAGGCCCTGGTCGACCGGATGCTGGATATGGCGGCGCTGACGCCGCAGGATTATCTGATCGATCTGGGATCCGGCGATGGCCGGACCGTCATCACCGCCGCCAAACGCGGCGCCCGGGCGCGCGGCATCGAATACAACCCGGAGATGGTGGCGCTGGCGACGCGCAATGCCGCCGAAGCGAAGGTCAGCGGGCGGGCGACGTTCGAAAAGGCGGACATCTTCGAGAGCGACTTCTCGCAGGCGACGGTGATCACGCTTTTCCTGCTGCCGCAGTTGAACCTGAAGCTCCGTCCGATTCTGCTCGACCTTCGGCCCGGCACCCGCGTTGTCTCCAACTCGTTCACGATGGAGGACTGGCAGCCCGACCAGACGGCGACGCTGACGGATGGCTGCACGAGCTGGTGCACGGCGCTGTTCTGGGTCGTCCCCGCCAAGGTCCAGGGCACCTGGCGGTTGGGCGAGGCGGACCTGGTCCTCGTTCAGCAGTTTCAGAAGATCAGCGGGACGCTCGGCGGCGCACCGATCGCCGAGGGGTCGCTCGCCGGGGCGTCGATCCGCTTCCGGGCGGGTACGGTGGCCTACACCGGACGGGTGGCGGGAAACGCGATGCAGGGGACGACGTCGGAGGGGGGCCGCGCGTGGTCGGCGGAGCGGCGGATCAGCGGCTGATCTTCGGCGCCGCGTGACCGGCGGCGACCGGTGTGTCGCGGCGGTCGTCTTCGCTCCGCGCGGTGCGGCGCCGCTCGCCGCGCCGGCGCTCGTCCTGGAGTTGGCGGTTGAGCCGCTCGGCGAGGTAGCCAAAGGTCGCGCCCGACCGGCGCAGGGCGGTGTTCTCCTCCTGGAGGCGGCGGATCAGGTCGTGACACGCGCTGACGGATTCGGGTAGATCCATGGACTGATGCCGTTGAATACCGCCGCCGCGTTCGACACGCGCCGGGCCGCACCGTATGCGCCCCGCCGGCGCGGGGCCTGGCTGGGGGCGCTCAGAGAAGTGGAGCTGGGATTCTACACCGGCGGCAGCGGCGCCGTGCCGGCGAGTTTGGCGCCGATGCGATCCAGCAGCGCGGCCGGGGAAATCGGCTTGACCAGGTAGTCCGCCCCCATCGCCCTGGCTTCCGCCTGGAGGACGACATCGTCGAAGCCGCTGATCACCACCACCGGAATCTTGAGCTGGTTGGTGGCGATGAGCTGCAGTCCGTTGAACGATCCGAGCCGGACGTCGGCGATCAGCATGTCGGGCGCGGCCGTCTTCAGCAGCCTGCGGCCTTCCTCGAAGGTGCTCGCCACCAGCACTTCATGGCCGGCATTCTCGAGGAGCTGCTGCAGGCCCGACAGGCAGTCTTCGTCGTCGTCCACGATCAAAACGCGACGCGGCATGCTGTCCTCCGGGCTGAAGTGCATAGGGGGCCAGGGAAGTATTGCACAGCTCTGGTCGTGCCGGCAGGGTTGAATTTCTTCACCGGCGGGCGACCCACGCCATGCCGTCGGGCTGCCGGCCGGCGTCGATGCGCGCGACGACGGTGAGCGTCTTGAGATCGATCACGGCGACGTTGTCGTCCGGAGTGCAGGCGACGAACGCGCGCGCCCCGTCCGGCTGCATCTGGATGCCGGCGGCGCCACGGCCGACCGCCAGGCGCTTGACGGTTTTCTTCGTTGCCGCATCGATGATGACGAGGTCGGGGCCCGCCAGCATCGACACCACGGCCAGTTTGCCGTCGGGAGTGAACTTCAGGCGATTGGCGCTGTTGACGTCGGCCGGCAGCGTCGCGGTGACGCGCCGCGTCGCGACGTCGACCACCGAGACGGTGCCGTCCTGCGCGTTGGCGGCCCAGATCTCGCGGCCGTCGGGACTGACGTCGAAGCCTTCGGCGCCTCGTCCGACCGGGATGATCGTCTCGCTCCAGTCCGGCTGGCCGGCGGCGCCGCCGCGGCCGCCGGTGGCGGCCCGGCGCTCGACGAAGGTCAGAGTGGCCGAGCCGATGTTGGACGTGACCATCCACTTGACGTCCTTCTCCACGGCAATCATGTGGGTGCGGTCCTGGCCGGTGCCGAGGATCCAGTCGACCTTGCCGGCGGCCGGGTCGTAGCTGCCGATCGCCTTGGCGGCCTCGGCGGTGAACCAGAGCTTGCCGGCGACGAAGTCGAGGCCGTGCGGCGCGCGCAGCGGACCGAGGTCGATCGGCGTGAGCGGCTTCATCGCGACCAGATCGACCGCCGTGATGATGTTGCCGCCGCCGTGGTAGTTCGCGATGTAGGCGGTGCGCCCGTCGGCGGCGACCGCGACCTCGTGCGGATCCGGCCCGGACGGGACGCGGCCGGTGACTTTCAGCGTCGCCGGGTCGACCACCGACAGGGTCCGGTCGGCCTTGGCGAGCACGAGCAGGACGCCGCCGGGCGAGGCCTGCGCGTGCAGGGCGGCGACCGCCACGGCCACGGCCAGCATTGCGGTAAGCTTCGTGTTCATCAGGCACCTCGCGACAGGGGTGCCCGCTTACTTATCACAAGTGAGAGGCCAATGTTGACAACCAGGCGTGATTTCGTCCGGCAGGCGGCTGCGGCCACAGCCGCCATCCCGGCGGCCGCTGGCTTTGGTGGCGCCGCCGCCGTCCCTGTCCAAGGCGAGGCGGCGCCGCTGCCGATCCGGATCGGCATGACGGACTGGAACCTCGGCAAACGCGGCGATATCTCGAAGATTGCCCTGGCGCGGCAGATTGGACTGGACGGGATCCAAGTCAGCCTGACGTTTCCGGAGGATGGCAGCCCGCATCTCCGCCAGCCGGCCACGCAGGCGGCCTTCAAGCAGGCGGCGCTCGATAACGGTATCCAGATCTGCTCGCTCGCGATCGGCTCCCCGGGCAAGGCCAGGCTGCCGCTGCACACCAACCCGGCGGCGGCCATCCTGCTGGTCGAGGCGGTCGAGGTCGCCCGCAATATCGGCACGACCAACATCCTGCTGCCGATCCTCGGCGACAGCCACATCACCATGACCAACGCGCGCGAGGTCGACACCTTCGTGGCGATGATGAAGGAGGTCGCGCGCTACGCCGAACAGGCCGGCGTGGTAGTCGCGCTCGAGGACTGGATCTCGGCCGAGGACAACCTCCGCCTGCTCGACGCGATCGGCTCGGAAGCGGTCGGCGTCTACTACGATGCGCGCAACATCAAGTCGCGGCTGCACGATCCGTATGGCGAGCCGGCGAAGCTCGGCAAGCGGATCAATCAGATCCATATCAAGAACGGTCCGGCGCTGATGCGCGACGCCGACATCATGGACTGGCCGCGGCTGGCCGGCGAATATCGCGACATCGGCTATCGGGGCTGGTACGTCCTCGAGACCGATGCGCCGAGCGGCGACCTGATGGTCGATACCCGGGCGAACATCGACTACGTGCGCGGCACGTTCAGGATGCCGGCGGTCGCCTGAGCGGTTCGGGCCGCGCCGCCTGGCCGGCCGGATTCGAGAGCAAGCGGCGGGGTGCGCGCCGGCGGGCGGCGCCCTAGACTGAACAGGTGCGGGGGTGAGACCCCGGCCGTTCAGGAGCCTGATATGACTGTGCTGTTTGATGCGGACGCCGAGCGCTGGGAGGCGGTGATCCGCCGGGACCCGGCGGCCGATGGCGTGTTCTTTTATTCGGTCGCCACCACCGGCGTATTCTGCCGCCCCTCCTGCGGCGCCCGGCAGGCGCGCCGCGAGCATGTCGCGTTCCACCAGTCGGCGGCCGAGGCGGAGCGCGCCGGCTTCCGCCCGTGCCGGCGCTGTCGGCCGAGCGACGCCCCGCTCGCCGAACGCCACGCCGCGCTCGTCGTCGAGGCCTGCCGCGCCATCGACGCCGCCGAGGACGCGCCGGAGCTGGGCGCGCTCGCCGCGGCGGCCTCGATGAGCCGCTTCCATTTCCATCGCGTCTTCAAGCACGTCACCGGTCTGACGCCGCGCGCGTACGCCGCGGCGCGGCGCGCCGAGCGCGTCCGGCGGGCGCTGCCGCAAAGCGCCAGCGTGACAGCGGCGGTCTACGCCGCCGGCTTCGAATCGAGCGCCCGGTTCTATGCGGCCGCCCCGGAGCTGCTTGGTATGAGTCCATCTTCGTACCGCCGCGGCGGCGCCGGCGAGCGGATCGGGTTTGCGGCCGGGGAGTGCGCGCTCGGCGCGATCGTCGTTGCCGGGACCGACCGCGGTGTCTGCGCGATTTTTCTCGGCGATGATCCGGATCGGCTGGTGGGGGAGCTGCAGGAGCGGTTTCCACGCGCCAAGCTGGCGCCGGGAGGGCCCGCCTTCGAGCAGTGGGTCGCCCGCGTCATCGGCTTCGTCGACGCGCCCGGCGCCGGTCTCGATCTGCCGCTCGATGTCCGGGGGACGGCGTTCCAGCAGCGCGTCTGGCGGGCGCTCATGGAGATTCCGGCGGGTTCGACGGCGAGTTATACCGAGATCGCCGCCCGACTTGGCATGCCGCAGTCGGCGCGGGCGGTGGCGCGCGCCTGCGCCGCCAATCCGCTGGCGGTGGCGATTCCCTGCCATCGCATCGTGCGCCGCGACGGCGGGCTGTCGGGGTATCGGTGGGGGGTTGAACGAAAGCGGGCGCTGCTGGCGCGCGAGGCTGACCGTTCCGCTCGCCGGCCGGCCGGGGACTCAGGCGCCGGCGTGGTCCGGGTCCGTCGGCCGTGACGCCGCGCGCTGCCCGTGCGGCACCGCCGCATGATCGTCGTCGATCCGCTTCCAGCCCAGCGCGTCGCCGACTTCTTCCGGAACCTCCACCAGCCCGCGGTCGATCCTGAATGCGCCTTCGGGGGTATGAACGACGCCGCGGACGAGGTGTGGATGGCGATAGAGCCCCATGGTGTTCAACCTCTCTGTCGTCTGCCTGAGGATGCCCGCGCCGTGCCGGCGGTCGCGAGCGGAACGAGCGTGCGGATCGTGCCGCCCGGGAACGCCACGACTTCTCCCCGCGCCCCATCGAGATGCAGCGGCAGCATGTCGGTGCGGTGACCGCAGGATTCGCATACGAACAGTGCCAGCCCGTCGTCTTCGAGGACGAGGTACCGGTGCCGGCAGCCGAACATCGCGGCAGCGTGAACGATCACTGGATCGCTCCAGCTCTGACGAAACGGGGCGTCGAAGAGAAATGTGTCATCGGCCTGTCCCCATGCAGGCAAGCGCGATGCCGATCCGCAAGACACTGAAATCCTTCGATTTCTCACGGCCGGTCCGAGAGACTGCCCCCAAGCGTGTCATTCGATTACATTTTCGGTAGCTCCCCTGTCCCCTCCGATCTCGATGGGGACACTCACCTTTAGGCTAAGTGGTTCAGCCATAAGACCGAGCTACCCGGGTTGGCAGGAACGCGCCTGCGGGTGCATCATGCGCAGGTGACTACTGTGAACCGACGCGAGTTCCTGACGACGGTGGGATCGGCCGCCCTGCTGCCCGGGCGCTCGGGCCGGACGCCGGCTTCGGGCTGGCGCGCCGGTGCGGCCAGTATCGACATCACGCCCCACCGGTCGCTGTGGATGGCGGGTTTCGCGCTCCGCAAGCTGCCGTCGCAGGGAACGGCCCTGCCGCTGCACGCGAAGGCACTGGCGCTCCAGAGCGGCCGTGGCCAGCCGGCAGTGCTCGTCACCGTGGACCTGCTGGGCCTGACGGCGGGCATTACCGACCGGGTCGCGGCCGACATTCGCCGGCGTCACGGCATCGCGCGGGCCGGGCTGCTGTTCAACGCCAGTCATACGCATTGCGGACCGGTGGTCGATGAACAGCTCTCGGTGGCCTATGACCTGTCGGCCGAGCAGTGGGTGGCGCTCCGCGAATACACCGTCCAGCTCGCCGCCGACCTGAGCACCGTCATCGGAGAGGCGTTGTCGCGGCTCCGGCCGGCGACGCTGGCGTACGGCCGCGGTCATGCGGACTTTGCCGCCAACCGCCGCGTGGCGTTCACGCCCGATGGTCCGGTCGACCATGGCGTCCCGATCCTGGCGGTCGAAGGTGAGGGGGAGGCGCCGCTGGCGATTGTGTTCGGCTACGCCTGCCACAACACGACGCTCCAGGATGGGTTCGTGCAGTATCACGGCGACTACGCCGGCGTTGCCCAGGCGGCCCTCGAACAGCGCCATCCGGAATCGACCGCGCTCTTCGTGATGGGCTGCGGCGCCGACGCGAATCCCAAGCCGCGTGGGACGGTCGAGCTCGTCAACGCGCATGGCACGGCGCTCGCCGACGCGGTCGATGCCGCCCTTCCGGCAACCCGCCCGGTCGCGCCGGGGCTGCGCACGGCCTACGGAATCGCGTCCCTGCCCTTCGCCGATGCGGCGGCCCGGGCGCGCTGGCACCAGCAGCTCGACATCGACCCGGTCTATCTCCGCCGCCATGCGGCGCTGATGGAAGAGATCATCCGCCGCGACGGCCATCTGCCGGCCGTGCAGCGCGATCCGGTTCAGGTCTGGCGCTTCGGCCGGAAGGACCTGACGCTCGTCGCGCTCGGCGGCGAGGTGGTGGTCGACTACGCCCTGCGGCTGACGCGCGAGCACCCGGGCGACCACATCTGGGCGGCTGGTTACAGCAACGACGTCTTCGGCTACGTGCCGTCGCGCCGCGTGCTCCACGAAGGCGGATACGAGGGAGGGGACGCGATGATCTATTACGGGCGGCCCGCCCCGTTCACGGACGCGGTGGAGGAACGGATCGCCGCGGAAGTGAACCGGCTGATGGCCCGCTGAGCGGCGGCCATGCCATCATCGATCATGCCGATTCAACAGATCACGGCGCCGCAGCTGAAAGAAATGCTCGATCGCGGCGAGGCGTTCCGCTTCATCGACGTCCGCACGCCCGGGGAGCGGGCGATCGCCCGGATCGAGGGGACGACGCTGCTCGACAAGCGGTGTCATGACGAGCTGCTGGACCTCGATCGCGACACGCCGGTGGTCTTCCATTGCCACCACGGAATCCGCAGTCAGGCGGCGGCGGAGTACTTCGCGCAGGCGGGCTTCCGGAATCTCTCCAACCTGATTGGCGGAATCGACGCCTGGTCCCGGGAGGTGGACCCTTCCGTTCCGGCGTATTGAGCGGCCAGCGCGCCGCCGGCGCCCCGCGCGCCGCACCGGCCGGCGGTCAGGCGGGGTGCGCGTTGCGGCTGCCGAGGCGTGCGATCCGTCGCAGCATCCCGCCAAAAATCAGCGCGTGGAACGGCAGCAGCGCGTACCAGTAAAGCGGCCCGAGCGGGCCGGCCGGATCGAAGGTGGCGGTCTGGCGGATCCGCGAGCCCGATCCCTCGGGCGCGACGTCGAACTCCAGCCAGGCGCGGCCGGGCAGCCGCATCTCGGCGGTCAGCCGCAGGCGGCGCTCCGGCTCGAACGCGTCTACCCGCCAGAAGTCGAGCGCGTCGCCGACCCTGAGGTGCTCCGGATCGCGACGGCCGCGGCGCAGGCCCGGGCCGCCGACGAGCAGATCCATCCAGCCGCGGATTCGCCACAGGCCGTTGGCAAAGTACCAGCCGCGGGCTCCGCCGATCCGGCGGATCGGCGCGAACGCCGCCGGCGGTGCGGCGTCGACGTGGATTTCCCGGGCGTCAACGAGGCGCGCGCCGTAGGCCGTCTCCTGGCGGGCGCGCACCGGCCGCGCCGAGGAGCGCGCGTCGGACCACGAGCTTTCGGCGCCGTCGCGGCGGTGCTGTGCGATCGCGCGGGCGATGCACTCGCCGAGCGGCAGCGGCCGGATCGGAAACGTCTCCAGCGCCGAGAAGTCGCGCACCACCGAGCGGTTGCGGACGCCGCCAATCAGCTCCCGGCCCACCCGGGCGTAGACCGGCGTGACCAGCCCGAGCCAGAGCGACGACAGCCGCGGGGTCAGCAGCGGAACCGGAATCATCGCCCGCCACAGTCCACGCTGGCGGGCGTACTCGCGCATCAGGTCGCCGTACGAGGCGATCGTCGCGCCGCCGATCTCGAAGACCCGCGAGCGGCCGTCATCGGGGAGATCGAGGGCGGCAAGGAGGTAGGCGAGCAGATCGTCGATGCCGATCGGCTGCGCGACGGTGCTGACCCAGCGCGGGCAGATCATCACCGGCAGGCGCTCGACCAGCGCGCGGATGATTTCGAACGACAGGCTGCCGGCGCCAATGACGATTGAGGCGCGGAATTCGACGACCGGCGTACCGGATCCGCGCAGATGCTCACCGGTCTCGAGCCGGCTCCGCAGATGGGGACTGAGAATAGTCGAGGGATCGGCGAGGCCGCCGAGGTAGATGATGCGGCGGACGCCGGCGGCCGCCGCGGCGGTGCCAAACGACGCGGCCGCGTCGCGATCGAGCCGCGCATAGTCGCCGCCCGATCCCATCGAATGGACGAGGTAAAAGGCGGTGTGAACGCCGGCCAGCGCGGCATTGAGCGAGGCGCTGTCGAGCAGGTCCCCTTGGACCACCTCGGTCGACGGGATCGCCCGGCTGGCGAGATCGCCGGGCCGCCTGGCGAGACAGCGCAGGCGCTGCCCCCGCCGCTGGAGCTCCGCGAGGAGCCGACCGCCGACGTAGCCGGTGGCGCCGGTCAGGAGAACGAGCGGCTGGCTCACCCGTCGATCCTAGTCCAGGCCCGGTGCGGCGCGGCGCCGTGCGGTCAGTTAAGCTCTGATGGGTGGCCGACGCAGGCGTTTTCATCGGCACGGCGGGCTGGACCATTCCACGCCCCTGCGCGGCAGGATTCGACGCGGTCGGATCGCATTTGGAGCGATATGCGCAGGTGCTCGGCTGCGCCGAGATCAATTCCTCGTTCCATCGGCCGCACCGAACGACGACCTACGAGCGCTGGGCGGCGGCGGTGCCCGCCGGGTTCCGCTTCGCCGTCAAGCTGCCGCGCACGATCACCCACGACCTGCGGCTGCGGCGCTGCCGCCTGCCGCTCGAGCGGTTTCTCGGCGAGAGTGCCGGCCTCGGCGATCGCCGCGGGCCGCTGCTCGTTCAGCTGCCGCCCTCGCTGGCCTTCGAGCCGCGCGTGGCGGCGCGGTTCTTCGATTTGCTGCGGTCGCGGCATCCGGGGCCGGTCGTCTGCGAGCCCCGTCACGCCAGCTGGTTCGCGGCGCCGGCCGAGCAGCTCCTGCGGCGGTTCGCGATCGCCCGCGTCGCCGCGGATCCCGCGCCGGCGGCGGGCGCCGGGCGCACCGGCGGGGCCGAGACGCTGCGTTACTACCGGCTGCACGGCGCCCCGAGAAAATACTGGTCGCGCTACGATCGCGGCGCGATCGCCGGCGTCGCGGCCGCGATCGCGGCCGCGCCGGTCGAGGTGTGGTGCATCTTCGACAATACCGCCAGCGGCGCGGCGCTCGTCAACGCTCTCGAGCTGCGGGCGGCCGTCGCCGCGACGCGGTGATCGCTGTCCGCCCACCGTCCGCCGGCGACCCGCTCCCTCATGGAATCGCCGGACCACGCCGGCCGAACGCCAGGAAGTCGACGACGACGCCGGCGTGGAAGAGGATGTCGGGACCGCTCTGGAACTTCGTGCGGTGGTTGTTGAAGTCCGTGCCGCGGAATCCTTCGGGCACGAGCATCGCGTCGACGTCGATCCGGAGGACCCGCCCGACGCGCTTCAGCCAGCCAGGCTGCGGGCAGACGAGGGTCAGCGGCGTCACCGAAGCGGTGAGCGGCGTCAGCACCAGCCGGTGGAACGTCCGGAAATGATCGCCAGAAAGCCGCATCACTCCGGCTCCGGCGCCGACCTCGAGCGATCGATTCAGCCGCACCAGGTAAATGGCACTGACCGGATCGAGCCGCACGACGCCGCGGTTGTCGTCCTGGGCGTCGTTCAGATCCTTGAAGCGTGGCCTGTTTCGGTTGCTGTAAAAGTGGCCGTACTTCACGGTGATCGTCGCGGTCGGCTGCGGTCCGTCGGGATCGCAGCGCGGCTTGGGGCCGGGTTGAGCCTGGACGCACTTGAGTGGCACTGAAAACACCGGTCCGGTGAACGGTCCCGGCCCGCTCAGCTCTTCGAGCCAGGACAGGAACGACGCCGCGGCCGGCCTCGGCCAGATGATGAAGACGCTGACGCAGGCGATCGAAAACCATCGCTGCACGTTCACCTCCGATGGACGCCGGCCGGAACGGCCGGACTGGCGGTGCCTCCCGCCGGCGTGAAGACGCTCTCGACGAATCCGCCAGGAAGGAACGCCGGATCGCCGGCGCGTACGATCCGGTTGCGCGGCGGCGCCAGCTCGGGGCAGAACAGCAGCAGGTCGTCGGCCGCGGTTCCGATGACGTAGCACCGGGCCCCCCGGTAGGTGCCGCGCGGCGCGGCGTTCTGCCACAGGATGCGATACGGCGCCTCGTTCATCAGCAGCACGAGCGCCAGCACGATCGCCAGCGCCGCCACGCCGCGAGCACTCTCGGAGCGGCCGAGCGCGCGCCGCAGCCGCACGACGCGCACCAGACCGGCGGCGAGCGCCACGAACAGGCCGGTCAGCAACGCGCGGTAGAGGATCTTCTCATCGGCGTTGACCGGACCAAGCCGCCACAGGAGGTCGCCGGGTCCCGAGCTGACCTGCGTGCTCCAGGCGCCAATCAGGCTGGCGAACCGCCACGCCGCCAGGCCAAGCGATACGGCGCCGACGGTGGCGAGGCCCTGCGCGAGTGTCGCGGCGTCATCGAACGCCAGCGCGGCGGCGGCGCGTCCCGTCCGGGTCGTCAGCTCCTCGACCACCTTCGTCAGTCCCGGCGTCCTTCTCAAAACGCGGCCGGTGAACTCAACCGTCCACGCACCGATCAGCGCCACGGCGGCGTAGACGACCGGCGCGACGAGCGACCGTGCCCCCCACATCAGGTGGGCGAGCAGCGGCTCGGCGCCGAACGCCGCCGTACGGCCCATGGTGTTGTTGAATGCGGCCGAACTGATCCACCCGAGCCCCCAGACGCCGACCAGTGCCGCGGCGCCACCGCCGGCCACGCGCCACAGCCGCCCTACTACCGGTGGCGGAAGGGGGCGCGGCGCCGGCGCGGACGTCCATTCCCGCTCCAGGCCGCGGAGGGCGTCGGCCATCTCGCCCGCGGACTGAAAACGCGCCAGCGGATCGGCGGCCAGGCCCCTGGCGATCAGATCGGCGAGCGGGCGAGGGATCCGCGGGTCGAGGTCATCGGCGCGCGGCGCCTCCCGCAGCGGCGGGACCAGCCTTGACGATAGCGGGGCCGCGAACGGGCGGCGGCCGATGACCATCTCGTACAGGATCACCGCGAGGCTGAACAGATCGCTGCGCTCGTCAACCGCGCCTCCGAGGCGCTGCTCGGGGGACATGTACGGCGGTGTGCCGGGTTGCCCAAGCGGTGTGGCCGCGCTGCCGGCGCTGGTCCTGGTCGTCTCGAAAGACGCCAGCGCCATGGCGATTCCGAAGTCGAGGATCTTGATCCCGCCGCGAGGCGTCACCTGGATATTCGAGGGCTTCAGGTCCCGGTGCACGATCCCGCTGGCATGCGCCGCGGCGAGCGCGTCGGCAATCTGCCGCGCGAAGACAATCGCCCGCGCCGGCGCCACCGGACCGGTCCTGAGCAGCGCGGCGAGCGTCTCGCCGGGCACGTACTCCATGACGATGAACGGGCGGCCGCCGTGTTCAACGACGTCGTAGATCGCGGCGACGTGCGGATGGGTGATCCTGGCCGCGCTGCGCGCTTCCCGAACCACCGCTGTCCGCAGGTCGCGGCCGGCGTCCTCCGAGGCGAGCAGGCACTTCAAGGCGACGGGTCGGTCCAGCCGCGGATCGCGCGCGAGGAACACTTCTCCCATGCCGCCGCGGCCGAGGCGATCGAGAAGGACGTACGGGCCGACCTGGCCGCCAATCGGCAGGTCCGGGTCGTCGTCACCCGCTGAGGCGTCGCGGGTTGCAGTCATGGCGCCGCTCGGACGTTCGGGACGAAGGTCACGTGCCGCGTCCGTCGCCGCGGCGGCGCGAACGCGGCGCCATACTACGCTCCGCGGCC
The DNA here is from genome assembly GCA_031393955.1 of Acidobacteriota bacterium. Taxonomy (GTDB): domain Bacteria; phylum Acidobacteriota; class Vicinamibacteria; order Vicinamibacterales; family 2-12-FULL-66-21; genus JALZOC01. The sequence goes on from JANMWI010000098.1 coordinate 49,276, forward strand.
GGCGGGAGTAAAGCGCGAGCGGGCGAGCGGCTAATTGCGGAATTGACGGGCTTGTGGCAAGGTGGTGCCCGCGTGACTAGGGATTCGCATCCTGCCGGCGAGCCCGAGCGCTTCCTCAACTGCCCGACGTGCAACGCCGTGGCGGCAAAGGAAGAGACGCTCGGGCGCTCGGTCGTCTACATGCGCTGCAGCGCGTGCGGCGAGCGCTGGACAATATCCGAGCGCCGCAAGAGCGGCCGTGAGCCGGGCCGCGCGCCGCGCTTTGGCGCAGCCGGGAAGTAGCGGCCCTCACCCGACCGGTCGCCCGTCTGTCTAATTCCCGAAGCTCGACTTCAGGCGGTCCGCCACGAACTGCTCGGCGTCTTTGGCCTTCGCCACCACCGCTCCCATCCCGAAGAATTCGTGGGTCACGCCGTCGTAGTTGCGGGCCTCGACCTCGACACCGGCGGTCTTAAGGCGCTCGGCCAGCGTCTGCCCGTCGGAGCGCAGCGGATCGATCTGGGCGGTGACGATGGTGGTCGGCGGCAGGCCTTTCAGATTCGCGTTGACCAGATCGATGCGCGGATCTTTCCGGTCCGCAGCGGACCGCAGGTACTTGTCGAAGAACCAGTCCATCATCGCTTTGTTCAATGGCTTTGCCGTGGCGTTCTCGCGGTACGACGCGGTGTCGGTACTGCCGCCGGCAATCGGGTAGACCGACATGACGTGGACGGGAGCGGGCAGGCCTTGATCGCGCGCCGCGATCGCGACTGCGACTGCCAGGCCGCCGCCGGCGCTCTCGCCGCCGACTGCGATCTTCTTCGGATCCCCGTGCAGGCTTGCCGCGTTCTTCACTACCCACGCGTAGGCGGCGTTGGCATCATCGTGCGCCGCCGGGAACTTGTGCTCGGGCCCCTGCCGGTAATCGACGGAGACGACGATGCAGTTGGCGAGGGCGACGAGGGTGCGCGGGGACGCATCGTAGACCTTGAGGTTGGCGATCACCCACCCGCCACCGTGGAAGTAGAGCAGCACCGGGAACGGACCGGTGCCGGCAGGAGAATAGACGCGCGCCGGAATCGGCCCGGCGGCACCCGCAATCGTTCGATCCTGGACGCGGCCCACCGCCTGCGGCGCGGTCGACTTTCCCTGCTTGTCGAGCACGGCTTTAGCCGCGTCGGCCGGCGTGGGCTGCTGGCGCGCCTCCGCGGCGGTCAGGCTCTCGGTCGGCTTTCCGCCGAGCGCCGCGAGCTGGTCGAGCACCGCCTTCATGTCCGCATCGGGTTTCGCCTGCGTCTGGGCGGCGGCTGCGGCGGCCGCGACCATGACGAGGGCAAATGTCAGTGACTTCCACATTGGTAATTTCTCCTGGAACAAGCGGTGGCGGAGCTGGCCGTGCGCGCTCCGGCGGCACATGAGGGAACAGCCGCCGGCCGCCGCGCCGCGCGGAACGGCCGGGCGCGCCGGCTCAGGCGCCGTCCGGCGGAATCGAAGGCGGGAGACGCTGGAAGGGACGATCTGAGGATCGTCCCTTCCAGCCGGACACGGCGTGCATGTTGCGATTTAGGCGCGCGAGACGAGCCCGTTGACGCCTGCCGGAAAGAACCCGCCGGACGCACTGCCGCCGGCATAGACGATCTTGAGCACTTCGCTGGGCGTGCGGACGACGCTCAGGCCGTTACCGTCGACGAAGAAGAGGCGGCCGTTGGTATTGCCGATCGTCGGAATGGCCTTCGGATCGACCTGCGGAATCGGCAGCGCCGCGCGCGAGACGAGCGAGCGAAGCACCCCGCCATGCTGGGCTTCGGTCAGTGCGATACGAGCGGCGGCGCTGAGGATCTGGGCGCTGTCGATGAGCGGCGCCGCGCCGCCGTAGGCGCTGACGCCGACGTCTTCGAAGATCGCCGCGACGGTGAGGAACTCAGTCTGGTTCCGGAAACCGAGGCCTAGCGCTTCGAGGTTGATTTCCGGCTTGGCGACCGCATCCCCCTTCAGGGCGGCGCGCAGGAAGTTGACGTGCGCCTGTTCGTCGATCGTGATCTGCTGCGCGGCAAAGCCGGTAAAATCGTCGAGCGAAACCTTGGCGCCTCCGGTCGTCGCGCCTGCCCGTCCCTTGCCGCTCGTGCCGATCCCGGCATCCGAGATGCGCTGGCCCGTGGTCGCGACGGTGTAGAACTCGGCCTCGAGATACTCGAGGTTCAGAGCGAAGTTGAGGATGTCGACGTCCGTGATGCTCTGGGCCATCAGCTTGACGGAGCCGGGCAGCGCGGCGACCCCGGCGACCGCGATCGCGCCTGTTGCCATCTTCACGGCGAATTCGCGGCGGTGCATCGGATTGTTGACGAGACTCTTGAGTGATTCGGCTTTGGACACAGGAAACTCCTTCAATGACGGATGGCGGACGACGGACGGTCATCGCGCCTCGCACTAGACCCGACGCGCTTGTCGCGTCGGTGCTGCAAGGGAAGCGCCACGGAGGAAAACAGAGGGCTTTCCACCGGGGAACCCGCAGGAAAAGGCCCTGGCGCGCTTACGGCCGGGCTGTCTTTCGCTACAGTGCCGTCGCGGCCGCCGTCGGGAGCGCCGCCGACAGACGCGTAGGAATTCTCCTACGTCGCCGCGCCGCCGGGTGGACCGTCCTGTAAGCTAGCGGCGATGTCGCTGACCTTCAGGGATGTTGAACGACTGCAGCAGGTGCTGCACGCGGCGACGATTGGCGTGTGGGAAGTCGAGCTGCCGTCGCGAAGGCTGAGCTGCTCAACGCAGTGCAAAACGAATTTCGGCCGGCCCGCCGACCGGCCCTTCACCTACGCGCAATTTCTCGCCGCCATTCATCGCGACGACCGTGAGCGGGTTGCCTCGGCTATGGCGGCGGCGTGTGCAGGGCAAGGAAGGTATCAGGCCGAGTACCGAATCCGCTGGCCCGACGGCAGCGAGCACTGGATTTCCGCGCGCGCTCAGGTCGAGGGCGTCGACGGAACCGCCGTCCGGCTCGTCGGCGTGACGATGGATGTGACGGCCCACAAGCAGGCATCTACCGCCGAGCGCGCGGCGAAAGAGTTCTCCGCCCGGTTGATCGAGAGCAGCCCCGATTGCCTGAAGGTGCTCGACCTCTCGGGCCGCATCCAATGGGTCAATCCCGCCGGGCTCGCCATGCTCGACGCCGGCGCCGGGACGCTCGTCGGGCGGGCGTGGAGCGGGCTGTGGAGCGGAGACGCGCGCACGCTCGTCCGGCGAGCGGTCGCGACCGCGGCCGGGGGCGGAACCACCCAGTTCGAGGCCAAGTCGCGGACCTTCGCCGGCACGGTCAAATGGTGGGATGTTCGCGTCACACCGGTCTGCGGCGCCGACGGCGCTCCCGAGCGGCTCCTCGCCGTGTCGCGCGACATCACCGAACGCAAGGCGCTCGAAGTGGCGCTGTTGCAGTCGTGCGGAGCGCTCGAGGATCGGGTCAGCCAGCGGACGTCGGAGCTCGAAGCGCTCGGCGAACGCCTCGAAACGGTACGCGAGGAGGAACGGACCCGCCTGGCGCGCGAACTGCACGACGAGCTCGGGCAGGCGCTGACGGCGCTCAAGCTCGACGCGCACATCGTGCGTCTCGCCGTCGCCCGCCACGGCGCTGTCGCGGAAGCGATCTGCGCCCGGCTCCGCGACATGGAGTCCCTGCTCGATCACACCCTCCTCGCGATCGAGCGCATCGTGAGCGAGCTGCGGCCGGCGGTGCTCGACGAGCTTGGGTTCTGTGCCGCCGCCGAGTGGCACATCCAGCAGTTCGCTGCGCGATCGGGCGTCGAGGCGACCTTCCACTGCCCGGACGACCTCGGGGTGATCGATCCTGCGGCGACGGCGCTGTTCCGAGTCCTGCAGGAGGCCCTCACCAACGTTGCCCGTCACGCCGGCGCGGATCGGGTGGAGGTGACGCTGACCCGCACGACGGACGGCCTGGAGCTTGTGATTACCGACAATGGCTGCGGTCTGGAGAGGGATCGGCGCACGGGCGTTACCTACGGGCTGCGCGGCATGGAAGAGCGCGTTCGCGCCATTGGCGGCCGGCTGAGCCTGCTGCGGCCGCCTGATCGTGGCACTCGCGTGGTCGCCCGGATACCCGTGCAGGCGGCGTCGTGACCGGCCGCGGTGCACCCCGTCGCATCCGCATTGCCATCGCGGACGACCATCCAATCGTCCGGCGCGGACTGTGCCATCTCGTCGAGCAGGAATGCGAAGTCGTCGCCCAGGCTGATTCGGGGGACGCAATGCTCGCGCTCGCGGCGGCCTGCACGTGCGACGTGTTTGTCATCGATCTGGCGATGCCTGGCCCGGGCGGCTTTTCGGTCCTGCGGGCGCTCAGGCGCCTGCGGCCCGACGTCCCGGTGCTTGTGCTGAGCGTCTCACCCGAGGACCAGTTCGCGCTGCGCGCCGTCAAAGGGGGCGCCGCCGGCTACCTCACCAAGCGCAGCGCGCCCGAAGAGTTGATCGAGGCCATCCGCCGGGTCGCCGCCGGCGGTTTGTACGTCAGTGCCGCGACCGGCCGGAGATTGACGGCAGAGGTGATGCGGCCGCCGCAGCGCGCGGGGGCGGCTTCCCACCGTCTCTCCGACCGCGAGTTCGAGGTGCTGTCGATGTTCGCGGCGGGCGAGACCGTCACCGCGATCGCTGTGAACCTCGGGCTGTCGGTCAAGACCATCAGCACCTACCGGCGGCGCCTCATGCTGAAGCTCGACCTGCCGAACACCGCCGCCCTCATCCGATTCGCGCTCGAGCAGCGCATTCTTGAGCCATAAGAAGACATCCCGCGTCCATCGGATGCGCGCCACCGAACGCGCCTCGGTGCGGTTGCTGCTGGCCGCCGCCGCCGGCACCGCGGCCGCGATCTGGCTGATCCCTGACAAGACCGACTGGTGGCTCCGCGCGCTGGCCGGGTGGGACACCGGGTCGCTGGCGCTGTGCCTGTTCGCGTGGCACATCATCCTCGGCGCCGACGCTGCCGAGACCCGCCGCCGCGCCAGCACAGACGACCCCGGCCACCGCACTGTCTTCGTCATCGCCATCGTGTCGAGCCTGGTCAGTCTGTTCGCCGCCGCCGCGGTGCTGCGGATGGTCAAGGCGCTGCCCCCCGGCAGCCAGGCGGTATGGACGACGCTGGCGCTGTCGGCGATTGCGCTGTCGTGGACGCTGACCCACACCTCGTACACGCTGCGCTACGCGCATCTCTATTACCGCGGCGGTGAGCGATCCGATGCCGGCGGCAGCGCGCTCGATTTTCCCGGCGACGCCCCGCCCGCCGACATCGACTTTGCCTACGTCGCGTTCACGATCGGCATGTGCTTCCAGGTGTCGGACGTCGCGGTCCGGACGACCGAGCTGCGGCGCGAAGTGCTGGTCCACTCGCTGCTGTCGTTCGTCTACAACACCACCATCCTGGCGCTGGCGCTCAACATGGTGATGAGCCTGCTGTCGTAGCGGACGGCGGGTCGGCGGGGCCGCCGCTCAGTCGATGGCGATGAAGGGTTCGCCGGCGGGCACGAACCGGATCGGGACGTCGCCGACAAAGCCGCGCAGCCAGCCGGCGACCTCCGCCATGCCGTGGTCCTCGGACATCATGTGGCCGAGCACGATCATGCCGCGCGGCCGTCCGGCGGCGGCGCTGTCCAGGGCGAACTCGGCGTTCCCGCCCGATTCGGCGACTTCGCCGCCGATCACGACGTCAACCTCGGAGGTCAACATCGGGATGCCGTACCCGGGTCCGAGCGCGACGCGGCTGACGGTCATGCCGGCGTCGCCGACGACCCGCAGTCCATGGTCGCCCAGCCGCCGTGCGATGTCGGCGGCCAGCGCGCCAAGCGTGGTCTTCGGAAGAATGTAGATGCCCTTGCCGTCCGGCGAGGCGTAGTCGGTCCAGCCGAGGGTGCGCGCGGAGCCGGCCACCAGCGGATCGGGCCGGAGGGCGTGGGCGTGGTCGTGGAAGCGCCACACCATCAGGTCAGTGGCGGCGATGAACCGCTGCTTCGCGAGATAGACCGGATCCGCGTCCAGCCCGGTCGTCAGGTCCTTGTCGTTGTAGAACGTCGGCTCGTGCGTGACGACGAAGTTGGCGCCGGCGGCGGCGGCGCGGCGGAGGACGTCGAATGTCGACATGCCGGTCGTCGCGATGCCGCGGACGATGGCGTCGGGATTCCCGGCCTTGAAAGTGTCGCGGGTCTCGGTGCGCCAGGCGATGCCCTGGCCGGCGAGCTGCTGCTGGATCCGGCTGACGAGCTCCCGTCCCGTCATGCGCGCGGTCTCCAGTACGGATCGCCGCCGTCAATCGCCTCGACTGGTACCCCTGGGACCAGCGTGCGCAGCCACGATGCGCAGGCGCGCATGCCGGGCTCTTCGGAGACCACCCGGCCGATCGCGATCATTGATTTCGGCGCGTCGGTCGACGCCGTGTCGGCGACATATTCGACCGCTTCCCACTCCCGCGGCTCGCCGCTCAGCACGAGGTCGGCATGCGCAAGGCTGGCGACGGTACTCGCCAGGTCGGTGGTCCCCGGGCTGACGAAGACCCGCCGCACACTCGCGCCGGCGCTGCCGACGACGCGCAGGCCGCCGCGCATCTGCAGCCGCGCCCGGATCTGCCGCGCCGCCGCGGCGACGGTCGTTCGCGGAATCGTGTAGAGACGCTCGTTATCGCGGTCGGGTGCGGTCCAGCCGAGCGCCGCCGCCAGCGCACGCGCGAATGCATCCGGCCGGCGCGCCAGCCAGTGGTCGGAGAATCGCCAGATCACCAGCCGGTGCTCGTCGATGAAGGCGCGCTTGGCAAGATAGACCGGATCGGTGGCGCGGACGCCGGGCTCGTCGGTGGCGGTGTAGAACGGCGGCTCGTGCGTGATGATGAGATTGCGCCGCGACCGCGCCGCCTGCTGCAGCACCGCCAGCGTCGCCATCGCGGTCGTCGCGATACCGGTGACGACGGTGTCCGGATCGCCGGCCTTGAAAGTATCGACGGTGTGCTCGCGCCACGGGACACCGGCGGCTGCCTGGATGCGCGCGATCACGCTGCGCGCGGACAGGCCGGCCGCTGCCGGCCGGCGCCCGCCCGCTGACAGAAAGATACCCGCGCCGGCGGCGACGAACGCACGCCGCGACACGCCGCCGGCCGGCTGTCGTGCTCCTCGACCCATCGCGCCTAGTCGTCGAGGATGAACGTCACCATCATGTTCACCTGGTATTCGCTGATCCGGCCTTCTTCACAGCGGACGTGCTGTTCTTTGATCCACGCTCCCCGGATGTGGCGGAGGGTCTTGCTGGCGCGCGCCAGACCCTGCTGGATGGCGTCCTCGAAGCTCTTGTTGGACGTGGCGCTGATTTCGGAAACCTTGGCGACGGACATGGCATTCCTCCCCGCGGCCTGCGCCGCGTCCGGTGAGCTTAGCAGGTCCGGGGCCGCCCCGGGCAGCTCCGGGGTTTGTGCTGGACCTGCTCGCCGCATCTGTGCCAACCTGATCGTCTTCGCCCTCGATAGCAAGCCACAAAGACGGCGGCGCGTGTATGGACGCAACCGCCTACGCGCGGCCGTGGTCGCGCAAAGGAGCAATCATGAGGCGATTTCCGCACGCCGGGACGCTGGCCATCGCAGCGCTCCTCTCCACCACGAATTCCGCGTCAGCCGGGCAGGCGCCGGCGGCGCACGAACACGGCGCGCCGGCCGGACGGCTGGGCGCGGTGCACTTCCCGACCTCCTGCGCGGCCGCCGTGCAGCCGGAGTTCGATCGGGGTGTCGCGCTGCTGCACTCGTTCTGGTTTTCTGCGGCGATTGACTCGTTCCGGACCGTCCTGACGGCCGACCCGCGCTGCGTGATGGCGCAGTGGGGTACAGCGATGAGCTGGTGGGGCAACCCCTTCGGCGGCTTCCGGTCGGCGCAGAGTCTCGCCTCAGGCCTGGCGGCGATCGAAACGGCCAAAGCCACCGGCGCCGGATTGGATCGCGAAAAGGCCTACCTCGACGCCGTCGAGCTGCTGTTCAGGGACGCGGCGACGACCGAGCCGCGGGCGCGAACGCTGGCCTACGAAAAGGCGATGGCGGCGCTCGTGGCGCGGTTTCCCGACGACGTCGAGGCGCGGATCTTCTACGCGGTGGCGCTCGATCAGGACGCCCTGCCGACCGACAAGAGCTACACCAACCAGCTCAAGGCGGCGGCGATTCTCGAAGCCGAATTCGCGCGTCAGCCGGAGCACCCGGGGCTGGCGCACTACATCATCCACAGCTTCGACGTGCCGGCGCTGGCGCCGCGGGCGCTCGATGCGGCACGGCGCTACGCCAAGATTGCGCCCGACGCGCCGCACGCGCTGCACATGCCGTCGCACACCTTTACGCGCGTCGGGTCCTGGCAGGAGTCGATCGACGCCAACCTCGCGTCCGCCGCCGCGGCCCGCAAGGTCAGCGCCGCCGCCGAGGAGCTGCACGCCCTCGACTACCAGGCCTACGCCTACCTGCAGACCGCCCAGGATGCGGCCGCCAAGCGGCTGATTGCCGCCAGCGCCGCGCCGGGGGATCGGCTGCAGCTGCCCGGCGCCGGCAATGCTGCGCCGCCGCCCGCCGGCTACTACGCGCTGGCCGCGATTCCGGCGCGCTACGCGCTCGAACGCGACGCCTGGGCCGAGGCCGCGGCGCTCACCCCCCGCCAGACCGCGTTCGCCTGGACCGATGCCCTGACGCACTTCGCGCGGGCGCTCGGCGCCGCGCGGAGCGGTCATGCCGACGCCGCCCGGGCCGATCTCGACAAGCTGGCGGCGATTCGCGACGCGCTTGCAGCGGCGCACGACACCTACTGGTCCGGCCAGGTCGAGATCGAGCGGCGGGCGGCGGCGGCGTGGGTCGCGCTGGCGGACGGTCAGCGCGACGCGGCGCAGACGCTGATGCGCGAAGCGGCCGACCTCGAGGACGCCACCGAGAAGTCGGCGATTACCCCGGGTCCGATCAAACCGGCGCGCGAGCTGCTCGGCGAGATGCTGCTGCAGCTGCAGCAGCCGGGCCCGGCGCTGGCCGAGTTCGAGGCGACATTGAAGAAGGAACCCCATCGCTTCCGGGCGACCTGGGGCGCGGCGCGCGCCGCGGCGGCCGCCGGTGATCGGCAGAAGGCGTCGGCGTATTACTCGCAGCTGCTGGAAATTGCCAAGGCGGGAGACCAGCCGGGCCGGCCCGAAATCGAAGAAGCGCGGCGGGCCGCCCGGTAGGCCCGCCGCGACCGGTCGCTACGCTTTGAGGATGTCGTCCCAGCCCTTGCGGTACTCCCGCCGGATGAAACGATCGGCCTCCGGCGCGTTGGTGGCGCGCAGGTTCTTGTAGTCCCACTCGATCTTCTTGCCGGTCCGATAGGCGACGTTGCCGAGGTGGTTGGCCTCGGTGGTCCAGCCGGAGTACTGGAAGTTCGAGCCCGGCACGGGGCCGCGACCCTTGGCGTAGTTGACCCATTCGACCCAGTGCCCGGGCGACCGCGGCAGAGTTGCGGGCGGCGTCTGGAAGTCCTTGAACGTGTCTTCCGGCAGGAGCTTGCCATTCCCGAGCAGCATCCCTTTCTCGCCGATGAACAGCTGCGACCGGCCGCCCCACGCCGGCACCCAGCCGGGCGGCTTGCTGTCCCCCTGGTGCCACACCAGCTTCACTGGCGGCGCGCCAGACGCCGACGCCGGAAACTCGTAGGTCACCATCATCGTCGCCGGGGCAAGCTCGTTGTGGGCGACCGGCACGTTCGGCGAGACCGCTTCGATCGTCAGCGGCTGCCGGATGTCGAGCACGGTGTAGGGCACGTCGTTGTCGTGGCTGCCGAGATCGCTCATCGTGCCGTTGCCGACGTCCCACCAGCGGTACCAGCGCGGCCCGGGGAAATAGGTCTCGTGATACGGCCGCGCCGGCGCGGGGCCGAGCCACAGGTCGAAGTGATTGGCCGGCGGGATCGGCATCTCTTCGCTGAAGCGGTCGACGATCTGGACGCCCTTGTAGAAGCCGTGCGGCTTGTCGTATTTCTCCGCCGACGCCGCGTCCTGCAGCCCCCAGGCGCGGTCCGCCCAGACGTGGACTTCGCGGACCGGGCCGATCGCCCCGGTCATCAGGATCTCCTTGATCGTCCGCCGCGCCGGCGACGCATGCCCCTGGTTGCCCATCTGGGTTGAGAGCTGCGGGTATTTCGCCGCCGTCTCGCGGATCAGGCGCGCTTCGGCGATGTTGTAGGTGAGCGGCTTCTCGCAGTAGACGTGCTTGCCGTGGGTCAGCGCCAGGTAGGTCGCAAACGCGTGCGTGTGCTCGGCGGTGGCGACGACCACCGCGTCGAACGCGTTCGGCTTGTCGAAGACGCGACGCAGGTCGTTGTAGGTGGCCGCCTTCGGGTAGCGCAGCGCCGCGGCATCGACCGCCTCCTGGTTGACGTCACACAGGACGACGACGTTCTCGTCGGGGTGCGGCCCGGCGCCTGGCTCGCTGCTGCGGGGGCTCTGTCCGGGCAGGATCGTCAGTTCGCTGAGGCTGGCGCTGGCCCGGCCACCGCAGGCGATGAATGCGATGTCGAGCTTGCTGTTCAGGTTCTGGCCGCGGAGCAGCGCCGGGGCGGCGGCGAATGCCCCGGCCGCCGTCAGCGCCGTGCCGACGAACTCGCGGCGGGTCACTCCCGCGGTGCCGTTTGGTTTCGGTGTCTTGCGGTTCGACTTCTTCATAACAGGGCCCCCGTCGCGCTGCGGCTATTCTGGGAAACAGTGCGCGCATTCTTACCGATCCGCCGGCCACGTGCAACAATCCGGCAAGGAATGGATCCTGCCGAGCCTGGGCTCGCGGCCGCACGATCCGCTCGCCGCGGCGGACGGGTCGATCTGGTGGACGGGCCAGTTCGCGAACGTCCTCGGGCGGCTCGACCCGGCGACCGGGACGATGAAGGAATTCCCGTTGCCCAGGGAGAAATCGGGGCCGCACGGCCTGGCCGAAGACCCGAGCGGCAACATCTGGTTCACCGCCAACCAGAGCACCTACGTCGGCAAGCTCGATCCGGCGACCGGCAAGGTCACCGAGTTTCCGATTCCTGACGGGTCGCGCGGTCCGCACACGCCCATCGTCGATGCGCGCGGCACGCTGTTCTTCACCCTCCAGTCCGGACAGGTCGGCCGCATCGTCCCGGCGACGGGGGAAATGATGGTCGCGGCGACGCCGACCGCCAACACCTATCCGTACGGCATCCAGGTGAACTCGAAGGGAGTGCCCTGGTACGTCGATTTCCGCGGCAACCGGGTCGGCCGGGTCGATCCGGTGACGCTGCAGATCACCGAGTACCCGCTGCCGGACCCGCAGGCGCGGCCGCGCCGCCTGGCGATCACGCCGGACGATGTCATCTGGTATACCGATTTCGCGCGCGGTTATCTCGGACGCTTCGATCCGGCGACCGGCGCGGTGCGCGAATGGCCGTCTCCCGGCGGACGCCAGTCGCAGCCCTACGGCATTGCCGCCGTCGGCGGCGTCCTTTGGTACAGCGAGTCCGGTGTCCGGCCCAACACGCTCGTCCGCTTCGATCCGCGATCGGAGAAATTCCAGACCTGGATCATCCCGGCCGGCGGCGGCGTCGTCCGCAATATGATGACGACGCGCGACGGCAACCTGGCGCTGGCGGAGAGCGCCATCAACCGCGTCGCGCTGGTGACGATCGGCGGCGCGAAGTGACCGGATCGCGCCGCGGCGCGCTGGTCATTTCACGACGATTGACATAGTCCGGGCCGGCAGAAATGTGCCGGTCGTAGTGCTCCAGGCGAAGACGGCCAGTTCGTATCCGCCCGGCGGCAGCGATCCGACCGTCAGCTCGTAGGCAGAGGGCGCAAATTGCTCTCCGTAAAGCTCCCGCACATCGGGGCGCCGTCCCCCGAGAGTTGCGGCTCCAAGAAAGATCGGCGTCGCTCCGCCGCGGGGATAGGCCCACACATGAATGGTGTCGATACCGGTGCCGTCGGCCGCGTCGAGGTCGGCCGCCCAGCCCGCCACGCTGAACGTTCGGCCCACGACCTGGTTGAGGGCGGGACGATCGATAAGGATTTGCGGCCCGACACGGTTGCTGCCCTTCGGATTGACAATCACGCGCACGTGACGCTGTCCAGGGACGGTGTCAAACAGGAACTCGTAAGCTCCGACGAAGCCCACCCCGAGTTGCCAGGTGAACACCCCCGTCTCCGGATCGATACGAGTCCCGGCAGGCAGCGAAACGTACGTGCCACCCTGCTTCAGTGCACCGGCGATTGCATCCAGCCGCAGTTCGACGCGGTCCAGTTCTTCAGACTGCACCGTCACGACGCCCGTTGCATCAGGCCTGTATTGCCTGAAAGGGGCATCGAGGTGATAGCCGCGCCGGCCTTCCAATGGCCCGACGGCTTGGAAGAGCGCCGGCAGGGCCATCTGAGCGACGCCGGTCGCGGCCGGGCCTGTCACCGCGGCGCCGTTTGACACGGTGAAGTACCGGCTCCCGATTCCGGCGGCCCCGCCCTGGCTGTCGGTGACGCCCCATGCGATGGTGTGGACGCCGTTGGCGAGGCCGGTGGAGCTGAAGCTGAACACGCCAAGCGCGGTGCCGATACCGGGATACGTCGCGGCAGGAAAAAGCGCCGCGATGTCGGATCGGCCGGTCCATCCCGCTGGCGAGCCGGCGACGACGCCATCGATGACGACGTTGACGGTTCCTCCTGCCGGAGGGTCGGCGCGCCGCGGTCCTCTCGAGAGGACCCATCCGAAGTTGGTGACGAGGCCGTTAACGGTCTGGCCTTGTGCTGGGGTGTCGATGGCGCCGAACGGCGTGACCGCCGTGCTGTTGCTGCAGGTGATCGTTCGCGCCCCGAGCAGTCGAGTACTGCCGTTGGCATCGTCGGCGTAGATGGAAAACGAGTATGTCCCGTCGCCGCCGTTCGGCAGCATGTTGGTGAGCATCAGGTAACCCCAGCCCGCCATGTCGCTGTTGGGGTACACCGCGTAGGTCGCGGCAACGTCCGGACGCGCGCCGCGTACGAACACCGCGTTGCCGATGAACACCTCCGCATCCGGCGGCTCGGGGGGCACCGGTCGGCGAAAGACCCGGACGCCGGTGACACCGGCTTCGCCGACGGCCCAGCCGGTGAGGCCGATCGATCCGGTGACGCCGGTCGCGCCGTCGACCGGCGTGTCGACGTTGCCGAAAGGCGGTGCAGCGCCGATCGCGCCGGCGGTCCCGCGCTGCGTGACCTTGAAAGTGAGGCCCGCCACGGCGATATGTCCGATCCGGGCCGCCAGTTGCGTATTTTGCGCTACCGCGTATCCCACTGTTCCATCCGCGTGACCCGACGCGCCGGCGACGATCGACAGCCACGGTGCATCGCTGACCGCAGTCCAGCCGCAGTTGGCCTTGACCTGAATGCTTCCCGCACCGGCCGGCGGCGGCAGAATTACGGCGTCGGCATCAATTGACACCTCTTCCCACTGCGCGAATTGGTATTTTATTTCGGGCAACGGCCGCGGAAAGGCGCCGACAAAAAAAGCCGTGCTGTTCGGGCGAACGCTGCTCGTGCTCGTGACGTCGTCGCAGACTACCGTCGCCCCATCGACATATGTAAAGGTGACGTCCTCTATTTCGGTTGATCCAATAGCCGCAGCCGCGACCGAGGCGAGCGTGAACAGCGTCAGGGCCCGCGTGCTGGAGTTGGCGACCTTTCCCTGCAATGTGGTTTCGCAGAGCGGGCACAGCGTCCGCGTTGAAACCCCAACCGCGATCTTCGCTTCGCTTGGCCGGAAGTCGAAGAAGTCGCCGAGATTGGTCAGGACCACCGACGTCACCGCATCGAAGCTGACGTTGGTGTAAATCTTGAAGAATCCGGAGCCTGCACTGGGCACCGCGTCGGTGTAGATTCCGGACGGCACGAGGCGGACATTTTGTGGCCCAAAGATGTATGACTGCTCCGTTCCGAGGAGTGCGGTGGCCGAATGCAATTCGGCGATCACGCGCCCGAACGTCACTGCGGTAAACGAGTTGCTGACCTCGCCGACGATACTGATCGTGCCGTCACTCTCACGAATGAGGTGGCGGGAGACTATCCTGAACGGGGATGCGGTGGCAGAAGCGGACGCGAACGCTCGCGCTTCGCCGTTCGGGTCGGCCGCTTGGGCGGCGACCAGGCGGAGCGCTTCCTTTCTGCTGTCCCGGGCGTTGAAGTTCTCGCGTCCCTGCGCTGAAGCACCCGACGCGACCGCCAATCCGCAGACAACAGCTGCGCTGCATCGCCACCAGGACGCCTGGAACATCCGACGAGGGGCTTGGCAAAGACTGTCCGGTTGAGGAGGCCATGTGGAACACATTGCCGGCTCCCTTCTGCGGGTCGCGACGGGGGGTGCGCCCCGCCCGCGGAGTATACATGCGCGGTCGAGGGCTTTCGCGGGACGTTAGTCCTGCAGATATAATCCGCCTTTAAGCCACCTGCCAGGAGATCTCGATGACGGTTCTGAAACAGACGGCGGCCGCCGCGCTGCTGATTGGCGCGCTGGGGTGGCGGACCGCGGCGCAGGATGCCGTGCCGCCGGCCGACCTGGTCCTGCTGAACGGCCGGGTCGTGACGGTTGACCGCGGCTTCACGACTGCCGCGGCGCTGGCGGTGCGCGACGGACGCTTCGTCGCGGTCGGCTCGAACGATGAGATCCGGCCGCGAATCGGCTCGGCGACGAAGGTGATTGACGCCGCCGGGCGCACGGTGCTGCCCGGCATCATCGACACCCACGTCCACGCGCTCGACGTCGCGGCCGGCCACGCCGTGCAGCCATTCCGCAGTCTGCCGTCGATTCCCGAGGTCCAGGCGTGGATCCGCAGCGAGGTGCCGACGCGCGCCGCGGGGTCGTGGATCTGGACGCCGCGGGTCTACCCGACGCGGCTGCGCGAGCATCGCTTCCCGACCCGTGAGGAGCTCGACGCCGCGGCGCCCAATCACCCGGTGGTGGTCGATTGCGCCTATGCCTTCGCGCTGAACTCCGCCGCCCTGCGCGTGGCCGGCATCACCCGCGCCACCGCCAATCCGCCCGGCGGCGCGATCGTCAAGGACGCGGCCGGGGAGCCGACCGGGCTGCTGCGGAACGCCGGCGGCCTGCTCGCGCCGTTCCGGACGCGCAGCGAGACGGTGCCGCTCGACGCGCTCGAACAGGTTCATCGCGCCTACCTGGCGGCCGGCATCACCAGCGTTATCGAGCGCGGCGCGACGCTCGAGGGCTTCAAGGCCTATCGTGCGCTCTACGCGGCCAGGCGCCTCAGGGTCCGCTCGACGGTCACGCTGCGGATTCCCCATCCCGAGGATCCGGCGGCGGTCGAGCGGTTCATCGATGAGCTGCCGGCTCGGCCCAGCGACGGGGACGACTGGCTGAAGATCGGCCCGCTCAAGATCGTCGCCGATGGCGGCATCCTGATCGGCACGTCCTTCATGCGCGATCCGTACGGCCCCGGGGCACGGCAGCTCTACGCGCTCGACGATCCTGCCGACCGCGGCTTCCTGACCCTGACACCGGCCCAGATCAAGCAGGTCTTCGACATCGGCCATCGCCGCGGCCGGCAGATGGTCGCGCACGTCACCGGCGATGCCGGGGTCGACGTCGTCCTCGACGCGATCGAGGCCGCGCAGGCGAAGACCCCGTCACCCGATCGTCGTCACACGCTGATCCACGCCTACTTCGTCCATCCGGAGACCGCCGCGCGCGCCGCCCGCCTCGGCGTGCTGGTCGATACCCAGCCGGCGTGGCACTATCGCGACGCCGACGCGCTGGCCGGCGGTCTCGGCGCCGACCGGCTCGCGCATTTCATCGGGCTGAAGATGTGGCGCGACGCCGGCGTGGAGGTGGCGATCAACACGGATCACATGCTCGGCCTCGATCGCAACGACGCGCTCAACCCGTTCAACCCGTTCCTGACGATCTACTCGGCGACGACGCGGATGACCGATTCCGGGCAGGTGATTGGCGCCGACGAAGCGGTGTCGCGGGAAGAGGCGCTGCGGATGATGACCAGCGCCGCGGCGCGATTCAGCTTCGACGAGAAGGGACGCGGGTCGATTGAGGCGGGCAAGCTCGGCGACTTCGTGGTGCTGGACGATCACTTCCTGACCGTGCCGGCCGAGCGCCTCCGGACGCTGCAGCCGGACCTGACCGTCATCGGCGGACAGGTCGTCTTCGATCGCGCGGCCGCGAAATAGGGCGCGCTGGCGCCGTCGGCGGTCTGCGGCGATAATCAGGCCTTCGTCACCGAAAGGACCCTGATAGTGTTTCGCAGCCTGGTGACCGCGGCGCTGATGCTCGCGGCAGTCCTCGCCGATCGTCCGCGCGAGATGGATGCCGCGCCGTCTCAGGAAGGCGATTTCCTGACCCGGGTACGGCGTCTCACCATCGAAGGGGCGCGGGCCGGCGAGGGCTACTGGTCGCCCGACGGCCGCCGCCTAGTCTTCCAGAGCGAGCGCGAACCGGGCAATCCCTTCTATCAGATCTACGTCATCGACCTGGCCAGCGGCGACACCAGGCGGATCTCGACCGGTCTCGGCAAGACGACCTGCGCGTTCTTCCGCCCCGGCACCGACCAGATCGAGTTTGCGTCGACCCACGCGGATCCGCAGTCCAAGGCCCGCCAGGACGAGGAGCTGGCAATCCGCGCCTCGGGCAAGGCGCGCCGCTACGCCTGGGATTACGACCCGGCGATGGACATCTACAGCTACGACGAGAAGACCGCTGCGACGACGCGGCTGACGAGCGCGCTCGGGTACGACGCCGAAGGCAGCTATTCGCCGGACGGCCAGTGGATCGTCTTTTCGTCGATGCGCGGCGCCTACAATCATCCGCTGACCGCCGCCGAACGGAAGGCGCTCGACGACAACCCGAGCAGCTTCGCCGAAATCTACGTGATGCGGGCCGACGGCTCCGATCAGCGCCGGCTGACGACCGCACCCGGCTACGACGGCGGCCCCTTCTTCACGCCGGACGGCACGCGGATCGTCTGGCGGCGCTTCGACGAGCAGGGTCTGATCGCCGACATCTGGACGATGAAGCCCGATGGCACAGACCAGCGGCAGCTCACGACCTTCGGATCGATGAGCTGGGCGCCCTACATGCACCCGTCCGGGGACTACATCATCTTCGCCTCCAACAAGCTCGGCTTCGAGAACTTTGAGTTGTTCATCGTCGACGCGGCCGGCGCGAAGGAGCCGGTGCGGGTGACCTATACCGCCGGCTTCGACGGGCTGCCGGTGCCGTCCCCCGACGGGAAGACGCTGGCGTGGACGTCGAGCCGCGCCGGCGGCTCGGCCGGCCAGATTTTCCTGGCGCAATGGAATCACGAGCAGGCGCTGCGGGCGCTGCAGAGCGCTCCGCCGAGAAAGCCAGCCACGAAATGATCACTGCCGCTGCTCGAAGCCGCATCGCCGCAGGAGCCGTGGCGGCGTCGCTGGCGATGCTGGCCGCCGGAGCTGGCGCACAGAGCTCGCCGACCCGGGCCCACGTCGAGGCGCTGGCGTCGGCGCGCTTCGAAGGCCGCCTGGCCGGGTCGAACGGCGAGCGCCTGGCGAGCGACTATCTGATCGCCGAGCTGCGGAAGACCGGCGTCCGGCCGCTCCCGGGGCGCGACAGCTTCCTGCTGCCGTTCGAATTCACCGCCGGGACACGCGACGGCGGGACGACGCTGGCGATTGGCGGCGCGGCGGCCGGCGCCGGCGCCGTCCGGGCGCTGTCGTTTTCCGATAACGGCGACGTCAGCGGCCCGGCGGTGTTTGCCGGCTACGGTCTCGTCGTCCCGGAGAGTCAGGGACTCGCTTACGACAGCTACGCGTCGCTCGACGTCAAGGACAAGATCGTCGTCGTCTTGCGCTACTTTCCGGAGGACGCGGACACGAAGACGCGCGGCGTGCTGGCCCGCTATGCCGATCTCCGTTACAAGGCGATGGCGGCGCGGCAGCACGGCGCGAAGGCGCTGGTCGTCGTCACCGGTCCCCGTTCGCCCAACGCCGGGACGCTGGCGCCGATGACGTTCGATACCGCGATTGCCGGCTCCGGGATCGTGGCGGTCAGTGTCACGGGCGACGTCGCGGCGCGCCTCTTCAAGACTCCCGGACCGTCGGTCGCGGAGGCCCAGCAGGCTCTCGACGGCGCGAACCCGCACGTCGCGGGATTTCCGCTGCCGGGGGTCACGCTCGCGATTCACGCCGTGGTCCAGCGCGAGAAGCGCACCGGCCACAACGTCGTCGGCTACCTGCCGGCCACCACGGCCCCGGCCGCGGCCGCGAAGCCGTGGGTGGCGATCGGCGCGCACTACGATCACCTCGGCCGCGGCGAGGCCGGCAACACGCTGGCCAGCAAAGACGACGTCGGGAAGGTGCACGCCGGCGCCGACGACAACGCATCGGGATCGGCTGCCGTCCTGGCGATCGCGGCGGCGCTCGCCCGGGAGCCACGCGCCCGCAACGTGCTGGTCGGCTTCTGGTCCGGCGAAGAACTGGGCCTGCTCGGGTCGAGCGCGTTCGCGGCGGCGCCGCCGGTGCCGCTCGACGCGATTGCGGCGTACCTGAACTTCGACATGGTCGGGCGCATGCAGGACAACCGGCTGACCGTGCAGGCGACCGGCTCGAGCCCGGCATGGACCCGGATGCTCGAGCAGGCCAACGTCGCCGCCGGCTTCGACCTGGCGGTGCAGGCCGATCCCTATCAGCCGACCGACGTCGCGACGTTCAACGGCGCCGGGATTCCGTCGCTCAGTTTCTTTACCGGCACTCACGCCGACTACCACAAGCCGTCCGACACGCCGGACCGGATCGATTACGAGGACCTCGACCGCGTCGCGGGCTTCGCAACCGCCATCGTCCGGCGGCTCGAGAGTGCGCCGGAGCCGCCGGCGTTCACCAAGGTCGACGAGCGGCTGCAGCAGGGGGGCGGCCGCGCCGGCGCGCGCGTCTTCACCGGCACCGTGCCGGACTACTCGGGCGACGTCAAAGGGCTGCTGCTCGGCGGCGTCATCGGCGGCGGACCGGCCGAGCAGGCGGGGCTGCGCAAGGGAGACATCATTGTCTCGATTGCCGGGCAGACGATCGCCAACATCTACGACTACACCTATGCGCTCGACGTCCTGAAGATCGGCCAGCCGGTGACCGTCGTCTACACCCGCGACGGCTCGACGCGCGAGACGACGCTGACGCCGGCGGCTCGAAAATAACCCCGCGGAAGGAGCAGCGAGTATGGCACGCGTGACATGGTCAGGCCTGGTGGCGGCGGCGGTGTGCGCGGTGGTGCTGGCCGGGCGGCCGGCCGCCTCGGAGCGGACGACCACGGCGATGGTGACGGCGGCGAATGCCTTCCTGGCGGCGCTTTCGCCTGAGCAGCGGCAGCAGGCAAGTTATCCGATCGACTCGGAGGAGCTGACGCGGTGGCACTACGTCCCGGCGCAGCAGTTTCCGCGCAACGGTCTGCCGATCAAGGCGATGAACCCGGCGCAGCGCGCCCTGGCCCAGGCGCTGCTCAAGACCGGCCTCAGCCAGCGCGGCTACACCCAGGCGACGACGATCATGGTCGATCTCGAGACCATCCTGAAGGAGCTCGAAAACGGATCGGCGATGCGCGATCCCGAGCAGTACGCCTTCACCATTTTCGGCACGCCCGCCGCCGCCGGCGCGTGGGGCTGGCGGGTCAACGGGCATCACCTCGCCGTGCACTTCAACATCCGGAACGGGACCGCCGTCGCCAGTTCGCCGGCGTTCTTCGGCTCCAACCCCGCCGAAGTCCGCGTCGAAGGCCCGAAGAAGGGACTGCGTGTGCTCGGCGACCGCGAGGACACGGCGCGCGCCCTGCTGATGGCGCTCGATCCGGCGCAGCGTACCGCCGCGACGATCGGCGACGTTGCGCCGAACGACATTGTCACCAAGACCGCCGCAAAGGTCGACCCGCTGTCGCCGGCGGGCCTGGCGGCCTCCGCGATGACGCCGGCGCAGCGTGAGCTGCTGATGGCGGTGATCGACACTTACACGTCGTCGATGGCGGCTGACATTGCCGCCGACCGGATGGGAGAGCTGCGCGCCGCCGGCCTGGAGCGGATCACCTTCGCGTGGGCCGGCGAAGCCGAGCGCGGCAGGAAGCACTACTACCGCATACAGGGACCGACGTTCCTGATCGAGTACGACAACACCCAGAACGACGCCAACCACGTCCACTCGGTGTGGCGCGACTTCCGCGGCGATTTCGGCCGCGACCTGCTCCGCGAGCACGTCGCCCACGTTCATCACGACTGAGCGGCGGATGCCGCCCCGCCGCCGCCGGCTCACAGCCGGCCGGCGGCGGACACGTGGACTTGCCTCGCGTAATCGATCCCGGCCCGGGTTTCGACCTGCACTCTGACCCGGGCGCCGGGACGCAGTGCCGGCGCCCGGCCCGGCTCGTCGCGCTGGCTGTAAACGGTGCGATCGTCGACGACCAATGCGACGACCCGGCCGCTCTTGTGACGGACGCTGAGCGTGCCGCCGCCGGCCGCGACGACGACGCCGTGCAGCTCCCAGGCGCGCGACTGGTCGAGGGGGGTGCGCGGGATGCACCCGGCGGCCGCCGTCAGCAGGCCGATCATCAGGGCGGCGGACGCCGCGAGGCGCCGCGGCCGCGGCCCGCGGGGACTGCCGGTTGCGGTGTGGCCTGGTGTTCGCATCGTCATGGCCCGGACGGCGGAAGATCCAGTCCGGCGGCCGAGACGACTTCCTCCTCCGCGAGCCGGACGCTTTCGAGCTGCGCGACGTGGGTCAGCTCAATCTCCTTGAGCGATCGCATGGCGTCGAGCAACTCGAGGATGTCGCCGCTGCCTTCGCGGTAGGCGGCTTCCGCCATCTGTCGAAGGCCGGGGCCACGTCCGACGACGGCGCTCTCGAACCGGCGCAGCGCCTCCCGCCGCTTCACCAGCACCGCCGCCGCCCGTTCGAGTTCGGCGCGCGTCTCCGCCATCTCGGCGTCGAGTGTGAGACGGTCGGCGTCGATCTGGGCTGAGGCGCGGGCAATCGGCCCCTGGCCGCGATCGAAGAACGGCAGCGGCACCGACACGCCAAGGAAGGCCGAGGTGCCGTGCACCTCCTGCGTCGTCTGGATGCCGCCGCTCAGCGCCGGCACCGGCAGCCGCTCCCGGCGGGCGAGCAGCAGGCCGCCGCGCGACGCCGCCTGCTGCTGCCGGAGGGTGACGAGCGCCGGCAGTCGTTGTTGCGCGGCTGTCCAGAGCGCATCGGCGTCGGCCGGCACGGCCAGGTCGGCAGCGTCGAGCCGCCCGGCGGCGCGCGGTGTCCAGCCGGGGAATCCGAGCAGCGTGGCGAGCCGGCCGGAGGCATCGGCGACGTCCGCCGCCGTGTTGACGAGCAGGGCGCGCAGCGTCTCCGTTTCGGTGTCGACCCTGGCGACGTCGTACTGGCTGCGGTCGCCGGCCTCCGCTCGACCGCGAACGAGGTGCGCGATCCGATCGAGATCGGCAAGGCTGTCCTCCGTCACGCGCAGCTGCTCCTGGCGGGCGACGAGCGACTGAAAGGCCTGGCGAACCGCGAGGCGGCGCGCCGCCAGCTTCTCCGCGGCGCGGGCCTCTTCGACGCGAACCACCCGGTCGGCTTGCTCGAGCCGCGCCTGGCGCTGGTGGTTCAGGAGCAGCGGCTGCTCAGCGACGACCTGGTGCTGGGTGATGGCGCCGGTGCTTAAGCCGCTGACGAGATGCGTGCCGCCGTAGCTGACCGTCGGATTGGGGAGCGTCCGCGCCGTGACCCGATCCGCGGCCGCCACCGCCACCGCCGCCTGGTCGGCCGCGGTCCGCGGACTTCGCGTCGCCAGCAGCGTCAGGACGTCCTCGAGAGTGACCATCGCGGGCAGCGGCGCGGCGCCTGGCGCCCCCGCTTGCGGCGCGCCGGCGAGCGGCGGCGCGACGAGCAGCAGCAGCGCCGCGATGACCGCACGGCCGCCGACACCCTTGCCGTCACCGGGCCGCCCGCTCATTCGCCTTCCCCAGCCGCGGCCGCCGGTGTCCGTACGACAATGCGATAGACCAGCGGCAGGACGAACAGCGTGACCGCGACCGCGGTCATCAGCCCGCCGATGATGACGACCGCGAACGGCCGCTGCGTTTCGCTGCCGACGCCGCCCGAGAGCGCCGCCGGCATCAGCCCGAGGATGGCGAGCAGCGCCGTCATCAGCACGACCCGGAAGCGGCCGGCGGCGCCGTCGACAATCGCCTCGGCCAGGCCGGCCCCGGCACGCTGGCGATCGTCGACGGCGCTGACCACCAGCAGCGATGCCAGACACACCTGGCCGAGCAGCGCGATGAAGCCGACGGCGGCGCTGACCGACAGCGGAATACGCGCCGCCGCGAGGCCGAACAGCCCGCCGCTCATCGCCAGCGGCGCGACCAGCAGGACGGTGAAGGCGCTGCGCGCCGAGCCGAGCGCGGTGTAGAGGAGGACGAAGACAATGACGAAGGAGATTGGCACGATCACCGCGAGGCGGGCCATCGCGCGCTGCTGGTTCTCGAACTCGCCAGCCCACGACAGGACGTTGCCCTCAGGGACGGCAACGTTCTGGCGGACAGCGGCGATGCTGTCCTTGACCACGGATCCCATGTCGCGCCCCTCGACGTTGAACTTGAGCGCGAGGACGCGGCTGTTGGCCTCGCGGGTGATCGCCGCCCGGCCCATCGCCTGATCGATGTGGGCAACCTCGCGCAGCGGGATGTGGCCGCCGGCCGCCGTCGGGACCAGGATGTCGCCGATCCGCGCCTCGTCCTGGCGCTCGGACACCGGCAGGATGACGCGGACCGGGACCGGGCGCTCGTTCTCCCAGAACTCGGTCGTGACGTCGCCGCCAAGCGCCGTCTTGACGACGTCCTGCGCCGCGCCGACGGTGATTCCGGCGGTTGCCAGCGCCGGGCGGTCGAGGACGATCTGCAGCTGCGGGATGGTCGCGTCGCGGTAGAGCCCGAGATCGA
The DNA here is from genome assembly GCA_031393955.1 of Acidobacteriota bacterium. GTDB lineage: Bacteria > Acidobacteriota > Vicinamibacteria > Vicinamibacterales > 2-12-FULL-66-21 > JALZOC01. The sequence continues at coordinate 72,222 of JANMWI010000098.1, forward strand.
CGACGCCGGGGACCTTCGCCAGGACCGCCAGGCACTTCTCGAGCGTGGCTTTCATGACGCCGAGATCGGCTCCGAAAATCTTCAGCACGACCTTGCCGCGGACGCCGCTGACCGCCTCCTCGACGTTGTCCTTGATCGGCTGCGAGAAGTTGAAGTCGACGCCCGGGATCTGGACGAGCGAGGTCCGCATCTGCTCGACCAGCTGCTCCTTCGTCAGGCCGCGGCGCCAGCGCTGCCGCGGCGCGACATGCACGAATGTCTCGCTCATGTTCACGCCTTCGTCGTCGGTGCCGTCTTCAGGACGGCCTTGCTCGCTCATCGTCTCGATCACTTCCGGAAAGGTCAGCAGCCGGCGGCGGACCTCGGTGAGGATCGCGGCGCCCTTGTCGAGGGTGATGCTCGGCGGCATCTCGACGAAGATGACGAAGTCCCCCTCGTCGAGCTCCGGCAGAAACTCGCTGCCGAGCCGCGCGCCGACGATGGCGGTGACGAGCAGCAGCGCCGCGACCCCGGCCGCGACCGCGGCGGCGTGGTCGAGGCTCCACCGCACCGCCGCCGCGTAGCGGCCGCGCAGGCGGGTCAGCAGCTTCGGCTCGGTGACCTCGCCGTCCTTCGGCCGCAGCACGAGCGCGCAGAGCGCCGGCACCGTCGTCAGGGCGAAGACCAGCGCGCCGACCAGCGCAAAGCTGTAGGTCAGCGCCAGCGGCCGGAAGATGCGCCCCTCGACGCGCTGCAGCGTGAACACCGGGATCAGCGCGGCGATGATGATCGCCATCGCGAAAAACGTCGGGCGGGCGACGTCGAGCGCAGAGTGGACGATCAGCGCGAGCAGCTCACCGCGGCGCCGCGGCTTGCGGACGCCGGCTTCGTGGAGCACGTTCTCGACGAGCACGACCGCGCCGTCAACGAGGATGCCGAAGTCGACCGCGCCCATCGAGATCAGATTGGCCGGCAGGTGAATCAGCTTGAGGCCGATGAAGGCGGTGAGCAGCGCCAGCGGGATGACCGAGGTCACGATCAGCGAGCTGCGGAAGCTGCGCAGGAACAGCCACACCACCGAGATCACGAGGAGCGCGCCGAGGAGCAGGTTGTGGTGCACCGTCCCGAGCGTCAGCGACACCAGGTTGGTGCGGTCGTAGAACGGCACGATCGTCATCCCGGCCGGGAGGATGCCGTTGTTCAGCTCCCGGACCTTGGCATGGACGCCGTCGAGCACGACGCTCGGGTTCTCGCCGCGGCGCAGCAGCACGAAGCCCTCGGCGACGTCGCCGGCGAGGTTGTAGCCGACGGCGCCGAGCCGCGGGGTATGCGACAGGACGACCCGGGCGACGTCGCCGATTGTGACCGGCGTGCCGTTCTCGGCCTTGAGGACGATCGACTGGACGTCCCGCGGATTCTGGAGGTAGCCGACGCCGCGGATCGTCAACTGCTGCTCGCCGTGCTGGAGGAAGCCGCCGCCGACGTTGCGGTTCGACTGGCGCAGCGCGTCGGTGACGTTGGCGAGCAGCAGGTTGTGGGCGAGCAGCTGCGACGAGTCGACCTCGACGTGGATCTCCTTCAGGAAGCCGCCGAAGGTGACGACGTCCGCGACGCCGGGGACCTGGCGCAGCACCCGGGTAATCGTCCACTCCAGCGCCGCCCGGGTCTCCATGGTGTCGTGGCGCGTGCTGACGACCCGGAACTGGTAGATCTCGCCGAGCGGCGTCGCTTCGGGGGCGAGCCCGACGGTGACGCCCTCCGGCAGCTCCGCCTCGGTGAGCCGCTCGGTCACCGTCGTCCGCGACCTGAACGCATCGGCATCGTCGTCGAACGTCAGCGAGACGATCGACAGCCCGAACAGGCTCTCGCTGCGCATCAGCACCATGCCGGGCGTGCCGTTGAGGACGCGTTCGATCGGGACCGTCACCTGGCGCTCGATTTCCTCGGGCGCGAGGCTGGGCAGCTGGGCGATGACCTTGACCTGGAGGTTGGTGACGTCCGGATAGGCTTCGATCGGCAGGTTCAGGTAGGCGTTGACGCCGATGGCGGCAATCGCCAGCGTCGCGGCCAGTACCGGCAGACGCTTGCGGACGCAGAAGTCGATGATGGAGCGGAGCACGCCAGGGCCCGGGCCGGTCAGAGGAGCTGATCGGCGGAGCCGTCGAGCAGCAGCGCGCCCTTGACGACGACCCGCTCACCGGGGGACACGCCCGAGACAATCTGCACCCGGCCGCTGTCGACGTGACGCGCGATGACGACCGTCCGGCGGATGAAGGTCCCCGGGCCCTGCTCGACGTAGACGATCGATTCCTTCCCGTCCCTGATGAGGACCGCATCGGTCGGCAGCGTGATGTCGGCGCCGGCGGCCTCGATGTGCGCCCGGCCGTACATCCCGGAGCGCAGGCCGCGAGCGGCGGCGTCGAGGACGATCCGGACGGGGGCGGTGCGCAGGCCGCTGGCGACGACGGTGCCGATCGACGTCACCCGGCCGGTGAAGGCCTGGCTGCTGGCCGGCAGCTGCACGGTGGCGCGGTCGCCGCTGTGGATGGTCGCCAGATCGCGCTCGAAGACGTCGGCCACGACCCACAATGCAGCGGAGTCGCCGATTTCCAGCACCGGCTCGCCTCCCTGCTGCACCTCCATGCCGGTGGCTGCCTTGCGGGTGATGACGGTGCCGGCGATTGGCGCGCGGAGGACGACCGTGGTCGAGATCCCAGGGCCGATCATCGCGGCGCGAGCCTGGGCGCTGGCAAGCTGCGCGTTCAGTTCCGCCAGCCGGGTCTCGGCGGCGAGCTGGTCGCGCTCGATGCCGACGCCCTGCTGGAGCATCCGGACCTGCCGCGCCAGGGTCGTCTCGGCCTCGCGGCGGCTGGCCAGAGCGGTGTCGACCGCCGCCCGCAGCGTGGCCGCCTCCGGACAGTTCAGGGTGAGCAGCGGATCCCCGCGCTTCACCGCATCGCCACTCCGGACGTGCACCTTGAGCACACGGCCGCTGAGCGGCACCCCGACCTGCGACAGCGCGCCCTCCCGGAACTCGACGTGGGCCGGCGCAGTGAGCCGCGATCCGGTCGCCGCACCGTTCACCGTCTCGAGGCCGATGAACTGGCGGGATGCTTCAGCAAGGTGAATGGTCCCGGGTGGCGGCGGCGCCGCGGCCGGCGGGGTCGCCGCCGTCGTGCTCTGGCCGGCGGCCGTACAGCCCGCCATGATCACCAGCACGAGGAAGAGAGGACCGGACTGCAGCAGCAAGGCGACTCGGAGCATGGTAATTGAGCCCTGCAACCGACGGACCCAACGCGTCAACGACTTAACAAGAGTGTTTGCAATGGTTTACCAGATTTCTGTGCTTGCGTGGCTTCGTGCACAATTGACCCATGTGAGCACTTCTGTCACGCTAAGCCCGGTGCAGGTCTCAACCAAACTGGCGTTGGCCTTGACCCTGACGAGCACTGTCATCCTGGGGGCCTACGGCGTCCGGGAGTTGCGTCAGCAGGAGCGCGATCTCCGCGGCGCGGCCGAGCATGACTTCAGGCTGCTCGGCACCGCGGTCCAGGTCGGGGTCGAGAACTCGGTCCGCGACCGGCAGGTCGCCGACGTCCACGAGATTCTCGAGGCGCTCGAGTTGAGCGATGCGGCGGTCGATGTCCTCGTCTTCGACGCCGCCGGGGTGCTCCAGGCCAATTCGCTCGGCAGTGAAGCCTCGGTGGAGCTGGTGCGGCCGGAGCTGCACTCCGCCGGCGCCGGCCGCGGGCCTGATATCCGCTACGAGCGACTCGCCGGCGTGGAGAATCTCGTCGGCATCTTTCCGCTGCGCGACGATCGCGGGCTGGGGCTCGGCAGTGTTGCGGTCGTCTGGCCGCTCGACGAGCTGCGCCGGCAGTTGCGGGCGACGGCGGTCACGGCGGTGGTGTCGAGCCTGACGCTGATTGCCGGCATTACGGCGGTCGGCTGGATCCTGTCGCTGCTCCTGGTCCGCCGGCCGCTCCAGGCACTGACCCAGGCGATGCGGTCGGTCGAGGCCGGCAACTGGGTGGCGCGCGTCAACTTCAGTGGCGGCGACGAGGTCGGCGCGGCGGTGGCGCAGTTTAACGCGATGGTGCACGAACTGGGCGAGGCGCGCCGTCACCTCGTCGAGGCGGCGGAGGCGCGGGAAGCGCTCGAAGCCGGTTTGCAGCGCCTCGACAAGCTCGCCACCGTCGGCCAGCTGTCCGCTGGCCTCGCCCACGAAATCGGCTCGCCGCTGCAAATTCTGAACGGCCGCGCCCGGGCGATCGCGGCGCGGACCGATGTTCCCCCGGACGTGCTGCGTTCCGCGCAGATCGTTGCCGCCCAGTCTGACCGTATTGCCGGCATCGTCGAGCGGCTGCTCGGCTTCGCCCGGCGCAAGGCGCCGCACATCGCCGCGGTCGATCTGCGGGCCACCGTCGGCGCGATCATCGAACTGCTGTCGCCCGAAGCGCGGCGGCGGTCCGTGCAGCTGGTCTTCGACGGCCCGGAGCGACTGCCCCGGGTGCTGGCGGATGCCGACCAGGTTCAGCAGGTCACCATGAACCTGCTCAGCAACGCACTGCGGGCGGCGACCGGCCAGGGCCTCGTCCGTGTGAGTCTGCAGCCATCGAGCTTCCAGCCCACCGACGCGGCGCCCCCTGTGGCATCGGTTTCGCTGGTCGTCGACGACGACGGCGAGGGGATCCCCGAGCCGGTCCGGCAGCGGATCTTCGAGCCGTTCTTCACGACCTGGAGCTCGAGCGGCGGGACCGGCCTGGGGCTGGCGGTGATCAAGTCGATTGTCGATGAGCACGGCGGGACTATCGACGTGACCTCGGCACCTGGCGCCGGCACCCGCGTCACCGTCCATTTTCCCCTCGCCGGACCGCAACGGGTGGTGGCATGACAACGGCGGGACGGCTGCTGGTCGTGGACGACGATGCCGGCGTGGTCGACTTCCTGTGTGAAGAGCTGTCGGCGCGCGGGTTCACGGCGGAGGGCAGCACCTCGCCGGCGGCGGCGCTGGCCCGCATCGGTCGCGAGCCGTTCGACCTGGTGATCACGGATCTCGAGATGCCGGAGATGCGCGGCACTGATCTGTGCGCCGCGATCCTTGCCGTCAAGCCGACCCAGCTGGTACTGCTGATCACGGCGTTCGGCAGCATCGAGCTGGCGGTCGCGACCGTGCGCGCCGGCGCGTGCGATTTCGTCGCCAAGCCGTTCAAGATCGAGACGCTGGTGCTGGCGATCGAGCGGGCGCTCCGCGAGCGGCAGATGCGTCGGGAGATCGTCCGGCTGCGTGCCGCCGTCCCGGCGGTCGACAACGGGATCCTGGTCGCGAAGAGCCCGCTGATGGCCCGCGTGCTGGATGTCGCGCGCCGCGCGGCGCGCGGCAACGCGACCGTGCTCCTGACCGGCGAGACCGGTACCGGCAAGAGCGCGGTGGCGCGCTACATCCACGATGCCGGGCCGCGCCGGGCGCGGATCTTCTTCGACGTCAACTGCGCGTCGCTGCCGGCGACGCTGGTGGAAAGCGAGCTGTTTGGCGTCCGCCGCGGCGCCTACACCGATGCCCGGGAGGACCGCCCCGGAGCGTTCGTGGCGTCGGGCAACGGCACGCTGCTGCTCGACGAAATCGGTGAACTGCCGCTCGAGGTCCAGGCGAAGCTGCTGAACGTCCTCGAGAGTGGCCGGGTCCGTCCGCTCGGCGGCACGACCGACGTGCCGATCAACGCGCGGCTGATCGCCGCGACCAACCGGGCGCTGGAGGTGCAACTGCGCGAGGGGCAGTTCCGGCCGGACCTCTACTACCGGCTCAATGTCATCCGCATCGAAGTGCCGCCGCTCCGCGATCGGCGCGAGGACATCATTCCGCTGGCCGAGTCGTTGCTGAGCCGCGCCAGTGAACGCCAGGACAGCCCGGTGAAAGGCATCTCGGCGACGGCGATGCGCCGGCTGATGGCCTACCACTGGCCGGGCAACGTGCGCGAGCTGGCCAACCTGCTCGAGCGCGCGGTCGCGCTCGGCGAGCACGACACGGTGGTGCCCGAAGACCTCGATTTCCCGAGCGACGGCGGCATCGAGCCCCTGCTCGCCGGCAGCCCGCACCGGGACGTGCCGCTCGAGGAAGTCGAGCGCGCCTACGTCCGCCGCGTGCTCGAGGCGCGCGGCGGCAACAAGGCCGCCGCCGCCCGGAGCCTGGGCATCAACCGCCGGACGCTGGCACGGAAGCTCCGCGACAGCCCCGATCGCTCCTGAGTGCCGCCCCGCTCCGCCGCCGGCCGCGCGCGTTGGCTAGTCCCGCAGGTAGCCGCTCGTCCGCGAGTCGCGCATCGACAGGGCGGTCGCCAGCGCGACGCTGCCGAAAATCGTCACATACCAGAAGAACCAGCCTTCGTGGCCGCGCGACTTCAGCCAGAGGGCGACATATTCGGCGGTACCGCCGACGAGCGCATTGGCAATTGCGTAGGGCAGGCCGACGCCGAGCGCGCGCACTTCCACCGGGAACAGCTCCGCCTTCACCAGGCCGCTGATCGCGGTGTAAAAGCTGGCCCCGGTCAGGGCGGCCAGGACGAGGACGAAGGCGGCCGGGGCACTGGTGCCGCGGCCGATCGCGTGCATCAGCGGCACCGTCGTCAGGGCCGCGAACAGGCCGAAGGCGATCATCGAGCGGCGGCGGCCGATGGCGTCGGACAGCGCGCCGAATGCCGGCTGCATCAGCATGAAGGCGAGCAGCGCCGCGGTCATCACGCGGCTCGCGCCGCGCGCGTCCATGCCGGCCGAGTTGACGAGGTATTTCTGCATGTAGGTGGTGTAGGTGTAGAAGACGAGCGAACCGCCGGCGGTGATGCCAATGACGGTGGCGACCGCGCGCGGGTGCTGCCACAGGCCGCGCAGCGTCCCGGCGGCGGCGGACCGCCGCGAGCCTTCGGGCGCCGTCTCCGCCAGCGTCCGCCGCAGAAACAGGACGACCACCGCCGCGACGGCGCCGAACGCGAACGGCAGGCGCCAGCCCCAGGTCCGCAGTTGCGCCGGCGACAGCAGTTCCTGCAAGAGGACCAGCGTCAGCACCGCGGCGAGCTGACCGCCAATCAGGGTCACATACTGGAACGAGGCGTAGAAGCCGCGGTGCCCGGCCCCGGCCACTTCGCTCATGTAGGTCGCGCTCGTCCCATACTCGCCGCCGACCGAGAGGCCCTGCACCAGCCGCGCGGACAGCAGCAGCGCCGGCGCCAGCGCGCCGACCATCGCGTAGGTCGGCATCAGCGCAATCGCGAGCGAGCCGGCGGACATCAGCAGCACCGACGCCATCATCGACGGCCGCCGTCCAAACCGATCGGCAATCCGCCCGAACAGCCATCCGCCGACCGGCCGCATCAGGAACCCGGCGGCAAAGATGCCAGAGGTGTTCAGCAGCTGGGAGGTGCGATCGCCGGCGGGGAAGAACGCCGCCGCGAAATACAGCGAGGTGAACGAGTAGGCGTAGAAGTCGTACCACTCGACGAGATTGCCCGCCGACGCGCCGAGGATGGCGAAAATCAGGCGGCCGGGCGTCAGCGCTCCTGCACTCGAGCTGGTCGTCGTCGCAATGGTCATGGCGTTTCCGTCAGACTTTGGCACAGCTGGCGTCTTCTTTGCTCTCTCCTTCTCCGAACCGGAATTGAAGGAGGAAAGAGTGAACAAAGTTCTACGTTTCATCCCAATCGTCACGATGTTGGCAGCCGCGCCGCTCACCGTGGGGTGCGCGAACAACGCGGATACGCCCGATTACGAGGCGCGTGTCCACGATCAGCTCAAGAGCAGCCAGCTCGACGATAAGGTGAAGGCCAACTGGAACAAGGATGAGAAGGCACTGCACCTCAGCGGCGAGGTCAAGACTGAGGCTGAAAAGTCGCGCGCCGAAGACCTCGCGCAGCAGGTCGTCGGCACCAGCGGCCGCGTTGTCAACGAGGTCAAGCTCGAGGCCGTCGACATGAGCAAGGTCGACGATTCCATCGAGGAGCAGCTCGGCAAGATGTTCGAGGACCGGACCGAGTGGGACTTCGACGGCAAGGGCGTGAGCTTCGACTCGAAGCAGGGCGTCGTGACGATCACCGGCCACGTCGAGTCCGAAGCGGTCAAGACCAAGATTGGCGACCGCGCCCGCGCGATGGCCGGCGTCAAGGACGTCGTCAACGACCTCAAGGTCGAGCCGGCGAAGGGCACGACCCGCAATCGCAAGTAGTAGGTAGACCTCTCCAGGGCCGGCCGCCGTGCCGGCCCTGACCGTTCCGTCCCGCCGCCCGTTCCCCCCTCAGGTTGCCGCCGTTCCATTCCCGAGCCTTGTGCTATAAGTGACCACCCGAATCCATTCGAGCGAGGGGCGCGGCCGGTCGACGCGAGTCGGCGGTGGTGGTCGTGCCCCGGTCGTTCGAGCCTGAGGATCCGCGGCAAGCGGAGGACGATTGAACACCCCAGACGAAGCGGTCCTGAGCGAGGGCGAACAGCGCGCCGTTATCACGGCGATCAATCGCCGGCTTCTGCCGCTGCTGTTCCTCTGTTACGTCATCGCCTACATCGACCGCATCAATCTGGGCTTCGCCAAGCTGCACCTCCGCGAGGTGCTCGGCGTCGATCCGGCGGTGTTCGGCAGCGTCTACGGCCTCGGCGCCGGGCTGTTCTTCATCGGCTACTTCCTGTTCGAAGTGCCGAGCAATCTGATCATGCAGCGCGTCGGCGCGCGAATCTGGATCGCCCGCATCATGGTCGTCTGGGGAATGGTCTCGATGGCGATGATGTTCATCAAGACCGTGCCGGTCTTCTACACGATGCGGTTCCTGCTCGGCGCCGCCGAAGCGGGATTCTTTCCAGGTGTGATCCTCTATCTCACCTACTGGTACCCGGCCAAGGAGCGGGCGCGGACGATTGCCCTGTTCGCGACCGGCGGGGTCGTCGCCGGCATCGTCGGCTCGCCGATTTCCGGGGCCATCCTCGGGATGGACGGGGTGCTGGGGCTCGCCGGCTGGCAGTGGCTGTTCATCCTCGAGGCGCTGCCGGCCGTGCTGGTCGGCCTGCTGCTGTTCGTGATCCTGCCGAACGGCCCGCAGGATGTCCGCTGGCTCTCGGATGCGCAGAAAGGCTGGATTCGGACCCGCCTCGCCGAGGAGGCCGCGCTGCCCGGGTCGGGGCGGGACCATCGGCTGAGCGACGTGTTCACGAGCGGCCGCGTCTGGCTGCTGTGCCTGCTCTACTTCCTGATGAACATCGGCAGCTACGGCTACGAGCTGTGGCTGCCGTCGATCATCAAGAGCTTTTCGGGGCAGAGCGATGCGATCGTCGGCGTCATCAATGCGATCCCCTACGTGATTGCCGCGATCGTGATGCTCCTGGTCGGGCGCCACTCGGATCGGACCGACGAGCGGCGCGGTCACGTCGCCGGGGCGGCGATCGCGTCGGCGGTCGGTTTCGGCTTGAGTGCCTACTTCGCCAACCCCTACCTGGCGCTCGCCTCGCTGGCGCTGGCCTTTGCCGGCATCAAGTCGACGATCGGTCCGTTCTGGGCGCTGACCACGGCATCGCTCGGCGCCCGGACCGCGGCGGGCGGCATTGCGCTCATCAATTCAGTCGGCAACCTTGGCGGCTTCGCCGGGCCCTACATGGTCGGTGTTACCAAGGACCGGACCGGCAGCAACCTCGCGGCACTACTGCTGCTCGGCAGCGCCCTGCTGGCGATGGGGCTGCTGACGCTGACGCTGCGCGCGACGCCCCGCCCCGCCAAGCGCTGACCGGGCGCGCCGTCGTTACGGGCGGGACGTGTGGTGAAGCCGGATCAGCTGCTCGGTGGCGGCGTCGACGAGCCGTTCGCCCGACCCCGGCGCACAGCGGGCGCTGAGCGGCTCGTAGGCCCCTTCGTCGTAGGCTTTCCGGTTGGGGATGTAGCCAAGGCCACCGTTGGTCAGTCCCGCGACGATCGTCAATCGGAACGGCGAGGCCGCCTTGATGGCCATCCCGAGCTCCGTGAAAATCTCGCCCGGCAACCCGACCCAGGCGATCTCCGCGCCGAGCGCGATCACCTGGACCTCGGCATCGAGCGGCCGGCCGTGCTGCGCATCGATGTCGAGAATCCGCTGCGCCTTGACCAGGTCCATCATCGGCGCGACGTCCTTGCGCCCGTAGGTCGCGGCGACCTTCGTCGCCCAGTCAACCTCGCCGGGCTTCACGTCCCGCAGCGGTAAGGCGACGCGAACCGTCGCAACGCGCAGCACCGGGTCGGCCACCGCGGTCAGGCCCGGCCAGGCCTTGAGCACATCGGCGGCGAGGATGGTGCCGATGCGGGCCGCTTCCTGCGGGCTGCTCTGCTTCTCGGACGACGACACGTCGATGTGATTGACGTTGCCGGCGCAGCCGATCGCGAACAGCGTCAGCAGATCCGGATCCCTCGCATCCGCGAGCAGCCGGGACAGCGTGTCGGCGTAATCGGCGGAGTACTGCGTGCCCCCGACCGTGTCGAGATGCATGGCATAGCTGGTGTAGACCGCCTTGGGCCTGCCGTCGGGATGGCTGAAGAGGACAATCGGCACATCGGGGTCGATCGGCCCCGCCGGACGGACGATGTCCGGATTCCGGTGGCCCGGGTTCCAGTGCACGGTGCCGTCGCGCATGTAATACCGGCGATTGAACGCCAGTCCTGGTTCCCTGCCGAGCGCGGCGGATGCCGCGGCCGGCGCCGCGGCGCGGCTGGCCCGCTCGATGCTCTCGGCAATCCGGACCGGCAGGTCAGCCAGGTACTGCTCCGCGATCCGGCCCATCTCTCCCTCGAAGTGAGTCCGGAAGCTGCCATCGATCAGGCTCGGACCGGTATGGGCGTGGGTCGCGCTGATCATGATGTGTTCGGCCGGGATGCCGGTCCGCCGCGCGGCGAGCGCCCGCGCCTGCTCGACGATCGACGCCGGAACGTCGATCAGATCGCAGGTCACGATCGCGGCGCGCGTGACGCCGTCGTCGAGGACGAGCGCCTTGGCGAGGAGGTCGTCGTGCGTTCCCTCGGCGGCGCGGGTGTAGTAGTAGCCCGCCATCGGGCCGCCGGCCGGCGGCGTAATCGTCACCGCCGCGACGCCGACCTTTAATTCGCGGGCGCCGGCCGCCGCCGGCAGCGCGAGTGTCAGCACCCAGCATGCCGCTGCGACGCGCAGGAACAGTGTCATTTCTCTCCTCGATAGGTTTTCAGGTACTGCAGCAGGTCGGCCATCTCCTGCACGGTCATGCCGGCTTCGAGCCCTTCCGGCATGTGCGACAGCGGCAGCGCGCGAATCCGGACGATGCCCGACCGGAGGATGGTGTCCTCGCCGCCGCCGCCGCGCCGGACGATGATGCCGGTGTCAGTTTTGTGCGCGATGACACCGGAGATCGATCGGCCGTCGGCAGTTTCGATCAGATATTCCTCGTAGCCGGCGACGATGCTGGCGTTGGGATCGACGATCTGCAGGAGCAGGTTCTCGCGGTCGCGGCCCGAGACCCCGGCGAGATCGGGGCCGACCTCGAAGCCGGCGCCGCCGAGGCGATGGCACGGCGTGCAGGTGGCGCCGAAGGTGGCGCGGCCGCGGCCGGCGTCGCCGGCGAGCTTGAGCGCGGCGCGGTATTTCTGCAGGGCCTGACCGCGCTCGCCGGATTCGTCGGCCGGCAGGAGGGCCGCGGCGCGGCGGCGGATGTCGGCATCCGGATAGGTGCGGAGGCGCGCCGAACGCGTCCGGCCGAGCGACGCCGGGGTGACCGCGCCCGCCTCGATCGCGTCGAGCAGCGCCAGGACGCGCGGCCGCGATGCGAAGAAGCCGGTGATGACGAGCTCGCGGACGGGGCCGGTGTATTCCGGCCAATGTTCGAGCAACCGGTTGGTGGCGACCGGGCTGCGCATGCCGAGCAGGGCGGACGCGGCCGCCAGCTGCACCGCCTCCGGCTGGCGCAGCGAGAGCAGCGTGGCCAGGGGCGGAATGGTGCGCTCGTCCTGCGCCAGCCCGAGCCGCCCGATCGCGATCGCGCGCGCCGCCGGTGGCGCCGTCGTCAGCACCGCCCGCCGCGCCGCGACGGTCAGCAGCCGCTGGAGGGCCGGCGACGAGACGAGGGCCAGCGATCGCGCGATGTCGAGCGCGGCCTGGCGGCGTTCGGACGAGCCGGTGTCGAGCAGTGACAGCAGGCGATCCTGGAGCGGTACCGACAGGCTGATCGGCTGGGCCGCACCGTGCCGCAGCCCGGCGGCGAGTCCCTCGAGCGCTGCCCGCTGCCACCAGTCGGCGTCGCCGCTCCGCGCCAGGCTGACCCGCGTGAGGACGCCTTCAATTTCTCGCGGCTGCCGGCGCGAGCCGACGATCGAGGTTACCGAGCGAAGGAAGGCGGCCCGGCCGTCGCTCGGGCGGCCGAGCACGGCCGGCTCCGTCGCCAGCTGCTGCCACCAGTTGTAGGCGTTGTCGGCGGCGCCGGTGAGGACCGCGGTGTGGAACCACGGATCTTCGACGTGCGCGAGGGCGATGCGGTGCAGGGCGTCGAGGACCGCGGCTGATGGCGCGGCCATGCTGGCCAGCGTGCACGCGAGCTGGAACTGGACCCGGCTGGAGGGGTCGCCGGTCAGTTGCAACAGGCGGCTGGTGACGTTCGTATCTGCGGGAAAGCGCTCCGCCAGCCGGACCGCGTGTTCGCGCACACCCGGATGTTCGTCCGCCAGGGCGGCGAGGACCGTTCCGGCGCGCAGCGCCCCCAACCCGTCGAGCGTCCACAGCGCGTGCAGGCGCGCCTCGGGTGAAGACGCGCCGTGGTGGCCGGCGATCGCTTCGAGCGCCGGCACCACGGACGTATCGCCGCTGGCGACGAGCAGCCGTTGCGCGGTCGTCCGCCACCAGAGATTCGGATCCGAGAGATACCCGATCAGCTGGGCGGGCGTGGCGTCCGCTGGTTGCGGCCGCGCCGCGGCCGGCCGGGCGGAGCCGTAGACGATGCGATAGATGCGACCGAGGTCGTGGCCGGCCTGCAACTCCGCCGGGGTGATCATTTCCGGCGGCAGCCACTCCGGGTGCTCGACGAGCTTGCGATGGAAATCGACGACGTAGAGCGCCCCGTCGGGCCCGGTCGCCGAGAACACCGGATGGAACCAGCCGTCGGTCGAGGCGAGAAACTCCCGCCGCTCGAGCGCGCGGCTGGCGACGAACGTCGCGCCGGACGGAGTCAGCTTGTCGGCGTGGACGAGGTTGTGGACCGGGTCGCAGACGAACACGTCGTGCTGAAACGACGCCGGAAACGTCCCGCCCTGTTCGACCGAGATGCCGCACGCCGACGTGAAGTGGCCGACTTCCGATTCATGGATGTTGAGCGGATCGCGGGTGATCGGAAAAAGCGCCGCGGCGTTGCCGTGATCCGAAATCGACTGCATGCTCGAGCGGATCGCGAGGTGGGGGTTGGCCGCGGCGTACTGCTCGGCGAGGACGACATGGCGGATGTGATCGTTGTTCCAGACTGTGAAGCGGTTGCCCCAGGCATCGAAGGCGTTGCCGAACTGGCCGTTGCCGGCGACCGCTTCGAGCCGCGGCGGCCCGAGCCGGAACCGTATGTCCGTGCCCTTGGCGAGCGCATCGACCGCGGCGACGCCGGGATGATCCGGAAACCGAATCGGCGTGCCGCGATCGCCGAATTCCTTGACGTAGCGCTGCGGCTGCAGCACCCGCGGGTACGACACGTAGATCCAGTTGTCCAGGCCGTAGAGCAGGCCGTTGACCCTGAGCTGCGGGTTGGTGGTCGCAAACCCGGTGAGGACGACCTGGCGGGTGTCGGCGCGGCCGTCGCCGTCGGTGTCGGCGAGGTAGAAGATGTCAGGGGCGGCGGTGACCAGGATGCCGTCTTTCCACGGCAGCACGCCGGTCGGAAAATGAAAATTGTCGGCGAAGACGTGCGATGTTTCGAAGCGCCCGTCGCCGTCGCGGTCCTCGAGCAGCTTGACGCGTCCGGGCTGCTCGCCGAGCGGATAATCCGGCAGCTCGACCACGAACAGGCGGCCGCGGGCGTCGAACGCCATCGCGACCGGGTTCTGGACCTGCGGCTCCGCGGCGGCCAGCTCGATGCGGAAGCCGTCGGGCAGTTGAAAGCTGGCGAGCGCTTCCTGGTCTCGGGCCGACGCAGAGGAGCGGTGGCACGCGGCGCCGGCGGCGATCTGACAGAGGAGCAGGGCGGCCCAGGCCGCTCGTGCGGGCGGTGACACGGCCAAGTATGTATCACAGGGATGGGCCGCCGCCGTCTTCGCCGGCCGCTGTAGAGTGATCGAGTGATGTCCGACGACCCCGAGGTGAAGCGCGCCCGCCGGCCGCGCTATCGCGGCTCGCATCCGCGCGCGTTTCACGAGAAGTACAAGGAGCGCAGCCCGGAGCGCTATGCGGACGAGGTCGGCAAGGTGCTGGCCTCCGGAAAAACGCCCGCCGGCATGCATCGGCCGATCATGGTCGCGGAGGTGCTTGCGGCGCTGCGGCCCCGGCCCGGCGAGCTGGCCGTCGATGCCACGCTCGGTTACGGCGGCCACACGCTGGCCCTCCTCGACGGCGTGCTGCCCGGCGGCCGCGTCCTGGCGCTCGACGTCGATCCGATCGAGCTGCCGAAGAGCGAAGCCCGCCTGCGCCGCCGCGGGATGGCGGCAGAAGCGCTGATCGTCCGCCGCAGCAACTTTGCCGGCCTCGCCCAGGTCCTCGCTGCCGAGCAGCTGCCCGCGGCCGACGTCATTCTCGCCGACCTCGGCCTGTCGTCGATGCAGATCGACGACCCGTCGCGGGGCTTCACGTTCAAGCGATCCGGCCCGCTCGATCTGCGCATGAACCCGCAGCGCGGGCAGCCCGCTGCCGCGCTGCTGTCGTCGCTCGACGCGGCGGCCCTCGCGGCGCTGCTCGAGGCCAACGCCGACGAGCCGGACGCTGCGGCGCTGGCTGACGCGATCCTCGCGCGACACCGCCTGGTCCCGATCGAGACGACCACCGCGCTGGCCGAAACGATTGCCGAAGCGACGGCGTCCCGCCGCGGCGCCAATCGCGGCGACGCCGCCGACGGCACGACGCGCCGGGTGTTCCAGGCGCTCCGCATTGCCGTGAACGACGAGCTCGGCGCTCTGGACGCCTTCTTACGACTCCTGCCGGCGTGTCTCGCGCCGGGCGGGCGGGTCGCGATCCTGTCGTTTCACTCAGGCGAGGATCGCCGCGTCAAGCAGGCGTTCAGGGCCGGCGCGCGCGCCGGTGTGTTCAGCGCGGTCGCCGAGGAGGTGGTGCGGCCGGATCCGGACGAGCGTCGCGCGAATCCGCGAGCGTCCGCGGCAAAGCTGCGCTGGGCGGTGCGGGCCTGACCGGGAGGGGCTCGCCGCCTGCCGGCGCGAAGCGATCCCGGACGCCGCCGAGGGCGCTCCGGACCGATTCGGCGGCGATCCGCCGGACCACCGGCGCGGCGATGGCGCGGAGCAGGAACGGCGTCTCGCGGCCGAGCGTGAGCGACTCCATGACGACCCGCACGCCGGCCGGCGTCTCGACGTACCACCAGTAGACGTTGAGCCGCCACAGAAAGCCGCGGTCATCGTCCGGGCTGCTGACCCGCTCGGCGGCGGTGCCGGCGTTGCGGATCTCGCGCGCGGCGGTCATCACGCTCCGGCCGCGCGCCGCATGCGGCGTCAGCCGCTCGAACGTCACGTCATGCGCGGTGTCATAGGTGACGGTCATCAGCGTTCGACGCACCAGGCGGAGGTAGAGGCCGAGGCGATCGCCGTCGTGCCAGAGGATCCGCGCCGCGGGAACGTCCGGCTGCACCGGCGGCGTCCGCTCGAGCGCCGCGAGCAGAACGTCGAGCCGGACGTGCGGCACGAACACCGCGCCGCGCCAGTGCTGCAAGGTCGCGCCCGGGATCTCGACCGCCGGCAGTTCGCTCATCTCGATGCCGTCCGCCGCTGCGGCGTCGACGCCGACCGCCGGTGGCGTCGCACCGCGCCGGGCGTTGTCGGCTTCGTGGCGTGCTATCGCGGCGTCCCAGGCCGCGATCGCACCGGGTGGCGGCATGGCTGCCGACAACGGCGAGACCACCAGTAGCGTGAGTG
>JANMWI010000100.1:0-169001 GCA_031393955.1 Acidobacteriota bacterium
TGGTACCGCTACGGGGATTCGAACCCCGGTCCCGTGGCTGAGAACCACGTGTCCTGACCCCTAGACGATAGCGGCACACGGTGCGACAGGAACCCCCAATGTTAGCAGCCGCTCCTGCTGCGGTCAAGGTTTGGCTGTGTAACTCTGCTATCGCCGCCGCCGCCCTTTCCGGTACCATCACACGATGCGCTATCTGTTCGGACTGATCCTGCTGCTCCTCCTCGCCGCCGGGGGCGCCTACGTCGTCGCCGGCCGCGCCGGCGGGCCCGCCATCAACATCGGCAAACCGGAGAAATTCGTCGGCACCAGCACGCCGCTCGACGTCACCATCGCGACGCCGGACGGCAAGCTCACCGCCGCCACCATCGTCTTCGAACAGAACGGCAAGCAGACGCCGCTGTTCGCGCTCGACAACGCGCACGGCGCCGCGACGACGCATGATGCACCGGGAACGCTGCACGTGACCCGCGACATCGGCCGCCAGGCGATTCCCGACCTCAAGAGCGGCCCCGCCCGCATCATCGTCACGGCCGCGCGGCCGGTGTTCCGCGGCATCCGGACGCTGCAGGCGTCGACCTCGCGCGACGTCCAGGTCAGGCTCGAGAGGCCGTCGGTGTCGGTGGTGTCGAGCAAGCACTACATCAACCTCGGCGGCTCGGAGATGATCGTCTACCGCGCGACACCGGCCGACGTCATTTCCGGCGTCGTCGTCGGCGATATCGAGTACCCGGGCTACCCGGCCGTCGGCACCAGCACCGTCGAGGGTGTCACGCTCAACGACCCGGCGCTGCGTGTCGCCTTCTTCGCACTGCGCTACGACCAGGACCTGCGCACGCCGATGCACCTGTTCGCCCGCGACGAGGCCGGCAACACCGCGCGCGGCGACTTCGACTACACGACTTTTCCCAAGCCGTTCAAGAAGAGCCGCATCGAGCTCGACGACCGCTTCCTCGGTCGCGTCGTCCCGGCCATCCTCGCCGGGACCACCGAGGTCAAGCCCGACGGGGATCAGCTGGCGCAATTCCTCGTCATCAACGGTGAGCTGCGGCGGAAGAACGCCGAGAAAATCGCCTCGCTTGCGAAGACGAGCGCGCCGGAGATGTACTGGCGCGGCGTCGTCTTCCATCCGTTCGCGAACAACGCGGTCGAGTCGGCGTTCGCCGACCGGCGGACCTACGTCTACCAGGGCAAGGAGGTCGACCAGCAGACCCATCTCGGGTTCGATCTCGCTTCGTTCACCGGCGTGCCGATCGTCGCGGCGAATCGGGGCAAGGTGGTCCTGGCCGAAGAGCTCGGCATCTACGGCAACTGCGTCATCCTCGACCACGGCATGGGCGTGCAGTCGCTCTACGGCCACCTCTCGTCGATCGGCGTCAAGGCCGGCGACACGGTCGAGAAGGAACAGGAGCTCGGCAAGAGCGGCATGACCGGGCTGGCGGGCGGCGACCACCTGCATTTCACGATCCTCGTGAACGGCCAGATGGTGAACCCGGTTGAATGGTGGGACGCCCACTGGATTCAGGATCGCATCCTGCGGAAACTGCACGGCGGCAGCTGACAGTCGGCACGATTTGCCGCCTCATTCAGCCTGTGATACTCAGATAACATCATGCGCATGAACTATTTGCGGTCGGCTGCGGCAGCCGGCGCGCTTGTCCTGGCGACCGCCTGCGGCGGCAGCCACGACGCCGCTCCCTCCAGCCCTCCGGCCGGAGCCCTGCGCGTCGACGAGTCGAAGGCCGCCACGCTCGCCGGGCGCGTCACGTTCGAAGGCACAGTTCCGGAGAATGCCCCGGTCAAGATGGGGGGCGATCCGTACTGCGTCACCCAGAATCCCAACGGCGCTCACCTCGAGAGATTCGACGTCACGGACGGCGGACTGAACAACGTCTTCGTCTACGTCAAGGACGGCCTCGGCAACTACTACTTCGACACGCCGACCGAACCGGTCAAGCTCGATCAGCAGGGTTGCCGCTATCATCCGCACGTCCTCGGCATCCGCGTCGGCCAGCCGCTCGAGATCGTCAACAGCGACGAGACGATGCACAACGTCCACGCGATGCCGGCCGCCAATCGCGAGTTCAACCTCGGCCAGGCGATTCAGCATCAGGCCGACAAGCGGACGTTCACCAAGCGCGAGGTGATGATTCCGTTCAAGTGCGACGTGCACGGCTGGATGCAGGCCTTCATCGGCGTGATGGACAACCCGTACTTCGCGGTGACCCACGACGGCGGGAAATTCGAAATCAAGAACCTTCCGGCCGGCACCTACACCATCGAGGCCTGGCACGAGAAGCTCGGGACAGAGACACAGACGGTCACGCTCGCCGACAAGCAGTCGGCCAACGTCACGTTCACCTTCAAGGCGCCGGCCGCGGCCGGCAACTGACAATCACTTCCGCACGATGACCTGGCTCCATCGCTACACCAAGCTCGTCGCCGCCTGCACGCTGCTGCTGATTGCCGCCGGCGGCATGGTCACGAGCACCGGCTCGGGCCTCTCGGTGCCGGACTGGCCGACTACGTATGGGTGGTCGATGTTCTCGTTTCCGATGAGCAAGTGGGTCGGCGGCATTTTCTACGAGCACGGCCACCGGCTGATTGCCAGCACGGTCGGCTTCCTGACCGTCATTCTGGCGATCTGGACGTGGCGCGTCGAGCCGCGGCGCTGGGTCCGCGGCGTCGCGTACGCGGCGCTCGGCGCAGTCATCCTGCAGGGTCTCCTCGGCGGCATCACGGTGCTGCTCTTCCTGCCGGCGCCGATCTCGGTCGCCCACGCCGGCCTGGCGCAACTGTTCTTCTGCCTGACGATCAGCCTGGCGATCTTCACGTCGCCGCGCTGGCGCGAGCAGCCAACGGCCGCCGCGGCCGATGCCACCCTCCGTAACATCGCGGCCGCCACGACGGCGCTCATCTACGTCCAGATCCTGGTCGGCGCGACGATGCGACATACCGGCGCCGGCCTCGCGATCCCGACCTTTCCGCTCGCCTTCGGCCACCTCCTGCCGCCGGTCTGGACGGCGCCGATCGCGATTCATTTCGCCCACCGGGCAGGCGCGGTCCTGGTCACCGGCGCCATCCTGGCGACGGCCGGCCACGTCCTTCACCACCATCGCGGCCAGCGCGAGCTGACGCGGCCGGCGGCGCTGCTCGTCGGCCTCGTGCTCCTGCAGGCCACGCTCGGCGCGTTCGTCGTCCTCTCCGGCCTGCAGCCGCTCGTCAACACGCTGCATGTCGTCAACGGCGCGCTCGTCCTCGCAACGTCGCTGGTGCTGACGCTGAGGAGCTGGAAGAGGTTCGGAGTTCAGAATTCCGGGTTCCGGGTGCCAAAGCGGTTCACGGTTCAGGGTTCGGGGTTCGCCGGCGAGGGGCAGCTGTGAAGCCGGCGGCCGGAGCGGTGGCGCTGCCGCAGGCGCGCAGCCGGGCCGGCGACTTCGTCGCCCTGGCCAAGCCCCGCCTCAATCTCCTGGTCGTCGCATCGTCGCTCGTCGGCTACGTGATGGCGGGCGGCGATCTCCTGAACGCGGCACGCGTGGTGATGACGATCGTCGGCACGGCGCTCGTCGCCGGCGGCGCCTCCGCCATCAACCAGGTGATGGAACGGAAGACCGACGCCCTGATGCGGCGCACGCGGCTACGTCCGGTGCCGGACGGACGGCTCCAGGCTGGCGAGGCGCTGTGGTTCGGCGCCGGTCTCGCGGTCGCCGGTCTCGCCATCCTCGCGGCCGGCGTCAACCTGCTCAGCGCCGGCGTCGCGATGACGACGCTGGTGACCTACGTCGCGATCTATACGCCGCTCAAGCGGCGCTCTTCGTTCTCGACCGTTGTCGGCGCCGTTCCCGGCGCGCTGCCGCCGGTGATCGGCTGGGCGGCCGCGACCGGGAGCCTGTCACTGGGGGCGTGGATCCTGTTCGGGATCGTTTTTCTGTGGCAGATGCCGCACTTCCTGGCGATCGCCTGGATGTACCGCGAGGACTACGCGCGCGGCGGTTTTCCGATGCTGCCGGTACTCGAGCCCGACGGCCGCAGCACCGGCTATCAGGCGACGATCTACTGTGCGGCACTGCTGCCGGTCAGCCTGGCTCCGACCGTCGCCGGCATGGACGGCCCGCTGTACTTCGGCGGCGCGTTCGCCTTGTCTCTGCTCTTTCTCGGGCTGACCATCCGGTTCGCGCGGACCCGCTCGACGGCCGACGCCCGGCGTCTGTTCTTCGGCTCGATCCTCTATCTGCCGCTGCTGTGGATCCTGATGATTGCGGCACGCGGCTGAGCCGCTGAAGAGACCGTGACCCTCTCCGACCTGCCGCTGCTGAATGCTTCGCTCAACGCCGTTTCGGCGGTCCTCCTGGTGGCGGGCTACGTCCTCATCCGGAGCGGCCGCATCCGCCTCCATCGCGCGGCGATGATCTCGGCCTGCGTTGTCTCGACGCTGTTCCTGACGTCGTACCTGATCTACCACGCCAACATCGGGTCGAAGCCGTTCCCTGGCCACGGCCCGATCCGCGGCGTCTACTTCGTCATCCTGATCACGCACGTGCTGCTGGCCGCCGCGGTGCCGCCGCTCGCCCTGATCACGCTGACCCGCGGCCTCAGGGGGCGATTCGACCGCCACGTCGCGATCGCGCGCTGGACGTTCCCGATCTGGCTGTACGTCTCGGTTACCGGCGTGATCGTCTATCTGATGCTGTATCGCATCGCCTACTAAGAGACCGGTCGTGGTGAAGGCTGTTCCAGGCGGCGCGGTCCTGAACGCACAGCTCCTGCTGGGCGCCGCGGCGCTGCTCGTCACCGGCCTGCTGTTTCTACTCTATTTCTACCGGCCCCGGCTGTACATCCGCTACTGGACGCTCGGCTGGAGCGTTGCCGCGGCGTCCTCGTTGCTCCTCGCCCCTCACTACACCAACCCGCAGCTCGCGGCCTCGGTCTACGGCCTGTCGCAACTCCTCGGTATCGTCGCCGCACTCGTCTTCGTCATCAGCGCCGACGCCTACCGCGGCCGGCCGCGCCTGCGCACCAGCTACGCCCTCGTCGTCCTGCCGATTCTGATCTGGTTCGCGCTGGCGCCGCTCGTGCTCGGCCAGGTCGCCGTTCACGGCCCCGGCCACCTGCTGATCGCCGGCGGCTTCGCCGCGGCCGGCATCGCGCACCTGTTCCTGATGCGCCAGACGCGGCTGCTCGGGGCGGCGGTGGTCGGGACGATGATGCTCGCGCTGGCGGTGGCGAACGGCTGGTGGGCGCTCGGGCCGGCCGATTCGATGGCGTTGACGGCGCGCGGCGCGTTCCTCAAGCTGGCGCTCTACCTGGCGATGGCGCTCGGGATGCAGCTGTTATCGTTCGAGGACCTGACCTACGAGCTGCGCCTCGCCAACCGCCGGCTCGAGGACACCCAGGAAGAACTGCGCGACCTGGTGACCCGCGACGCGCTGACCGGCTGCCGCAACCGCCGGTTCTTCGACGAAGTGATCGGCAAGGAGGTCAGCCGCCACCGGCGCTACAACACGCCGTTGTCGCTGCTGTTCATCGACGTCAACCAGTTCAAGGTCATCAACGACACCCTCGGCCACGAGACGGGCGATGCCGTGCTCCAGCGCGTCGCCGCGTTCCTGGTCCGCAACATCCGCGACGCCGACTACGTCTTCCGCTGGGGTGGGGACGAGTTCCTGATCCTGATCACGTGCCGCCGGCGCGAGGCGGAGCGCAAGGCGGTCGAGCTGAAGGCAGCGTTCCTCCGCGCCAACGCCGCGGCCCTGCCGGCAGGCGTCGGCCTCAGCGTCGGCTGCGCCGAGGTGCCGCTCGATACCCGCGATGTGATGGAGATCGTCCGCCAGGCGGACGAGCGGATGTACACCGACAAGCGGGCGATCGCGGACGCTCAGTAGAGCAGGTATTTGCTGCGCAGCGCCCGCCACTTCGCCTCGCCGGCGGCCCAGGTCGAGGCAATCGCGGCGGGATCGTCGCCGGCGCGGATCCGGGCGACGCCGTCCTTCAGGCCGAACAGCCGCTCGCTGGCTTCGAGCTCGTAGCGCGAGCCATACAGCTTGTTCAGCGCCGAGGCGATCTCGAGCCCGGTGCGGACCGGCCGGAGGGCGAGCCGATCGGTGACGATCAGGTAGACGCCGCCGCAGGCTTCGTTCGCGTACTTGCTCGACGCCGGCGTGAACCGCACCGGGTAGAAGCGGATGCCGGGCAGGCCGCGGCCGTTGAGCAGCGCGGCCAGTGCGACCCCGTCCACCCACGGCGCCCCGACCTGCTCGAACGGCGTGTCGGTACCGCGCCCGACCGACACGTTCGACCCTTCGATCGCCCCGATGCCCGGATAGAGCGTCGCCTCGGTCAGGTTCCGCATGTTCGGCGACGGGTTGATCCACGCCAGCCCGGTCGAGTCGAACCACGCGTCGCGCGTCCAGCTCTTCATCGCCACGACGGTGAGGTCGGCGCCGATGCGGTTCTCGCCGTTGAACAGCCGCGCCAGCTCGCCGAGTGTCATGCCGTGGCGGATCGGCATCGGGAAGTAGGCCGTGAAGCCGAGCGCACTCTTGTCGATCGTCGGCCCCTCGATCTGGAAGCCGTCGATCGGATTGGGCCGATCGAGCACGACGACCGGCAGCTTGCGCTTCGCCGCCTCCTCCATGACAAAGGCCATCGTCGTCATGTAGGTGTAGAACCTGGCGCCGACGTCCTGGAGGTCGATGACCACGGCGTCGAGTCCGCTCAGCATCGCGGCATCCGGCCGCCGCGTCTCGCCGTAGAGCGACTGGATCGGCAGCCCGGTCTTCTCGTCGGTCGCCGACGGCACGGCGGCATCGACGATGCCGCGGATGCCGTGCTCCGGGCTGAATAGCCGGACCAGCGTGACATCCTTCGCGTCGTGGAGCAGGTCAATGGTGGTGGCGCCGTCGCGCGCCAGGCCGGTGTGATTCGTGACCAGGCCGACCCGCTTGCCGCGCAGCGCCGCGAATCCGCCGGCGCGCAGGACGTCGATGCCGGCCAGGACCGGCGGCGCCTCCCTGGGCGGCGGCGGCGTGCCCGACGCGCCGAAATCACGGCCGGTCAGCAGCGCGGTGGCGCGGAAGTCGTCCGCCAGGCCGGTGATCGCCGAGGCCGCCACCGTCGCGACCCGTGCCCGGAGCGGGGTCACGTCTCCCTTGCCGTCCGGATGCACGCGGTTGGACAGGAAGATGACGTACAGGCCGGTCGTCGGATCAATCCAGATCGAGGTCCCGGTGAAGCCGGTATGGCCGAACGAGCCGAGCGGCAGCAGCTCGCCGCGGTTCGATGAATAGACGGAATCCAGATCCCAGCCGAGCCCCCTGACGTTGCGATCACCGGCCGGCGAGGCGGGGCTCGTCATCTTGACGACGGTCAGCGGCGCCATGACGCGGACGCCGCGATAGGTGCCGCGGTCGAGCAGCATGCGGCAGAACGTCGCGAGGTCGGCGGCGGTGCTGAACAGGCCGGCGTGCCCGGCGACGCCGCCCATCCGCCGCGCCGTCGGATCGTGGACAACGCCGCGCAGCATGGCGGCGCCGGGGCCGTCGCACGGCCAGCCGAACGGCGTGCAGGATTCGGTCGGCGCGATGCGCGCCCTGAGCGACGCCGGCGGCAGGAACCGCGTGTCGCGCATGCCGAGCGGCGCAAAGATCCGCTCGCTCGCGAACTGATCAAGCGTCCGGCCGCTGGTCCGCCGGACGATGTCGCCGAGCAGGAAATAGTTGATGTCGCTGTAGACGAAGTGCTCGCCGGGCGGCGCGGTCGGTACTTCCTCCACCGCCAGCTCGATGGCCTTGTCGTAGCCGCGCCACATGTCGCCGAGATCGACGTCCGGCCGCAGCCCGGAGACGTGGGTCATCAGGTGGCGGACCGTGATGTCCCCCTTGCCGTAGCGCTCGAAGCCGGGGATGAACGACGCGACGCGATCGTTCAGCCGGATCCTGCCGTCCTCGACCAGCATCATCACGCTGGTCGTCGTCGCGACGACCTTGGTGAGCGATGCCAGGTCGAAGATCGTGTCGAGCGTCATCGGCTCGACCGATGGCACGACGGCGCGGTCGCCAAACGCCTTCTGATAGAGGACGGCGTCGCCGCGGCCGATCAGCACGACCGCGCCAGGCAGCTTGCGGTCGGCAATCGCCTGCTTGACGAGCGGTTCGATGGCGTCGAACCGGCGCACGTCGATCGCGGCAGACGACGGTCGAGCCGCCGCGGCCTCCTGTCCGGAGGCCGGGGTCAGAAAGAGCAGGCCGAGGGCGAGCGCCAGCGGCACCGCCAGGACGTGGTTGTTGTGAAGGGGCCTGACGCTCACTCGTTACTTTTTCGGCAGCTGCTCCAGGACCTTTTTCGCGTCGGCGGCTTCCTTCGCGTCAGGGGCGACCGCCACGAACTTCTCGAGATCGGTCCGCGCCTCGTCGTACTTCTTGGCGGCGATGTAGGCCCGGCCGCGGTAGTAATAGATCAGGTTCTCGGTCGGGAACTGCGCCTGCAGCTTGGTCAGCGCGGCGGCGGCTTCGTCGCCCTTGCCTTCATTGATCGTGACGATCGCGGCGTTGACGAAGGGCATCGGATCCTTGACCTGGGTGATGTCGATGCCGTCGAGGATCGCCTTGGCGCCGGCCTTGTCGCCGGATTCCATCAGCAGGTCGGCCTGCAGCACCTTCAGGTCGACGTCGTTCGGGGCCTTCTCGAGCGCCACCTTGACGTGCTCCATCGCCTTCGCGGGCTGGTTCTCGAACGCGTAGGTCCTGGCAATCAGCCCTTCGAGCTGATACACGGTCGGATACTTGACGAGCAGATCCTCGTAGATCTTGCGGGCCTCGACGATCTTGCCGCCTTGCGCGAGCTGCGCGGCCTGCGCGATGGCGGTATTGATCTCGACGCTCGGGTCGACCTTCGGCGCTTCCTTGACCGACGCCATGGTGATGGTCACCGGCGGAACCTTGTTGTTCCGGATTTCGACCACCTGCTTGCCGGTCTCGAGCCCGGGCTTGGCAACCTCGACGCGCCACTGCCCCTCGGCGAGGTTCTTGATCTTCCACTCGCCTTTCTTGTCGGTAGTCGTGGACGCCGGCTCCGACTGGCCGACCATGATCGCCTGGACGACCGCATCAGCCACCGGCTGGCCCTGGTCGTCGACGACCTTGCCGGAAAGCGTCGCACTGCCCTTCGACTGCGCCGACGCAGGAGAGGCGGCCAGCGCCGCCAGGATCAGAACCAGTGACGCCAGCGCGAAACGGAATGTCTTCATGTGCTCTCCTGCCTTCTCCCCGCCCGAAACCATCGGCATCCGCTCAGGTCGAGCGGCGGCTCAGTTTAGCGCAAGGACGGATAGGGGCCAAGGTGGCAGGGTGCCAGAGTGCCAGAGTGCCAGAGTGCCAGGGTGCCAGGTGCCAAGGTGCCAGAGTGCCAGAGTGCCAGAGTGCCAGAGTGCCAGAGTGCCGGGGAGTAGAAGCCGGAACGAGAGGAGTATCATCCATGGGAACAGTTCCGGGTTCCTGGCGGTGAGTCCAAGGGCCGAACCGGAACGCTGAACCCCGAACCGGAATCCTGAACTCTGAACCTTGTGAAGTCACTGACGTCCGCCGCAGTCCTCGGTGCCGGTACGATGGGTGCCCAGGTTGCCGCCCACCTGGCGAATGCCGGTGTCCCGACGCTGCTGCTCGACGTCACGGACGAGGCGGCGCGGCAGGGGCTCGCGCGGGCGCGCACGCTTCGGCCGGATCCGTTCTTCACGCTCGGCACCGCCGCGCTCATCCGCACCGGCAGCTTCGACGACGACCTTGACAGCGCCCGTCAATGCGACTGGGTGATCGAGGCGGTCGTCGAGCGGCTCGACGTCAAGCAGCAGCTCTTCGCGCGGCTCGATCGGCCGGGCGGCCCGCGGCCGATCGTCAGCTCGAACACCTCGGGCATCCCGATCGCCGCGCTCGCCGAGGGGCGGTCGGACGACTTCCGCCGCCGCTTCCTCGGCACACATTTCTTCAACCCGCCGCGCTACCTGCACCTGCTCGAGCTCATCCCCACCACCGACACCGACCCGCTGGTGCTCGCAGCGATCTCGCGGTTTGGCGAGCGCCGGCTCGGCAAAGGTATCGTCGTCGCCAGGGACACCCCGAACTTCATCGCCAACCACCTCGGGCTGTACGGCGTTCTGCTGACGCTGCGGGCGCTCGAACGGGGCGATCTGACGATTGAAGAGATCGACGCCATCACCGGACCGGCGATCGGGCGCCCAAAGAGCGCGACGTTCCGGACGATGGATATCGCGGGTATCGACGTGCTGGCGCACGTCGCCGGCAACCTCGCCGAGCGGCTTGACACCGACGAGGCCCGGCGTCAGTTCGCGGTGCCGCCGCTCGTCTCGGCGATGGTCGCGCGTGGATGGATCGGCGAAAAGAGCGGTCAGGGCTTCTACCGAAAAACCGAGTCGGGCGAGATTCTGACGCTCGATCCCGCCACCATGGAATACCGTCCCCGCCTGCCGGTGCGGCTGCCGTCGCTCGACGCGGCGCGCGGCATCGACGATCTGCGCGAGCGGGTCAGACGCCTGACCGAGGGTGACGACCGCGTCGGGCAATTCCTGCGCGACACGCTGGTGCCGACGCTCGATTACGCGGAGCGCGTCGCGCCCGCCATCGCCCACGACCCCGGCGATATCGATCGCGCGATGCGCTGGGGCTTCGGCTGGGAGCTGGGCCCGTTCGAGCTGCGCGGCGCGCCGGCGCCGGCGACGATCCTCAGCGCCGCCCGATCGGCCGGCGTCGTCCGCCGCAACGGCAGCGCCAGCCTCGTCGACATCGGCGGCGACGTGCTGGCGATCGAGTTCCATTCGAAAATGAACACGATCGGCGGCGACACCATCGAGATGCTGCAGGCCGGCCTCGCCGAGGGGGCGGCCAACTTTGCCGCCGTGGTCATCGCCAACGATGCCGCGAACTTCTCCGCCGGCGCGAACCTCATGCTGCTGCTGCTCGAGGCGCAGGAGGAAAACTGGGACGAAGTGGACCTGATGATCCGCGGCTTCCAGGCGGCGACGATGGCGATCAGGCTCGCGGCGGTGCCGGTCGTTGTCGCCCCCACCGGACTGACGCTCGGCGGCGGGAGCGAGATTGCGCTCCACGCCGACCGGGTGCAGGCCGCGGCGGAAACGTACATGGGCCTGGTCGAGGTCGGCGTCGGGCTGATTCCGGCCGGAGGCGGCACCAAGGAAATGCTGGCGCGGGCGATGGCGGCGATGCCGGACGGCGCCGATCCGCTGCCGTTCGTCCAGCGCGCCTTCGAAACGATTGCCTTCGCCAAGGTCTCGACGAGCGCTGCCGACGCCCGGCGGCTCGGCTACCTGCGCGAGGCGGACGGCGTGACGATGAACCGCGACCTGCTGGTCGGCGATGCGAGGGCGGCGGCGCTGGCGCGCGCGGCCGGGTTCGTCCCGGCACAGCCGCGAACCGCCATCCCGGTCGGCGGCGAAGGGCTCCGCGCCGCACTGCAGCTCGGCGTCCACCTCGCCTGGCGCGCTGGCCGAATCAGCGACCACGACGCCGTCATCGGCCGCAAGCTGGCCTGGGTGCTGACCGGCGGCGACGTACCGCGAGCCGCCGCATTAACCGAACAACAACTGCTCGACCTCGAGCGCGAAGCCTTTCTGAGCCTGTGCGGCGAGCGCAAAACCCAGGAACGTATCGCCCACACGCTCAAGACCGGCAAGCCGCTGAGGAACTGACCCTGCGCATCTTCGATCACGGCAGCGGCCCTCCGGTAGTCGTCATCCCGGGCGTCCAGGGGCGGTGGGAATGGTTGGCGCCGACGCTGCGCGTGATGCAGCGCCGCTGCCGGACGATCACGTACACGCTCTGCGGCGACATCGGTTCGGGCCGGGCGTTCGATCCGGCGCTGGGCTTCGACAACTACATCCGCCAGCTCGATGAGGTGCTCCTCAAAGCCGGCATCCAGTCGGCGTCGCTCTGCGGCGTGTCCTACGGCGGGGTCATCGCCTTGCGCTACGCCGCCCTGCGAGCGATGCGGGTGACGTCACTCATTCTGGTGTCGACCCCCGGTCCAGGCTGGACACCGAACGACACCCAGCAGCAGTACGTCGCCCATCCCTGGCTGTCGGCCCCGGCATTCATCGCGACCGCACCGCGGCGGCTGTGGCCGGAGATCAGCGCCGCCTGCCCGGTGTGGCGGGAGCGGCTGGCGTTCTCGGCCGCCTACTCGGCCCGCGTCCTGGCGGCGCCGGCGGTGCCGTCGCGGATGGCGGCCCGCATCGCGCTTCAGCAGGGACTCGACCTTGCCGCCGACTGCGCCCGGATTGCCGCGCCGACGCTGGTGCTGACCGGGGAAGACGACCTCGACCACATTGTCCCGCCGCACTTCACCCGCGAATATCAGCGGCTCATCCCGGGAGCGCGGTACGAGAAGATAGAGAACACGGGCCACATCGGGATCCTGACCCGGCCCGGACGTTTCACGGACATCGTTTCCAGGTTTGTCAACGAATGCCTTCCGTCTCAGATCTGACCGGTCCGGCCGGCTCGCTCGAAGCGCTGCTCGATGTCCCGTCAGCGTCAGGCAATCAGCCGGTGCGCGCCGCGGTCGCCTTCGCCCACCCCCATCCACAGTTCGGAGGGACGATGCATACCAAGGCGGTGTATCAGGGCGCCAAGGGGCTGACCCGGCTCGGATGCGCGGTGCTGCGATTCAATTTTCGCGGCGTCGGCCGAAGCGCTGGAGAGTTCGACAAAGGTGAAGGCGAGCAGGCGGATTTCGGCGCCGCCCTCGATTACCTCGCCGCCCGCTACCCCGGCACGCCGCTGTGGGCCGCCGGCTTCTCATTCGGCGCCTGGGTCGCGCTCGAAGTTGGCGCAGACGATGACCGGGTGGCAGCGCTGATTGGCATCGCGCCGCCGGTGGCAACGTCTGTGTCGGGTCAGGCCTATACATTCGACCGGACGCTGGCCAGCCCCAAGCCGAAGTTCTTCGTCCAGGGTGAGGCGGACGAGGTCTGCCCGCTCGAAGCGATGTGGACGTTCTACGGTAAGCTCGACGAACCGAAGGAGCTCGTCGTCATCGACATGGCGAACCACCTGTTCGAGGGGCAGGCCCCGGAGGTCGGCGAAGCGCTCGAAGATCTGCTCGGCGACTTCTCTCCGCAGGACGGCAGCCCGTCATGACCGGCGCGGTTGTCGTCAGCGCGGTGCGAACCGCCGTCGGAAAGGCGCCGCATGGCGCGCTGCGGGCGACCCGGCCGGACGACATGGCCGCGGCCGTGATCGCCGAAGCGCTGCGCCGCGCCCCGGGGCTCGACCCGCGGGAGGTGGACGACGTGATCGTCGGCTGCGCGATGCCCGAAGCGGAGCAGGGGCTGAACGTCGCCAGGATTGCCAGCCTCCGCGCCGGGGTGCCGGTGTCGGCGTCGGCCGTGACGATGAACCGGTTTTGCTCTTCCGGACTGCAGGCGATTGCCTCCGCCGCGGAACACATCATGGTCGGCAGCGCCGAGGTGATCGTGGCTGGCGGCACCGAGTCGATGAGCCTCGTGCCGATGGGCGGACACAAGGTCTCACCCAACCCGACCCTGATGGATCACTATCCGGACGTCTACCTCAGCACCGGGCTGGTCGCCGAGACGCACGCCCGCGAAGCATCGGCGTCGCGGCAGGAACAGGACGCCTTCGCGCTGCGCAGCCACCAGCGCGCCGTCGCGGCGATTGACGCCGGGCGCTTCGACGAGGAAATCGTTCCGCTCGAGATCGCCGGAGGTTTCCGGGTCGACGAGGGGCCGCGGCGCGACACGTCGATGGAGGCGCTCGCCCGGCTGCGGCCGGCGTTCCGCGCCGACGGCTCGGTCACCGCCGGCAACTCCTCGCAGATGAGCGACGGCGCCGCGGCGGTGGTCGTGATGGCCGCGGAGCGGGCGCGGGCGCTCGGCCTGGAGCCGCTCGGCCGCTTCGTGGCGTTCGCGACCGCCGGCGTCGAGCCCGAGCGCTTCGGCATCGGTCCGGTCCCGGCAATTCGCAAAGTGCTCAGAATCGCCGGGCTGTCGCTCGCGCAGATCGATCTGGTGGAGCTCAACGAGGCATTCGCGGCGCAGGCGATCGCCTGCCTCCGCGAACTGGCGATCGAGCCGGATCGTCTCAACGTCAACGGCGGCGCCATCGCGCTCGGCCACCCGCTCGGCTGCACCGGCGCGAGGCTGACGACGACACTGCTCTACGAGATGCGGCGGCGGGGCGCGCGGTACGGTCTGGTCTCGATGTGCGTGGGCGGCGGCATGGGCGCCGCCGGGATCTTCGAGCGCGAGTAAGGAACAGGCATGAGCACGACAGCGATACGGCGCGGCGGGGGATGGCTGATCGACGATGCGGCGGGCGCCGTGCTGACGCCGGAGACGCTGACCGACGAGCACCGCCTGATCGGCCGGACCGCCGACGAATTCGTCGCCGCCGAAGTCATACCGGCGCTCGAGCGCCTCGAGCAGAAGGACTGGGCGCTCGCCCGCACGCTGGTGCAGCGGGCGGGAGAACTCGGGCTGCTCGGCACGGATGTGCCCGAAGAGTACGGCGGCGTCGGCCTCGACAAGGTCTCCTCGATCATCGTCGGCGAGTCGATCGGACGGTCGGCATCGTTCGCGACCACCTTCGGGGCGCAGACCGGCCTGGTCATCACCCCCCTGGCCTGCTTCGGCACCGACGCGCAGAAAGCCCGGTATCTGCCGCGGCTGGTCAGCGGTGAGGCGGTCGGGGCGTATGCGCTGAGCGAGACCGCATCGGGATCCGATGCGCTCGGCGCCCGGGCCCGGGCGACGCAGCTGCCGGACGGCAGCTTCCGGCTGAGCGGCGAGAAGATGTGGATCACCAACGGCGGCTTCGCCGACATCTTCATCGTTTTTGCCAAGGTCGACGGCGAACAGTTCACCGCCTTCATCGTCGAACGGGGCTTTCCCGGAGTGAGCCACGGCGGCGAGGAGCACAAGATGGGGCTGCTTGGCTCCTCGACCACGCCGCTCATCCTGCAGGACGCCGAGGTGCCGGCAGCCAACGTGCTCGGTCCGATCGGCAGCGGCCACAAGGTCGCTTTCAACGTTCTCAATTACGGACGCTTCAAGCTGGCGGCGATGTGCAGCGGCGGCGCCCGCGGCGTCATCGCCGAGGCGGCCGCCTACGCCGGCGAACGGCGTCAGTTCGGACGTCCGATTGGCAGCTTCGGCGCAATCAAACACAAGCTCGCCGAGATGGCGATTCGGCTCTACGCCGTCGAGAGCATGCTGTTCAGGACCGCCGGGCTGATTGACGAGGCGATTGGCGACGACGCGGCATCCGGCGCAGCGGCCGTGCTCGGCGCGCTCGAGGAGTTCGCGATCGAAGCGTCGATCCTGAAGGTCGCGGGGAGCGAGATGCTCGACTTCGCGGTCGATGAGAACGTCCAGATTCACGGCGGCAACGGCTTCGTGCGCGACTATCCTGCCGAGGGGCACTACCGCGACTCGCGGGTCAACCGGATCTTCGAGGGCACCAACGAGATCAATCGCCTGCTGATTCCGGGCATCATGGTTCGGCGGGCGGTGAAGGGCACGCTGCCTTTGATCGACGCGGCCAGGAAGCTTCAGGAGGAGGTGCTGGCGCCGCCGGCCGCCGCCCCGCCGTCCGGCGGAGCGCTTGCCGCGGAAGCGCGCTCCGTTGCGGCGATGAAGAAAGTCGGTCTGATGGTCGTCGGCACCGCGATGCAGACCTACGCCGAGAAGCTGACCGACGAGCAGGAAGTGCTGACCGCCGCGGCCGACATCCTCATCGACACCTTCGCCGCCGAGAGCGTCCTGCTGCGCGCCGGCGCGGCCGGGCCGCTCCACCAGGCGGCCGCCACCGTCTTCATCCATGATGCCGCGGCGCGCGTCGAAACCGCCGCGCGCGTGTCGGTCGCCGCGATGGCTGAAGGGGACGCGCTGCGGATGCTGCTCGCCGCGCTGCGCAAGTTTCTCAAGCCCGTGCCGGTCAATACCGTCGCGCTTCGCCGCCAGATTGCCGATGCCGTGCTCGAGCGTAAAGCTTACGTCTTCTAAGTGGCGGCGCGCCGGCCTCGGCGTCCGCAAGCCGGTCCGCCGCGTCCTCGCGGCGGTGCTGCTCGCCGCCGCATGCGCCGGCTGCAGCCCGAAAGAGGTTCCGTACGGGGACGACATCACCAGCTGGCGGGCCGAGAAGGACCAGTTTATGCGCGAGTCCGCCGACTCGCCGGTCCCGGCCGCCGACCGCGCGGCGTTTCCGCAGCTCAGCTACTTTCCGGTCGCCCCCGACTACCGGGTCCCGGCCGAATTGAGCGTGGCGCCGAGTGACACGACGCTCGCGATCCCAACCTCGAACGGACAGCCGCGCGTGCACCGCCGGGTCGGCACGCTCCGCTTCACGCTCAAGGGACAGCCGCTGGCACTGACCGCCTTCGTCGAGGTCGGACAGGAAGACATGCGCCGCCTGTTCGTGCCCTTCGGCGATCTCACCAACGGGACCGAAAGCTATCCAGGCGGCCGCTATCTCGAGCTCGATCGCACGGCGACCGGCATCTACGACCTCGACTTCAACCGGGCGTTCCACCCGTTCTGCTACTACAACCCGGTCTACGACTGTCCGTATCCGCCGCGCGAAAACCGGCTGGCCGTACCAGTCCGCGCGGGCGAGAAAATGGGACCGGCGGGGCACAAGTGATCGAGGCGATTGTCTTCGACTTCGACGGCGTCCTCGCCGACTCGGAACCTTTACACCTGCGCGCCTACCAGGAGGTGCTCTCGGGTCTCGGCATCGACTTCACGCGCGAGGAGTACTACCGCGATTACCTCGGGTACGACGACGCCGGGGTGTTCGCCGCGCTGGGGCAGGTCCACGGCTGGCGGCTGGACGAGGCGAGGCTGGCGGCGCTGATCGCTGAAAAGGGACGCGTGTTCGACGCCGTCATCGAAACGACAGACGTGCTCTACCCTGGCGCCGCGGATTGCGTCGAGGCGCTCGCCGCGGCGTATCCGATCGGGATCGCCTCGGGCGCGCTGCGGCCCGAGATCGAGGCCATACTGCGCCGCGCCCGGCTCGATGCGCACTTCCGCTTCATCGTCGCGTCCGGTGACACAGCCGCGAGCAAGCCGGCGCCCGATCCGTACCTCCGGGCCGCCGCGCTGCACGGCCGGCCGCCGGCGGCGTGCCTGGCGATCGAGGATTCGCACTGGGGCATCCAGTCCGCGCTGGCGGCCGGCCTGCGCTGCATCGGGATCGCCACGACCTATCCCCGCGCCGAGCTGACGCTGGCCAGCCGCGTCATCGACCAGCTCGCCGAATTCACCCCCGCGCTCGTCCGATCGATATAGACGGCGGAACCCTCCGGCATCCGTTCTACGGTTACAATCACCTGTGGGCTTTTCGCTCAATCTGAGCGCCCGAATCGCCGAGGTTTCGGCGGATCTGCAGGCGGCGATGGACGCGCCCGGCAACGATCTCGCGCCGGCGGCGCTGGCGATCGCCAGGGTCGAGTACCCGTCGCTCGATCCGCGCCCGTACCTCGCGACGCTCGATCGGATGGGCCGCGAGGCGGCCGCGCGGATCGGCGACGCGCCGGACCTCTCGCCGGAAGAGTCGCTGCGCGCGTTCAGCGAGTATCTCTACGACGAACAGGGCTTCGCCGGCAATCGCGAGCGCTACGACGATCCCCGCAACAGCTTCCTCAACGAGGTCCTCGATCGGCGGACCGGCATCCCGATCAGCCTGGCGGTGATCTACCTCGAAGTCGCGCGGCGCGCCGGGTTGAAGGTCGACGGCGTCAACTTCCCCGGACACTTCCTGCTCAGATCCGGCCGCGGCGCCGCCGATGCCAGCGAGGTCCTGATCATCGATCCGTTCCACGGTGGCGCCCAGCTGTCGCCGTACGACTGCCGGCAGCTGCTCCGCGAGCATGTCGGCGACGAAGCCGCCTTCGATTCGACGCTGCTCCTCCCCGCCACGCGCCACGACATCGTCGTGCGCATGCTGGTCAACCTGAAGCGGCTGTATGTCCGGATGCGATCGTTCCCGCAGGCCCGGTTCATCTCGACGCTGCTGCTGCTCGTCGATCCGGCAGCGATCTCGGAGCTTCGCGACCGGGGCCTGCTGGCGTATCACCTGCAGGACTATCCGGCGGCGCTGCGCGACCTCGAGGAGTATCTGCGGCTGGCGCCGAAGGCCAGCGAGCCCGACGAATCGGACGGCCTATCGGAAAAGGGCGACGGAGACGGCGACGACGAGGAAGACGACGACGCGACGCAGATCTGGGAGCACGTGAAGACACTCCGCAAGCGCGTCGCCGGGTTCAACTAGCCGATCTGACGGCTGCTGAAAAACGACCGCAGCCGCCCGCACGCCTCGCGCAGCGTGGCTTCCCCGGCCGCGCCGTACGACAGCCGCAGGTAGCCTTCGCCGCTCTGTCCGAAGGCAGTGCCGGGAATCGTCACCACATCGACCGCGTCGAGGATGGCGCTCGACAGCGCGGTCGAATCGGTGCAGCCGGCGACGCGAACGAACGCGAAAAAGCCGCCCGCCGTGGGCGTCCAGTGCAGCGAGGGGATGGTGGCGAGCTCCTCGGCGAGCACCCGCCGCCGGGCGCGCATCTCGTCGTGGTAGCCGTGCGCGTAGGTCCAGCTCTCCCGCACCGCCGCCTCGGCGGCGACCTGCGCGATTACCGGGGCGCAGATGATCATCGCATCCTGAATCTTGATGGCCTGCGCGCAGACGTCCGCGCCGGCAAGCAGGTACCCCAGCCGCCAGCCGGTCATCCCGAACGACTTCGAGAAGGTGCCGAGAACGACGACGTGGTCCCGCCAGTCGGGCGCCGCGGCAGCGGTCGGCGCCGCCGCCGGTGGCGCCGAGGCGCCCTCGTAGACGAAGTGCATGTAGGTCTCGTCGCAGATCACCGTGATGCCGCGCGCCGACAGCTCGGCGACGATCCGGGCAAGCTCGGCGGCATCGATGACCGCGCCGGTGGGATTGCTGGGCGTGCAGAGGACCGCGGCGCGGGTGCGCGGGGTGACGTGCCGCTCGAGATCGCGCCAGCGGGTGCGGAAGCCGTGTGCCTCGCTGACGCCGGCCTCGACCGGTATCGCGCCGGCCACCCGGAGCGCCATCTCGTGGTTGACGAAGTAGGGCGCGGCGAGGATGACTTCATCGCCGGGATCGAGCAGCG
Organism: Acidobacteriota bacterium; assembly: GCA_031393955.1. Lineage (GTDB taxonomy): Bacteria > Acidobacteriota > Vicinamibacteria > Vicinamibacterales > 2-12-FULL-66-21 > JALZOC01. The sequence continues at coordinate 19,180 of JANMWI010000100.1, forward strand.
TCGCGGCGGCGAGCATGAAGGCTTGATTGCCGCCGGCGGTGATGATCAGGTCGTCGGGCGTGGCGGCAATGCCGTGGTGCTCGGTCAGCCGCCCGGCGAGCGCCTGGCGGAGGCTGAGCAGGCCGGCGTCGGCGCAATAGAGGTGGGTCTCCGGGCGCGGCAGCGCGGCGCGCGCCGCTTCGAGCGCGGCGGCCGGCGGACCGAAACCGGGGACGCCCTGGCCGAGCGTGATGACGTTGCGCCCCGCGGCGCGCCGTGCCGCGGCCATGTTGTTCAAGACGTCGAACGGCGGCAGCGAAATAGCGGCGGCGCGCGAGGAGACTGGCGGCACGCGGCTCACCGCCAGCCCACGAACGCGGCGAGCTTGTCGAACAGACCCGGGTTGGCGCGCGCGACCGTCGCCCGCTCGAGGATGTCGAGCGCCTCGCCGATCGATCCGGCGGTGCCGATCCCGAGCTGGCGCGCGCTCGTGTGGTCGCGGCTCTGGAGCGGTGGGACGATCAGGATGGGTCGGGCGGCGGCGTCGGTCATGACGTCGATGCAGTTCTGAACACTGTCGTCCACATGGTAGTCCAGCCGCAGCGCCGCCGCGGCGGCGCCGCGCGAGCCGCCGAGCACCAGCACGCTCGGCAGGTCGAATCCCTGATCGACGAGCCACTTCTGGGTCTGCCGCTGGACCGTGTCGCCGGCGGAAAAGGGGCGCTGGGTGATGAAGAACACCTCCCAGCCGTGATCCAGCATCAACCGGTGGATCCGGGCGACCGCGCCGGCGTCGACCGGGCGCAGGCTGCGCCAGAAGTCCGCGGTCGCCTGGATCTCGCGCCAGACCTGCTGCCGGCGGCGGCGGAGGTCGATTGGCAGCGCCTCGGGCTCTGCGGCGCGGCCGTCCGGTGGAGAGCCGGCCTGCGCGGCATCCTCACGTTCCGGCTGGTCCTCGACGATCGCCGGACCGGGTCCGAACAGCCGGACTTCGGCGGCACGGAAGGCGCCGCGGAAATCAGCGAGTGTGCCGTCGAGGTCGAAGCCGATCCTCAGAGACATGTGTAAGGGCGGCGGTGCCGCCGTCAGACCGCCTGTCCAGGCGCGCCCGAGAGCCGCAGCGTGGACTGGTGTTCGAGGAACCAGCGGTACGTCGAGACGACGCCGTCGCGGAGCTCTATGCGATGGCGCCAGCCGAGAGCGTGGAGGTGCGAGACGTCGAGGAGCTTGCGCGGCATGCCGTCCGGCTTGGTGGCGTCGAAGCGCAGGACCGCATCCGGGTAGACAACATCGCGCACGGTTTCGGCGAGCTCGCGGATGGAGAGATCCTGACCGGTCCCGACGTTGATGTGCTGCCCCTCGTTGTAGCGGTCCATCAGGAAGAGGCAGGCGTCGGCGAGGTCGTCGACGTGCAGCAGCTCGCGGCGCGGCGTGCCGCTGCCCCAGATCTCGACACTGCGCTCGCCGTTCTCGCGGGCTTCGTGGAACTTGCGGATCAGCGCGGGAAGGACGTGCGAGCTGGTCAGGTCGAAGTTATCGTTGGGGCCGTAGAGGTTGGTCGGCATCGCCGAGATGAAGCAGTCGCCGTACTGCTTGCGATAGGCCTCACAGAGTTTGATGCCGGCGATCTTGGCAATCGCATAGGCTTCGTTCGTCGGCTCGAGAGGTCCGGAGAGCAATTCGTCCTCGGACATCGGCTGCCGGCTGTGGCGAGGGTAGATGCAGGAGCTGCCGAGGTAGAGCAGCTTCTTCACGCCGTACTGGTGCGCGGCGTGCACCACGGTGGCGTGAATCATCATGTTGTCGTAGATGAATTCGGCCGGGCGGGTGGAGTTGGCTAGGATGCCGCCGACGGTGCCGGCGACGAGAAAGACGTACTCCGGGCGGTTGGCGCGGAACCAGTAGGTGACGGCGGCCTGATCGCGCAGATCGAGTTGTTCGCGCGTCGCCGTCAGGACGTTGGCGGCCCCCCGGGCGTCGAGCCCGCGCATCAGGGCGGAGCCGACCAGCCCGCCGTGCCCGGCGACGAAGATTCGGCCGTTGTTATCCATGCCGGGCGGCGTCATCGCACGTCCAGGCGGCGGAGGTAGGCGCCGGAGGCGTCGGGCTCGGATTCGATGAGTACGACGGTGCCGTCCGCGTAGGACAGCCGGCGGTCGGGCCGCCCGTCGAGGTCTTCGTCGAACGCCGCGCTCGCCAGCACGCCATCACGATAAGTCTCCCACTTGTCGATCGCGGTGTCGCCATTGGTGTCTTCCTCGGCGGCGACGAGCGTACCCCGTTCGTAGTGCTCGATGCGCGTGATCTTCTTTTCGTCCGACGAGGCGGAAATCTCCAGCCGTTCGATGGTGCCATCGGCCGCCTCGAACGCCCAGGCGTCCGGTTTGCCGTCGTCTTTTTGGGAGATCCCGACCTTGGTCAGCCGGCCGGCGGCGTCGTAATACTCCCAGCGGTCGATGCGGCCGTCCTCGTTCTGATCGATGCGGGTCTGGACCGGGCGGGCACCGTCCATGTCGGTCCAGGTATCGGGCCGGCCGTTGTGGTTGGAGTCGAGCGCGAGCTGCGTCAGGCGTCCGGTCGAGGCGTCGTAGGTCGGCCGAATTTCGTCGGAACCGGGACGCGGCCGATCGGCGCCCGAGCATGCCGCCGCCAGGGCCGCCACGACCGTGACGACTGCCTGCGGGTGACGCATCGATCCGATCCTACGGACGAGGTAGGAGCGGGTCAAGCGGGAACGTATAGATGAGGTCGGGACGCTTAGTGCGATTCGTGCGGTTCGGCCATCCCCTGTCGCAGGACCGCGACCGCCAGCTGGACCCGGGTGGAGACGCCGGCCTTCGTATAAATGCGCGTGAGCTGGTTCTTCACGGTCTGCGGACGGAGCCGCAGCCGTTCGGCGATATCGTCGTTCGAGCAGCCATCGATCAGAAGCTGAACGACTTGGCGCTCTCGGGGGGTCAGGAACAACGGCCTCGTCGGTCGCGGATCGACCGACAGAGGAACCACGTCTTGCTGTTGCGAGTTCATAAAGGTAATAACGTCCGGCTTGGCAAAAGTGTACAGGTGGCCCCGGTCCCTGTTGGTCCTGGGGACCCGCTGGATTAATGTAGGAGGCCATGGGCGCAGGGCGGCAGGTCTTCATCGGAACCGACGGCGGGGCCACGACTTCGAAAATCGGCGCCGTCTGGGACACTGGCACCGCCGTCTCGACGAAACTGCTGCAGCGGCCGACCGGGTCCGAACTGGGGCCCCAGGAAACCGTCTCCCGGTGGGTCCAGGCGATCGAGGAATACCTGACCGCCAACGGCCTGACCTGGGCGGACGTCGGCGGCGTCGGCTTGGCGATCCCTGGGCCATACGAGAGATACGGTGTTTTCGGTCACTCGCCCAATCTTCCTGAAACGTTCGTCGGCATCGACATCCACACCGCCTACCAGGAGGCCCTTGCCGACCGTGCCCGGCGGGCCATCCCGCTGATTGTCGGCAACGACGGCAACATGGGCGGGGTCGCCGAGGCGCAGCACGCGCGCGGCAACACCACCGGCACGGTGCTCATGCTCGCGCCAGGCTCGGGTCTCGGCTGCGCCTATGTCGACCGCAGCGGCCTGGCCCTCGACGGCGACACCATTTCAGGGATGGAGGCGGCCCACATGCCGGCGCCGCTGCACCTGCTCGGAATGAAGCCGCACCCGTGGGGGTGCGGCCGGACGTGGGGATGCGTCGAGGTCTACACGACGCTGGCGGGTCTGCCGTTCCTGCTCGAGGAGGCGCTGACGCGCTTCCCCGACCATCCGCTGGCGCGGTCGGGCGGCGAGCCCAAGGAACGGTCGATGGCGCTCCGCGGCCTCGCCCAGAAGGGGGACGCCCTGGCCCTCGACATCTTCGATTTCCAGGCGCGCGCGCTCGGACTGCATGTCGCCAGCCTCGCGATGGCGCTCGACCCCACCTTCGTCGTCATTGGCGGCGGCCTGATGGATCCGGAGTCGACGACCCCCGCTTTCCGGACGCGGTATCTCGACGGGGTCCGCGCCGCCGCCGAACCGTATCTCTGGCCGACCCAGCGCACCCGCCTGACGCTGGTTCCCGCCGCCCTCGGCGAGCTCTCGCAGGCCGTCGGCGCCGCGCTGGCGGCACTCTACCAGCCGCGCCGGTGAGCCCGCGGGCGCACTACCCTCGCGCCCGCGCGATCTCGTCGTAGAGATACGCCGACGCGATGATGCCGCCGTGGAAGTTGCCGAGGTCGAGCTTCTCGTTCGGCGCATGGGCGTTCTCGTCCGGCAGGCCGACGCCGAACAGCACCGACGGCAGCCCGAGGATCTCCTGGAAGGTCGCCACCACCGGGATAGAGCCGCCCTCCCGGTTGAAGACCGGCGTCTTGCCGAACCCCTTCTCGATCGCGCGGCCGGCGGCCTGCACGAACGGGTTGTCGAATTCGGTCATCCACGGCTTGCCGCCGTGCATCCGCGTCACCTTCACCTCGACGGTCTTCGGCGCAACCTTCTTGACGTAGCCCTCGAACAGTTCCGCGATCCGGTCCGGGTCCTGGTTCGGCACCAGCCGCATGCTCACCTTCGCCATCGCAACGGCGGGGATCACCGTCTTGGCGCCGTCGCCGGTGAAGCCGCCGAGCAGGCCGTTGACCTCGAAGGTCGGCCGCGCCCAGACGCGCTCGAGCGTTGAGTAGCCGCTCTCGCCGAACAGCTTCGGCGCCCCCAGTTCCTTGGCGTAGCGCCGCTCGTTGAACGGCAGCCGCTTCCACTGCTCGCGCTCCTCGTCGGTCAGCTCGCGCACGTCATCGTAGAACCCGGGAATCTTGATACGGCCGCTGCGGTCCTTCATCTGCGCCAGGATCTGCGCCAGAACCATGTTCGGATTCGCCACGGCGCCGCCGAACGAGCCGGAGTGGAGGTCGCTCTTCGTGCCCCGCAGATCGAGCTGGAAATACACCAGGCCGCGCAGGCCATAGCAGATCGACGGCACGCCGCGATCGAACATCGTCGAATCGGAGATGACGACGACGTCGGCGGCGAGCTCGCTTTTGTGTTCCTTGACGAAGTTGTCGAGGTTGGCTGAGCCGACCTCCTCCTCCCCTTCGAGGACAATCCTGATATTGACCGGCAGCTTGCCGTTCTGCTTCAGGTGCGCTTCGATCGCCTTAAAGTGCATGAACACCTGCCCCTTGTCGTCGGCGGCGCCACGCGCGTAGATCTCCCCTTCGCGAATCGTCGCTTCGAACGGCGGCGACTCCCACAGCTCGAGCGGATCGACCGGCTGCACGTCGTAGTGGCCGTAGAAGAGGATCGTCGGCGCGCCGGGCGCGCTGAGCCAGTCGCCGTAGACGATCGGAAAGCCGGGCGTGTCCACCAGCCGGACGTTCTGCAGGCCGATGCGCTGCATCTCGTCGGCGGCCCACTGCGCGCAGGCGCGCACGTCGCCGGCGTGCTGCGGCAGCGCGCTGATGCTCGGGATGGCGAGGAAGGCCTTCAGTTCGTCGACATAGCGGTCGCGGCTGGTGTTGATGAAATCGATGACAGCGTTCATGTATTCCTTTCAGCTTGGCGGGGCACCTCGACCGGGAGCCCCTCGCGATCGGCCCATTCCTTCCACGACCCGAGATACATGCGCAGGCGAGGATAGCCAAGGAGCCGGAGCGCGACGTAGGACTGCGCGGCGCGGTAGCCGCCGTGGCAGTAGGTGACGATGTCGCGATCCGGCGTCGCGCCGGCCTCAGCGTACATCTGCTGCAGTTCCGCCGCCGGCTTGAAGGCGCCGGCGTCGGTGAGATTGCGCGTCCATTCGATGTGCACGGCGCCCGGGACCGCGCCGCCGCGCGACGCGCGCACCGTCGTCCCGAGGTACTCGCCATCGGTGCGCGTATCGAGAATTACAGCGTTCGGGTTGGTCAGCGCCGCTTTGACGTCCTGATACGTCGCCAGGACCTGCCGCTGCCGGGTGCCCTTCCACTCCGTGGTCCGCGCCGGCGCCGCATCGCGCGTCATCGGCAGGCCCTCGGCGATCCAGGCATTGAAGCCGCCGTCGAGCATCTGCACCGCCGGATGGCCGAAGTATTCGAGGAACCAGAAGGCGCGGGCGGCGCGGGTCCCGGACTGCTCGTCATAGACGACGATCGGCGTGGCCGCCTCGACGCCGTGGATGGCGAGGACGTGTTCGATCATCCACATGAAGGCGTCGAGCGGCGCCGGATCGGTGTCGATGAGGCTGACGCCCCACAGGTCGAGATGGCACGCCCCCGGCACGTGGCCGGCGGTGTAGGCATCGGGCGGTCTCAGGTCGAGCACGAGCGGCTTCGCTCCGCCGGGAGCCTGCACCAGGGCGGCGAGGTCGCGCGGCGTGATGAGCAAGCCCGGATTGGCATAACCCTTCATCCGGCCATCGTACTACGCCGCCGCTGCCGCCTGCACCGTTGACTTGGCTGTGATGGTCCTGCAGAGTACACCGGCCGCTGCGACGTCATGCCCGCCAAACGCCCACGCCCCGACGAGCCGCCCGGCCGCTTTGCCTACGCCGGGCTCGACCGCGTTCTGCACGAACGGGCGCGGCTCGGGATCCTGATGGCGCTCGCGGCGCGCCGCGACGGCCGGCGCTTCGCCGAGCTCAAGGCGCTCTGCGCGGTCACCGATGGAAACCTCAGCCGTCATCTCGACGTGCTGATCGAATCCGGATTGATCGAAATACTGAAGGGGTTTGAAGGCCGCCGGCCGCAGACCACCTGCGTCATGACCGATGCCGGGCGCCGGCGCTTCCGCGGCTATCTGCGCGAACTGCGGCGGGTGGTGGGAGATGGGGAGAAGCGATAGCAGGGTTCGGGGTCTCAGACCGGTTCAGGGTTCGGGGTTTGCCGATCCGCTTGCAGCTTGAGCAGGTGGGACCGGACGGTGTCGATTGCTGCGTGGCGCAGGCTCTCCGGGAGTCCGGGATAGAGCCGGGCGGCGATCGCCTCGGGCGTGGTCAGGCCGGCGCGGAGGGCTTCGGCGACTTCGGCTTCGCGCTCTTCGCGATGCCGGATGAACTGATCGATGAGCGGTGCCGGGTCGTCCACGATCTCGCCGTGTCCGGGCAGCAGCCGGCGCGGCGCCAGGCCGAGCACCAGGCGGAGTGAGTCGAGATACGCCCGGACGTCGCCCCCCTGACTTGCGGGAATGACGATGCTGCCGCCGGTCCGAAGAAGATCGCCGCAATAGAGGTCGCGCGAGGCGCGATCGAGAAAGCAGAGATGGTCGGGGGCGTGTCCGGGCGTACGGATCGGAATAAGGTGCCCGTCGCCGGCAGCAACCGGATCGACGCCCTCGTCCGGATGACGTATGACCCTGGCGCCCGGCCATCGCGTCAACAGTGCCGGAATGCCTGACGCGTGATCGGGATGGCCGTGGGTGATGAAGACCACCGCGAGCGGCGCACCCGCCAGCGTCCGCGCGATCTCGTCCAGATGCGCCGGCGCGCCCACCCCGGCGTCGATCAGCGCCGCTACGGCGCCGGTCAGCAGGTAGGTGTTGTTGCCGGCCGGTCCGGTCCATGTCGATTCGTTGCGCGCGGGAATCAGGATCACGTGCGCCATCGTAACGCCGCGACCCCTCGGGCGCCTCCGTCTCGCCTGATACGCTACAATTCGCGCGTGCCCGCCGAAGCCTTCACCGACGACGAGCGCGCCCGGCTGGCGCCGTACTTCACCAACCTCGACGGCCACGTCTTCGCGCTGACGAACCTGCCCGAAACCGTCAAAGGAGCGCTGTTCGCGCGCTATTCGCGCTCCGCCAAGTCGCTGCGCCGGCTGTTCCTCGACGAATTCGCCGACAAGGTGGGCGACCCGGCCCGCCGCGGGCAAGACGACGGGACCAGCGCGGCGGTGACGCGCGCCGACAAGCTGTTCGCGAAGGTCTTCAGCGAGTACGGCGACGACTCGGTCGCCCAGCTCGGCGGCGCGCACATCGCCTGTGAGTACGTCTCCAACATCCTTACCAAAGTGCTCGAGCGGGGGCGCCTGATGGCCTACCTCGAGCAGTCGACGCGCTACGTCCCCTACACCGACCGCCTGCACGGCCGCTGGCGCTACCACGTTCCCGCCGAACTCGAGGGCAGCCCTCTCCAGGAACAGTACGTGGCTGTGATGGACGGCGCGTTCGAGCGCTACGCAAAATGGATTCCGGCGCTGCAGGACCACTTCGCACGGCGCTATCCGAAGGCGCCGGCCGATTCCGACGGCGTGCACCGCGCCGCGATCCGCGCCAAGGCGCTCGACACGCTCCGCGGCATGCTGCCGGCCGCGACGCAGTCGAACGTCGGCATCTACGGCACCGGCCAGGCGTTCGAGGCGCTAATGCTCAGGATGCGCGCCAGCGCGCTCGCCGAAGTGCGAGCCTGCGCCGACGAGATGCTGGTCGAGCTGCGCAAGGTGATTCCCGCCTTCCTGACCCGTGTCGATCAGCCGGATCGTGGCGGACGATGGACCGAGTACCTTGCCGCGACCGAGCGGGCCGTGGCCGGCGCCGCCGGCGCCCTGGCGGACGCCTCCCCGGAGCCGCGCGCCGAAGTGACCCTGACGGACTTCGACCCCGACGGCGAAGTGAAGATCGTCGCCGCCGCCCTCTACGCGGTCTCCGCTCTGCCGGACGATCAACTGATCGCCGCGGCCCGGCGCATGACGGGCGACGAGCGCGCCCGCGTGCTGCGCGCCTACACCGGCGATCGCACCAACCGCCGCCATCGCCCGGGCCGCGCCTTCGAACGCACCGGCTACCGCTTCGACGTGCTGACCGACTACGGCGCGTTCCGCGACCTGCAGCGCCATCGGCTGCTGACGCTCGAATGGCAACCGCTGACGACGCGCCACGGCTACACCGAACCGGAAGCGATCGCCGAGGCCGGCGCCGGAGACGACTGGAACCGCGTGATGGAGGATTCCGCCCGGCTGCACGACGCCCTCGTGTCGGCCGGACTGACAGCGGTGGCGCCGTATTCCGTCGCGATGGCTTACCGCGTCCGTTTCTACATGGAGATGAACGCGCGCGAGGCCATGCATCTGATCGAGCTGCGCACGGCGCCCCAGGGGCATCCCGCCTATCGGCGGGTCTGTCAGCAGATGCATCGGCTGATCGAGACGCAGGCCGGCCACCAGGCGATCGCGGCGGCAATGCAGTACGTCGATCACTCGACCGTCGAGCTCGAGCGGCTGGGTTCGGAACGGGCGCTCGAGCGGAAGCGCCAGGCGGGCTAGTCCCCTTTGCGGCCGCTCCAGTAACGGCCGTACTCATCGAGGAAGCTCAGCGACTGGAAGTTCTTCATCCGGTCGAAGAACAGCACGCCGTCGAGATGATCGGTCTCGTGCTGGATCACTCGCGCCGTGAAGCCGGACGCCTGGATCTCCATCTTCTTGCCCTGGCGGTCGTAGGCGCGCACGCTGATCTGCCGCGAGCGCGGGACCCGGCCGCGGATGTCGGGAATGCTCAGGCAGCCCTCCCAGTCCTCGACCACCTCGCGCGTCACCACCTCGATTTCGGGGTTGATGACCGCCATCAGCGGCACGTCCTCCTCGTCCTCATCCGCCTCGCGGTCGTCGTCTTCGTCGTCATTGACGACGGGAGGAAAGCCGGCGACGAAGATCCGCAGGCCCTCGTGAACCTGCGGCGCCGCCAGCCCGACACCCTGGTATTCCTTCATCGTCTCGAACATGTCGTCGATGAGCTGCTGAATCGTCGGCGTGCGGATCTCGGACGGGTGGAGTGCCCGGGCCTTCGCGCGCAGCACCGGGTGCCCCATGCGCGCGATTTTCAGAATCGACATAGGCGGATTATACTTTTGATCCCCAGCGACGACTGTTCCCGGGCGACGTGTGCCCGATAACCCTATTGGATACAACCATGAAGAACCGACTCCTGATGATCGTCCTTGCGGTCGCCGCCGGAGCGGCCGGCTGCGCCGGTCTCGAACACACCGGCTCGCCGACCTCGCCGTCGGCCGGCGGCAACAATGCGCTGATGGGCAGCTGGTCCTCGGCGTCGTCTCTCATCCCGACGCCGGGCACGTGCACGGCGTTCAAATGGGACGTCACCGAACAGACGGGGACGACCGCCAAAGGATCGTTCAGCGCGACATGCCCGGGCGACCTGAAGCTGACCGGCACCGCACAAGGTGCCTTCACGTCGAGCTCGGCCATCGCCTGGTCGGCCGACGGCAATGCGACCGCACCCGGCCTGACCTCCTGCGCCATCAAGCTGACCGGGACCGCCACTATCGGCACAGACTCGATCATCGTCCCCTACAAAGGCACGACCTGCCTGGGGCCGGTCGAAGGGATCGAGACGCTGAAGAAGCGCTGAGTCAGCCGGCCGTTCCGCTCAGGAGCGCGATCAGCTCGCTGTCGGCGGGGGGAAACTGCAGCTCGTGCAGTTCCTCACGGCGCGCCCAGCGCATCTCCTGTCCGAGGACCGGGCGCGGCATGCCGACGAGGTCGGCGCGGAAGAAGTGCAGCTGGACGGTCCGGTCAGGGTAGGAATGGGCAGCAGAGAAGACCTCCGCCCCGACCGCGATGCCGGTGTCGAGCTCTTCCCGGATCTCGCGGACCAGGCAGGCCTCGAGCGCCTCGCCCGGGTCGCACTTGCCGCCGGGGAATTCCCAGCATCCCTCCAGATGCGATCCGGCCAGGCGGCGAGTGACGAGGAACGCCCCATCCCGCTCGATAACCGCCGCGGTAACGACGATGACAGGCACGGATGTCATCGCGGCTGCCGGGCGGCGGTGGCGGCGGTGAACGGGTAGGCGGCGCAATCCGAACGCATCGGGCACGCCGGACACTGCGGCTTGCGGGCCGTGCAGAGCGTCGCCCCGAAATCCATCAGCGCCTGGTTGAAGTCGAAGACGTGCCGTATCGGCAGGACGGTGCGCGACACCGCCCAGAGATGGCGGCGCATCGCGTGCGCCTTCGGGTCGCCGCCGCCGACGAAGATCCGGAACAGCACGCGCGCGACGTTGGTGTCGAGAATTGCCGCGCGCTGGCCGAATGCGAAGCTCCGCACGGCGCCGGCGGTATATTCGCCGATCCCCTTGAAGGAGAGCAGCGTCGCCTCGTCGCCGGGCAGCTCGCCGCCATAGCGCTCCACCGCTTCGCGGGCGATGGCGTGCAGCCGGCGCGGCCGGACGTTGTAGCCGAGCGGCCGCCATGTCGCCGATACCTCCGCTTCCTGGGCGGCGGCCAGGGCCGCCAGGGTGGGATATTTCTCGAGCCACTCGTGATATTTCGGCAGGACGCGATCGACCTGCGTCTGCTGGAGCATCACCTCCGAGACGAGGATGCTGTACGGGTCTCGCGTCAACCGCCACGGCAGATCCCTGCCGTTGCGGCGGTACCAGCCGAGCAGCCGCCGCCTGAACAGGCGACGCCGGTCCGGCGCCGGCAGCGCCGGCGCGTCGGGCCTGACCGTCCGCGCTTTCCGTCCCTGTTTGCCTGCCGCCATTGATGGATTCGGTCCTGGATCCGTCAGCCCGCCTGCTGTCAGGCTTGGGTTCCGGGCGGCCGGCGCTGCGGCCATGCCTGATCGCCCGGGGTCTCGTATTGAAGATGACGGACGCGGCTGTTTGTCGCGGCCGTGCCGACGGCTCATAATCGGAGCGTGAAAATCTACACCAGGACCGGAGACGCCGGCGACACGGGCCTGTTCGACGGCACCCGCGTCCTGAAATCCGATCCCCGGGTGTCAGCCTACGGCGAGGTCGACGAGCTCAACGCCTGGCTCGGCTTCGTGCGCACTGAAGCGTTCGCCGACGCCGCGATCGCCGGCATGCTCGAGCGGATCCAGCGGGATCTGTTCGGCCTCGGCGCCCGCCTGGCGGATCCGGCCAGAAAAATCGCCGACCGCGTCACGAAGGCAGCGGTGACGGACGAGGATATCAGCAGGCTCGAGGGTTGGATAGATGCTCTCGAGACGGAGGTGCCGCCGCTCAAGCGGTTCATCCTGGCTGGCGGGTCGCGAACGGCGGCGGCGCTGCATGTCGCGCGCACGGTATGCCGCCGCGCCGAGCGCGGCATCGTCGGCCTCGGGCCGGATGCCGTCGAACCGGTGCTGCTCGTCTACATGAATCGGCTGTCCGATCTCCTGTTCGTCATGGCCCGCGTCGCGAACCGGCGAGCCGGCAGCGCGGAAACCGAGTGGTGAAGCGCGACGCCTACGCCTACTGCGAACAGCTGGCGCGCGAGCACTACGAGAATTTTCCGGTTGCGTCACGGCTGCTGCCCGCCGCGATGCGGCCGCACATCGCGGCTGTCTATGCCTTCGCCCGGCGCGCGGACGATTTCGCGGATGAACCAGGACTGCTGGACGCCGAGCGGCGCAGGCTGCTCCATGCCTGGCAGGCGCGGCTGAGCGGCGACACCCGGGAGCCGGTGCCGGCTTCGCTCGGCGCGGATCTGATCTTCGAAGCGCTGCATCACACCATCGCGGATCGCCAGCTGCCGCTGTCGCTGTTCACCGACCTGCTCGACGCGTTCCGTCAGGATCTCGACACCACCCGATATGCCAGCTGGCAGGCGCTGCTCGATTACTGCCGCCGGTCGGCCAATCCGGTCGGGCGGCTGGTCCTGCGGATTGGCGGGTACGAGAGCGCGGCGCTCGACGCGGAGTCCGATGCCTTCTGCACGGCGCTGCAGCTGACCAACTTCTGGCAGGATCTCGCGGTCGACTGGCGGCGCGGACGGCTGTACGTGCCGGCAGACGACAGGGACCGTGCCGGGGCGCGCGAGGCGGATCTCGATGCCGGCCGCCTCACGCCCGCCTGGCAGGCGGCGCTTGGCGCCGTCACCGAACGCACCCGCGCGCTGTTCCTCGCCGGCCGGCCGGTATGCGACGGCGTCCGCGGCCGGCTGCGCTGGGAGCTGCGGCTGACGTGGCTGGGCGGGTGGCGCGTGCTCGACCGTCTCCAGGGCGGTCACTTCGACGTCTTTCACCACCGTCCCGCGCTCGGCCTCGCCGATGCCGGTCCGCTGATCTGGCAGGCGGTTCGCTGGCGGCGTCCGATTGCTGCCGGGACGGCGATTCGCGCGGGTGAAGGGAGCCGGCTGCGGTAGTGGCGCGCGACACCAATTTCTATTACTCGTTCCTCGTCCTCCCGCCGGAGAAGCGGAAGGCGATCGTCGCAGTCTGGGATTTCTGCCGGGCCGTGGACGACGCGGTGGACGAAGCGGATGGGCAGTCCGGGGCGGCGGCGGCGCTCGCGAAGTGGCGCGCCGAGCTGGCGGCCGCGTTCGAGGACGGCCGGCCGTCGACGCGGCAGGGACAGGCGCTGGCGCCATACGTGGCGCGATTTGGTCTGCCGCGCGAGGCCTTCGAGGCACTGATCGAAGGGGTCGAGATGGACCTCGGGCACCGGCGCTACGAGACCTTCGCTGATTTATACGAGTACTGCATCCGCGTGGCGTCGGCGGTCGGACTGATCTGCCTGGAGATCTTCGGCTACCGCGATCCGCGGTCGCGTCAGTACGCGATCGACCTCGGCGTGGCGCTGCAGCTGACGAACATCCTTCGGGACGTCCCGGGCGACCTGGCGCAGGGCCGGCTCTACCTGCCGCTCGAGGACCTGCAGGCGCATGGCGTCAGCGAAGCGGAGCTGGCGGCGGAAGCGGCGGCGGCCGGCCACGGGGTGCAATCGGCGCGAGTCCGGGCGCTGCTCGCGCAGCAGGCGGCACGCGCCCGGCAGTACTATGCGCGCGCCGACGCCGGCCTGCCGCGCGGCGACGCGAGACAGCTCGTCGCGGCCGAGATCATGGGCGCCATCTACCGCCGCCTGCTCGTCCGGATCGAGCGTGCCGATTACGACGTGTTCAGCGCCGTGATCCGGATTCCCCGTCCCGAGCGCGCGCTGGTTGCCGCCGCGACCTGGCTCTCCACCCACACCAGGGGGACACTCACCTTTAGGCTAAGTCGTTGATTCTAAAACTCGAAGTGTTGGCATGGGGGCGATCGGGTTTAGATGCGCCAGTCGACCCCGTGCGATCGGCCGCACTTTGCAGATCGTCCCTTTGTTTGCAATGACTTACGCTAAAGGTGTGTGTCCCCATGTGGTGGTGGGGGGGGGATTTGCGGGGCTCAGCGCCGCGGCGCTGCTCGCGGAACGCGGGCAGCGGGTGCTCGTCCTCGATGCGCGGCCGCGGGCCGGCGGGCGAGCGACGGCGTTCCCCGATCGTCACACCGGCGAACTTGTCGACAACGGGCAGCACGTCATGTTCGGCTGCTACCGGGCGACGCTCGACTTCCTCGGCCGCATCGACGCCCTGGACAACGTCCGGATGCAGCCGTCGATGGAAGTGCCCTACCTCGGTCGCGACGGACACCGCTCGGTCCTGCGTTGTCCGCCGCTGCCCTCGCCACTTCACCTGCTGGCCGGCGTGCTCGACTGGGATGCGATGCCCTGGCGGGATCGGCTGAGCGCGCTCGGGCTGGCGGCGCCGCTCCGCGCGGCGCGCGACGAGCTCCGGCGCACCGGCCGCGTTACTGCCCGCCCGGACGGGACGGTGTCGGACTGGCTGACGGCGCACGGCCAGCGCCACAAGCTGCGCGACTGGCTATGGGAGCCGCTCGCGGTCGCCGCGCTCAATCAGTCGCCCGACTCCGCCGCGGCGTCGCCGTTCGTCCGCGTCCTCGCCGAGATGTTCGGGCCGGATCCAACCGCGGCCGCGCTGGTCCTGCCGACCAGGCCGCTCGACGCCATGTACGCCGAGCCGGCCATTCGCTACCTCCGCGCGCGCGGCGGCGACGTCCGCCTCAACTCGCTCGCCCGCATCGTCGTCGAAGACGGCCGTGTTGAGGGCGTCGAGGTCCGGGGGGAACGGATCGCGGCGGCGAGGGTCATCGCCGCGGTCCCATGGTTCGCGCTGCGGACCCTGTTCGGTCCGGCGCCGCCGCCGGCGCTCGCGCCACTCGTCGGCGCCGCGACCGCGATGGCGGCAATGCCGATCGTCACGGTCAACCTGTGGTACGACCGGCAGGTGATGGACGACCTCTTCGTCGGGCTGCCGGGACGGGAGATGCAGTGGGTCTTCGACAAGCGCCTCGCCTTCGGCGGCACGGCCTCGCATCTGTCGCTGGTCTCGAGCGGCGCCGTCCGGCTCGCGACGCTCTCCAGCGATGACCTGATCGCGCTCGCCGCGCGCGAGATGCGCGAAGCGCTTCCCGGGGCCGCAGCCGCGACGCTCGTCCGCGCCACGGTGATCCGCGAGAAGCAGGCGACGTTCTCGCTGGCGCCGGGCCAGCCGGCGCGCCCCGGCCCGCTGACGCCGGTCGAGGGCCTGTATCTCGCCGGCGACTGGACCGACACGGGCCTGCCGGGGACGATCGAAAGCGCGGTCATCAGCGGCCACCGCGCCGCGCAGCTGGCGCTCGACGCCAACTGAACCGGCGCCCAGCCAACCGCGCGCGATCAACAATTGATCTCTTCATGAAATCCATCGTCCTGCACTATCAGGAGATCGCGCTCAAGGGCCGCAACCGGCCGTGGTTCATCGCCAAGCTGGTGCGCAACCTCAAGGCCGCCACCGCTGACCTCCCGGTTGGCGAGGTCAAGGCGCTGGTCGGCCGGGTCGAACTGATGCTCGAGGAGGACGCCGCCTGGGATTCGGTCCGCGACCGCCTGTCGCGCGTGTTCGGAATCGCCAATTTCGCGCAGGCGGGGCGGGCGCCGCTCGACATCGACGCCATCGCGCAGCGCATCCTCGAGAATCTCGGCGACCGCGACGTCCGCTCCTTCCGCGTCTCCGCGCGGCGCGCCGACAAGCGCTTCCCGATGACGTCACCGGAAATTGAGCGGGAGGTCGGCGGTCGAATCCGGGCGGCTCGGGGCTGGACGGTCGATCTCGATGCGCCGGCGTTCACGATTTACGTCGAAGCTCTCACCGACCACGCGTTCTACTCCTTCGGCCGGGAGCCCGGCGCGGGCGGCATGCCGGTCGGCGTCAGCGGCCGCGTCGCCTGCCTGCTGTCGGGCGGCATCGACTCGCCAGTGGCGGCCTGGCGGCTGATGCGCCGCGGCTGCCGCGTCATCCTGATCCATTTCCACAGCTACCCGATTCTGTCGCGCGCCTCCCAGGAGAAAACGCGCGAGCTGGCGAAGCTGCTGGCGCGGTTTCAGTACCACTCGCGGCTCTTCATGGTGCCGTTCGGCGACATCCAGCAGCAGATCGTCCTGGCGGTGCCGCCGCCGCTGCGGGTCGTCATCTACCGGCGCTTCATGATGCGGATCGCCGAGCGCCTCGCGCGCCACGGCCGGGCCCAGGCGCTCGTCACTGGCGAGGTCGTCGGCCAGGTCGCATCGCAGACGATCGAGAACCTCGCCCTCATCAACAGCGTCGTCTCGATGCCGGTGCTCCGCCCGCTCATCGGCATGGACAAGGACGAGATCGTCGCCGAGGCGGAGCGGCTCGGCAGCTACCCGATCTCGATCATCCCGGACCAGGACTGCTGCACGCTGTTCACGCCGCGGAATCCGGCGACACGGGCCCAGCCGGGCGACATCGCCGCCGCGGAGGCGGCGCTGCCGATCGACGAGATTGTCGACCGGGCGGTCACCGCCGCGGAAGTAGAGGACTTCCGCTTTCCTGTATTAAAATAAGCGCTTCTATTCCGACGCATGACGACGGCAGGACGGCCGGGAGCCCTGCCGGCCTTCGCGGTTCTGCCGTGAGGGGTTATTCCAGAGGCAACAGACGACCGTGAAAATGACACCAGGGAAGCTCGCGGGAATGCAGGCGGTTTCGAACGATCGCGGCGTCATCGCCGCCGCGGCGATGGATCAGCGCGGCTCGCTCAAGAAGTCGCTCGCCAAGGAAAAGGGATCCGACGTCAGCGACGGCGAGATGGAGGAGTTCAAGACGCTCGTCACCGAGGTCCTGACCCAGCACGCCAGCGCGATCCTGCTCGACCCCGAGTGGGGCCTGCCGGCGAGCAAGCGCCGCGCGAAGGGCTCCGGACTGCTGCTCGCCTACGAGAAGACCGGCTACGACGCGAACACGCCCGGCCGCCTTCCCGATCTGCTCGACCACTGGTCGGTCCGCCGCCTCAAGGAGTCGGGCGCCGACTGCCTCAAGATCCTGCTCTACTACGCCCCCGCGGACAGCCAGGACATCAATACCCGCAAGCACGCCTGGGTCGAGCGCATCGGCGACGAGTGCCTGGCGAACGACATCCCGTTCTTCGCCGAATTCATCGTCTACGAGAACGGCCTCGACGAGAAGGGCCCCGAGTTCGCGAAGAAAAAGCCGGAGCTCGTCATCAAGACGATGCAGGAATTCACCAAGGACCGCTACGGCGTCGACGTCATGAAGGTCGAAGTGCCGATCAACATGAAGTTCGTCGAGGGGGCCAAGTCGTCGGGCGGGCAGTCGGCGTATTCCCGCAAGGAAGCGATGGAACACTTCCGCCGCTCGGCGGACGTCTCGACCAAGCCGTTCATCTACCTGTCGGCCGGCGTCAGCAATCCGGAGTTCAGCGAGACGCTGGAGCTCGCCGGCGAGGCGGGGACGCGCTTCTCGGGCGTGCTCTGCGGCCGCGCGACCTGGGCCAACGGCGTGGCGGTCTACGGCAAGCAGGGGGGCGCGGCGTTCCGCAAGTGGCTCGAGGACGAAGGGGTGAAGAACATCACCAACGTCAACGAGCGCCTCAAGACGGCGCATCCGTGGTACGAGTTCTACGGCGCCAAGTCCGCCGACGAGCTTCGCTGACGCGCGCTCCGGTCAGACAAACGGCAGTGAGACGACGGTCGCCGGGATGCCGGCGACCGTCAGCTTCGTGCCCGGCGACGTGAAATCGCGGTGCACGTAACCGAGCGCAATCGCGTGCCCCAGCTCCGGCGACAGCACCGCGCTCGTGACCGCACCGACCGCCCGCTCGCCGCTGGCGATCCCCGCGCCCGGCGGCGGCACCGCCTCCCCCTCCATCGACACGCCGACCAGCCGCCGCGCCACCCGCCCGTGGCCGCGGTGGAGGACGCGGATGATGACCTCCTGGCCGACATAGCAGCCCTTGGTCAGGCTGATCGCGCGATCCTCGATGCCCGCTTCGAGCGGAATCGTGTCCTCGGTCATGTCGACACCGAATCGCGGGCGCCCGGCTTCCACCCGGCGCGCCTCGACCGCCGCGGTCCCGACCCGGACCGCTCCCGCCCGTTCGAGATGGCCGGCCATGACGTCCGCCGCCGTCACCGGCACCAGCACCTCGAACCCCATCTCCCCGGCGGCATCGCTGCGCAAGACGACGACCCGGTAGCCCTCCACCGCGGGGCTATCGCAGGCATTGAGCGGCATCGCCTCGAGCGCCGCCGCGGTCAGCGGCGCCGCCATGCCGACGGCAGCCAGCGCTCCGGCCAGCGCCTGCGCCGCTCGTGGACCGTAGACGCCCAGCTGCGACAGCACCTCCGTCAGATCTTCGACCGCGACGTCCTCGCTGAAGATGAAGCTTTCCCACTTGTCGCGGACGCCGGCGGTCAGATGACGCTCGAGGTCGACGAGCAGCGCGTCGCCAAGCTCGAAGACCCGGAGGTCCGCAATCATCCGGCCCTGGGCGGTCAGGTAGGCGGTGTAGCAGCCGGTCCCAGGCGCCAGCGCCTCGATGTCGTTGGTCAGCAGGCCCTGCAGATAGTTGCGGCGATCCGCGCCCGACAGGCGGAGCCGACCGCGCTCCGCGGTCCGGTCGATGAGACCGGCGCCGCAGCGAAGAACTTGATACTCGGAGGATGGGGGCATGCCGATGTTGCTGATATCCTGACTGGATGGACTTCTCCCGCCATTGTATCGCTGCCTTGACCGTGCTCCTGCTGACCGCGCGCCACCCGGCGCCTGCCTGCGCCGGACAGGACGCCGCCCCGGCTCCGCCGCCGAGCTCCGCCGCGTCCGCCCCGCGGCAGACGCCGATCGCGGCGACGCCGGTGGAGGGGGAGTCCGAGTTCACGCTGTTCCTTGGCGGCCGGCAGGTCGGGGTCGAGCGCGCCCGCGTCGCGCGTGCCGGCGGCGGATGGGTAATTTCCTCGACCGCAACCTTCGGCGCGCCGCTCAACGTGACGCTGAACCAGTTCGAGCTGAAGTACACGGCTGACTGGCAGCCGACCAGCCTGCACATCGAGGCCTCGCAGCCGGGGCGGCGGATGGCGCTGACGACCTCCTTCGGCGTGACGACGGCAACGAACGTCATCACCCAGAACGGCGAGAGCACTTCCCGGACCGACCAGATTTCCGCGCGCACCATCATCCTGCCGAACAGTTTCTACGCCGGCTATATCGCGCTGGCGGCGCGCCTCGCCGTGACCGCGCCCGGTACCGAGCTGCCGGTCTACGTGCCGCCGTCCACAGAGATCAAGCTGCGGGTCAAGGAGGTCACCACGGAGCAGTTCGCCAGCCCCGCGGGACCGCTGGCACTCCGCGTCTACGCCCTGACGATCCAGAACCCAGGCGGACCGCTCGACGCCGAGCTGGCGATCGACGCCCGGGCGCGGCTCGTCCGCCTGACGATTCCCTCGGCCGGCTTGCGGCTGCTTCGTTCGGACCTCGCCGGCATCGGCATCAGGCCGCAGCCGATTCGCAACCCGACCGACACCGACGTCGTCATTCCGGTGCTCGGCTTCAGTCTGGCGGGGACGCTGACGACGCCGTCAGGCGTTGGCCGGCTGCGCCATCCGTCGGTCGTGCTGGTCGGCGGGTCGGGGCCGGTCGAACGCGACGAGGAGGTCGCCGGCATCCCGGTCTTCGCTCAGCTCGCCGGCGCGCTGGCGGCCGAAGGCTTTCTCGTGCTGCGCTACGACAAACGCGGCACCGGCCAGAGCGGCGGGCGGAGCGAACGGGCAACGCTGCAGGACTACGCCGACGACTTGTCGAGCGCGCTCAAGTGGATGGCCGGCCGGCAGGACGTCGACCCGAGGCGCATCGCCGTCGCCGGGCACAGCGAAGGAGGCGCGGTGGCGATGCTCGCCGCCGCCCGCGACAAGCGGATCGCCCGGCTGATCCTGATTGCCGCGCCAGGGCAGCCCGGCGCCGAGCTGATCCTCGAACAGCAGCGCCACATGCTCGATTTGATGAAGACTCCGGAGCCCGAACGCGAGGCCAAGATCGATCTGCAGAAGAAGATCCAGGCGGCGGTCGTCGCCGAGAAGGGCTGGGAGGGCATTCCGCCGGAACTGCGCGCGCAGGCCGATTCGGCGTGGTTCCGGAGCCTGCTGCTGTTCGACCCCGCGCAGGTGCTGCCGAAGACCCGCCAGCCGATCCTCGTCCTGCAGGGGGACCTCGATACGCAGGTCCGGCCCGCCAATGCCGACACGCTCGCCGAGTTGGCGCGCCGCCGGAAGAAGGCCGGCGCCGTGGAAGTGCGTCACCTCCCCGGCCTCAATCACCTGCTGGTTCCGGCAACGACCGGCGAGGTCTCCGAGTATCCGGACCTGCCGGACAAGAAGATCGCGCCGGCGGCGGTCGCCGCGATCGTCGACTGGCTGAAGAAGTAGCGCGCGGGCACAGATCGCATAAAATCGCAGCCATGAGAGTCGGCATCCCCAGAGAAACCTGGCCCGGCGAGGCCCGCGTCGCGCTCGTTCCGGCGGCTGTCCCCGGGCTCCTCAAGGCCGGGCTCGAGGTTGCCGTCGAGAAGGGCGCCGGCGAGGCGGCCGGCTTCACCGACGAGGCCTACCGCCAGCAGGGCGCCACGGTCGTCGGCCGTGACGAGGTCTTTGCCGCCGACGTCCTCCTCCAGGTGCGGGCGACGCCAGGCGACCCGTCGCGGCTGCGGCGCGGCCAGGCGGCCATCGGCTTTGCCGATCCGCTCGGCGCGCCGGAGGCCGTCCGCGCCATCGCGGCATCTGGCACGTCGCTGCTGTCGATGGAGCTGATGCCGCGGATCACCCGCGCCCAGAGCATGGACGCGCTGTCGTCGATGGCGACGATCGCCGGCTACAAGGCCGTCTTGCTCGCGGCGACGACGCTGCCGCGGATGTTTCCGATGCTGATGACGGCCGCCGGCACAATCTCGCCGGCGCGGGTCTTCATCATGGGGGCGGGCGTCGCCGGTCTGCAGGCGATCTCGACGGCGCGGCGGCTCGGCGCCAAGGTCGAAGCCTACGACGTGCGGCCGGCCGTCAAGGAGCAGGTGCAGAGCCTGGGGGCGCGCTTCGTCGAGCTGCCGCTCGACGCGGCGGACTCCGAGGACAAGGGCGGGTACGCCAAGGCCCAGGACGAGGCGTTCTACAAGCGTCAGCGCGAGATGATGCTCAAGGTCGTCGCCGCCAGCGACGTCGTCATCACGACAGCGCTCATCCCCGGCAAGCGGGCGCCGATCCTGCTCACCACCGAGATGGTCGAAGCGATGGCGCCCGGGTCGGTGATCGTCGACCTGGCGGCCGAGCGCGGCGGCAACTGCGAGCTGACCAAGCCCGACGAGGTCGTCGTCCATCGCGGCGTGACGATTCTGGGACCGTCGAATCCACCGGCCCTGGTCCCGTATCACGCCAGCCAGATGTACTCGAAGAACATCACCACCTTCCTGACTCACCTGCTCGGCAAGGACGGCGCGGCGCAGCCGGAACTGTCACTCAATCCGGACGATGAGATTACGCGCGAGACGCTGCTGACCCGCGGCGGCGAAGTCGTCCACGCCCGTCTGCGGGAACTCTGACGATGTGGCGTCTGAAGACGGCGGACGAGGTCGAGCCGGCGTTCGCGTTCCGGATCCTGCCCGGTAGCATCAAAACAATCGGGCGATCCTCCGGCGCGGAGTTCATCGTCGAGGCGCCGCTGGTGTCGCGGCTGCACTGCCAGCTGACCGCGGGAGCGGCCGAGCTCGAGGTGCTGGATCTCGACAGCACCAACGGCACGTTCGTGAACGGCACGCGGGTCAAGCGCGCCGCGCTCAAGGCGGGGGATCGCCTGGGCGTGGGCAAGGTCGAGCTCGTCGTCGAACGCTGAACCGGCCGGGCGCCGGGCGCAGCCTACTCGATCAGGAACGGATTGGTGCGCTTCTCGCGGCCGATGGTGGTCGTGGCGCCGTGCCCCGGATGGACGACGGTCTCGTCAGGAAACGCGAACAGCACGGTGCGAATCGACGCCAGCAGCGTCGCGTGGTCGCCGCCGGGCAGATCGGTGCGTCCGATCGAGCCGGCAAACAGGGTGTCGCCGACGAACAGCTCGCGCTCCGCCTCGGCTTCGCGGCCGACCGCCAGACAGACACCGCCGGGACAGTGCCCCGGCGTGTGGTGCACCCAGACGCCGAACTCACCAAACCGCCACGGCCCGGCGCTGTCGTAGAAGAAATCGACCGGCGGCTGCGCCGCGACGCGCAGGCCGAACATCTCACCCTGCTGCACCACCGACTGGTAGAGAAAGTTGTCGTCCGCGTGGAGACCGACCGGCACCCGGAACGCTGCCTTCGCCTCGGCCACACCGCTGATGTGATCGAGGTGCGCGTGGGTCAGCAGGATGTAGCGGACCGTCAGCTGATGCCGCGATACCGCCTGGATCAGTTCCTGGACGTCGTCGCCGGGGTCGATGACGACCGCTTCGCGAGTCTGCTCGCAGCCGAGGACGAAGCCGTTCTTGAAAAAGGGGGAAGCGGCGCGGGTCTCGATGATCATCGTCAGGCTCCCGGACGGCGGCGGTGGAAAGTGGGTATCATCCCACCATGATTCTCGCCGCGGTGGACGATCTCCTGTTCAGCTCGAAGATACGGACCACCGCGAGACTGGCCGGGGTGGAAGTGACGTTCGCCCGTACGCCGCCCGACATCCTGGATCAGGCGCGGGCGCTGCGGCCGGCGCTCGTCATCTTCGACTTGAACAGCGCCAAGGCGGATCCGATCGAGACCGTCGCGGCGATGAAGCGCGACCGCGACCTGGCGTCGATCCCGACGCTGGGGTTCGTGTCGCATGTTCAGACCGGGCTGATCGAATCGGCGCGCGCCGCCGGGATCGATGAAGTGATGGCGCGGTCGGCGTTCGCGGGCCGTCTCGCCGACATCCTGCGCGACGGCGACGCCCAGGCCCAGGCTCGGCCGGGCGAGTAGTTTCCGTCAACGCAACATCCACCACGCCAGCGCTGCCACCGCCGCCGCCCCGGCGGCCGCCAGCCACCACTTACCCCCCGTCCCTTCGTCGTCTTCGACCGGGAGCAGTTCCTTCGGCTCGACGCGGCCTTCGCGCGACTCCAGCGCCGCGAACGCGTGGCGGAGATCGGCCGAAAAGGCCGCCATGCTCTGGTAGCGGACGTCCGGGTCGAATTCGAGCGCCCGCGCCACGGCGGCAGCGAGCGCCGGGGACGCCGCCGGCTCCCGCAGGCGAAGCGGTGCCGCAGCGCCGGCGAACGGATGCGAGCCGGCCAGCATTTCGTAGAGCAGGACGCCGAGCGAGAACACGTCGGTCCGGGCATCGATGGGCTGCCCCATGCGCTGCTCGGGCGCCATGTAGGCCGACAGGCCGGGCGCTTCGCCCAGCGGATCGAAATCGGCAGCGGCGCCGATCCGCATGCGGCCGCCGCGCGTCCATCGCATCATCCCGGCCTCGAGCACCTTGGCACTGCCCTTGTGGGTGACCATCACGGTCTCCGGCCGAATATCGCCGTGCGCCAGGTCGTGGGCGTGCAGATCGGCGAGCGCATCCGCAAGCTGCATCGCCAGCTCCAGCGCCCGGCGCGGGTTCACGGCCCCGCCCGACATCTCGTGGCGCAGCGTCAGCCCGGCGGCGAACTCGTAGGCGAGATAGCAGCCACCCTCGTAGGTCCCGACATCGAACAGCGTCGCGATGTTCGGGTGCGACAGCGCGGCGGCCGCCCTGGCATCGGCGAGGAACGCCTTCCGCTCCTCGTCGTCCGCAAAGGCATGGTCGGCGGCGAGCCGCAGCGCCACGGTGCGCCCGTACTGGGTATCCCGCGCGCGGTAAGTATCACCCAGCCCCCACGACCCGAGCGGCGAGAGGAGGAGGTAGTGGAGGATCGAGGCGGACGGGGTTCCGGAGTCGGTGTTCGGGGTTCCGGGTTTCACCGTACCGCTACTTCTTCACCGGCGGGCGGGAGGGGCGGATCTCCACCCGGCTCGGCAGGCTGCGTGACGGGTGGGCGATCAGATCCATGACCACCTGGGCGATATCCTCCGGCGTCAGCTTCCAGTCGGCAGCCGGCCCGCCTGGACCGTCTCCGCGGCCGAACGAGGTTGCGACCGATCCCGGCATCACGTAGCTGACCCGGATGTTGTCCTGACGCACTTCGAGCATCAGCGCTTCGCTGAAGGCATTCAACCCCGCCTTGGAAGCGCAGTAGGCGGCGCCGTTCGTGAACGGGTTCTTTCCAGCAAGGCTGCTGATGTTGATGATCCAGCCGCCGCCGCGCTGCCGCATCTCATGGACCGCCGCGTGGCAGCAGTAGAACACGCCACTGAGGTTGGTGTCGATGGTTTGCTGCCAGTCCTCGACCGCCATCTCCGCGACGCTGGCGAACACGCCGACCCCGGCGTTGTTGATGAGGATGTCGAGCCCGCCGAACTTCGCGACAGCCGCCGCGACCGCAGCGGCGGCCTGGGCCGGCTGGCTGACGTCGGCAGCCTCGGCATGGACGCGCCCGGCGCGGCCGCCCTTCGAGAGCTCCGCCACGGCGGTGTCGAGATGGGAGCGGTCGCGGCCGGTAATGACGACGCTGGCGCCGGCGGCGAGCAGGGCCTCGGCAATGCCGAGGCCGATGCCGCGGGAGCCGCCGGTCACGACCGCGGTCCGGCCGGTGAGTTTTGGGGAGTCTGAAGCCATGACACTAGAATACAGGTTCCTCTCCATGCCTTTCATCGCCATCATCGGGGCGGGCGCGACGGGTGGCGCGATTGCGCACAAGACGGCCTCACGGAACCGCATCGGCGAGATCCGGCTGATCGATCCCGCCGAATCGGTCGCCCGGGGCAAGGCGCTCGACATCCAGCAGTCGGGGGCGCTCGAGGGGTTCGGGACGCGGATCAGCGCCGCGGCGGACGTGGCCGCGGCAGCCGGGGCGGCGGTCATCGTGCTCGCGGATCAGGCCGGTACCGACAGCGAGCACACCGGCGAGCCTGGCCTGGCGCTGCTGCGGCAGCTCGCCCGGATCGAGCGCCGCGCGCCGATTGTCTTCGCCGGCGCCTCACAGCGCGAGCTGATGGCACGCGCGGTCTCGGAACTGCACCTCGAACCGGCGCGCCTGATCGGATCGGCTCCGCTGGCGCTCGAATCGGCGCTGCGTGCGCTCGCCGGCCTGATGGTCGATGCCTCGGGCGTCGAGGTGACGCTGCGGGTGGTCGGCGTGCCGCCGCACGCGGCGGTGGTGCTGTGGGAGGAAGCGAGCGTCTTCGGGCAGCCGCTGACGACCCGACTCCCGGCGCACGAAATCGCCGGCCTCTCGGCGCGCATCCCGGGGCTGTGGCCGCCAGGGCCCTACGTGCTGGCATCGGCGGCGGCGCGCGTCATCGAAGCGGTCGCGAACGGGTCGCGCCGGCGGTTCTCGTGTTTCGTGCCGCTCGCCGGCGGAGTGGTCGCGGCGATGCCGGTGGAAGTGGGGGAAGACGGGGCGCTCCGGGTGCTCGAGCCGGCGCTCACCCGACAGGAGCGCACGCGGCTCGAGAATGCGCTAGAGCTGAAGCGGAGTTAGTTCTCGGCCTCGCGCGCGTGCAGGGCGAGTCCGCCGGCGAATTCGCCGAGGTGCTGGCGCAAAATCAGCCGGCCGCGATGGAGCCTCGACTTGAGCGTCTGCGGCTTGATGTGCAGCACGACACTCGCCTCCTCGGTGGACAGGCCGTTGATGTCCCGCAGGATCACCGGCACGCGATAGACCTCCGGCAGGTGGGTCAGCGCCGACAGCAGGCGCTTGCGCATTTCCGCACGGAGCACCTGGTCGTCGGCGAGCGACGACCAGTCGGCCGGCTCGTGGGGCTGCGGCCGATCGGATCCGGCATCAGTCGACAGGGTTTCCTGCCTCGAGACTTCGTGGGGCCGGCTGAAGCGCCCGTTCCGAAGCCGCGACATGGACGTGTTGAAAGTAATGCGATAGATCCACGAAGACAGCGCCGCGTCGCCGCGAAACGCGTCGATCTTGCGGTGGACCTTCATGAGAACGTCCTGGGTCACCTCTTCGGCGTCTTCCCAGTTCTTCAAATAGCGGAACGCAAGCTGGTGGATTCGCGGTCCATAGGTCGACGCCAGGTCGACCACGGCCGAGCTGTCCCCCGCTTGCATCCTGCCGATCAATTCCTGCTCTTCCGGCTGACGCATCTGGGGCCTCCATCGGTTAAAAACACCGGATGGCGGGTTCCTATTCCGGACGGCGGGGTGGTCAGCCCTCGACGGTCGCCGATGGCGGAAATGGCGGCATTTCCCGGGCTTCGCGCCACTCCACCGGCTCGAACACCTCAGCGAAAGCCGCGACGACGGCCGACTCCACCTCGGCCATGCTGACCGGCCGACCGATGAGCTTTTCCATCGAGGTGATGCCCCGGTCGGCGATGCCGCACGGGACGATCAGGCCGAAATCGGCGAGTTCGGTCGAGACGTTCAGCGCGAACCCGTGGCTGGTGACCCAGCGGGCGATCCGGACGCCAATGGCGGCAAGCTTGTCGTCGCCCACCCAGGCCCCCGTCAGTCCGGGCACCCGGCCGGCCGTAATGCCGAACGCCGCGACGGCTCGGATCAGGACTTCCTCGAGGTCCCTGACGTAGCGATGCACGTCGCGCCGGTCAGGCGACAGATCGATGACCGGGTAGCCGACGAGCTGGCCCGGACCGTGGAATGTGACGTCGCCGCCCCGGCCTGTCTCGACGACGTCGACGCCGCGCGCCGCCAGCCGCTCCGGCGTTTCGCGGACGTGCGAGCGATCGTTTCTGGATTTCACGCCAAGCGTGATGACGGGCGGGTGCTGAAGCAGGAGGAGCTGATCGGGGATCTCGCCGGCCTTCCGTTGCGCGACGAGCTGCTGCTGGAGGGCGAGCGCGTCGGCATACGGCACGAAACCGAGGCGCCGGACGTCCAGCTGCCGCGCCCGCCGCGGCTCGTCGCCGCTAGAGCCAGGCTTCATCGAACTGCTCGATCCGCTCCTTGAAGAACGTCAGAAACCGGCCGGCGTCGGCGCCGTCGACGAGGCGGTGATCGTAGCCGAGTGAAATGTGGCACATCGGCCGGATCGCGATCGCATCGTCGATGACGACGGCGCGCTTTTCGATCGCGCCGACGCCCATGATCGCGACCTGGGGCTGGTTGATGAGCGGCAGTCCGTAGATCGCGCCGAAGATACCCGGGTTGGTGATCGTGAAGGTGCCGCCCTGCACTTCGTCCGGGTTGAGTTTCTTGGCCCGCGCCCGCGCCGCCAGGTCGTCGATCGCCCGGCTCAGGCCGACGAGGTTCTTTTCGTCGGCGTTGCGGATGACCGGCACAATCAGGCCGTGCTCGAGCGCCACCGCGATGCCGAGATTGATGTCTTTCTTGTAGACGATCGAGTCGCCGTCGACCGACGCGTTGACGATCGGGAACTCGCGCAGCGCCTCGACCGCCGCCTTCGCGATGAAGGCGGTGAACGTCAGCTTCGAGCCGGCGGCCTCGTAGGCGGCTTTCTTCTTGGCGCGAAGCGCCGCCACGCGGGAGAAATTCACTTCGTAGACCGAGTAGACGTGCGGCGAGGTGTGCGCGCTCAGCACCATGTGCTCGGCGATCTTGCGCCGCATCACACTCATCGGCACGATCTGCACGTTCTCGCCGGGCTCGAACACCGGCCGGGCCGTTGTCGATCGCGCGGCCGGCCGCGGGCCGGCGGCGGCCTGCCCCGAGTCGATGAAGCCCAGGATGTCCTGCTTTGTGACGCGGCCGCTCAAGCCGGTGCCGGAAATCCGGCCGATGTCGATGTCGTGCTCGCGGGCGATGCGGCGAACCAGCGGCGACGACTTCTGCCGCCGCAGATCGTCCCGGCTCTGCGCCGGGGCGCCGCCGGACGGCGCGCCGGTCGACGCCGGGGCGGCCGCCGGTATTGCGGCCGGTGCGGCTACCGCAGTGGTGGATGTCGCGCCAGCCGCGGTTTCCGGCTGACCGGCCGCCGCCTCCGGCAGCCCGGCCGCCTGCTCTGTCGCGCCCGCCGCGCCCACTTCGTCCGCGCCGCCAACGATCGCGACGATGCTGTTGACGTCGACCGTCTCCCCTTCCTTGACCCGGATCTCGGTCAGCACGCCGGCGACCGGCGACGGGATCTCCGCATCGACCTTGTCGGTCGAGATCTCGAACAGCGGCTCGTCCCGATCGACGGCGTCGCCGACCTTCTTGATCCAGCGCACCACCGTCCCCTCGGTGATCGACTCTCCCATCTGGGGCATCAGGATGTTGACCATGTTTTGCTACCTTGCCCTGGCTCGGAGCCGCTTACGCGTGAATCGCCCCGCCGTGCGCGGCGTGGGCGGCCTCGCCGACCGCCTCGGACATTGTCGGGTGCGCGTGAATCGTCCGGACCAGTTCCTCGACGGTGCATTCGAGGCGCAGCGCCAGGGTCGCTTCGGCGACCAGCTCGGTGGCGCGAGGGCCGATCATGTGGACGCCGAGAATTTCGCCGTACTTCTTCTCGAACACGATCTTGACGAAGCCTTCGGTCTCGCCGGCGATGCGGGCGCGCGCCAGGATCCCGAACTTGAAAGAGCCGGTCTGGACGTCGTAACCGCGCTGCTGCGCCGCCTTTTCGGTCAGGCCGACCGAGCCGATCTCCGGAGCGCAGTAGGTGCAGCCGGGAACCTGGTCGTAGTTGATCCGGGCGTGGTCGCGGCCGGCGATCCGTTCGGCGAGGACGACCCCTTCGGCGGACGACAGATGCGCGAGCTGGGGATGGCCGGGCTCGTCGAACGTGATCACATCGCCGATCGCGGAAATGCCGGCGACGCCGGTCCGGAAGTCGCGATCGACGTGGATGTAGCCGCGCTCGAGCCGCAGTCCGGCCTCCTCCGCGCCGAGGCCGCTCGTGACCGGCCCGCGGCCGGTCGCGACGAGCAGGTAATCGGCCTTGAGCTTGGCGGTCTTGCCGTCGCCAGTCTGTGCCTCGATCTCGACGCCGTCGCTGCCCGGCTTCGCGCGCGTGACCTTGGCGCCGGTCATCACCTTGATGCCCTGTTTCTTGAACGACCGCTCGAGCTCGGCCGAGACCGCCTCGTCTTCGATCGGCACAATCCGCGGCAGCAGCTCGATGAGCGTCACTTCGCTGCCGAAGCGACGGAAGATCGAGGCGAACTCGACCCCGACCGCGCCGCTGCCGAGAATGACGACCGACTTCGGCACCTCCTTGAGGTGGATCGCTTCGTCGCTCGTGATAATCCGCTGCCGATCGATCTCGATCCCGGGCACGCCGCGCGGCTGGGAGCCGGTCGCGACGATGATCTCCTTGCGTGCCGTCAGCGTCTGCTTCTGGCCGTCGGTCACGTCGACCCGGCCGGCCTTGCCGAGGCGGCCGCTGCCCTTGATCCAGTCGATCTTGTTCTTCTTGAACAGCAGCTCGATCCCGCCGGTCAGGCCCTTGACGATCTTGTCCTTCCGGGCGTTGACCTGCGCCATGTCGACGCCAATCGCGGCCTCGCCGAGGGTCAGCCCCCATTCCTTCCAGTCCTGCGCGACGGTGAGGGCGTGGGCGTGCTCGAGCAGCGCCTTGGTCGGGATGCAGCCCCAGTTCAGGCAGGTGCCGCCGAGGACCGGCGCCCGTTCGACCACCGCGGTCGAGAGGCCGAGCTGGGCCGCGCGGATCGCGGCGACATAGCCGCCCGTTCCCGATCCAATCACCACGACGTCGTATTCGTTCGCCATTACGTATCTTTCTTCCTGATCGTCGACAGGGGGACAAAGGACACCGATGGGGCGGGAGCCGCGGGCTCAACGGAGGCGCTGCTTTCGGGGTCGAGCCGGGCAACCTGCGAGCGCAGCCGGGTGTGCTCGTAGCGGAGATCCCAGTACGACCGGGTGATCGCGTCGACGCGGCGGGCGAGGCGCCTGACCAGGACGACCGCTAGAACCGCGACGAGCAGGGCGACGCCGGAGACGGCCGTGAGGACCACAACCGACCTACCTTACTAAAGAACCGGGAAAAGGGACAAGCGGCCGGAAGCCCAGCGAAAACGCGCTACAATCTGCGGCCAACCCGACATGCCGCCCCAGAAAACCATCCTGATCTGCGATGACGATCAGGGGATGCGCGACACCATTGCCGCCATCCTCAAACGGGACTATCACGTCCTGATGGTGGCGAGCGGCGAAGCGGCGCTGATGCTGCTCAAGCAGGAGGACGTCGACCTGATCCTGCTCGATGTCCGGCTGCCAGGAATCAGCGGACTGGACGTGCTCCGTATCGTCAAAGAGAACTACGGCCTGATCGAGTGCCTCCTGATCTCGGCGATCAACGACGTCGAGACCGCCGTCCAGGCGATGAAGCACGGCGCCTACCACTACATCACCAAGAATTTCGAGTACGACGAGCTGCGCTCGCTGGTCCGCAATGCCTGCGAGCGGCAGGACCTGAACCGCCAGGTGATTGCGCTCAGCGCCCAGGTCGCCGAGCAGAGCGATCGCGAGTTCCTGATCGGTCCGAGCCGGCAGATCCGCGAGATCGTCGAGTTGGTCGAGAAGGTGGCGCGGCTGTCCGCGACGGTGCTGATCCTCGGCGAGAGCGGCACCGGCAAGGAGCTGTTGGCGCGGCTGCTGCACCGCGCCTCGGGGCGCGGCGCCGCCCCCTTCATCGCCGTCAACCTGTCGGCGATCCCGCACGAGCTCGTCGAGAGCACGCTGTTCGGCCACGAGCGGGGCTCGTTCACCGGCGCGCACAAGCAGCAGCTCGGTAAGTTCGAGCTGGCGTCGGGCGGCACGCTGTTTCTCGACGAGATCGGCGATCTCCGGTTCGACCTGCAGGCCAAGCTGCTGCGGGCGATTCAGGAGGGGGAAATCGAGCGCGTCGGCGGGACCAAGCCGATCCGGACGACGTTCCGGCTGGTCGTCGCGACCAACGTCGATCTCGAGAAGGCGGTCAAGGAGGGGCGCTTCCGCGAGGACCTGTTCTACCGGATCAACGTCATCCCGATTCGGATGCCGCCGCTGCGTGAACGGCTCGAGGATCTGCCCGAGCTGGCGCGGCTGTTCCTCGACCGCTACAAGACGAAGTTCCGCAAGCCGGTGCGCGGTATCGCTGGTTCGGCACTCAAGATCCTGGCGTCGTACTGGTGGCCGGGGAACATCCGGGAGCTCGAGAATCTGATCGAACGCCTGGTCGCGGTCAGCGACAAGGAATGGATCACCGACGAGGATCTGCCGCTCGAGTATCACTTCGCCAAGCTCGACGCCGGCACGTCGTCCGGCGACGCACTCTTCCAGGAGGCCTGCGACACCTTCGAGCGCAATTTCATCCTTCGGGCGCTCGAGAAGTCGGACTGGAACGTCACCGCCACCGCCCGCTACCTGGGGGTGCCGCTCAGCACCCTCAAGCACAAGATGGCGCGCCTCGACCTGCGCGAAATCGCCCGCAAGCTCCGCGGCGCCTGAGCTGCCCCACCTCCTCTTTCCGTGATCGCCGCCACCCGGCTCGGCCAACCGGTTGCCCCGACCGGCCAATAAATTGGCCGATCTGGCGGTCGCCTAGAGCTCATGTGGGCTGTTTCCGCTCACCTTTCTGATTCTCTAGAGTCACTTCAACAGATCTGTATTTTCACGGTCTCCCGACCGAGCCGAGCACTCAAAGGTACTCTTTGGACAACCCACACCCACACGGAATACCCGTTGCACTTTTCCCCTGCAAGTGCCGCCTGCGATTCGGCTTGCACTGACCCTATCGGCACCACCGGTCGGGCGAAGGAGTCCAGATGCAGTCATCGATGTTCAACGTCAGCGTGCCCCTCGATGGCATGGGCAGGCAGGACGACGTGTTCCTGATGAACA
Organism: Acidobacteriota bacterium; assembly: GCA_031393955.1. Classification (GTDB taxonomy): domain Bacteria; phylum Acidobacteriota; class Vicinamibacteria; order Vicinamibacterales; family 2-12-FULL-66-21; genus JALZOC01. The sequence goes on from JANMWI010000100.1 coordinate 51,061, forward strand.
CGTTCACCGATGCGCAGCTGATCGTGTCGAGGGATGTCGCCGCGCTGCTCGACCGGCTCGGCTCGGACAGCGGTGCTCCCTTCATTGACGCCGAGCGCGAGGCGCTTTCGACCCTCTCCGAGCACGGCTTCATCGTCGACAACCGGGACGCCGAGCGGCAGCACATCGAAAGCTGGTTCCGCGACTTGCGCGAAGACACCGATCAGCTCCGGGTGACGGTGCTGACGACGCTGCAGTGCAACTTCGCGTGCGACTACTGCTTCCAAGGGGACCACGGCGACTACAACAAGTCGGCCGCGAAGATGTCGATGGAGACCGCCGAGCGAGTGGCGGCGTGGACCGAGGAGCGGCTCGACACGGTGAAGCCCGAGAGCTTCGTTCTGACGCTGTTCGGCGGCGAGCCGCTGCTCAATCTGCCGGTGGCCTACTACCTCTCGGAACGGCTGTGGCACGCTTCGCGCACCCGCGGCGTCCGGATGCTGGTCAACGTGATCACCAACGGGCTGCTGCTGACCCCCGAAGTCGTCGATCGGCTGGCCCCGTACGGCTTGAACGCGGTCAAGGTGACGCTCGACGGCGACCGCGACACCCACAACCGGATGCGGCCGCTGCGCGGCGGCCAGGGGACGTTCGACCGGATCATCCAGAACGTCCGCGCGGTGGCGGGCAAGTGCCGGATCTCGATCGGCGGCAACTTCGACGAGAGCTCGGTCGACAGCTACCCGGCGCTGCTCGATTTCCTCAAGGAGCAGGAGTTCGCCGACAAGATTGCGCGGGTCGCCTTCAAGCCGGTCATCCGCGAGCCGAAGCCGCAGCAGCCGAAGGGGCTGATTCCGCTGACCGTCGTCGGCAGCGGCGGCAAGCCGCTGAACGGCACCTGCATGACCTCGGCGGGCAGCGGCGCGAGCGGCTGCGACAACTGCAGCTTCCTCGACGACAAGATGAGCTTCCTGCGCGACGAGACCAAGAAGCGCGGTTTCTCGACCGTCGACGGCGTCCACATGGGCCCCTGCGAGATCCATCGCCGGCACGCGCACACCATCGGCCCCGACGGCGCGATGTACGCCTGCCCAGGGTTCACCGGCGATGCCAAGGAATCCACCGGGCACATCGACGGCCGCCACTACGAGCGGGTCGCGTCACGGTTCGACCAGCTGGCCGCCTGGAAGGAATGCAACGACTGCGCGTTCATCCCGGTCTGCGCCGGCGGCTGCTCGGTCGCGGCCCACACCGAGCTGGGCAGCATGGATCGGCCGAACTGCCACAAGACCAGCTTCGAGGCCGGGGTCGTGTCCCTGGCGCGCGACGCATCCGGAGCGGCCGGCTCCGTGCGCGTCAACTAACGGACTTTCGGCGGGAAGAAGGAGAGCGGGATGAAGAACGACAAGAAGGAAACGGACAAGAAGAAGGGCACGCTGCGGCCCTGGCTGGTCGACGTCGCGGTCGAGCACCTTCGCTGAGCAGCAGATCACCGTCATTCGTCAGCATCAGAGGAGAACACAGCATGAAGATCCAGATCGTTAAGAAGGCCGACAAGAAGGCGTCCCCCAGCGGCTGCGCGTGGATGATCGAGCAGATGCCCGAGCCGCGCAAGTAGAGTCGCCGGGTCGATGCCGGGGCTCCGGTTATTGGCGTTTCCTGCCGATATACCGGTAAGCTGGCTCAACATGCGTCTTCGACGCCATTGAGCCGGCGTGGCCCAAGCATCGATGCAGCCGAGAACCACCGCCTCAACGTCGGTCGTAACGCGCCCCGCGAGGGTCGCTCGGCCGCTGTGCGGGCTGGTGGCGCTCGGGACTGCGCTCTTGGTCGGCGGCTGCAGCAGGCAGCCGCCGGCACGTTCCCAGTCGCAACTGCTGCGCCTCGGCGTCCAGCGAACGGCCGAAGCCGAACGCGTTCTCACCGAAATTCTGTCCACCGAGCCGCTGATCGTTCCCGACTGGAACGGCCGGCCGGTCGGCCGCCTCGCCGAGTCATGGGAATGGAGCCTGGACGGGCTGTCCCTGACCGTCAGCCTGAGAGCGAACGTCACCTTCCACGACGGCACCCAGCTGACCGCGCCGGCGGTGGCGGCAATCCTTCGCAAGAATCTGAAACGGGATCGGTCTGAAGGGTTCCGTTACCTGACTGCCATCGAAGCCCCCAGCGACTCGAAAATCGTCTTCAGGCTCAGCCGCGCTGATTCGTTCCTCGTCGAGGCGATTGCCGGATCGCTGGTCCGGGACGACGCCAACCCACTGCTTCGCACCGGCCCCTTCCGGATCGCCCCCTCGACCGAGGGGCTGCTGGCGCGCAAGAACGCCGACTACTACCGCGGCGAGCCGGGCCTCGACCGGGTCGAGGTCACCTTCTACGACACCCAGCGCGCGGTCTTCGCGGCGATCATCCGCGGCGCCGTCGACATGGTGCCGGAAGTGAATCCGGAGTCGGTTGAATTCCTCCAGGGCGGCTCGCAAATCGAAACCTTCGCGTCTGTGCGCCCTTTCTATATTCCGCTCGTCTTCAACCTGCGTCACCCGATCCTGCGGAATCCCGAGGTGCGCCGCGCGCTCTCGCAGGCCATCGATCGCGAGGAAATCGTCCGCCAGGCGATGCGCGGCCACGCCCGTGTCGCCGAGGACCCGGTGTGGCCGGCGCACTGGGCCTACAACGCCGCGTCGAAGCGGCAGACCTACGATCCGGCCGCCGCCCGCGCCAGGCTCGACGCGGCCGGACTGCCGGTCAGGCCGTCGACCGGTGATGCGATGGCGAGCCGGTTCCAGTTGCGCTGCCTGTTCTACAACCGCGACTTCCAGTTCGAGCGCATCGCTATCCTCCTGCAGCGGCAACTGGAGGACGTCGGCGTCGACCTCGTCCTGACCGGTGTCGGGCAGGACGAGCTCGTGAAACGGGCGGCGTCGGGCGATTTCGACAGCTACGTTTTTCAGCTGACGAGCGGCAAGTCGTCCGAGTGGATCTATCGCTTCTGGCACAGCCAGGGGGGAATGCAGTCGACCGGCTACACCGGCGCCGACGCCGAGCTCGATCGGCTGCGGGTCTCCCGCACCGACGCCGACACCCGGCTGGGGATCGCCGCCGTTCGCCGGCGCTTCTACGAAGACGTCCCGGCGGCCTTCCTGGCGTGGCCGGAAACGACGCGCGCGGTCTCCAGCCGGTTCGATATCGGCGACCACGACGACCCGGATGTCTTCGGCAACCTCTGGCGCTGGCACGTCGGCCCGACTCAGAGTGCGGCGCGATGAAGCGCGGTATCACCTTCCGCTTCGTGCTCCTGATTGCGACCGCGGCGGTGCTGCCGCTGCTCATCTACGGCCTTGTCTCGGTCGAGTCGCTGCGCCGCGGCACCGAACAGTCGGTCCGGCGCGGCAACCAGGAGGTCGCGCAGCAGATTGCCAAGCAGATCGGGCAGTACTTCAACAACAACGTGCGGGTCCTGGCCTCGGTCGGCGTCGAGCTGCACGGCACCCAGCTCCTGCCCTGGCAGCGGGCGCGGGTGCTGCGCAATTACGCGCTCGACTTCCCCGAGTTCCGCGAGATCGCGATCTTCGACGCCGCCGGCCGGGTCGTCGCAACCAGCCGGCCCGGCGGGACCGCGCTCAGCATTCCGGAGGCCGCCGACGCCCGCGACGGTGCGACGGCGGCGTTCCGGGTCGCGACCCCGCATATCGACGCCGACGCGCTGCCGACGACGACGCTGTCGGTGCCGCTGGTCGCCAACCGCGACGCGCCCGAGTGGATCGTCGCGGAGCTGTCGCTCGAGGAGCTGTGGCGGACCGTCGACCGGATCAAGGTCGGCAGCAGCGGCTACGCGCTGCTGCTCGACGAACAGGCGCGACTGATCGCCCACGGCAACCCGGACGACAAGAACATGATCGCCAGCGGCGCGGCGCCGGACGAACAGCGGCTGGCGGCGGCGCTCCGCAGCCGCGACGTCCTCGAGTCGATCACCTTCAGCAACAGCCGCGACGAGGAGCTGCTGGCGGTCGCGGCCGACGTCGGCCGGCCGCGCTGGACGGTGCTCGTCGAGCAGCCGACCGCGGACGCATTTGCGGTCACCCATCGGCTCGAGCGCCAGCTCATCGCCGTCATCGGCTTCGCGCTGCTCGGCACGCTGGTCGTCGGCTGGCTATGGGGCCGCTCCTTCATCCAGCGCATCTTCGAACTGACCCGGGTGACGCGGGCGATCGCCGACGGCCACATGGACGAGCGGGTCGTCCCCTCCGGCCGCGACGAAATCCGCCAGCTCGGCGAATCGTTCAACTCGATGGCCGACCGCCTCGTCGAGCTCCAGGAGAACGTCCGCAAGCAGGAGCGGCAGGCGATGTTCGGCCGGATCGCCGCCGGTCTCGTCCACGACCTGTCGCATCCGATCCAGAACATCGGCAACAGCTGCAAGCTGATTCAGAAGATGTACGAGGATGCCGAGTATCGCGAGACGTTCCGGAGAACCGTCGAGCGCGAGCTGGTCATCGTCAAGCGCGTCCTCGACGACCTCCGCAACATCGCCAGGCCGATCCCGCTCGAGCGCTTCGCTGTCGATCTGAACCGCACCGTCGCGGACGCCACCGAGGCGATGGAACAGCACGCCGAGACCGCCGGCCTGACGCTGCGAGTCGAGCTCTCTTCGGCCGAAACCATCTTCATCGAAGGAGACGTCTTCGCGCTCGGCCGCGTCTACCGCAACCTCGTCCTCAACGCGATTCAGGCGACCGCGCCGGGCGGCCTGGTGGTGGTGGCGACCGAGGCGACCGCCGACGTCGCGCAGGTGCGGATCTACGACACCGGCTGCGGCATCCCGCCGGAGCGGATCGGCCAGATCTTCGAAGACTTCGTCACCACCAAGCGGCGCGGCCTCGGCCTCGGTCTGGCGATCTCCAAGAAGATTGTCGAGCAGCTCGGCGGGACGATTTCGGTGGCGAGCGAAGTCGGCAAGGGCACGACGTTCGTGCTCGAATTCCCGCGGACCAAGGCGCGGCCGATGCTGGTCGCGGGCTGATCGCCGCCGGCGCGGCGATCAGAAAACAACGGCCCGCTGGCGGTCGCCGGGGCGGCGCCAGGGGCCGGGTCAAGGGTTCGCCGCCGCCTACTTCTTCGGCAGGACCGTGTCTTTCAGCTGCTTGGCGATCCGCGCCTTGACGACGGTCTTGGCGGGAATCTTGATCGCCTCACCGGTCGCCGGGTTGCGGCCCATGCGCGCCTTGCGCTTCTGCACGACCAGCTTGACCATGCCGGGCAGCACGAACTCCCCGGATCGCTTGAGCTCCTTCTCCGCCAGCGTATTCAACTCGTCGAAGAACTCCCGCGCCTGCGTCCGCTTCACTTCGAAGCGATCCGCGAAATGCGAAAAGAGTTCGGACTTGCCCATTCTGCGGGCCTCTGCCATCGGCTATTCCCCTTGCTTGGGCGCGCTCTGTAAGACCCGCATAACGGCCGTGCGCGCGTGCGGCGGCAGCGGAGAAATCATGACCCTCCAGCCGGTGGACGGGGCGCTCCCAGCGGGGACGTGAACCCGCCCGATTCCAGCCGAATGTAGGAAACGAGCCACATCCTAGCTTGCGGTGTTTTGCGGTGTCAATCTCGGTACGCGCCCCGAACAGGAAAAAAAGCCCGTAAATGCTACAATTTTGTGCAATGGTCAGTTCCACGCTCGAAACCTTCCCCAACCCCAGACCCGGCCGGGACTACGAGATCGAGATCCGCTGCCCCGAGTTCACGTCAGTCTGTCCCAAGACCGGCCTGCCGGATTTCGGCGAAATCCTCATCACTTACGTGCCCGACGAGCTCTGCCTCGAGCTCCGCGCGCTGAAGTACTACATGGTCGGATTTCGGAACGAAGGGATCTTCTACGAGGCTGTTACCAATCGCATCCTTGATGAGCTCGTCGCCGCCTGCGGGCCGCGGCGGATGACGGTGGTGGGTGACTTCTCGGTGCGCGGCGGCATCAGCACGGTGGTCTCGGCGACCTACGAGAAGCCCTCGGGGAGCCGGACGACAGCGCGGAGCTGAACCGGTGGACGTCGACCCGCCGGCGCCGCATTCGGTCCCGATCGACGGCGAGCTCGATCTGCACGCCTTCCAGCCGCGCGACGTCGCGCCGGTCGTCGAGGAATACGTCCGCGCCGCCCACGCCGCCGGCCTGCGTGAGGTCCGGCTGGTCCACGGCCGCGGCACGGGCGTGCAGCGCGGCATCGTCCAGGCCGCGCTCGAGCGGCATCCGCTGGTCGCGGCGTTCGACGACGACCCCGGATCCGCCCTTGGCGCGACCCTCGCCCGGCTTACTGGATGACCGGACGCGGCGGCCGCGTCTAGAAGAGTCCCGGGCAGACCCGCCACCGGACCAACGCCTGATAGACGCGGTACGACGGATCCTCGGCCAGCACGCCTTCTTCGCAGACGGCACGGGCGAGCAGCGCCGTGTCGGCGACCAGCACGATGGCGATGTTCCACCCTGACGGGTTGGCGGCCAAAAACGCCAGGTGGGTGACGAGATAGCCCATGTAGATCGGATGCCGGACGAGACGGTAGGGACCGGACGAGACGACGCCGCGGTTCGCCGGGATCAGGCCGAAGCTGCGGCCGAGCGTCAACTTCCCGGCGATGACCAGCATCAGGCCGGCAACCGAGAACACCACCGTGACCGCCCCCGGCGCGACGGCGGCGACCAGGGCCGGGCTGAGGAGCGGCGGGCCGAGCATCGACGCCAGCGTCAGCAGGCGCGCGCGGACGCTGCGGTCCATGGCCGCGGCGCTGCGGCGGCGGACGGTCATCACCACGACCAGCAGCTCGCTGAGCAGCAGGAGCAGTCCGGTGATGCGGCCGGTCGCCAGGAAATCGGCGGCGAAGCGCATCGTCATCAGCGAAAACAAGACGACCACCGCGGCGCGGGCGGTGATGTCGGCGAGCCGGTCGGTGCGCTCGCCGAGCGCCGCCGTGGTCAGCGGCTCGGACTGGAGCGAGACCGGGATCGACAATACCGCGCGCCTCATGCTTCCGCCCCTTGCGACCCGGTCTCCTCGATGAAGTAGCTTCCGCATGCGGCATCCAGCAGCTCGCGGGTGATGACTGGCTCGCGGTTCTGATAGCGGCAGATGTCGACGACCTGCTCCAGCAAATCCCGCGGGTGGCACGATCGGAGCTGCAGGCCGCGCGGCTTGTAGTAGGCCCGATGCAGGTACTCGACCATTACAGGGTCGAACGGCAGCCCGCGACGCTGACAGTTCAGCTCGAAGATCCGGCAGTATTCGTCAAGCGTCGGGTTCTGGGCGAGAATCTTGTACGGGATGCGGCGCAGGAACGCCTCGTCGGCAAGTGACTCCGGCCTGAGATTTGTCGCGAAGACGATGAAGACGTTGAAGGGCACCTCGAACTTGCGCCCGGTGTGCAGCGTCAGGTAATCGACGCGGCTCTCGAGCGGCACGATCCAGCGGTTCAGCAGGTCGCGCGGCGGGATCCGCTGGCGGCCGAAGTCGTCGACGACGAAGACGCCGCCGTTGGCCTTGAGCTGAATCGGCGCCTCGTAGAATCTCGAGATCGGATTGAACGTGAGGTCGAGCATCTCGAGCGTCAGCTCGCCGCCCACCACCACCACCGGACGGCGGATCTTCTCCCACCGTCGGTCGTGCAGCGCGCCGGAGATAACGCTCTGCGGCTCCGCCGCCGACGCCACCGCCTGGTGATTGACCGGGTCGAACATGGTGATCTGCTGGCCGTCGACGTCGACGGCGAAAGGCGTGAACATCTCGCCGCCAAGCGCCCGGCCGATGCCCTCGGCGAACACCGTCTTGCCGTTGCCGGGGGCGCCGTAGAGGAACAGCGCCTTGCCGGAATTCACCGCCGGACCGAGCTGGTCGAACATGCTCTTGCTGACGACCAGGTGCTCGAAGCCGGCCGACAGCCGCTGGCGATCGAGATAGGGCCGGGCCGCCATGCAGCTCCGGACGTAGGCGTTGTACTGCGCCAGCGGCACCGGCGCCGGCCCGACGTAGCGGCAGACGTCCATGAACTGATTGGCGCGGTCGCGGCCGAGGTCGGTGAGAACGTATCTGTAGGCCGCCGTCCCCGTTCCGCTCGCGCCCCGGACCTCGATCAGCTTCTCGACGCGCGCGTGCTGGATGAGGGCGTCGAGGACGGAGTAGGGGAGGCGCAGCTTCTCGGCCAGCCCGGTGCCGCTCGCTTCGCCGGCGATCAAGGTCTTCAGCAGCAGCTGCGCCAGGATATCCGGGTTGAGGCCGGTCGCCTCGATGGTCGCCGGCGGCGGCGGCGGCGTCGGAGTCGCGGTGGCTGTCGTTGGCGGCGCTTCGGTCACGGTGCTCATGCGCTTACCTTCAGTTGAGACGCGTTCAGTGCGACGGACAGCGCGACGCGGTGTCCGATCTCGGTGCCCGATGCCTCGAGCGTTCCGGCGGGCAGCTCCAGCACACCGGCGGCGCCGCGCCGCGGCAGCCGGATCCGCCACGGCTTCATCCAGACGACGCGGTCGATGACCGTACCGCGGGCGTCGAGCGCCAGCACGTCGATGGCGAAGTGCATCCCGATGGTGTGCACGCCGCGGCACGGCACGATCCACAGGGCCTCGCCGGCGTCGAGGCCGTCGCGGCCGAGCAGGCCGCTCCGCCGCGTCGCGCGGGTATCGGCGACAGCGACGCGGTCGGCGACGACGATGCCGGTGGTCAGGTTGGTGGCGATCATGGCAGCGCTACTTCCGCGTGTTCTCGACCAGCGGGAACAGCACCGTCACGAAGCGGATCGCGGCCGGGCCAATCGTGACGATCCAGATCGCCGGGAAGATGCAGAAGACGAGCGGAAACACCATCTTCACACCGGTCTTGGCGGCGGCCTCCTCGGCGCGCTGGCGGCGCTTGGTCCGGAGCGTCTCGGAGTAGACGCGCAGCGACTGGGCCACGCTGGTGCCGAACTTGTCGGTCTGAATCAGCATCGTCACGAGCGCGCTGAGGTCGTCGACGCCAGTGCGGTCGGCGAGGTTGCGGAGCGCCTCGGCGCGCGGCTTGCCGGCGCGCAGCTCGAGGTTGATCAGCCGCAGCTCGTCGGACAGCTCCGGGTAGGCGAATTCCAGCTCGCTGCCGACTCGCGACAGCGCCTGGTCGAGGCCGAGGCCGGCTTCGACCGAGACGACCAGCAGGTCGAGCGCGTCGGCCAGCGACAGCCGGATCCGGTGGGCACGCCGCTTGGCCATCCGCGCCAGCACCATGCCGGGCAGGACGTAGCCGAACCCGAGCCCGCCGAGCGCCAGCGTCATGTTCGGCCGCGCCAGGAACGACGTCGAGAAGATCGTGAACAGGGCGAGCGCGAAGACGACGCGGATGCCGAAGAAGATCGTGAGCGCCTCGTGGCGCCGATACCCGGCCTGCACCAGCCGCAGCCGGAGCGAGCCGAGCTCCTTGGCCGAGCGTGGCGCCTTCTCGCCGACCCGCTTGAAGAACCCGATCAGCGCATCGAGACGGGGCCGCGTCTCGGCGGCCTGGGCCCGTCCGGCGGTCAGCTCCTCGAGCCGGCGGTCGATGCTCGTCGCCGGCTTCGGCAGCATCGCGATGGCCGCCATCGCGATCACGACCGAGCCAAAAATGAATGCCAGCAGTGGCAGCAGCATGGACACGCCTACACCTCGATCTTGATGACCTGCTTGATCCACAGGAAGCCGATGGTCTGCATGACGAGCGCGCCGAGCAGCATCATCTGGCCCATGCGTTCGCGAAACAGCATGTTCATGTGGTCGGGGTTGATGAACGACAGGGCGATGCCGAGAAACGCCGGCAGCGCCAGCAGGACGTAACCGGTGAAGCGGCCGTGCGCCGTATAGACCCGCACCTGACGGAGGATCTTGAACCGCTCGCGGACGACGTGGCCGAGGTTCTCGAGTATTTCGGACAGGTTGCCGCCGGTCTCGCGCTGGATCAGCACCGCGGTCGCGAAGAACCGGACGTCGAGCAGCGGAATGCGCCGGGCGAGGTTGTCGAGCGAATCCTTGAGCGGCAGGCCGAAGTTCTGCTCATCGAAGGTCTTCCGGAATTCGGGCCCGACCGGCTCGGGCAGCTCGTCGGCGGCCATCTTCAGCCCGGTCGCGAAGGCGTGCCCGGCCTTGAGGGCGCGCGCGATCATGTCGAGCGCTTCCGGAAACTGCTCCTCGAAGGTGCGCAGGCGCCGCGACCGCTTGACCTTCAGCACCAGGAAGGGGACGGCGAACCCGACCGCGGCGCCGATCGGCAGCGCCAGCGGCGACCGGGCCAGCGCCATCGCCGCCAGGCCGGTCAGCACGGCGCCGCCGAGCGCGAGCAGCAGCATCGCGCTGGCGCTCACCCTGACTCCCGACTGCTCGATCCACTGGCCGATCGCGAAGCCCCGCGCCGAGTCCGCCAGCAGCCGGTCGAGCGCCGGCAGCGGTCCCTCGTGCTGGCTCTTGACCAACAGGTGGCCGGCGCCCACTTCCGGCTCCTCGGCGTCGGGCTGCGATACTTCCAGCAGGCGTGCATCGAGGCGGCGCTGTTCCAGCATCGCCGGCAGTTTGGTGGCGCCGAGGTACAGTCCCATCACCACCGCCACGCCGAACGTAAACACCAGCGTCACGAGAATCGCCGCCGCCATCACCGCACCTCCGTCACGCCTTCGAACATGTCCGGCGGCAGGTGGATGCCGGAGGCCTTGAGGCGCTCGCAGACCTTGGGCCGCACGCCGGTGGCGCGGAAGCGGCCGATCACCTTGCCGTCCTGGGTGATGCCGAGCTTTTCGAAGAGGAAAATCTCCTGCATGGTGATGACGTCTCCCTCCATGCCGGTGATCTCCGAGATGCTCGTCACCTTCCGCGTGCCGTCGCTCATCCGCGACTGCTGGATGACGATCTGAATCGCCGCCGCGATCTGCTGCCGCATCGCCCGCTCCGGCAGATTGGTCGCGCCCATCGCGATCATCGTCTCGATACGCGTCAGCGCGTCGCGCGGCGTGTTCGCGTGGGTCGTCGTCAGTGAGCCGTCGTGGCCGGTGTTCATCGCCTGGAGCATGTCGAGCGCCTCCTCGCCGCGCGTCTCGCCGACGACGATGCGGTCGGGACGCATGCGCAGGGCGTTGATAAGCAGCTGGCGCTGCCGGATGGCGCCCTTGCCCTCGACGTTGGGCGGCCTGGTCTCGAGCCGCGCGACGTGCTCCTGGTGGAGCTGTAATTCGGCGGCGTCCTCGATCGTCACTATCCGCTCACGCTCGGAGATGAAGCTCGACAGCACGTTGAGCAGCGTCGTCTTGCCGGCGCCGGTGCCGCCGCTGATCAGCATGTTCAGGCGCGCCCGGACGCAGTGCTCGAGGAACTCGAGCATCGGCCGGGTCATCGACTTGATCGAGACGAGATCCTCGGCCTTGAGCCGTTCGGTCGGAAACCGCCGGATCGAGAGCAGCGGACCGTCGACCGCCAGCGGCGGGATGATCGCGTTGACGCGGGAGCCATCCGGCAGCCTGGCGTCGACCATCGGCGAGCTGTCGTCGACGCGCCGGCCGACGCCGCTGACGATCCGGTCGATGACCCGCATCAGGTGCTTGTCGCTCTGGAACGTTGTCGGCAGCCGCTCGAGCTTGCCGGCGCGCTCGACGTAGACCTGCTTGTAGGTATTGACGAGGATGTCGCTGACCCCGGGGTCGCGGAGCAGCGGCTCGAGCGGGCCGAGCCCGAAGACCTCGTCGATGACGTCGCTGAGGATGCCCTCGCGCTCGGTCATCGTCAGCGGCATCGACTCCTCGGCGATCAGCTCGAAGAGCAGGGTGCGGATCTCGGCTTCGGCGCGGGAGCGCTCGGCCGAGGCCAGCGCCTCGAGGTTCAGTCGGTTCAGCAGCTTCCGGTGGACGTTGGCCTTGAGCTCCAGGTACTGCGGCCGGGGTGGATCGACACGGGCGGGCCGCGGAGTGGCGCCGGGGACGACCGCGGCGGCGGCGGATGGCGTAATGGAGAGGCTCATGATTGTGATCCCGATCAGAGAAGGCCGAGGAACGCTTTGCGCTTCTCGGGTTCGGGCTTGACATCGTCCTGCAGCCCGAGAAGCTGGCGCGTGAAGCTGCCGAACTGGCCGGCAATCTCCGAGTGGTTGGTGAGCGCGAGCGGCACACCGGAGTTGAGCGCGGTCGAGACGGCCCGGTAGTCGCTCGAGAAGGTGTGATGGATCCCATAGCCGAGCGCGGTTTCAATCTGCTTCGGCGCGATCAGGTGCTGGTCGGAGACGCGGTTCAGCAGGATCTTCACCCGCTCGCTGCCGGCGCCGAGCTGCCGCACCCGATCGACGAGGCGCTGGCAGTTGCGAATCGACGGCACGTCGGGATTCGTCACCAAAAAGATCGTGTCGGCCGCGTAGAGCGCCGCGACCGCGCAGGCATTGATCATGTTGCCGGCGTCGATGACGATGTAGTCGTAGAGCCGGGCGAGGACGCGCAGCAGTTCCTCGATCGCCCCGGCGTCCTGCGCGTTGGGCCGGTCGAACTGCTCGGACGCGGCCAGGATGTCGAGCCCCGACTTGTGGCGCGACATCAGCTCGCGCAGGAAGTCGCGGTCGAGACGGTGCAGATTCTCGATCGCGTCGAGCACCGTGAAGCGGGGACGGACACCGAGGAACAGCGCGACTTCGCCGAGGCAGGGCTTCAGGTCGACGATGACGGTCGGCCGCTTGGTCAGCCGGGCCAGCTCGACGGCGCAGTTGACCGCCACGGTGGTCGTGCCCGATCCGCCCTTGGCGCCGAGGAAGACGTGCGTCACGCACGGCTGCCTCGCGCCGGCGGTCGCCGCTTCGCGCCGCGCCGCGGTTCGCCGGACGGCACCGTGAAACGACTCCTCCATCGCCCGCGCCGCCGGACCCGAGTTACCAGGGGTCCACGGAAAAAATTCGTTGGCGCCGGCGCGCATCGCCTGAAGGATCAGGTCGGGCTCGGACGTGGCCGCGACGGCAAACAGCGCCACACCGGGGTGGGCGGCGCGGAGACGCTCGATCGCCGCCATGCCGGATGAGGCGTCGCCGCGGATATCGACGACGACGAGATCCGGCGTCGCCGCCTCGATGCCGCTGCGCTTGTCCTCGAGGATGCCAACCGGAACGCCGCACGCCCGCAGCATCGCCGACAGCTGCCGTCTGAAGTCGTCGTCGTGACTGATGATTGATGCTGCGAGCTGTGCCATGGGTGCCGTTCTACTGAATCAGCCGGATAGCTTTCGGGAAGACGCCTGTCGGTGCCGGGCCCGCGTTGCGGTCATAGATGCCGCGGATTGGCGTGATGCGTCCGTAGAGGTCGTTGCCGTTGATGTGGTCGAGAAAGAAGCCGATCCAGTTGGCGGTCTTCAGATCGGCGTTCCGGCCGTTTCGCTTGCCGGTGTCGTAGTAGACCGGGTCGTAGAGCGGCAGTGGGAAGACCCGCGGGCTGTGCTGGCCGTAGGCACTGCCCTTGACCGTGTTCGTCGCGGTGTCCCAGTACGCCGATGGGTCCCGATCGAGGAGGTCCTGCGCGCCCTGAATCGTGGGGCCGACCATGTTGCCGGGCTCCGAGGTCAGCAGGTCGCCCGGGTGATATACCGTCGTATTGCAGTTCGCGATATTCCAGCGGTACTCCGCCCCGCCCGTGACGCCGCCGAGGGCGATCGAAAAGTAGAAGCTCGGCGTGATGTTGTTGCCCGTGCCCGCCCGGATCGTCAGCAGCAGACCCCGGTCGCGCTCCTGGTCATACCCGGTGTATCCCGACTGGCCGGCGGGGATGTAAACGTCGGGATTGGCAAGCGGCTTCCCTTTCTTGTCGTAGACGTCGAACGTGTCGGACCCGTCCCAGGGCGGCGTCTGCTTCTCGACCCACTTGTCCGGGATCGTGAACGGCTTGACGCACTGCATCGCGTTGGCCGGCGAGGCTTCGGCGGTAGCGGTCGCACCGATGTCGGCGGTCGCCATGCCGAAGTAGCGGGCGATCATCGTGCTGACCGGATTGCCCCTGGCCGCTTTGCGGTAAACGGAGACCTTGACGCGGTTGGGCTCGCCGCTCGGGTCGCTCGGGAACGAGACGTCGTTGGCATCGACCGCCACCGTGCCGGCGATGACCTGATTGGCCAGCGCCGCGTTGATGGTGCTCGTCTTGGCGGGACCGGTTGCAGTCCGATCGGTATAGCTGTCGTAGACGAGCGCGGTTGCGCCGGCCAGCGCGCCGGCATCGGCGGAGTTCTGGGCCTGGTTGCGGGCCGTCATCAGCATCCCGACGTCAATCGCCAGCATGCTCGCGCTAAGGAACGCCATGAAGCTGAGCGCGATGAAGACGTATGTCATGCCCGCTTCGTCACGACGAAGGCGTGTCAGTCTGTTCATTGCGGTCTCTCGGGTTACCGGTGGACTATCCGCCCCAGGTCACCTTGGTCACTTCGACGTTCCCTTGTTCTTGTCGATCTCCGCCTGATAGGCGGACTGTGCTGCCTTGAGTCGCGCCGCGGCCTCGGTGAGCGCCTTGTCGCGCCGCGCGTCCTCCTCGGCTTTCTGGCGGGTCAGCTCGGCGTTCCGCCGCGCCACTTCAGCCTCGCGCTGGGCGCGTTCCTTCGCCAGCTTCGCGGCGGCACGCTGATCCTCTTCGGCTTTCTTCGCAGCGGCGCGGTGCTCGTCATCCGCCTTCTTCTGGGCGACCCGCGCCTCGTCGGCGAGGCGGCGATCGTCGTTCGTTTTCTTACGCGCCGCGGCCTCGGCGGACTTCTGCGCGGCCGCCTTCTGCTGCTCGGTCACCTTCAGCTGTTCCTTCGACGGCGCCGCGGCAGTCTTGGGTGCGGCGGTCGCCGGCGGCGCCTGGCGGGCGGCCGACACCTGGTGCGCCGGCGCACCGACCGGGATCGCCGGAGCGGGAACCGCCAGGCCGGAGACCGGCACGTTCGGCATCGCGACCGACTTCTGGATCGGGCGGGTCACCGGGACGGCATGCTCCGCCACCGGGGCCGCCGGCGTGGCGTCGGACGTCCGTTTGCCCGGACGCGGGGCGGCGGGATATCGCGGCGAACCGACATACGGCTCGGGCGCCGGCTGGGTCTTCTCGGGCGCCGCCATGAACGGCACCAATGGCGCCGGCAGCCCCTCGGAAACGCCCATCTGACCGCGGCGGATGATGGTCGGCGTGATCATCACGACCAGCTCGGTCTGATTTTTCTGAAGCGCCTTGCTCTTGAACAGCCAACCGAGAATCGGGATATCGCCGATGCCCGGAATCTTCCGCATCGAGTCGGTCACGGTGTTGTTGAGCAGCCCGGCAATGGCAAACGTCTGGCCGTCGCGCAGCTCGACCTCGGTGTCGGTCCGCCGCGTCGTCAGGGCCGGAATCCGGAAGCCGTCGATGACAACGGCGTTCGCGAAGTCGAGGGCGCTGACCTCGGGCGTCACCTTCAGGTTGATCAGGTCGCCGCCGAGGACGGTCGGGGTGAAATGGAGGCGGATGCCGAACTCCTTGAACTGCACCGTCACCGAGTTGCCGCCGTTGCCCGCCTGCACGACCGGGATCGGAAACTCGCCGCCGGCCAGGAAACTGGCTTCCTTGCCGTTGGTGGCAATCAGGTTCGGCTCGGCGAGGCTCTGGAACAGCCCCTTGTCCTGCAGCGCCCGGACGACGGTGCCGACGTTGTACTTATTGTTGAAAATGAAGAGATTCAGAAAATCGCTGAGCGAGATCTTTCCGCTCGATCCGGTCAGATCGCCGTCGAGGTTGCCGGTCCGGGCCAGCTCGCTGTAGTTGGGGGCGGAAAACTGCTGCGTCGTCGAGCGCGCAATCCAGTCCTTGTAGCCGGTCGGACCGGTGAAGAGGCTCGCGCCGAGCTCCTGCATCGCCGAGCGGCTGACCTCGGCGAAGCGGACGCGCAGCATGACCTGGTTCGAGGCGACGCCTTCCTGCTGCTTCAGCAGGTTGACGACGTTCTCCGGCTTGTCGACGTAGCCGGCGGCGACGCTGGCGGCCTTTTCGACGACGTACTGGCTCGAGACGGTGCCCGAGACGACCACGTCCTTGCCGCTGCCGACAATTGAGATGGGCTCGCCAGGGAACAGCTGCCGGAGCTGTTCGCCAAGCGTGCTCAGGTCGCGGCGGACCTTCACTTCATACGTCGTGATCGCGCCGCCGCGGTCCCATACGAACAGCGAGATGGTGCCCGGGGCCTTGCCGTGGATCAGCAGCTGGCCTGGCGCCGTCACCATCGCGTCGGCGATGTCGGGCACCGTCAGCGATACCCGCGCAATCGGCGAGCCGACGTTGACGACCGTCGAGCGCCCGACCAGCAGGTCGATGTCGGTCGCGACCGCTGGCGTCGCCAGCGCGGCGCCTCCCGCCGGAGCGGCGGCGGCGCTGAACTGCACGACCGGCGGCTGCGGCTGCTGCGCCTGCGGCGCCGCCACCAGAATCACGAGGATGAAGGCGGTCAGTGCCAGCCTGAAGCGTGTTACCCGCGGCGTCATGACATCTCCTTGGATACAGTTGCGAGTTACCAGTTACCAGTCGGTTCGCTGATAACTACCGGATTACTTCCGACGCGCGCTTGTCACCGCGGATCATTTCCACCGTCGGCATCGGCGGCGGCGCCGGGGCGGCGGCCTGGGTGACGGGCTGCGTGACGGGCAGTCCGTTGTGCGAGCTCCGCGGCTGCGCCGGCCTGGACGGCGCCTGCGGCCGCGCGCTGACGACCCCCATCAGGCCGGCGGTCTTGATCCCGGGCGTCGCCGGCGCCCCCTGGTCCATCGGGTTCCGCAGTGCCAGCTGAATCTTGCCCTCGGTGCTGGCCAGCGCCAGCCGCTCCGACTGCTCGGGGTTGACGAGCAGCGTGACGACCGTCACCTGCATCGGCTTGCCCTTCTCCTGGTCCTGCTCCATGCGCGTTCCGGCGGTGAGCACCTGAACGTTCGAGAGAATCACCCGCGACGTGATGTCGGCGCGGGCGT
This sequence comes from Acidobacteriota bacterium, assembly GCA_031393955.1. Lineage (GTDB taxonomy): Bacteria > Acidobacteriota > Vicinamibacteria > Vicinamibacterales > 2-12-FULL-66-21 > JALZOC01. The sequence goes on from JANMWI010000100.1 coordinate 67,977, forward strand.
CGGTCGGGCTTGCCGTCGCGACGACGTCGACGCGGTTGCCGGGCAGCACATAGCCGGCGACGCCGACCACTTCGTTGACGCGCACCGATACCGCGCGCATGCCCTCGGGAATCACTGGCGGCAGACCCGAGCCCGCCTCCTTCGACGCCAGCTTGCCGGCGAGCAGCAGCTCGTTCTTGACGACCGGCACAATCAGGCCGCGGCCGACGACATCAGAGACTTTCGCGAACGAACCTTCGGGCGCCTTGCCGGCCGGGAAGCCGATGACCTGCAGGTCTTCCTTCTTCAGTTCGGTGCCGAGCTGGAGGTCGGCCGCCGCCACCACGACCGGCTGGGTCGGGGCCGCGGCCGCCGTGCCGGGCTGGGTTTGAATGAAGTTGTAGGTGCCATAAGCGAGCCCACCACCGGCAAGGATGGCAATCGCAAGGACGGCAAAAATTCGGCTGCGCATTGGAGTTCCTCTGTTATTCGTTCCGCATCAGCGCCGAGGCCTGCATCGTCAGGGCCCCGCTGCCGAGCGTGGAGGACGGCTTGACGAGCCGCGCCACCGGGTTGAGCACCATGAAATTGAATGGATAGTTGATCGTCACGCGCGACGCGGTCGCCGAGCCGACGACGACGTTGCGCGTGATGGTCGGATCGACCGCCGTCAGGCCGCCGTCGGTCAGGTAGGTGCGGACGACGCTCGTCACCTGCGAATCCGTGTACTCGGGCAGCACCGCGATCCGCGCTCCCTCGCGCGCCGCGTTGGTCAGCACCTGCTGCACCTGGTAGGCGCGGCCGAACTCGAAAATGCTGACCGACACCAGCAGGATGAGCGGCAGCGTGACGGCTGTCTCGAGCAGCGCCGCCCCCTTCTGGTTCCGAAGTCTGGTGATCATGTCGTTACCTTCTGCTCTGCTGCCCGCGCTGCCCTCAGCCGACCAGCGCCGCGACGATGCTGCCGATGGCGATCGCCGGACCGTAGGCAAACCGGCTGGCCGCCGACGATGACCGCAGCTGGTCAGGCATTGCGCCGGGCGCGGCCAGCAGCCGTCCGGTGCCGGCCAGCGCCGCCGAGAGGCGCTTCCGCCGCAGTGCGACCGCGAGCGCCAGGATGCCGCCGGCGATCGCGGTGAAGAGAAATGCGTGCACGACGAGTTGGACGCCGAGCAGCGAACCAGCCGCGGCCATCAGCTTCACGTCGCCGGCGCCGGTCGCGCCGAGCAGATGGCCCGGCAGCATCAGCGCCAGGCCGGCGATCAACCCGGCGACCGAGGCCAGCGGCGACACACCGCTCATGCCGGCGGCGGCGAGCGCGATCCCGGCGGCGGCCATCGCGGCGGTCAGCGGATTCGGGATCCGCCGCGACCGGAGATCGATGATCGTCGCGGCCACGAGACCCGCTGACAGCGTGGTGAACGCGGCGTTAGACACTGGAGGCCGCAATCACATTCCAGAAGACGCTGGTGATCGTGTTGCCGACGGTGGTGACGGCGCCGAGCGCGATGATCGCGATGAGCGCGACCAGCAGTCCGTACTCCATCAGGTCCTGCCCGTCGTCGGGGCCGACCACGCCGGCGATCTTTTCGAGCAATGTCACGACTGCGGGCGAATGCATGGCGACTCTTCCTCCCTGCCCCGGATGAGTGTTGGGGGACGGTGCGGGCGAGGCCGCGCACCGTCCTCCGGGCGACGACTACGCCGCGGCGCTGAGCGCGTTGGCGATGTTGGTGAAGATGGTGTTGACCGCACCACCCGCCAGTCCGACCGCGCCGATCGCGATGAGCGCGATGAGCGCGACGAGCAGCGCGTACTCGAGCAGGTCCTGACCGTCTTCCTGAGTGGCGAATGCGGCAAAGTAGTTCTTGAGCATCAGAGCGAACTCCTTGATTGACGCCGTGTCCGGCGTATTACGCAGCGGCGCTGAGCTTCGCGGCGATGTTGCTGAAGATCGTGTTGACGGCTCCGCCGGCGAGGCCGACCGCACCGATTGCGATGAGCGCGATGAGCGCGACGAGCAGCGCGTACTCGAGCAGGTCCTGGCCTTCTTCGTTGCGCGTCAGCGACGAGACGTAGGATGCAAGCTGAAACATTTGATTCCTCCGGGATGTGCACCGCCCTGGGCGATGCTCTGTGCGGCGCGGCCGCATGCTGTTGACTTGCGCGGTGACTTACCGCACGCCGGGCATATCCGCAACGGCTGTGCCACGAGACGTCGCCGAAGGTGGCTCGCGGCTGCAAGTCGTTCTCAGCGCGGCGATTCCGCGGCGCCGGTCAAGACGCCGCTGGCTCACGGGTCAGCCCCCTCGCACCGACCGGGCCCGTCACTTTCGTAAGCCGCCCGGCGGTTTTCGTGGCGCCGCCGACGAACACTTTCTGGCTGACATGACGGCCCGATGGATCCGTGGCGTGTTTTCCGGAGTTTCCTGTTCTATGCGCACCTGATCCAGTCGGCACAGGCTTTGCGATTGCAGCGCTCGGGCCAGCTTTATGAAACTTGCAGTACGACAGAGCCTTGCTTCCGTGACCGTGTTCGGCGCGGTCCTTCTGATGCTGGTGTCAGTGGACGATCGGGTGCGCGATCGCTTCGGGGAGCTCGCCTCTGCGCAGGCCGGGTCGTCGTGGACGGCCAGGTTGGGTGAGCTCGCGGAGGCGCTGAGCTCCGCGGCCCGGCATCAGAGCATTGAGAATGCGCCTTTGCTGGTCTTCACGGTGGTCGGGGCCGTGCTGGTCGTGTTCATGGTGAGGACGTAATGGCTAAAGACGGCCGGCAGGCTCTGATCCTCGCCGTCGAACCCGACCAGCAGCAGGCCGCGCTCCTCGCGCGGGTCATCGGACAGCGCGTCAAAGCCGACCTCGTGGTCGTCGACTCGCGGGACGCCGCAATCGCGGCGCTCAGCGCACGCGTGCCGGACGTCATCCTGCTAACCGCCCTACTCTCGCCGCGCGATGAAGACGAGATGGTGGCGCATCTCCGTAGCCTGCCGGGCGCGGATCACGTTCAGACACACACCATTCCGCAGCTGGCGTTTGACCGGCCGCGGCCCGACGCGCTTCCCGCTGAAGGCGGCCTGCTCGCCAAGTTCCGCCGCAAGAAAGCGTCAGCGAAGCCCATCGAGGGCTGCGATCCGGCGTGGTTCGCCGACGAAGTGATCACGTTTCTCGCGCGCGCCGCCGAGATGAGGGCTCATGCCGCGCCGGCGCTGATCAACCGATCGGCAGATCGAGCGGCTTCGCAGTCGGCTCCCGACATTGCGCCGGTGCCGCTCGAAGACGACGCCGGCGGGCCGTCGTCATGGTCGTCACCATTCGAGTGGCGACGCACTGACTCGGAAGTCGAGGTGGTGGAAGAGCGTCCGGACTCGATTGTCGCGGCAACTGAGGAACCTGACAGTGGCGCGGGCGATCGGGCGGCGCGCGCGCTCGAGAACATTCAGGCAGCCGCCGAACACGAGCGACTCCGCCTTGAAGCCGAAGCGGCCGACGAGCGCGAGCAGATCCGGCTCGGGGCCGAGGCCGCCGAGCGCGAGCGCCAGCATCTCGAAGCGGTCGAGGCCGAGCGGGCGCGCGCCCGCCTGGCCGAACAGGAGCGTGCCCGGCTGGCCGCGGAAGCCGACGCCCTGAGACGCCGGTTAGCCGAGGAAGCCGCGGATCGAGAGCGATTGGTGGCCAAGGCCGAGGCGGCGGCGGAACGCGAGCGCGTCCAGCTTGAAGCCAAGGCCGCGGCCGAGCGCGAGCAGGCCCGGGTTGCCGCGGAGGCAGATCGGGAGCGACGGCGTCTCGAAGCGGAGACGGCGGCGCGCGAGGAACGGCTCAAGGAGGAACGGCTCAAGCAGGAAGCCGCGGCAGAACGCGCGCGCATCGAGGCAGCAGCCGTCGCCGACCGCGAGCGTGCCAGGCTCGCCGCCGAGGCCGCCGAGCGCGAGCGCCGACGACTCGAGGCGGAGGCGGCGGCGAGGGAAGAGCACATCCGGCTCGAGGCGGCCGAGCGTGAGCGCCAGCGGCTCCAAGCGGAGGCGGCCGCGCGCGAGGAACGGCTCAAGCAGGAAGCGGCCGCCGAGCGCGCCCGGATCGAGGCAGCGGCTGTCGCGGAACGCGAGCGGGCCAGACTCGCCGCCGAGGCCGCCGAGCGCGACCGCAAACGACTCGAGGCAGAGGCTGCGGCACGCGAACAGCAACTGAAGCTGGAAGCGGCGGCGGAACGTGCCCGGATCGAGGCAGAAGCCGCCGCCGAGCGCGAGCGCGCGCGACTGGCGGCCGAAACCGCGGAGCGCGAACGCCGGCGCATCGAGGCTGAGGCCGCGGCGCGGGAGGAGCAGCTGCGGCTCGAGGCGGCGGCGGAGCGCGCCCGCTTCGAGGCGGAGGCCGCGGCGGCACGCGAGCAGATTCAGCGTGAAGCTGAGGAAGCCGCGCAGGCGCGCGCCGCGACTGATCGAAAGAAGGCCAAAAAAGAGCGCGCCGCCGCACGCGAACGCGAACGCGTCGCCGCCAGTGCGCAGGCGGGGCGGGAACGCCAGCAGGCCGAGCTCGCCCGCAACGAGCGGCGGACGGCTGAACCCGACGATTTGGCGGATCCCTTCGCCGCCTTCCGGGTCAGTGCCGGTGCTCCGGGGCCGCTGCTCGAACTGATGCCGGTCAACGCGTGGGCAAGACCAAGCGCGACCCGCGCCGCGCCAGCTCGGGAGACGGCCGATGCCGGTGTGCCTCTCACAACGGAGCAGGAACTGCGGGCCCTGATGGCTGGCCTCGCGCTGCCGGCGCCGGTTGCGGCGGTTGGCTATGCCCGCGGCTGCAGGATCCGCCGCGTCCGCGTGCCGGCGCTGGTCGAGCCCGCACTGCCGACCGCATCGCCGGTGATCGTGTCGCGCCGTGCGCTCGCCGAGATGCGCACCAGCCGGTAGCGCGCGCCGGCAATAGTTGCGGCCCCCGGCCTGATCGCCCGGCTGGAATTCTGCGTACACCGGCCGCCTCGCCGGCAGCCGGCGAGTGCAAGTTCCCGCCTCAGGTGGCTCTCAACCTGCTGCCCTGCCGATCGTTGCGTACGCGTCATCGCTCGCTTCACGGACCGCCCTGTCACCAGGCAGACGCCTTGCCGATCTTCCTTCAATGGGCACTGTCCGCTGGACGCGGGGAATGGAGGTGATGGTACGCGGCGAGCGATGGGCGCTCGCCGAGTTCACGCCCTTCACGGATTGCGCCGCGCTCCACCTCGAACGAACCGACAGCGGGCCGGAATCCCGCTTGTCGATCCTCGTCCCGTTCGATCGCCCCGCCCGTATCACGCGCCCGGCCGCCTTCAGCGTCCTTCGGCCGCGCCGCTGGCTCCACGCCGTCCGGCGGCACGGCGGCGCGGCTTTTCCGGTGGGCGGGCTTCGCGCCGCCGCGGGTGCCCGGCTCGATCTCCTGCCCTACCAGCTGGAGCCCGCGCTGGCGATGAACCGGCACGGCACGCCGCGGATGCTGATCGCGGATGCCGTCGGGCTCGGCAAGACGATTCAGGCCGCCCTGGTCATCGCCGAGCTCGCCATGCACCGTGCCGGGTTTCGCGGGCTCGTGATTGCGCCGGCCGGACTGCTGCACCAGTGGGCGGCCGAGCTCAGCTCCCGGTTCGATCTCGAGACGCGCCTCGCCGATGCCGCGTGGCTGGCAGGCATCGAGCGGGATCTGCCTCCCGGCACCAACCCGTGGACGCTGCCAGGCGTGTATGCCGCTTCGATCGACTTTCTGAAGCGGCCTGAAGTTCTCCACTCGCTCGAGTCCGCCCGCTGGGATCTGGTGGTCGTGGACGAAGCCCACGCCGCGTCGCCGGGAACGGCGCGGCGGGCAGCGGCCGACGCCGTCGCCGTCAGGTCGGCGCGGCTGATCCTGCTGACCGCGACTCCCCCGGCCGGCGACCCCCTGCAGTTCAACGCGCTCTGTGCCATCGGCGATCCAGCCGGAACCGGCGATCCGATCGTCATCTTTGACCGCTCCACGCGCCTCGCGTCCGGCGGCCGCCGGACGGTCCTGCTGCCCGTCCAGCCGACCGCGCGGGAACGGCGGATGCACAGGCTCGTCGACGCCTACACGGCGCGGGTCTGGCACGAAGGGGCCGTTCACAACAAGCCGCACGCGCGCCTCGCGGCCATCGTGCTGAAGAAGCGGGGGCTCTCGAGTGCGGCATCCCTCGCCGAATCGGCCCGCCGGCGGCTGGCGCTGCTGGCCAGGAGTCCGGTGCCGTGCGCCGCCTTTCAGCCCGGGCTGCCGCTGGAGCCCGCTGACGACGGCGATTCGGATGCCGCTCCGTCCGAGCTGATTGCGTGGCCGGGACTGGCGGACGCGGCGCAGGAACGGCGGTGGCTGGCGGCGGTGGCGCGCGCCGCGCGGCTCGCCGCGATAACGGAATCCAAGACGCGGGCGCTGCTGCGGTTACTCAATCGGATCGGACCGCCGGTCCTGATTTTCACGGAATTCCGCGACACGCTCGAGCGCCTCTTCGGAGTGGTCGAGAGGGACGGCTGGGGCGTGGTGGCATTGCACGGCGGCATGTCGTCCGCCGAGCGGGCCGCGTCGCTGCGGGCGTTCGAGGGTGGCGGCCGCTTCCTGATCGCGACTGACGCCGCCTCGGAGGGCCTGAACCTCCAGCGCGGGTGCCGCGTGGTCGTCCACTACGAGCTGCCGTGGAGCGGCGCGCGGCTCGAGCAGCGCGCCGGCCGGCTCGACCGCATCGGCCAGAGACGGACCGTGCACGAACTGCTGCTCGTTGCCAGCGACACGGCGGAGCGGCTGGTCATAGCGCCGCTGGTGCGGCGGGCGCGGGCGGGACGGCGGTCGAGTCCGGCACTGGCGCGTCTCGCCGCCATCCTGGACGAGTCGCGGATCGCCAGGGCGGTCATGGAGGGGGCGGAACCGGACGTCGCGGACCCGTTTCTGCATGACGTGTTCGCCACCGGCCTTGCCGTCGCGCCGCCTGCGAAACTCGCGGCAGAGGCGGAGGCGGAGGTACAGCGGCTCACCGAGCAGCGCGAGTGGCTGCCGTCCCTGCCGGGTGTGGCGTGCCACGCGCCCCGAATCGCCACCGTGCTGCCGGTTTCCAGGTGCAGCCTGCCGCCGGCGGCATGGTTCATCTATTCGATCTCGCTCCGCGCGGAAGATGACGGGATCGTGGCGCGACGCCTCGTCTGCCTGGGCCTCGAAGGCCCGGCACCCTGCGAGCGGGACGCTGGCACCGTCCGACAGTACCTGGAGTTGCTGGTCGCGTCGCAGGGGCCTGCGCTGCGGACGGCCGCGCTCGCTGCCGCCGCCGCTGAGATGCAGGCCGGCGCGGTGGTGCACCAGGCGGCGATCGAGGCCGGCCTCCGGCGCGAGCGTGCCATCGCCGCCGCGCTGCCGTCGCCAGCGCGACGGCTGGTGCAGGCGGGCCTCTTCGAGCGACGGCTGGTGCAGGCCGAGGACGTCCGCCAGAGTGTGGCGGCAGCCGTGCAGGAGGAATCACGGCAGCGGCTGCGCGATCTGGAGCGAACCCGCGTGGCCGTCACGACCTGCGACCTGAACGCCGTTCTGCTGACGCGGCGGAGGGGGCGGTGATTGCCGGACTGAGCGGCTCTCTCCTCTCACACGAGGCGTTGACCGACGCGATCGGCCGGACGAACATCCTGGACCCCGAGGCCGCCAGGACCCGCCGCAGCCTGATGGCGTGGCACGCCGGAATCAGCCGCGAGCTCGGCCCCTCGACCACGGCCCGGACAGTCTTCGATCGCGTCGCCGAACCCCTCCTCACGGAGCTGGGCTTCACGCTGGTGCCGTGCCATCCGGCCAGCGGCAGCGTCCTGCGCGCCGTGCTGCTGGCCGGAACCACGGCGGCCGCGGTCGTGGTGGCGGCCCCCTGGGGACGGGAGCCTGGCGAGCAATGGCGCACCGCGGTTCACCTCGGCATCGGACGCGGCGTCCGCTGGTGCCTCTGTGTGAATGGGCTGAGCCTCCGGGTCGTTGACACTCGCCGCACCTACTCACGACGGTTCACCGAGTTCGACCTCGGGGCGACGCTCCAGTCTTCGGCGTCGTTTTCGATCTTCTGGCGACTGTTGTGCGCCGCGGCCTTCACCGGCGCGCCCAGTCCCCGGCTCGACCAGGCTGTCGAGTCGTCCGAGGCGCACCGCAGCGCGGTGCGGGCATCACTGCAAAGCGGCGTCCAGCGGGCGCTGACCAGCCTGATGGACGCGTTCGCCGCCGGCGCGCGACGGCGCCGACCGGCGGCGCAGGCTGTGCTGGATGACGCCCTGGTCGTGATCTATCGCGTCCTCTTTCTCCTGTTTGCCGAGGCACGAGGCCTGGTGCCGACGTGGCACACGCTCTATCGGCGTGGCTACACCATCGAGTCGCTTCGCGAGCTGGTCGAGAGCCCGCGCCGTCCCGATGGGTTATGGGAATCGCTGCAGGCAATCGCCCGACTCGCGCATCGCGGCTGCCAGGCGGGCTCGCTGCGGGTCACACCCTTCAACGGCCGACTGTTCGCTCCCGCCCACGCACCGCTCGCCGAAGCCGCCGCACTCGACGACGGCCGGGTGCGCGACGCGCTGCTCGCGCTGACGACAAGAGTGGACGGGGGGGCGAGGCGGCGAATCTCGTTTGCCGACCTGGGGGTCGAGCAGCTTGGCGGCGTCTACGAGCGGGTCCTCGATTTCGACCCGCAATGGACGACGATTCCGGGGTCAGCGGCCGCCTCGATCGCGCTGGTGCCAGGGAACGCCCGCAAGGCGGCCGGGGCGTTCTACACGCCGCGCTTCCTGACCGAATATCTGGTCCGCCGGACCCTTGCCCCGCTCGTCCGCGAGCTGCCCGCCGAGCGCATCATGGCGATCCGGGTGCTCGACCCGGCGATGGGCAGCGGCGCGTTCCTCGTCGCCGCCTGCCGGTATCTGGCGTCGGCGTACGAAGCCGCGCTCGTCCGCGACGGATCGGCCGCCGCCGCCGACCTGGGCGACGCCGAACGCGCGGGATTCCGCCGTCTCGTCGCGCAGCGCTGTCTGTTCGGCGTCGATCTCAACCCGATGGCCGTCCAGCTCGGACGGCTGTCGCTGTGGCTCGCGACGCTCTCGGCGCAGCATCCGCTGACCTTTCTCGATCATCACCTGCGAACCGGCAACAGCCTCGTCGGTGCGACCCTGGACGATGTCGTGCGGCGGGCCACCGGCAGCGGCCGACCGCGGCCGGGTCAGAGGCCGCTGCTGATGTTCGACGACAGCCAGGTTGGTCCGGCACTGGGAGCCGCCGCCGGCGCCCGGCTGTCGATCACCAACGAACCGGGGGAATCGCTCGATCAGATCCGGGACAAGGAGCAGCGGCTGACAGCGCTCGGCCGCGATAGCGGCCCGCTCGGGCGCTACCGGACCGCGGCCGATCTCTGGTGCTCGGCGTGGCTGGCCGGGGCCGGGGTGACGAGCGGCGGCAGCCGCCAGTTCGCCGCGCTCCTCGACGAGCTGATCCGCCGGACGGCCGTGCTGCCGGCCCGGGTCTCCGCTCCCCTCCTGGCGGCGGCGCGCGCGGCCGCCGCACGCGAACGGTTTTTCCACTGGACGCTCGAGTTTCCTGAAGTCTTCTACGACGCCAGCGGCCAGCCGCTCGACGCGGCGGGGTTCGACGCGGTCGTCGGCAATCCGCCGTGGGAAATACTGCGCGGGCGCCGCGGCGACGGTCTCCAGGAGTTCGTGCGCGCCTCCGGCATCTACGTCCTCCAGGGCCGCGGCCACCTCAATCTCTTTTCGTTGTTCGTCGAGCGGGCGCTTGCCCTGGTCCGCCCCGGCGGGCGGTACGGGTTCATTCTGCCGTCCAGCTTTGCCTCGGACCACGGCTGCGCCGCGCTCCGCCGCCACGTACTCGATCGCACGGCAGTCGAGACGTTCGTCACGCTCGACAACCGCGAGCAGCTGTTTCCGATTCACCGCTCGCTGCGCTTCCTGCTGCTTGGCGGAACCACCGGCGGCGCGACGCCGTCCATCCCCTGCCGGTTTGGCGTCACGTCGCCGGCGGCGCTCGAAGCCCCGGACGACGACCCCGACGATCGGTCGATTGTCTTCGTCCGCCGCTCGCTCGTCGCCAGGCTGTCGGGCGATCAGGACGCCATCCCTGAATTGCCGACGCCGCTGGATGTCGAACTGGTCTCGAGGCTCGTCCACGCGATCCCCGCGCTCGGCGATCCCGACGGCTGGCGCCTGTCGTTCGGCCGGGAGCTCAACGCCACCGATGACCGGCACCACTTCGCGCAGCGGCCGGTCGGCGGGCGCCTCGCCCGGCGTCGTAACTGGTACCCGGTGGTGGAGGGCAAGCAGATCCAGCCGTTCGCGGTCGACCTCGGCGCCTCACGGTTCGTGATTGCCGCGAGCGCCGCCGCCGCGCTGCTCGACGCCGAACGGAGCTACGGCCATCCCCGGCTGGCGTATCGCGACGTCGCCTCGGCCTCGAACCGGCTGACGCTGATTGCCGCGATCATTCCCCCCTGGGCGGTCACGACGCATACGCTGTACTGCGTCAAACGGCGTCTCGACGCCGCCATGCTGCGGTTCCTGTGCGCGGTCTTCAACAGCTACGTCGCGAACTATCTGGTCCGGACTCGCGTCAATATGCATGTGACCACGGCGATCGTCGACCGCCTGCCGGTGCCGGTCGCGGCGCCGGCATCGGCGGAGTTCCGGCGCGTCGGCGACGTTGCCCGGGTCGTCCTGAGCAGCCGCGGCGGTCGGGGCGCTGCGCTGCTTCAGGCTCGGGTCGCCCACCTCTATCGGCTCAGCGCCGACGAGTTCGGCCACGTGCTGCGGACCCTGCCGCTCGTCCCCGCGGTTGAGCGCGATCGGGCGATGGCGGCATACCGCGCGGACCGCTGACCACGCTTCGATTCGTGGCCGATGCGATATAGTGCCGTCAACAATACCAACCGTGAATACCGAACCGCACAGACTGCCGACCAGCCATCGCCCTCCTGCCGTCCGCAGCATCTGGATCGTCGCTGGTCTGCTTGCCGTGCTTGCCGGGGCGGTGGCGTATCGCACGGCCACTCCGGACAACGGAGCGGCGGGGAGCGGCCGGGCAGCGACGCAGGCGATCGTCTCGGCCGCATCACTCCTGTTCCTCGCCTATATGGCGACGCGCCGGATTGCCTCGCTCCGGCACAGCATCGGGGTCCACGAGCAGGCCCACACCGCCACGCTCGATCAGGTCGGTCAGCTGGAGCTGTCGAACGCGGTGCTGCAGGTCGTCGCCCGGTCAGTCGATGTCCCGCTCGCGTTCCAGACGCTGGCCCAGCGCATCGCCCGGCTGGTGCCGTGTGACGGCGTCGGGCTGGCGTTGCTGTCGGACAACGGCCTCGAATTCCAGACCTACACGGCGCGCGTCAGCGATCAGGACCGCCGCACCCGCCCCCGCCCCGATATCGTCTTCAAGATGGATCGCACCGCGATTGGCAGCGTCGTCCTGTCGCGCGAGCCGCTGCTCATCGCCGACACCAGCGTCAGCGCGCCGGACCTGCTGGACATCAACGTCCTCCACAGCGGCGGGCTGCGCTCGGCGCTGCTGCTGCCGCTCGTCACCAAGGGGCGGGCAGTCGGCACCCTCAACGTCGCGTCGCGCCAGCTGGCCGCGTTCGAGCCGGCGCATGTCGAGGTGCTGCTGCCGGTCGCGGAAATCTTCGCGGTCGCCCACGTCGCGCAGCAGCTCCAGCTGACGATGGGAAAGTTCCGCTCGATGGAGACGATGTCCGAGCTGACGCTGGCGATCGCGACCGAGATCAACAGCGCGCTGCAGACGATCATCGGCCACTGCGACCTGCTCGAGCGCGGCTATCCGGACCCTGATCTGCAGCGCGACCTGGCGACCGTCATCGAGCAGGCGCAGCGCATTTCCGGGCTGATCGACCGGATGCGGACCGCCGCGGATCAGCGGATGCGCGAGCTCGCCGAGACCGTCAGCCAGGGCGGCATCCCGTCAAGCCCCGAAGCGTACGGCCAAACCGGCGTGCTCTAAGAGGTGCCGGGACGCACCGCGCCGGCCGCGAACGGCTTCAGCAGGGCGTAGAGGGTCGAGATGACCGGCACTTCGATGCCGGCGGCGGCGGCGCGCCGCACCACCGCGCCGTGCAGCGCCTCGACCTCGATCCGCCTGCCCTGCGCCAGGTCGATCAGCAGCGACGATCGCATCGATCCCGGAATTCCGGCGACGTAGGTCTGGATCTGCTCGAGCAGGTCCGCCCGGACGCTGACGCCCGCGGCGCGGGCGACCCGCTCGACTTCCCGGCAGGCGTCCAGAAAGCGGCCGCGGATGTACTCATCCTGCCAGAGCGGTCCAATCGGCAGCCGCGACGCGCCGGTGAAGCCGGCCAGGGCGACGAGAAACGTGAACTTCTCCCAGACCGGCACCCGGCCATCGTCAACCGGCTCCGCCTGCACATCGGCACGCGCCAGCGCGTCCGCGATCGCCTGCACCCTCGGGCTCAGCCGCGGCAGCTCGCCGAACACCTCACCAAAGACGACCCGGCGATGCGTGCCGGTCTGCTCGATCACGCCCGGCGCCGCGATCGCGGTGGCGATGTAGGTCGTCCCGCCGACGACGCGTGCCTTCCCCACGACGGCGGCGGTCTCGACCGCCGAGTCGACGCCGTTCTGCAGCGTCAGGACCGACGACGACGGTCCAAGCATCGGGAGGAGGAGCGGCAGCGCGGTCGCGTTGTCGTAGGCCTTGACCGCGAGGATCACGACATCGACAGGGCCGACGCGGCTGGTGTCGGACTCGGCGCGGCCGTGGGCGACGAAATCGCCGAGCGCCGGGCTGCGAACCTCGAGCCCGCGCGATCGAATGGCGTCGAGGTGCGCGCCGCGGGCGACAAAGGTGACGTCATATCCCGCGCGGGCGAGCCTCGCCCCGTAGTAGCCGCCGACCGCCCCGGATCCGAGGATCGCGAATCTCATCGAGTCACACTGCGCTGCTGCATAGCGTGAGCACTCTAGCATGCGGATCCGGCGCCCGCGATCGCCGGTGTTTCCCGCAGTCCGCCTTAAGAATCAACAACTTGCGCTAAAGGTGAGTGTCCCCGTTGCGTGTTAGAATGCCGGACCTAGGCCGAGCGCCGGGCGGTTCGGACCGTCGCGCCCGGAACATCTCATGGCCGCCCGCCTCACTACCTACGTCGTCGTGGCAATCGTTGCCGCCACCCTGATTGCCGGCCTCATCGTCGGCGCCCAGCGCGACGACAGCGACGGCCCGGTCGATCTGATCGTCTTCCACGGCAAGGTCTACGCGGCGGACGGCACCGGCCGGAAGGCGGAGGCGGTCGCGATCCGCGGCAACCAGGTGCTGCGGGTCGGCACCGACCGCGACGTCACCCGCCTGCAGCGGCCGCAGACGGTGATGGTCGACGCCCGCGGCGGCGCGATCGTCCCGGGCTTCAACGACGCCGACGTCCGATTCATCGACGGCGGCGTCACTCTCGGGGACGTCGACCTCTCCGGCGCGGCGTCGCAGGACGAAGTCGTGGCGCGCCTGGCGGAGTGGGCGGAGTCCCATCCGTCGCGGCCGTGGATCGTCGGCCGCGGCTGGTCGGCCGGGATGTTCGCGAAGAACGGCCCGACACGCCAGCTGCTCGACGCCGTGACCGGCCCCCGGCCGGCGTACATCCTGTCGGCCGCGGGAGACGCCGCGTGGGTCAACAGCGCCGCGCTCAAGCGCGCCGCCATTACGCGCCGCCTTCCGCCACCTGCCGGTGGCGCGATCGACAAGGACGCGCGCGGTGAGCCGAACGGCGTGCTGCGCGGGGCGGCGATGGCGGTGGTCACCCGCCTCATCCCGGCGCCGTCGCGCGAGGAGCGCGCCCGCGGCCTTCGCGCGGCGATTGCCGAGGCGCACGCCCACGGCATCACGAGTGTTCAGGATGCCGCGGTCGCCGCCGATGACTTCACGATCTACGACGACCTGCGCCGCGCCGGCCACCTCGACATCCGCGTTTACGCCTCGCTGGCGGTCGGCGCCGGCGCCACCGACCGGGAGTTCGCCGTTCTCGACTCGCTGTTCACCCGCTTCCCCGACGATCCGCTGTTCAAGGTCGGCGGCGCGAGGCTCGCCATCGACGGCCCGCTCGAACAGGCTCAGGCGGCGCTGCTGCCCGATCCGGCCGAGATCGAGACCGCATTTGCACCGCCGAAGATCGAGGCGGACGAACTGAACCGGCTGGTGCGTCTGCTCGACGCGCGCGGCTGGCAGCTCACGATTGATGCCTTCGGCGACCTCGCGGGGCGGATGGCCCTTGAGGCCTTCGAGCACGCCGCAATGTCGAATCCGGAACCCGGACGCGGCCGACGACACCGGCTGGGCCGGATCGGCATCGTCAGCCCGGACGACCTCCCGAAATTCGGTCCGCTCGGCCTCATTGCCGTGCTGAGGCCGGACGAAGCGACGGCGACACCGGACCGGACCGAGGCCTGGGGATCGCTCCTCGGCGAGCCGCGCGCGAGCCGAATGTGGCCGGCGGCGACGATTTCGCCCGAGCGGACGCGCGTGGCGTTTGCCACCGGCTGGCCCGACGGCCCGTTCGACCCGCTCGACGCAGTGGCGGCGGCGGTGACCCGCGGCGCGCCCGACGGGATGCCGATCGGACGGGCGATTGACGCGTTCACGATTGCGCCGGCGTACGCCTCGTTCGACGAACAGCGCAAGGGCTCGCTGAAGCCGGGGATGCTGGCCGACCTCGTGGTCCTGTCGAGCGACCTCCTCGACGCCGCCGCCTCCAGCCTCGCCGCCGCCGACGTGGTGGTCACGGTGTTCGACGGGCGCATCGTCTACCGGCGGACCGCGGTCTCCACGAACTAGCGCGTGTCGCTGCCTGCTCCCGCCTTCACGATCATCGACGGCCTCACGCAGGGGCTCGCCGCCGCATGCTACGTCGTCGTCGGCGTCGGCGCCTGGCTGCGCGCGCCCAGGGACATCCGGACCCGCGTGTTCCTGGCCTTCTCCATCACGAACCTGGTCGTGCTTGGCGTGCCGACGGCGGTCTGGCTGCGCGGCGGCGGAGACGTGTCGAAAATGCCAATCGCCGCCACTGCCGCGGTGATGGCCGGCCTCGGCGTCGGCGCGCTGCTGCTGTTCCACTTCACGCAGGTGTTTCCGCGGCGGCGGCCGTGGATCCGCGGCTCCGGCGTCCAGATGGCGGTGGCCTACGCGCTGGCGCCAATCGCCATCGCCGGCCTGGTCCGCTACGCGCCGGCGACGATGGCGGACCTGCGCCCGCCGTATCTGCTGGCGGTCATCGTCTTCGGATTTCCGCTGATGGTCCTGCTCGGCTTCGTGCTGCCGGTGGCGGCAATCGTTTCGCTTGCCCGCAGCCACCGGGAGGCGCATGCGGCCGGCGCCCTGCACCTGAAACGGGCGCTCGAGCTGATCCTGATCAGCCAGATCGGCGGCGGCGTACTGGCGGTCGTTTTCGCGCCGGTGCTGACGGCCGTCGCGCCTGACAGCGTCAGCCGCGTCGTCCTCACGGTCGTGATCTGGGCGCTCGGCCTGCTGACGCCGCTCGCCTTCGCCGGCTCGGTGTGGAAGTGGAACGTCCTGTCCGTCACGCTCGACTGATCGGGACCGCGGGCGCCGCGCCGCGGCCGCCGGCGATCAGATAGAGGACGCCGCCGGCGACGAACGCGCCGATGCCGGCCGTCAGCTGCAGCGGCGTCGCCCCCACCAGAATGACCAGCGCGAACGCAATGGCCGCCAGCGGCACGGCCGGGCCGAGCGGAATCACGAACGCCGCCGGCCGCACCACCGCCGGGAAGCGCGGCGCGCGCAGCCGCAAGGTCGAGGCGCAGGTCGCAACGTAGACCGTCAGACGGCTGATGGCGCTGGCGGCGGCGAGCGACTGGAAGGTGCCCGACAGGGCCAGGGCGAGCGCGACCCCGGCCGTCACCAGGATCGCGTTGACCGGCGTCCGGTAGGCCGGCTGCACCCGCCCGAAAAACGCCGGCAGATCGCCCTGCTCGGCCAGCGCGAACAGGTTCCTCGAGCCGGACAGCGCATTGCCCATGTTGTTGCCCGAGGTCGAGAGGACCGCCGCGATGGTGATCATCGCCGCCCCGGCGGCGCCGAGGAACCGCGCCGCCGAGTCCGCGAGCGGTGTCTTCGACGCCGCGATCCCCGGCAGCGTGCCGAGCGCGACGACCTGCGCCAGCGTCGTCAGCAGGGTGACGACGATGATCGTCATGAGCAGCGCGAACGGAACGTTCCGGCGCGGATCGCGCGTCTCGCCGGCGACGACCGGGATCACCTCGTAGCCGCCGAACGCAAAGATCAGGAGCAGCCCGGCGGAGGAGATGCTGGCGCGTGACAGCCCGCCGTGCGGCGCCAGCCCCGGCCAGTTGACGTAGAAGAGTCCGAACGCGATGAAGATGGCGAGAGGAATCAGCTTGCCGGCGGTCAGGATGTTCACGACCAGGCTGCTCTGCCGGATGCCGCGGATGTTGATCGCCGCAATCGCCGCGATGATGCCCGAGATGATGAGCGCGCGCGGCAGGCCGGTCGTGACGCGCGGCCAGTAGAAGCCGAGCGACGACACCAGCACGTGGATGACCGACGCCCAGCTCGTCGCCCGCGTGAACCACATCATCCACCCGACTTCGAACGCGGCGAAGCGGCCGAACGCGGCGCGGGTGTAGAGGTAGGGCCCGCCGGTGCCTTCGAACCGGCTGCCGACTTCGGCGAACGACAGCGCGATCAGCATCGACGCCAGCCCGACGGCGGCGATCATCCAGGGACTCCACGACCCGGCGGTGGCGGCGAGCGCGGCGGGCAGGGCGAACACGGCGCTGCCAATCACCTGGTTGACGCCGACAGCGGTCAGATCCCATCGGCCGAGCTCGCGTTTCAGTGACAGGACGGGCTCGGTCGCGGAAGGCTGCACCGGTGTCGTTGTACCACATCCCCCGGCGCTCCGTTTTCAACCCCGGCGCCGGGCGCCGGGTCTAACCCTTCAAGACGACAGCAACCGGGCGAAGCCGAGCGCTGCCGTCACAGATCCGTCATCCGGTCACAGCGCGGCCGCGGGCCGCAGAGGTCTCCCGTGACACAGCGCGCCGCGCTTCTGTCTTCGCTTGTTTTTGTGATCGCCGCCCCCGCTGTGGCACCGCGCGCCGAGACGCCGCGGTCCGCGGTCCCGGCGCAGCCGGATCCGGCGACGATCGTCCACGTGCTCAATCGGATCGGCTTTGGTCCCTCGCCTGGCGACGTCGGGCGGGTCGGCGAGATGGGCCTGGCGCGCTACATCGACCAGCAACTCGAGCCCTCGCTCCTCGACGACCGCCAGATGGCGGAGCGGCTGGCAGGGTTCACCACCTTGAAGATGAGCGCCGCCGAGCTGGCGGAACAATATTTCCTGCCGGCGCAGGAGGAGCGGCAGGCGGCCGCCCGGGCGGGCGAGGCGGCCGGCAACGGCGAAGGGGCCGCGTCCGGCGCGCCGCGGCCGGCCGCGATGCGCGAACGGGAGGCCCTTGGCGAGCTCGCGCAGCAGAAAGTTCTCCGCGCGGTCTACAGCAGCCATCAGCTCGAAGAAGTGATGGTGGACTTCTGGTTCAATCACTTCAACGTTTTCGCCGGCAAGGGGCCGACGCGCATCTACCTGACCGAGTACGAGCGCGATGTGATCCGGCCGCACGCGCTCGGCAGGTTCCGCGACCTGCTCGGCGCAACCGCCGCCAGCCCGGCGATGTTGTTCTACCTGGACAACTGGCAGAGCGCCGCGGTGGAGACCGCGAACGAACCGCGGCCGCTGCGCCCGTCGCGACGCCGGCGGCCGGCCCTGCCGGGAGCCGGCACCGCCGAGCAGGCCCCGGCAGCAGGCGCCCGCCGGC
This sequence comes from Acidobacteriota bacterium, assembly GCA_031393955.1. GTDB lineage: Bacteria > Acidobacteriota > Vicinamibacteria > Vicinamibacterales > 2-12-FULL-66-21 > JALZOC01. The sequence continues at coordinate 85,808 of JANMWI010000100.1, forward strand.
CGCGCGGCATCAACGAGAACTATGCCCGCGAGCTGATGGAGCTCCACACCCTCGGCGTCGACGGCGGGTATACGCAGACGGACGTCCAGGAAGTGGCGCGCGCGTTCACGGGCTGGACGATCGCCGCGCCGCGGCTGGGCGGTTCGTTCCGCTACGAGCCGCGCATCCACGACAACGGCGTCAAGGTCGTTCTCGGACACCGCCTCCCCGCCGGCGGCGGCCGCGCCGATGGCGAGCGCGTGCTCGACATCCTCGCGCAGCACCCGGCGACCGCGCATTTCATCGTCGTCAAGCTGGCGCGGCGGTTCATCGCCGACGTGCCGCCGCCGGCGCTCGTCGACCGCGCCGCCAAAACCTTCCTCGATAGCCGCGGCGACATCCGCGAGGTGCTGCGGGTGATCCTGACGTCGCCCGAGTTCTTTGCCGCCCCGGTGGTGCGGGCCAAGGTGAAGACGCCGTTTGAATTCGTGGTCAGCGCGGCGCGGGCGTCGGGCCTCGACGTCACGGCCCGACCGCTCGTCCAGGCGGTGCGCGACCTCGGGATGCCGCTCTACTTCTGCCAGCCGCCGACCGGCTATGCCGACCGCGCCGACGGGTGGGTGAACACCGGTGGGCTCCTGAACCGGATGAATTTTGCGGTGACGCTGACCGGCGGCGGTTCGCGCCCGGCCGGCGCGCGGACGGCGCCGCGCGGCCTCACCAGCCCGGCGGTGGCGGAGCGTGAGCTGCTCGCCGGCAGCGTCTCCGACACGACCACCGCGACCGTCGCGCGCGCGTCGGATCCGGCGCAGGCGCTGGCTCTGCTGCTCGGTTCGCCGGAATTTCAGAGAAGGTGACCTTCATGATGAACCGCAGAATTTTTCTCCGAAACGGCGGCCTGGCGCTGGTCAGCCTCGGCTTCGTTCCCGAGTTCGTGGCGCGGGCGGCCGCGGCCTCGACTGTCCGCGGCAAGGTGCTGATCACGATCTTCCAGCGGGGTGCGGTCGACGGACTGAACATGATCGTCCCCTTCGGCGAGCGCGACTATTACGCCGCCCGGCCGACGCTGGCGATTGCGCCGCCGGGGCGCGCCGCCGATGCGGCGATCGGGCTCGACGACTTTTTCGGGCTTCATCCCCGCCTGGCACCGCTGGCGCCGTTCTACAAAGCGGGCCAGATGGCCATCGTCCACGCCTCGGGATCGCCCGACAGCACCCGGTCGCACTTCGACGCGCAGGACTACATGGAAACGGCCACGCCGGGGGTCAAGAGCACCGACGAGGGATGGCTGAATCGCTACCTGCACGCCCGCGAGCATCAGGCCGCGACGCCGTTCCGGGCGGTCGCGCTCGCGTCGCAGCTGCCGCGCGCGCTGCAGGGGCGCGCGCCGGCGCTCGCGATCGGACAGATCAGCCAGTTCGGCCTGCGCGGCGCGGCGGCTGGTGACGGCACGCAGGCATCGTTCGAGGCGCAATACGCCGACGCCGCCGCCCATGCACTCCAGACGACCGGACGGGAGGCCTTCGAGGCCGTCCGCATGCTCGAGTCCGCGAACCCGGCGCAGTACACCCCGGCCAACGGCGCCGACTACCCGCGGTCGCCGTTGGGAGCGGCGCTGCGCCAAATCGCGCAGCTCGTCAAGGCGGACGTCGGGCTGGAAGTCGCGTTCGCGGAGTGCGGCGGCTGGGATCATCACGTCAACCAGGGGGCCGCCACCGGGCAGCTGGCGACACGGCTCGACGATCTCGGCCGCAGCATCGCGGCACTGACCCTGGACCTCGGCGATCGCATGCGCGACGTCGTCATTCTCACGATGTCGGAATTCGGCCGCGCGGTGGCGGAGAACGGCAGCCGCGGCACCGACCACGGCCACGGCAATGCGATGATGATCCTCGGCGGCGCGGTCAAAGGCGGCCGGGTCTACGGCCGCTGGCCCGGCCTCGCGCGCGAGCAGCGCTTCGAGGGGCGCGATCTGGCGGTGACGACCGACTTCCGCAGCGTCTTCTCCGAGGTCCTGCACGGCCATCTCGGCCTGCGCGATACCAGTACGGTCTTCCCCGGCTTCACCGAGCGGGGCGGGATGGGAATGTTCTGATCGACAGCTATCAGCTCTCAGCCGTCAGCTATCAGCTGTCAGCTGAACCGGCCCCTGCGCTACACTGCCGTCGTGCAGCTCGCAGATCTGCCGACTCCATCGGTCCTCCTCGATCAGGCGCGGCTTGACCAGAACCTCGATCGCATGCAGGCCCGTGCGACCTCTGGTGGCAAGCGGCTGCGGCCCCACATCAAGACCCACAAGAGCATCGCGCTGGCGCGGCGGCAGATCGCCAAAGGGGCGGTCGGGCTGTGCTGCGCCAAGCTTGGCGAGGCCGAGGTCTTCGCCGACGCCGGCTTCGACGACATCCGGATTGCCTATCCGCTCAACCCGTCGAATGCCGCGCGCGTGCTCGCGCTCCTGGACCGCACCCGCCTGTCGTTCATCGTCGATCATCCCGACGTCGCCCGCGGCTGGTCGGACGCGATGCGCGCCGCCGGCGCGACAGTCGACGTGCTCGTCAAGGTCGACGTCGGCCTGCATCGCTGCGGCATCGATCCCGCGGCGGCCGGGGCGGCGGCGTTCGTTGCCGAGGTCGCGGCCTTGCCGGGCCTCGAGCTGCGCGGACTGCTGAGCCATGCCGGACACGCGTATGGCGCCGCGAACGTCGACGCGGCGGCCGCAATCGCCAGAGACGAGGCGGTGGTCCTGACGACGCTCGCGGCGGAGGCCGCCCGCCGCGGCGCGGCGATCGAGGAGATTAGCGTCGGGTCGACGCCGACGGCGCGCTTCAGCGCGGAGGCGCCAGGCGTGACCGAGCTGCGGCCGGGCAACTACATCTTCTACGACCGGATGCAGGTGGCGCTCGGATCGGCGACCTGGGACGATTGCGCCCTCACCGTGCTCGCCCGGGTGGTGACGAAACACGACGGCCGGGTCATCCTGGACTGCGGCAGCAAGACGCTGTCGAGCGATCTCGTGCGCGGCCCGGGCGCCTGGCCCGGCCACGGCGCCGTGTTCACGTCGCTGCACGCCGCCCAGCCGGACGACGGCCTGGTCGTCGAGCGGCTCTCCGAAGAGCACGCCGTCGTCCGAACGCTCAGACCGAGCGCGCTGCGGCCGGGCGATCTGGTCCGGGTTGTGCCGAACCACGCCTGCGTCGTCGCCAACCTCGTCGATCACGCGTGGCTTGTGGATCCGATGGAGGCGGTCGAACGGCTGCCGATCTCGGCGCGCGGCCGGATAGCGTAGTAAAGTGGGGTCGAGCTGTGACCCCGAACCCGGAACCTCTTACCAATGGATCAACTGCCCGGTGAAGCGCTCGGCCTGGTCGAAACGCGTGGGCTCGTCGGCATGATCGAGGCAGCCGACGCGATGGTCAAGGCGGCCAACGTCGTGTTCGTCGGCTGGCAGAAGGTCGATGCCGGGCTCGTCACGGCGATCGTCCGTGGGGACGTGGCCTCGGTCAAGGCGGCGACCGATGCCGGCGCGGCCGCCGCACGGCGGGTCGGCGAGCTGGTCGGCGTCCACGTCATCCCCCGGCCCGCTGACGGCCTCGACACGATTTTCCCGATCGGCTGAGGTCAGTCCGCCTCCGGAATTGCCAACAGCGCGGCAATCCGGTTCGCCACGTCGGCGCCGTCGAAGTCCTTCTCCGTCAGGCCGTTCGCGCTGTGGGTGGTATAGGTCACCGTCACACGCCGGTAATTGACGAGCATCTCGGGGTGGTGGTCCGCCGCCTCAGCCTCGAAGCCAAGCCGGACCACGAACGCCACCGCATCCGCGAACCCTGAGAACAGGAAGACCCGCTGGATTGCGGACTCATGAAGGGTCCACCCCGGCAGTTCCGCCAGCATCACTTCGGCCCGCCCGCGGTCGATTTTTCCCATGAAAGCAGGATAACGCTCCTCAGGGAACTCTTTCGTCCGAATGATCGTCTAACGGTGTTGTTCTACTGAACGGCGTTCACCGCAGTATCGACTGCGAGAAAGGAGGCGCGTGGGGGTCAAGGAACGGCAGGAACGGGAACGCGAGGCGGTCGCCCGCGGGATCCTCGACGCCGCGCGCGAGCTGTTCGTCGTCGAGGGCTACCAGAACGTGTCGATCCGCAAGATCGCGGAAAAGATCGAATACAGCCCGGCTGCCATCTACGGATATTTCGCGAGCAAGGACGACATCTTCCTGGCGCTTGCCGAGGAGGGCTTCCGGCTGCTGTTCGCCGGCGAGGCCCACCCGCCCGCCGCCGCCGCGAGCGTCGACCGCATCCGCGACGGCTTCCTGCGGTTTTACGAATTCAGCAAGACCCACCCCGAGTACTTCGCGCTCATGTTCGTCGACCGGTCGGTGCCGAAGATCAGCCGGGACTGGGCGCGCTTCGGCTTCGTCCGCGAGATGCGCGCAACGATGTCCGCCGGCATCCAGAGCGTCATCGACTCCGGGGCGTTCCCGCCGGGAACGGACGCCGAGTCGGTCTTTCGCATTCTGATGTCCGCCGTCCACGGCGTCGCCGTCCTTCGCCTCTGCGAGCGGCTGGCGCCCGGCGAGGACGCCGACGCGCTGGCGCGCGACACGCTCGAAGCGGCGCTCGCCGGCCTGCGCGCCGGCATCACTCACACCTTTCGCCCCGTGAAGTGCAACTGAGGTCTGTCCCCCATGAGAACTCCATCGACGTCCATCTCTCTGACCGCTGTCCTCGCGCTCTCCGCCGGCCTGTCGGCCTGCAGCTCCGGGACCGACACCGTCAGCGCCGCGCCGCAGCCGGAGCCGCTCGCGATTACGGTCGCGGCGGTCGAGCAGCGGCCGATCGACCGCTTCCTTCGCGTCTCCGGGACGCTGCTCGCCGACGAGCAGGCGGACGTCAGCGCCGAGGCTGCCGGCCGCGTGATTGACACACCGGTCGAGCGCGGCTCGCGCGTCACGCAGGGCAGCGTCCTGGCCCGGGTCGCGCCGGCGGAGACCGCCGCGCAGCTCGAGGAGGCGGAGGCGAATGCCGCGCAGCTCGAAGCCAGGCTCGGTCTTGCGCCGGGCCAGCCGTTCGACGCCGCGCATGTGCCCGACGCGATGAACGCGAAAGCGTCGCTGGACCTCGCCGAGGCCGAATTCTCGCGCATCGGCTCGCTGCTCGACCAGAAGGTCGTCTCGAAGAGCGAGTACGACCAGCGCCGCATGCAGGTCGAGGTCGCGCGCCAGCAGTACCAGATGGCGCAGAACGTCGCGCAGCAGTCGTACCGGTCCCTCGAGGCGGCGCGGGCGCGCATCGCGCTCGCCCGCAAGGCGGCCGCCGATACCTACATCCGCGCGCCGTTTGCCGGGCAGGTCGCCGAGCGCCTCGTCAGTGTCGGCGACTACGTCACCAAGGGGGCGCGGGTCGCCAGCGTCGTCCGCATCGACCCGATCCGCGTCGAGCTGACCGTGCCGGAGCAGTCGGTCTCGCTGGTCAAGGTCGGGCAGCCGGTCAGACTGACGGTCGAGGCATACCCGGACGAGGTCTTCACCGCCACGGTCCGTTACATCTCTCCCTCGCTCAAGGCCGACCAGCGCGCGCTCACGGTCGAGGCGATCGCCCACAACGCCGACGGACGGCTGAAGCCGGGGCTGTTCGCGACCGCGCTGATCCAGCAGCCGGTCGCCTCGCCGGGGTTGCTCGTTCCGGCCACCGCCGTCGAGACCGTCGCCGGCACCAGCCGGGTCTACGTCCTCAACGGCAGCAAGGTCGAGGAGCGCATCGTCACGCCCGGCGAGTCGATCGGCCGGCAGGTCGAAATCACCAGCGGCCTGCGTTCCGGCGACACCGTCGCGGCGGATCCGAAGGGGCACCTGATCGACGGCGCGGCGGTGCGGCGGCAGTAGCGCGGTTTCGCGTTGATTCAGCGCGCAGATTCAAGAGGCTCTCATGCAGTGGCTTGCGGCAATCTCCGTCCGGCGACCGGTGTTCGCCAGCGTTCTCATCCTCTCGCTGACGGTCGTCGGCGCCTTTGCCTTCACCCAGCTCGGCCTCGACCGGTTTCCGAAGGTCGATTTTCCGACCGTGGTCGTGACCACCCGGCTGCCCGGGGCGGCGCCCGAGGAAGTCGAAACCGAGATCACCGACAAGATCGAAGAGGCGGTGAACACGATCAGCGCGATTGACGAGCTGCGCTCGAGCTCGTCCGAAGGGGTCTCGCAGGTCGTGGTCTCGTTCCTGCTCGAAAAGGATGCCGATATCGCCGCCCAGGAGGTCCGCGACCGCGTCAATCGCGTCCTGCCGCTGCTGCCGAGAACCATCCAGCAGCCGACGGTCGAGAAGTTCGATCCGGATGCCTCTCCGGTCATCACCCTCGCGGTGTCGGCGAACAAGCCGGTCCGCGACATCACCGAGTACGCCGACAAGACGCTGCGCCGCCAGCTCGAGAGCGTGAACGGCGTCGGTCAGGTCGTCGTCTCGGGCGGGCGCTCCCGGCAGATCAACATCGTTCTCGACGCCGCCCGCCTCCGCGCCTACAACCTCACCGTCAACGACGTCTCGCACGCCCTGCAGTCGCAGAACGCCGAGGTGCCGGGCGGCCGCGTCGAGCAGGGCGCCACCGCGATGACGCTCCGCACCCGCGGCCGGGTGCAGTCGGTCGCCGGCTTCGGCGACATCGTCGTCAGCCAGCGCGACGGCCATGCCATCCTGCTCCGCGACGTCGCCACCGTCGAGGACGCCATGGCCGACGCCCAGACCACCGCCAGTCTCAACGGCGAGCCGACGGTCCTCGTCACCGTCCGGCGCCAGTCGGGGACCAACACCGTCCAGGTGGTCGAGGCCGTCACCGAGAAGCTCGCTGACCTCGGCCCGCTGGTGCCGCCGGGATACGACATCCGGGTGGTCCGCGACATGTCCGAGTTCATCAAGGCGTCGATCCACAGCGTCGAGGAGCACCTGATCTTCGGGTCGATTCTCGCCGCCGCGGTGGTGCTGGTGTTCCTGTGGAACTGGCGGTCGACGATCATCGCCGCGATCGCCATTCCGACGTCAATCGTCGCGACCTTCGGGCTGATCTGGTACCAGGGCTTCACGCTCAACTCGATGACGATGCTGGCGCTGACGCTGGCGGTCGGCATCGTTATTGACGATGCGATCGTCGTGCTCGAGAACATCTACCGGTTCGTCGAGGAGAAAGGCCGTCCGCCGGCGCAGGCGGCGGTCGAGGCGACGCGCGAAATCGGCCTGGCGGTGATGGCGACGACGCTGTCGCTGATTGCGATCTTCGTCCCGGTCGGCTTCATGGGCGGGATCGTCGGCCGCTTCATGACCAGCTTCGGGTTCACGATGTCGTTCGCGATCCTGGTGTCGCTGCTGGTCAGCTTCACGCTGACGCCGATGCTGGCGGCGCGCTGGATCAAGATGCGGCCGCGGCGCGAGGATGCGGCCGGCCACGAGCTGCCAGACCACGGCTCGAAGGACTCGCGGTTCTTCCGGCCGCTCGACGCCGGCTACACCGCGATCCTGCGCTGGTCGCTCGGCCACCGGCTCGCGATTGCCGTCACCGCGATGCTGGTTCTGCTGAGCAGCGTGCCGCTGTTCATGCTCGCCAACAAGAATTTCCTGCCGAACGACGACCAGTCGGAATTCGAGGTCGGCCTGCGCGCCCCTGAAGGAACCAGCCTTGAGGCGACCGGGATCATCGCCAACCGCCTGGCGGGGAAGGTTCGCGGACTGCCTGAGGTCGAATACACTCTCGTATCGGTGGGCGACGACCCGGCGCGGACCCAGAACCTCGGTACCATCTACGTCCGCCTCAAGCCGGTTGGCGAGCGGCGCCGGGATCAATTCGCGGTGATGAACGACGTCCGGGACAACATCCTGCCGAAGGCCGGCACCGCCAGCCTTCGCACCGGCGTGCGGCCGGTGGCGACGATCGGCGGCGGCGGCAATCAGAACGCCGACATCCAGTTCACGATCAACGGGCCCGATTTGAAGGCGCTCGAGCGCTACGCCGGCGCGGTCGCGGACTCGGTGAAGAAAGAACCGGGGGTCGTCGACGTCGACACCTCGCTGAATGTCGGCAAGCCCGAGCTATCGGTGACGCTCGACCGGCTCAAGGCCGCCGACCTCGGCATCCAGGTTGCCGACGCGGCCGACGCGCTTCGACTGCTCGTTGGAGGAGATCAGGTGACGACGTACAACGAAGGCGGTGAACAGTATGAGGTCCACGTGCGCGCGGCGCTCGGCGACCGCCGATCGGCCGACGCGATCGGCCAGATGACCGTGCCCTCCAGCCGCATCGGCAGCGTGCCGCTCGACAACATCGCGGCGTTCACGCCGGGCACGGCGCCGGCCGAGATCAGCCGGCTGAACCGCCAGCGGCAGGTGACGGTCTTTGCCGGCCTCGAGGCGGGTGTGTCGCAGACGCCGGCGATGGCGGCGATGACGCGCGCCGCCGAGGCGCTCGAAATGGGCCCCGGCTACAGCACGCGGTTCGCCGGCCGCTCGCGCGAGCTCGCCCGCGCGGCGCAGAACTTCCTGCTCGCCTTCGGCCTGTCACTGGTCTTCATGTATCTGATCCTGGCGGCGCAGTTCGAGTCGTGGCTCCATCCGGTGACGATCCTGCTGTCGCTGCCGCTGACGCTGCCATTCGCGCTGCTGTCGATCATCGTGACCCGGCAGTCGCTGAACATCTTCTCGGCGCTCGGCCTGCTGGTGCTGTTCGGCGTCGTCAAGAAGAATTCGATTCTGCAGATCGACCACGCCATCCAGCTGCGCGAGCGCGGCATGGAGCGCGACGCCGCGATTCTCCAGGCCAGCCGCGACCGGCTGCGGCCGATCCTGATGACGACGTTCGCGTTCGTCGCCGGCATGATTCCACTGGTCCTGTCGAGCGGCGTCGGCGCGGCGACCAACCGCGCGATCGGCTTCGTCATCATCGGCGGCCAGTCGCTGGTGCTGATCCTGACGCTGGTCGCGACGCCGGTGGCGTATTCGTTGTTCGACGATCTGTCACAGCTGCGGCTGTGGCGCTGGAAGCGCGGCGCGCGACCGGCCGCGGTCACGGCGGCGCTGGTCCTGGCGCTGGCGCTGACCGCCGCGGCAGCGGCCGCGCAGGCCGTGACGCCGGCCTCGCCGGCGGCGCCGCCACCGACGGTCCCGAGCGGCGAAACGGTTCGCCTGACACGCGACGAGGTCGTCCGCTTCGCCCTCGAGAACGACTCCGGGCTCGCCGCCGACCGCCTCGACCCGGCGATCAGCGCCGAGCGCCTCGCGGCCGCCGAGAGCGCGTTCGTGCCGACGATCTCGAGCGGGCTGCAGCGCAACAGCCAGAAGACGCCGTCGACCAACCTGTTTTCGGGGGACAAGGCCGTCACCTCCCAGTTCTGGTCCGGGTCGGCGGGGCTCGGCCAGCTGCTGCCGTGGGGCGGCGGATCGTATGACGTCTCCTTCAACTCGGCGCGGACCAGCACCACCAACCCGCTGACCACATTCGCGCCGTCCCTGACGTCGTCACTCGAGGCGGTGTTCTCGCAGCCGCTGCTGCGGAACTTCAAGACCGACGCGGTGCGCGGGCAAATCGAGCTCGCCCGCCAGAACCGCAGCGTCGCGGACCTGAAGCTGCAGGAGCGGATCGCGCGGACGTCGGCCGACGCCGAGAGCGCCTACTGGAACCTGGTCTCGGCGCGCGCCGCGGTCGGCGTCCAGCAGCGATCGCTCGACCTGGCGCTGGAGCTCGAACGCACCAACCGCGCCCGCGTCGACGTCGGCCAGTCGCCGCCGCTCGATCTCGTCACCGCCCGCGCCGAGGTCGCGCAGCGGCGCGAGAACCTGATCGTCGCCAGGACCGCCGCGCTCGAAGCCGAGGACGTGCTGCGGACGACGGTGTTCGATCCGCGCCGGACCGACTTCTGGACCGCGCATCTCGAACCGGCCGATGCGGTGCCGCCGCCGGGCAGCGCGCCCGACATCGACGCCGCCGTCCGCCGCGCCCTCACCGAGCGGCCCGACATCGCCCAGGCGCGCGCCCAGATTGCGATCGGCGAGACCAACATCCGCCTGGGGCAGAACGCCACGCTGCCGGATGTCCGGCTGCAGGCCACCTACCTGACCAACGGCCTCGGCGGCTCGCGCCTGATCCGCAGCGGCGGATTTCCGGGAACGGTCATCGGCACCGAAGGGACCTCGTTCGGCACGGTGCTCGGACAGGTCTTTCGCTCGGACTTTCCGACCTGGACGGTCGGCCTGACGGTCAACTATCCGCTCGGCAAGAGCGCCGAGGAAGCCAACCTCGCCCGGGTCAGAATCGAGCGCGATCAGGCGCAGGCCCGCCTCCGGGACATCGAACTGACAGCGGTGCGCGAAGTCCGCGACGCCGCGCTCCGGCTCGAGCAGAATCGTCAGCGGATCGAGACCGCCGGGCTCGGCCGCGAGCTCGCCGAGCAGCGCCTCGACGCCGAACAGAAGCGCTTCGAGGTCGGCATGTCGACGAGCTTCCTGGTGATCCAGGCGCAGCGCGATCTGGCCGTGGCGCGCAACAACGAGCTGCAGGCCAGCCTCGATTATCAGCTCGCGCTCGTCGCCTTCCAGGCGGCTCAGGTTGCGCCAGCGCGCTGACGCCGGCGTCAGCGCGCGAGCGCCGTCAGGGCCAGCGCCGGATCGGCACCATCGCCGAGCACGAGGTCGGCGACCAGCGCGGCGGTCAGCGGCGCCAGCAGGACCCCGTTGCGGTAGTGGCCGGTCGCATAGACGATGCCCGGGTGGCCGGGCGCCCGGCCGATGAAGGGCACGCCGTCGGCGCTGCGCGGCCGGAGCCCGGCTCGCGCCGCCATGAACGTCGCGCTCCCGGCCGCGGGCAGCAGCCGGCAGGCCGCCTCCAGCAGCGCTCGCACGCCCGCGACCGTGTTCCACTGGTCGAAGCCCGCCTCTTCGACAGTCGCCCCGACCAGGAGGCGGCCGTCCGACCACGGCACGATGTAGCAGTCCTCGCTCCACAACACGCGCGTGATCGCGGGGCCGGTCCAGCGCAGCTCGAGCAGCTGACCGCGGACCGGCGTGACCGCCGGACCGGCAGGACCGACCAGCCCCGACCAGCTGCCCGCCGCGATCACGACCGCCGGTGCGCGCAGCGTCTTCCTTCCGATCCGCAGCGTCACGGTGCCGTCGTCCTGCGGCGTGATCGCCTCGGCCTTGCGGTGCTCGAGCAGCTCGGCCCCCCCGGCGCGGGCCGCTGCCAACAGGCCGGCGGTGAGCTCGGCGACACGGATATAGCCGTGCGCCCCGATGAAGAGCGCCCCGAGCGGGGTGGTGATGGCCGGTTCGAGGCGCGCCGCCTCCGCGCCGTCCATCCACTGCGCCGACACGCCGGCGCGCTCGAGCGTGCCGCCGAGCGCTGCCAGCCGCTCCGCCGCGCCGGCGGTCGTCGCTAGTTCGAGCGTGCCGCGACGGCCGTACTCGATCGTCGTTCCGGCGTCCTGCTCGACGCCGGCGACGAATGCGTCGTAGAGCCCGAGGCTCCGTGTCGTCAGGCGATGCAGCGCGTCGTCTCCCGACGCTTCGATGTGCGGCGCGAGGATGCCGGCGGACGCCTGGGTCGCGCCGGATGTCGCCGTCTGCTGCTCGACGATGAGGATCCGCGCCCCACGCCGCGCCAGTTCCCGGCCCGCCGCGAGACCGACGATCCCGGCGCCGACGATGATCGCGTCCCACTCCTGCCCCATCGACGCATCATAACGGTACGCCGAACGGCGCACCGGCTGAGCGAGCGGTTTGCATACACTGGAGTGTGACTGAACCTCTGTCGACCCCCGCCACCCTGCCGGAGAGTCCGGCCGACGTCCCGCACGGCAGCTGGCGTGCGTTCAAAGCGGAGCTGGCGGCGATTCGAAATCTGCCGCTCAGCTGGGCGGAACTGCTCCGCCGGACGTTCAAGGGCGTACTCACCGGCAATCTCTTCAACCTCGCGGCACAGCAGGCGTACTATTTCTTCTTCGCGCTGTTCCCGGCGATCATCACCATCATTTCGATCGCCAGCTTCTTCCCGATCTCAAACCTGGTCGACGACAGCGTCGCCATGCTCGGGCGGGTGGCGCCGGGCGACGTGCTCCGGATCATCACCGATCAGATGGAGAAGATCTCGAGCACCAACCGGGGCGGGGTGCTGACGTTCGCATTCCTGCTGACGCTGTGGAGCACCTCGGGGGCGATGGTCTCGATCATCACGACGCTCAATGCGGCGTACGGCATCACCGACGCGCGACCGCTGTGGAAGGTGCGGCTGTTGGCGCTCGAGCTGACCATCGGCCTCTCGCTCTTTATCGTCCTGTCGATGGTGCTGGTGCTGGCCGGGCCGACGTTCGGCGAGCATCTCGCGACCTCGCTCCGACTCGGCGCCGTCTTCAAGTGGACGTGGTGGATCCTGCAGTGGCCGGTCGTCTTCGCCCTGGTCACCCTGGCGATCGGACTGACCTACTACTTCGCGCCGGATGCCGAGCAGGACTGGGCGTGGATCACCCCAGGCTCGATCGTCGCGACGCTGCTCTGGGTGGTGGTGTCGCTGGTCTTCAAGCTCTACATCAGCTATTTCGGTAGCTACAACGAGACCTACGGCACGCTCGGCGCCTTCATCGTGGTCCTGACCTGGTTTTACCTGTCCGGCCTGTCGATCCTGGTCGGCGCCCAGATGAACGCCGAAATCGAGCACGCCTCGCCGCACGGCAAGAATCCCGGCGAGAAAGTGCCTGGCGAGAAGCGAAAGATCGGGCGCGCGGCGCAGCGCGCCTACCAGGCACGGAAAGCGAAGGGGCAACTCGACGTACCGGCGTTCGCCGAGGGGGTGAACTGCGACCTCGACGAGGGAGCGGCGGTGCCGGAACCGGTCCGGCCAAGCGAGCTGCTGATTGGAGCGACGGCGCTGCTGACGCTGGCCGTCACTGCGGGACGCGATGCCGCTCGTCGGGAGCCGCGGAGATCCGGCGACCTCTGACGCTCTGACGCCGGAGGTCAGCGCGGCTGCCAGGCGTCCGGCCGGAGCTTTCCGCCCCACCCCCAGTAAACGGGTTCGGCCCTCTCTCGGGGCTGATGCGCGGCGTCCCGCGCGTCGCCCTCTCCGTCCACCTCGCCCCGCCGCCGGGTGACCGGAATGTAGACCGGCACCGCGACCGGCACCACCACTTCGCGGATCTGCGGGGCCGGATCGTGATGGTCGATGACGATCACCTGAGGCGAGTCGGCGGCTGGGGGGCCGAGCGTCGCGCCGGACTCCGCCGCAGGAGCGGGCGCTGGCCCCCGGCCGCTGCGAATCATCGCGACGATGACGCGTTCGCTGACACCGGCGGTTTTGAGTGACGTCATCGTCGCCGCGTCGATCGGAAAGACCGACGGGTCGACATCGATGAGGGCCAGCAGGGTGTCTTCGCCGAGGCCGGCGCGGGTCAGCTCGACGACATCGCGGACCGTGAGCGCCTCCGCCGGCCGTGGCCAGCAGGCCGCGACAATCGCCAGAACGAACAGAGCGCGGCGCATACGATACCTCCCTGAGACCACGGGTGACAGAGGAACCCGCATCGGCGTCTGCAACGACGGTGCCTTGCGGCGCTGCTGCCATTGCTGCGGATATTTCGAGGCAGGTGCTGCGGGGCCTGCCGGCTGGTCCTTATAGCAGGACAAACAGTGTCCCCGGCGGAGACGCCTCGCGCCGCACAAAGTCATTTTGATGGTATTTGTCCTTTGATTTCGAGCCGATATCAGGGGTACGGCCCTTGCTGCAGTGCCGTCCATCAGGAGTAAGTGATGACTTCCAGAGCACTTGCGGCAACCCTCGTGGCTGGCTGCCTGACGGCTGCTGCCGGCGGGGCGTATGTGGCGGTCCGGCACAACCAGGCACCCGCCACGACGGCGACCGCCGCGGTTGCGGCGGCGCCGGCAACCACGCCGTCGGCGGCACCGGCCGCGCTGCCGCCGGAAGCGGTGTCCGAGACCGAGGCGGTCGTGGAGACACCGGTGCCGGTGGCGCCGCGCCCGAGAGTCGCCGAACCGGCGCCGCCGCGGCGGACCACCGCTCCTGCACAGCGGCCGGTCCCTCGCAGAGCAACCCCGCCCGAGCCGACGCGCGCGGCGGGCAACGCCCGTCCGCCGGCCGCGGCGCCGCTGCCGGAGCCCGCGGTCCAGACGCGTACCGCGAACCCGCCGGCCGTCGAGCGGCGCGGCGCCGACACGCCGATTACCGCTCCCCCGATCGAGGCGGATGTCGTCCGGGCGGCGGAGCCGGCGCAGCGCGTAAGGCAGTTCGACGAGCTCGTCGTTCCGGCATCGTCGGTGCTCGGTCTGCGGGTCGACACGCCGCTGTCATCGGAGCGGTCCCGCCTCGAGGATCGTGTCGACGCGCGCGTGAGCCGCGACGTCACCGTTGATGGCCGCGTCGCGATTCCGTCGGGCTCGCGCGTCATTGGTTCGGTCGCGGTCGTCGACCGCGGCGGGAAGATGAAAGAGCGGGCGCGTCTTGGTGTGCGCTTTCACACCCTCGTCCTGGCCGATGGCCGGGAAGTGCCGCTCAGGACTGAGACCGTGATGCGCGAGGGTGATTCCCCATCCTCCGAAAGCGCGCGCAAGATCGGCGGCGCGGCGATCGGCGGCGCGATCCTTGGCGCCATCATGGGTGGCGGCAAGGGTGCAGTCCTCGGCGGCGCGACCGGCGCCGCCGGCGGGTCAGCGGTGGTGATGGCCGGTGACCGCAACGCCGCGACCCTGCCGGCCGGAACCGTCGTCAGCGTCCGACTGTCGTCACCAACGTCGATCGAAGTCGAGCACCCCCAACAGTAGAGCCAGCCGGGGCGTCTCCGCACCTTGGCACCCCGGCACCCCGGCACCAGCACCCTGGCACCGTTGTACCCTGGCACCCTGGCACCGTGGCACCCCGGCACCTTGTTAGTTTGGCCCCCCACTTGCACTCGTCTCACCAGCGGCGGCCGTCACGGACGAGCTGTCCCCGGCGGCGATTACCGCCGTTATCGAGATGAGGATGCAGATGTCATTACGTAAATTATTTCTTGCCGCTTCGCTGGTCGCGCTCGCCACCGCCGCCCTGCCCCCCAGCGCGGCTGCCGACTGGCTGTTTACGCCGTTCGTGGGTGCGACCTTCGGTGGCAACGCCGAGGTTGGCGGCACCGGCGACAGCTACAAGAACGAATTCGAGCGCAAGCTCAATTACGGCGCGACCCTCGGCTGGATGGGCGGCGGCGTGATTGGCTTCGAAGCGGACTTCGGCTACTCACCGAATTTCTTCCGCACCGACAACAACAGCAGCAAGTTCAATCTCGTTGGTGACGGGAACGTCACGACGCTGATGGGCAACCTGGTAGTGGGCGCGCCGCTGGGTCCGATCCGCCCTTACGCCTCGGGCGGCATCGGCCTGCTCAAGTTCAAGGTCGACAATGCGTCGCAGTTTCTCAACGCCAGCCGCAACGACCTCGGCTACGACGCTGGCGGCGGAATCATGGTGCTCGGTGGGAATGTCGGCATCCGCGGCGACCTCCGCTACTTCCGCACGCTGCAGAGCAATGATGCCAACAGCATCGACTTCTCGCTGGGGAACTTCCGGTTCTGGCGCGGCACGGTCGGCGTGACGTTCAAATTCTGATCGTCGGCGACCGGCGGATCACAGGCTCGCGAAGCCTGGCAGCAAACCGCTGCCGGGCTTCCTTTTGTCACGTCCGCCCGACTGGTCAGTCTTCGTCGTTCGACGTCACCGCCGCCAGCCAGCCGCGCAGCGACTGCAGGGCTGACGCCACCGACTCGGGATGGGTCGACTGCGGCGTGCGCTTGCGCGCGACCGATGCCGCCGGCGTAATCGCCGTGCTGACATCCTCGTCAAAGAGTGCGGAGTGCATCCGCCAGTCCGCCAGGCTGAGCGTCTCGAACGAGCTGCCCTCTTCGATCAGCCGCCGGACCAGCGCGCCGACGACTTCGTGCGCGTCGCGGAACGGCATGCCTTTGCCGACGAGATAGTCGGCCACGTCGGTCGCCAGCAGCAGTCCGGCTGCCGCCGCTTCGGCGGCAGCCTGATTGAGACGGAGGCCACCAATCACCGACGCGGTCGCGTCGAGCGAGGCGCCCAGCGTATCCTCGGCCTCGAACAGTGCCTCCTTGTCCTCCTGCAGATCCTTGCTGTAGCCGATCGGCAGCCCCTTCATCGTCGCGAGCCATCCGGCCGAGCGGCCGATAATGCGGCCCGCCTTGCCGCGCACCAGCTCGAGCGGATCGGGGTTCTTCTTCTGCGGCATCAGGCTGCTGCCGGTCGCCGCCATATCGGCCAATTCGAAGAATCCGAATTCCTCGGATGTGAAGAGAATGCCATCCTCGGCCAGCCGGCTGAGATGGACCATCGTCAGCGCCGCCGTATGAAGGAAGCTGGCGACGAAATCCCGGTCGCCGGTCGCATCGATGCTGTTGGCGACGACACGTGAAAAGCCGAGGCGCCCGGCGAGCGCGTGGACGTCGATCGGGTAACTCGTGCCAGCAATCGCTCCGGAGCCGAGTGGCAGCTCGTCGACCTCGTCCAGCACGGCGGCAAGGCGGGCGTGGTCGCGGCGGAACGCGGCCACGTGGGCGAGGAAGAAATGCGCAACGAGAACCGGCTGCGCCCGCCGCAGGTGCGTGTAGGACGGCATCAGCGCCGGTCCCGAGGCGGCCGCCTGATCGGCCAGCACGGCGACCAGCGACGCCAGCCGCTGCTGCAACCGCGGCAGGCGCCGCTTCAAGTACAGACGGAGGTCGAGCGAGACCTGCTCGTTGCGCGAGCGGCCGGTGTGGAGGCGGCGTCCGGCCTCGCCGACCCGCGCCACGAGCTCGCGCTCGACGAACGAATGAACGTCTTCGTCGCTGGCGGCGGCCGGCTGGTTGAAGAACGTCTCGCCGGCGCGCGCTGCCTCGCGGATCGCGGCCAGCGCGGCGCGGATCGCGGTGCCGTCGGCGGTGGAGAGCACTCCCGCACGCTCGAGCCCTTCGGACCACGCGATACTGCCGGTGACGTCGTCCTCGAACAGCCGCCGGTCGAAGCGGAACGACGCCCCGAACTCGAACAGCGCCGCGTCGGGATCGCCCGCGAAGCGGCCGGACCAGAGGTGCGCCATCAGCGCCCCACCGCCGCACGGCGCGCCGCCGCCTTGCGCGACGCGGTTTCGACCGGCAGCCCCCAGATCTTGATGAACCCTTCGGCCGCGCTGTGATCGTAGTTGTCGCCGGCGTCGTAGGTGGCGAGGCCGTGATCGTAGAGCGCGAACGGCGATTTCCGTCCGACCACCCGGCAGTCTCCCTTGAACAGCTTCAATCGCACCGCTCCTGTGACGCGCGGCTGGATCGCCCGGACGAAGGCGTCGATCGCCTCGCGTGTCTGGGAGAACCACAGCCCGTTGTAAACGGCATCGGCATAGAGCCGGCCCATGTCGTGCTTGATCCGCTGCAGGTCCCTCGCCATGACGAGATTCTCGAGCTCGAGATGCGCCGCGTGCAGCACCACGGCGGCGGGGGCTTCGTAGACTTCACGTGACTTGATGCCGACGAGGCGGTTCTCGATCATGTCGATCCGGCCGACGCCGTGCGCCCCGGCGATCGTCTCGAGGCTCTCGAACAGCTCGAGCAGCGGCATCTCGATGCCGTTGGTGCGGACCGGCACGCCGGCCTCGAACTCGATGTCGAGGTAGGCCGGCTGGTCCGGGCAGTCGCGCGGTGCGCGGGTCAGCGTGTAGATGTCGTCGGGCGGTTCCTGCCACGGATCCTCCAGCACGCCGCACTCGATCGACCGGCCCCACAGATTGGAGTCGGTGCTGTACGGGCTGGCGAGCGTCACCGGCACCTGGATGCTGCGGGCGCGGGCGTACTCGATTTCATCGGTCCGCGTCATGCCCCACATCCGCGCCGGCGCGATCACCTGGATGCCCGGCTCCAGCGCGCGCGCCGAGACGTCGAGGCCGACCTGATCGTTGTCCTTGCCGGTGCAGCCGTGCGCGATCGCGGTCGCCCCCTCCATCCTGGCGATCTCGACCAGGTGCTTGGCGATGAGCGGCCGGCCGAGCGCCGTCGCCAGCGGGTAGCGATCCTCGTAGACCGCCCCGGCCTGCAGCGCCGGGAGGATGTAGCCGCGCGCGAACTCCTCGCGGGCGTCGACGACGTGGGCGCGCACCGCACCGATCGCGAGCGCCCGCTCGCGGACATTCGACAGCTCGTGCCCCTGCCCGAGGTCGACGGTGACGGCGATGATCTCGGCGTCGTACTTCTCCGCCAGCCAGGGGATCGCCACCGACGTGTCGAGCCCGCCGGAATATGCCAGTGCTATGCGTCGCATCGTCTCCCTCACGCGCTCAGGCCGGCTTGAGGCCGGCCAAGCCATCCGGCGATGCGCCCCGACAGCGCCGCCGCATCCGCCGCGCTCCGGCAGATGACGAGAATGGTGTCGTCGCCGGCAATCGTCCCGACAATTTCGGTGACCCCGGCCCGGTCGATCGCCACCGCCAGCGGCTGCGCCTGCCCGGTGTCGGTCCGCAAGACGATCAGCTGGTCCACGACTTCATGCCGCTTCAGATAGTCGTCGACCGCCACCCGCAGCCGGCTGTCCGGGCTGTCGCCCGGCGGGTCGAGCTCGGCCAGCCCCTTGCGGTAGGCGCCGTCGGCCGGCCGCTTGATCAGCCCCAGCTCGTGGACGTCGCGCGAAATCGTCGCCTGCGTCGCCTCGATGCCCCGAAGGCGCAGCCGTTCACGCAGCTGCTCCTGGCTGGTGATCGCGTCCCGTTCCACGATCTCGAGAATCGCCGCCTGGCGGTGTGCCTTCATGCTTGAACTTCAGCCGGTGTAATTATACAGAGTATGCAAGAACGATCGCGGCCTGGCACGTAAAATCGTTGATCTGGGCGGACGTTTATTGTATAACTAGAGGTTCGGATGAATAAATATGCTCAAGCCCGGGTCGGGATTGGCGGCGTGACGGGCTACGCGGGCCTCGAGCTCCTCCGCCGTCTCGCCCGCCATCCGGGGGCTGACGTGCGCCACGCGATGGCGTCGGGGGCATCGGAGGCGAAGCGCCTGCCATCGCTGGCGAAGATCTGGGATGCGCCGGTCGAACCGATGGACGTCGACCTGCTGGTCGCCGACACCGATGCGGTCTTTCTGGCGCTGCCCGACACGCTGGCGGCGGAATACGCGCCGGCCCTCGCCGGGCGCGGTGTCCGCGTCTTCGACCTGTCGGGCGCCTTCCGGCTCCGCGAGCTCGACAACCGGAAGCGGTGGTACCCGCACTCGCCGTCGCTCACCGACGGCGTCGCCTACGGCCTGACCGAGCGGCGCCGGGGGGAGCTCGCCGACGCGCGCCTGGTCGCGTGCCCGGGCTGCTATCCGACCGCCGCGCTCCTCGCGCTGCAGCCGCTCGTCGCCGAGGGACTGCTCGAGCCGGGCATCATCATCGACGCGAAGTCCGGAATCTCGGGTGCCGGCAAGACCCCGACCGAGCGCACGCATTTCTCGGAGTGCCACGACAGCATCTCCGCGTACGGCGTCTTCGCGCACCGCCACGGCGCCGAAATCGAGCAGGAGCTCGGCGTGCCGGTGACGTTCGTGCCGCATCTCGTCCCGCTCGATCGCGGCATCTTCGAGACCATCTACGCCCGCCTGCGCCCGGGCGCCGACGAGGCGGCTGTCGCCGCGGTCTTCGCGCGCGCCTATGCGACGTCACCGTTCGTACGGATCACCGGGGCGGATCTCCCCGAGATCAAGCACGTCGCCCACACCAATTTCTGCGACATCGGCTGGCGCGTCGATCGCCCGGGCGGCCAGCTCGTCATGACGGTGTGCATCGACAACCTGGTCAAGGGGGCGGCCGGGCAGGCGATCCAGAACTTCAACGTGATGTTCGGCTTCGATGAAACCGCGGGGCTCTACTGACGTGACGACGCTGCTCAAGCTCGGCGGAGAGCTGCTCGAGGACGCCGCCGCCACCGGCGCGGCGGCCGCCGCCATCACCCGGCTGGCCGCCGCCGGACCGCTCGTCGTCGTCCATGGCGGCGGGCGCGCCATCGACGCGGAGCTGCGGGCGCGCGGCCGTGAACCGCGCTTCGTCGACGGACTGCGGGTCACCGACGCCGCCGCGCTCGAAGCGGTCGTCTCGGTGCTTGCCGGCCGCGCCAACACCGCCCTGGTCGGCGCGCTGTTCGCCGCCGGCACCCGCGCGGTCGGCCTGACCGGCGCCGACGCCGGCATCGGCCGGGCCGTGCGGGCCGGCCGCATCACGGCGGTCAGCGGTGAAACGGTCGACCTGGGCCTGGTCGGGCAGCCGTCGGAAGGTGACGTCACGCTGCTGCGTGAGCTGCTCGGGCTCGGCTACGTGCCGGTCATCGCCAGCATCGGCGTCGAGGCGGGGGGTGGGCTCCTGAACGTCAACGCCGATACTCTGGCGGGGCATCTCGCGGCGGCGCTCGGCGCCAGCCGCCTGATCATCGCCGGCGCGACCGCCGGCGTGCTCGACGGCCAGGGGCAGCGGATCGATCATCTCACCCCGGATCGGATCAACGCCATGACGGCGTCGGGCACCGTGCACTCCGGGATGATTGCCAAACTCGCCGCCTGCCGGCACGCACTCGACGGCGGCGTTGCCAGCGTCGCGATTGTCGACGGCCGCGGCGGCGGCGACTTCGGCTCGGCACCGGGCACGCGCCTCGACCGGGCGGCGGACCGGACCGGCAGTTTCCAGACGGGAGTGGAAGGACGATGACGACGACGACCGATGTGATGGCGGTTGAGAAGGACCACCTGCTGCAGGTCTACCGCCGCGGCCAGGTCGTGTTCGAGCGCGGCCGCGGCTGCCGGTTGTTCGACAGCAACGGCCGCAGCTATCTCGACCTGATCTCGGGCGTCGGCGTCGCGGCGCTCGGGCACGCGCATCCGCGGCTTGCCGCCGCCGTCGCCGGTCAGGCGCAGGCGCTGCTGCACACGTCGAACCTGTTCTTCCATCCGCTCCAGGGGGAGCTGGCGGAGCGGCTGGCGGCGCTGTCGGGCCTGCCGCGCGCCTTCTTCTGCAACAGCGGCACCGAGGCGGTCGAAGCCAGCCTCAAGTTCGCCCGGCGCTACTGGCACGCCCAGGGCACGCCGCGCGAGGGCTTCGTGGCGCTCGAGCGCTCGTTCCACGGCCGGACGATGGGTTCGCTGTCGGTGACCTGGGACGATCACTACCGGGCGCCGTTCGCGCCGCTCATCCCCGGCGTCACCTTCGTGCCCTCGGACGACCCGGCGGCGCTCCGTGCCGCGGTTTCGGACCGGACCGCGGCCGTGATCGTCGAGCCGATCCAGGGTGAGGGCGGCGTCCGGCCGCTGACTGCCGCGATGGCGGCGGCAGTCACCGAGGCCTGCGCGGCCAGCGGCGCGCTGCTCATCGCTGACGAGGTGCAGTGCGGGCTCGGCCGTACCGGCCAGGCTTTCTACTCGCCGGCGCTCGGCCTCCGCCCCGACATCATGGCGATTGGCAAGTCGCTCGGCGCGGGGGTGCCGATCGCGGCGACGCTGTTCACCGATCGGGTCGCTGCCGCCGCCGCGTTCGGCGACCACGGCAGCACCTACGGCGGCAACCTGCTCGCCTGCCGCGGCGCGCTGGTCTTTCTCGAGGAGCTCGTCGACAACGGCCTGATGGCCCACGTCGCCAGCGTCGGCGCACACACGGCGGCCCGGCTGTGCGAGCTGGCCGCCAAGCATGCCTCCATCCGCGAGGTCAGGGGCAAGGGTCTGATGTGGGGGCTGGATCTCGATCGGCCGGCGGCGCCGGTCGTCGAGGCGGCGCTGGCGGCGGGGCTGCTGGTCAACCGGACGGCGGAGACCGTCGTCCGCCTGCTGCCTCCCTACATCATCACGGCGGCGGAAATCGACGAGGCAGTCGGACTGCTGGACGCCGCACTGCAGGCGGCATTCGGGGGACCACGGACATGACCAACACGGTGAACTTCCGGCCGGGACTGATCGCGGACGCGCCGGCCGTCCATCAGCTGATCGTCGACAACCTCGAGGTCGGGCACCTGCTGCCGCGGACGATCGAGGAGATCGTCGAGCACGCGCCGCGCTTCATCGTCGCCGAGCGCGACGGCGCGGTGATCGCCTGCGCCGAGCTGGCGCCGCTCAGCGCCACCGTCGCGGAGGTCCGCTCGCTGGTCGTCGACGAGCGCGTCCGCGGCAACCACATCGGCCCGCGGCTGGTCACCGAACTGGCCGCCGCCGGCGCGGCGCGCGGCTTTGCGACGCTCTGCGCCTTCACCCACGAGCCCTCGCACTTCGTCAAGCTCGGGTTCACGATCGTGCCGCACATGTGGGTGCCGGAGAAGATCGCCCACGACTGCACCGCCTGCCCGCTGTTCCGGCGGTGCGGGCAGTATGCCGTGACGCTGCCGCTGCGCGCCGGGGTCCACGTCCGGCCCGAGCAGCCGGCCGCGATCATCTACGGCGGCCGCACGGTCGGCGCGCGCCGGCCGAATGTCGAGCGGCTGCAGCTGCCGCCCTCCGGCGCGCTCGCGCCACTGGAGGAAGACACGCACGCGGTGCACGCGTGAGCGCCGCCCGGACGATCAGCGGCGGCATCACCGCCCCGCAGGGCTTCCGGGCGGCCGGCGTCGCCTGCGGCATCAAGGCGAAAGGCGGGCTCGATCTCGCCGTCATTGCCTCCGCCACCGAGGCGAGCGCCGCCGCCGTCTTCACCACTAACAAGGCGGTCGCCGCCCCGGTCGTCGTCTCGCGCCAGCAGCTCGCCGACGGCCACAACCGCGGCTCCGCGATCGTCGTCAACAGCGGCTGCGCCAATGCCTGCACCGGATCCGCCGGCTTCGAACATGCCGTGCGGATGACCCAGCTCACCGCGGCGGCGCTCGGGCTCGATCCGGCAGGCGTCCTGGTCGCATCGACCGGCGTCATCGGCGTCCAGCTCGACATGACCGCCGTCGAGCGCGGCATCCAGGCGGCCACCGCCGCCCTGGCGGCAACCGGCGGTGCCGACGCCGCGCGCGCGATCATGACGACCGACCCCTTCCCCAAGGAAGCCGCCTCCGAGATCGCCACCGCGTCGGGCGCCTACCGGGTCGGCGGCATCGCCAAAGGCTCGGGCATGATCGAGCCGAACATGGCGACGATGCTCGGCTTCGTGACGACCGATGCGGCGGTCGAACCGGCGCTGCTGCAGCGCGCGCTCAAGGCGGCGGTCGACGAGACCTTCAACGCCATCACCGTCGACGGCGAGTGCTCGACCAATGACTGCGTGTTCGCGCTCGCCAACGGCGCGAGCGGCGTGGCGATCGCCGAGCGAGACTACGGGGCGTTCGTCGAGGCGCTGATCGCGGTGTGCCGGCCGCTCGCGATCGGCATCGTCCGCGGCGGCGAGGGCGCGACCAAGCTGATCACAGTGCAGGTCGTCGGCGCCACGTCCGATCCGGATGCGCGCCGCGCGGCGCGCGCCATCGCCAATTCGCTGCTGGTGAAGACCGCCATCCACGGCGGCGATCCGAACTGGGGCCGGCTGGTGGCGGTGGCGGGCCGCTCCGGGAGCGAGTTCGTGCTCGGCCGCGCCGCGGTCCGGATCGGTCCGATTGAGCTGTTCAGCGACGGTGCGCCGCATGACGAGCGCGCCGGAGAGGCGGCCGAATACCTCAAGGGCCGCGACATCGTCGTCGAAGTGGATCTCGGGACCGGCGGACCCGGCCGGTCCGCGATGTGGACGTGCGATCTGTCGGCGGAGTACGTCCGAATCAACGCGGAATACCGCACCTGATGCCGCCCGGGTTCCCGGCACGCTTTCTTTCGATCGCCGACTTCACCCCGGAGGCGCTGCTCGCCTGCCTGGAGCTGGCCGGCCGCCTCAAGGCGGCGCGGGCGGCGCGCCGCCCGCACGAGCGTCCGCTCGACGGACTGCACGTCGCGCTGCTGTTCGAGAAGCCTTCGCTGCGAACGCGGTCGACGTTCGAGATCGCGGTCCACGAGCTCGGCGGCCACGCCATCGAGCCGCCGCAGGACGTCGCGCTCGGCGGCCGCGAGCCGATCGAGGACGTCGCGCGCAATCTCGAGCGGTGGGTGGCGGCGGCCGTCGTCCGGACCTTCGCGCAGGCGCGGATCGAGGAGTTCGCCGACGCCGCGCCGCGGCTGCGCGTCATCAACGCGCTCACCGACGAGGAGCACCCCTGCCAGGCGCTCGCCGACTGCCTGACGCTGATCGAGCGCTGGGGCAGCCTGCGCGGCCGGACGATTGCGTTCGTCGGCGACGGCAACAACGTCGCGACCTCGCTCGCTCAGGCGGGAGTGATGCTCGGCGCCCGCGTCCGGGTCGCGTCGCCGCCGGGGTTCGCCCTGCCCGGCGCGCTGCAGGCGCGGATCGCCCGGCTCGCGGCGGCGGGGGGCACACTGGAAGTCACGACCGATGCGGTCGCGGGCGTCCGCGGCGCCGACGCGGTCTACACCGACGTCTGGACCTCGATGGGCCAGGAGCGCGAGGCGGCGGATCGCGACGCCGTGTTCCGGCCGTATCAGGTCAACGGCTCGCTGATGTCGGGCGCCGCCGCCGGGGCGCTGTTCATGCACTGCCTGCCGGCGCATCGCGGCGAGGAGGTCACCGGCGAGGTGATGGATTCGCCCGCGTCGGTCGTGTTCGACCAGGCCGAGAACCGCCTGCACGTCCAGAAGGCGCTGCTGGCACTGCTGACCCGGCAGTAGACCGCGCGGCCGCCGCGGGTGGCGCCTGTGCTGCGCCGCGCGGTCCCTGCCCATGCGCGAGATCGTCATTCCGCGGTTCGGTCCGCCCGAGGTCTTCGAGCTGCGCGAGCGGCCGGATCCGGCGCCTGGCGATGACGAGATCCGCATCCGCGTCCGCGCCGCCGGGATCAACTTCGCCGACGTCCCGGCCCGCCTCGGCCTCTATCCGGACGCGCCGCGCGCACCGGTCGTCGTCGGCTACGAGGTGTCGGGGCACATCGACGCGCTCGGGCGGTCGGTGGTCGGCTTCGCGGCCGGCGAGCGGGTCGTCGCCCTGACGCGCTTCGGCGGATATGCCGACACCGTGGTGGTCCCGGCGGCGCAGGTCTTTCACGTCCCCGACAGCCTGGCCGACGCGGAAGCGGCCGCCGTCCCGGTGAACTTCCTGACCGCGGCGCTCGCCCTTTACCGGATGGCCGCGCTCGCTCCCGGCGAGACCGTGCTCGTTCACAACGCCGGCGGCGGCGTCGGCACCGCCGCGACCCAGCTGGCACGCCTGCGGCGGGCGACCGTGATCGGCACGGCCAGCGCGTTCAAGCACGACGCGCTGCGCCAGTTCGGCGTCGATTACCCGATCGACTACCGGCATGCCGGTGCCGGCAGGGAGGTGCGGCGGATCACGCAGGGCGGGGGGTCGACGTCATCCTCGACTCAATCTGCGGCAAGAGCTTCAGCGACAGTTACCGGCTGCTGGCGCCGCTCGGCCGGCTGATTGTGTTCGGCCGGTCAGCGGCCGTGACCGGAGAGCGGCGCAGCCGGTGGAGGGCGCTCGGCGCCTGGCGGCGTACCCCGACGTTCAGCCCGCTATCGCTGATCAACCGCAATGTCGGCGTCTTCGGCCTGCACCTCGGACACCTCTGGGGGGAGGGCCGCGCGCTGGCGCCGCTCATGAGCATGCTGATGACGGAGCTGGCCGCCGGCCGCCTCAGACCGGTCGTGGCACGGACGTTCCCGCTGGAGCGGGCCGCCGATGCCCCCCGCTTTCTTCAGGCGAGACAGAACATCGGCAAGGTCGTGCTCACGACCTGAGCGAAGACCGAGGGGAGACGCGCCCGGAGCACCACACTTGGGCCGGCCTGGGTTACCGGCCCGAAGGGTGGCGTGCCTCGAACGCGTCGGCAGGCTACTTCAGGTGCTTGCCTACCAGCTTGGTCATCTCGAA
Organism: Acidobacteriota bacterium; assembly: GCA_031393955.1. Taxonomy (GTDB): domain Bacteria; phylum Acidobacteriota; class Vicinamibacteria; order Vicinamibacterales; family 2-12-FULL-66-21; genus JALZOC01. The sequence continues at coordinate 111,686 of JANMWI010000100.1, forward strand.
CATGTTGACCATGGCCTTGCCGCCGAACACCGGCTTGAGGGCCGCATCGGCCTTGATCATCCGCCGGTTCTTGGCATCCTGCAGGCTGTTCTTCTTGATGTAGGCCCACAGCTTCTTCGTCACCTCCGTGCGCGGCACCGGCTTCGCACCGATGACTTCCGCCAGCTCGGCGCTCGGCGTGACCGGCCGCATGAAGGCCGCATTCGGCTTGCGCGCGGTCTTCTTCTTCGGGGCGGCCGCCTTGCGCGTGGCGGTCTTCTTCTTCGCGGTCTTCTTCACGGCGGTTTTCTTCTTGGCGGTCTTGGCCATCTGCTCTCCTTCAAAAGACGCCTCGACGGCGTCGTCTTGGGACAGTAGCATCCCACGAAATGCGCTGGAACGATCCGTCTTTTCCCTCTATGAGCGCCTGATCTTTTTCAAAACGCGTCGCCGGGAGCCGGCACGGGGGGGCCGGCGCCCTCTCCCACCCTATCCGGCGGCCGTGCCGGGGCTACGGGTCAGGACCCTCCGCGCGCCGCAGCGCAACTGCCGACGCCGGATCTCCCTCGTGGACGACACGGCCGCCCTCGAGCACCACGACGTGCTCGGCGACCTGGCGGACCTCGGCCGGATCGTGGGTCACGTAGATGACCGGAACCATCAATTCGTCGCGGATGCGCTCGAGGAACGGCAGGATCCGCCGTCGCCGCGCCACGTCCACCGCCGCCAGCGGCTCGTCGAGCAGCAGCAGTTCCGGCGCCGACATCACCGCCCGCGCCAGCGCGACGCGCTGACGCTCGCCGCCCGACAGCGCGGCAACCCGCCGATCGAGGAGCGGCGCAATCTCCAGCATCCGGGCGACGCCGTCGAGCGACGGGCGCTGTCCCTCACGCCGGCCGTAGAGCACGTTGCGGCGGACACTCATATGGGGAAAGAGCGCGGCTTCCTGCGCAACGTAGCCGACATGCCGCCGGTAGGGCGGCAGGTCGATCCCCGCCGTGTGGTCGTAGAGCCGCCGCGCGCCGACGGCAATCGACCCGGACTCGGGCGTGCGCAGGCCGGCGATGGCGTCGAGCAGGGTCGTCTTGCCGGCGCCGGACGGACCGAACAGCGCCGTGATCCGCGCCGCCAGCCGGACCCGGACCTCGAGCGCAAAGCTCCCCTGACGCAGGCGCACGTCGAGGGCGATCACGCCCGCGCACCCGATCGGCTAGTCAGCCAGTTGGCGGAGAGCAGCGCGACAAAGGCGATCCCGGCCGAGATCGCGACCAGCACCGCCGCATCGGCGTCGCGTCCGGTCTCGGCGTAGGAATAGATCCCCACCGCCAGTGTCCTGGTCGCGCCCGGAATGCTGCCGGCGATCATCACCGTGGCGCCGAATTCCCCGAGCGCGCGGGCGAACGCCAGCATCGCGCCGCCGACGATGGCCGGGCGCGCCAGCGGCAGCGTGATGGTCAGGAAGACCCGCAGCGGCGCCGCGCCGAGCGTCGCGGCGGCCTCTTCGAAGCGGCGGTCAACCTGTTCGATGCCGCCGCGCGCGGTGCGGACGAGCAGCGGCAGGCCCATCACCGCCATCGCCAGGACCACCGCCTTCCACGTGAAGACGACCTCGATGCCGGCGGCGCCAAGCAGGCGCCCGGCCGGGCCGCGGGGCGCGAACAGCGTCAGCAGCACCAGCCCGGTTGCGACCGGCGGCATGACCAGCGGCAGGGAGACGAGCGTCTCGATCAGCACGCGACCACGGAACCGGCCGCGGGCGAGCAGCCACGCGATCGCCAGACCGGGCGGCAGCATCACGAGCGTCGCCAGTGCCGCCGCCGCGACCGTGAACCAGGTGATGCGCCAGGCGTCCACGTCTTAGCTGCCGGTCCCGGCCAGCGGCTGAAAACCGCTCCGCGAAAAAATCGCCGCCGCCGCCGGCCCGCGCAGGTAGGCCAGCAGGCGTTCGGCCGCCCGGCGATGCGGCGCCGCCGCGACGATCGCGGCTGGATACGTGATGCGCGGCGCGTCGGGTCCGGTGACAATCAGCGCCGTCCGTGCCCGCCTGGCCGCCGCGGCGTCGGTGACGTAGGTGAACGCGGCATCGACGCCGCCGCTGTCGACCGCCGCCAGCGCGGCGCGAACGCTCGACACCGGCACCAGCCTGGGCTGCAGCGCGTCCCAGATCCCGATGCGCTCCAGGTACTGGCGCGCATAGACGCCGGCGGGAACGGCCGCCGGATCGCCGATTGCGATCCGCCGCACGCCGGGGCCGAGCAGGCCGCGGGCGTCGGTCAGGCCGGTCCCTCCCGGCAGCGTCACAATCGCCAGGCGGTTGCCGAGCAGCGGCACGCGGCTGCCGACGTCGATCGCCCCGGCGCGCACCGCCAGATCCATCTGGGCATCGTCGGCGCTCACGAACAGATCGACCGGAGCGCCGCTGACGATCTGGCGCGACAGCACGTTCGAGGCGGCGAAGTTGAAGCGGACGGTGTCGCCGCCGGCTTGCTCCCAGGCGCGGCCGACCGCCTCCAGCGCCTCGCTCAGGCTGACCGCGGCCGAGACCGTGACGACGCCGCGGGCCGCCGGCGGCGCGGCGCCCGCGGCGACGGTCATCAGGGCGGTCAGCCAGGCGACGGCCGGCACGCTGCCGACGGCCCGACCGGCCCGCCGCTTCGGGGTCATGAGCGGCATTCTAGCAGCCGCTTTCCAGGGAGGCGTTACCGGCGGCGCGCCGGGCGGCGGGAAGTGCGGCCCTTGGACAGGATCCGGGCCAGCCGCCGGGCGGTGGCGTCTTTCTCGATTTGCTCGATCGACAGCGGCAGGGCGATCGACCAGTTGGGCCACTGATGGGTGGTCGCTGGCATGTTCGGCCGCTCCTCGACCAGCACCGCATCATCCAAGGTCGCGGTGACAATCCGCGACGGCGCCGCGGCCAGCGCTTCGTGAACCCGGACGACGAATTGCCGCAGCGGCGTCGCCGCGGGCGATCGGGTCATGCGCCTGACGCGCGTCAGGATCTCGCGGGTGCCTTTCTCGTTCGGCGCCAGTCCGAGCGCCTTCTGCGTCCGCACGTCCGATCCGGTCCACAGGCCGGCAATCGTTGGCAGATCATGGGTCGTGACGGCCGCCAGGGCATGCTCCGGATACGTCGACGGGCCGCCCTTCTCGAACCACAGCAGCCGGTACGACAGGATCCGCTGCGCCATCAGCTGTTCGCGCGCCTCATCCTCGATCGTTCCGAGATCCTCGCCGACGATGACCGCTTTCGCCCGCTGGCTCTCGAGCGCGACGATGGCGAGCAGCTCGCGGGCGTTGCTGCGGACGAAGGCGCCGTCCCGCGGTTCGAGCCCGTTGGGGATCCAGTACAACCGGAACAGGCCCATCACGTGGTCGATGCGCAGGCCGCCGGCATGCCGGACGCAGCCGCGGATCGTGTCGATGAACGGCTGGTAGCCGGCCGCGCGCAATTTCGCCGGCACGAAGGGCGGGAGGCCCCAGTTCTGCCCCTTGGTGTTGAACTCGTCGGGCGGCACGCCGACGCTGATGCCGTCGGCGAGCACGTCCTGGAACGCCCACGCGTCGGCACCGTCGGCATCGAAGCCAATCGGCAGGTCCTGCATGACCGGCAGGGCCCGCGAGGCGCGCGCCAGCTGGGTGTCGATCTGGAGCTGGAGCCAGACGTGGAAGCGGATCCGGTCCGCCATCGGCCGCGTCCGTGCTTCGGCGCGGACCCGCGGCGACGCGGGATGGCGCAGCGCCTGCGGCCAGCCGTGCCAGCCGCACTGAAACCGTTCGGCAAACGCACAGAAGGTCGCGAACTGGCGCAGGCCGTTCCCCTGCTCGGCCATGAACGCATCCAGCGGGGCGCGCTGGTGCGGGCCGACCGCTTCCCAGATCCGCTCGAGCGCGCCGAGCTTGAGGCGGTACACCTCGTCGCGGTCGATCCGCCGATCGACGTTCAGCGCACGGCCCCGCGCGGCAATCACCGGCAGGTCGCGAAGCCCCCGCGCGCCGTCGACTTCCTCGATCCGCAGGTAGAGCGGGCTCCGGAAACGCCGGCTCGACGGGAAATAGGGGCTGCCCTGCTGCGGCAGGAGCGGCGACGCCGCGGCCAGCGGATTGATGAGCGCGATGCCGGCGCCACTGGCCGCCGCCCAGCGGCCGAGGCGGCGCAGATCGGCCAGGTCGCCGATTCCCCAGCTGCGCTCTGAGCGCGCGGCGTAGAGCTGAATCGCCCACCCCCAGGTCCGGAAGGCCTCAGGCAGAAAGCACGCCGGCGGCGCGACGATGACGCGCGCCGTGCGGCCGTTGCCGTAGGCCATAACGTGGTAGCCCGGCGGCAGGTTCGCCGGCAGGCGATCGTCAACGACACGCCTCCGGCCGTCTTCGAGCGTCAGGTCCCCGGCGGCCGAGGCAGCGCCCTTGCCGGCCGTCAGCACCACGACATCGTCGAAGCGATCCGCAGCCGGTGCCGCGGCACCGCGCATCGCCCGCCGGATCGCCCGCAGGGCGCGCGGGCTCGACCGGTGACGCCGGCCGAGCGCATCGACATACGCCGTCTGGATGCCCGAGTCGGTCCGTTTCATTTCGGATCGAGGCGTTTGAGCAACACGAGCGACCACGGCTCGACTTGCAGTTCGCCGGCAGCGGTCAGCTCCGCGCCGAGCGTTTCCTCGGACATGTGGTCGGTGGCGTCGGCGGTATTGAGCAGCGTCGCCCATTTCCGGCCCCACTTCTCCTCGGGCAGCTTGAAGGTGAGCGGCTCCTGATGGGCGTTGAACATCAGGTAGAAGCTTTCGTCGATCACCGGCTCGCCGCGTTCGTTGGTCGTCGGAATGCCGCGGCCGTTGAGGAACACACCGAGCGACTTGGCGAAGCCGGCCTGCCAGTCCTCGTCGGACATTTCCTGGCCGCCCGGCGTGAACCAGCCGATGTCGCTGACCTGCGTGCCGTGGATCGGCCGCCCCTGGAACCACCGCCGCCGGCAGAACACCGGGTGGTTGCGGCGGAGGCTGATCAGCCGCCGCGTGAAGTCGATCAGCCCCTTGTCGGCGCTGGCCCAGTCGTACCACGAGATCTCATCGTCCTGGCAGTAGGCGTTGTTGTTGCCGCCCTGCGTCCGGCCGAGTTCGTCGCCGCCGACCAGCATCGGCACGCCCTGCGACAGCAACAGCGTCGTCAGGAAATTGCGGGTCTGGCGGGCGCGCCGCGCCAGGATGTGCGGATCGTCGGTCGGACCTTCCGCGCCGAGGTTCCACGATCGATTGTGGCTCTCGCCGTCGCGATTGTCCTCGCCGTTGGCGTCGTTGTGCTTGTCGTTGTAGGAAACGAGGTCGCGCAGGGTGAAGCCGTCGTGAGCGGTGATGAAGTTGACGCTCGCATGCGGTCGCCGCGCCGTTCCCTGGTAGAGATCGGAGCTGCCGGTGAAGCGATAGGCGAACTCGGCCAGCGTCTGGTCCGTGCCGCGCCAGAAATCCCGGACCGTGTCGCGGTACTTGCCGTTCCACTCGGACCAGAGCGGCGGAAAATTGCCGACCTGATAGCCGCCCTCGCCGATGTCCCACGGCTCGGCGATCAGTTTCACCTGGCTGACGACCGGGTCCTGCTGAATCAGGTCGAAGAATGCCGACAGCCGATCGACGTCATGCAGCTCGCGCGCCAGTGTCGCGGCGAGGTCGAACCGGAAGCCGTCGACGTGCATCTCGAGCACCCAGTAGCGCAGGCTGTCCATCAGCAGCTGCAGGACGTGAGGATGCTGCATGTTGAGGGTATTGCCGGTGCCGGTGTAGTCCTTGTAGTAGCGGCGGTTGTCCGGCATCAGGCGGTAGTAGGCGGCGTTGTCGATGCCCTTGAACGACAGCATCGGCCCGAGATGGTTGCCTTCGGCGGTGTGGTTGTAGACGACGTCGAGGATCACCTCGATGCCCGCCAGGTGCAGCGTCTTGACGAGATGCTTGAACTCCTGGACCTGCTCCCCGCGATGGCCCTCGGCGGCGTATTCGTTGTGCGGCGCCAGGTAGCCGATCGAGTTGTAGCCCCAGTAATTGCGCAGCCCCTTCTCGGCCAGCGTCGAGTCATGGACGAACTGGTGGACCGGCAGCAGTTCGACAGCGGTGATGCCGAGCTTCTTCAGGTAATCGACCGCCACCGGGTGGGCCATGCCGGCATAGGTGCCGCGCAGCTCCTCGGGGATCTCCGGGTGCCGCTTGCTGAAGCCCTTGACATGGGCTTCGTAGACAACGGTCTTGTGCCACGGCGTGTTCGGCGGCCGGTCGTTGCCCCAGTCGAAGAACGGATTGATGACGACGCTCTTGGCGACCTGCGCGGCGTCGTCGAGTTCGTTCTTTGAATTCTCCGGGTCGTTGAAGTGATACGGGAAGACCGCCTCGTTCCAGTCCCACTGCCCCTCGACCGCCTTCGCGTACGGGTCGAGCAGCAGTTTGGCGGGGTTGCACCACTGGCCGTTTTCGGGCGCCCAGGGGCCATGCACCCGGTAGCCATACCGCTGACCGGGCCGGACGCTGGGGAGGTAGCCGTGCCAGCAGAGCGCCGTGGTCTCGGGCAGATCCAGCCGGGTCTCGGCGCCCTGCTCGTCGAACAGACAGAGCTCGACGCGCTCGGCGACCTCGGAAAACAGCGAGAAGTTGGTGCCGGCGCCATCAAACGTGGCGCCCAGGGGATACGGTCGACCGGGCCAGATCTGCATTGACGCTCCGCATGTCGGTTTCGGCGCGACGCGACCGGTCGTCCAGGACGGCGTCCGGTCACTCAGCCATCATCGCATCGCGCGCCGGCGCTGACGTTTCAATTCCTGTGCCGCGCGCCGGAACGGCGGCGGCGCGCCGCCTTACTGCCTCCGGTTGACAGCGCCGGCGGGCGAACGGTAGGCTAGGAAGAGTGTCGCGCCGGCAACCGCTCCATCGTCACCACCATCACCACCACTGCTCCGGCGGGCCGGTCGAGCTGCACGTGTACTGAAAGCACCAGAACGTAACGCGCAGCCAAGTGGCCCCGCTGGACATGTTCAGCGGGGTTTTTTAGTTTCAGCCCTCGTGTTCGATGACAAGCGCCTTATGGATTTCAGCAAACTCGGCGGTCTCATCCCGGCGGTCGTCCAGGACGCCGCCAACCTTCAGGTCCTGATGGTCGGCTTCATGAACGAGGACGCGCTCCAGCGGACGCGCGACACCGGCTTCGTGACCTTCTACAGCCGCTCGCGCAACACGCTGTGGACCAAGGGTGAGACCTCAGGCAACCGGCTGCAGGTCGATCGCATCCTGGTCGATTGCGACGACGACACCATCCTGGTGCTGGCGACGCGCCTCGGCGAGGGTAACGTCTGCCACACTGGTGAGCGGTCGTGCTTCTTTCGTGCGATGGAGGAGCGCCAGTGAACACGCTGAAACTCGGCATTCCCAAGGGCTCGCTCCAGGACGCCACCATCCAGCTGTTCGCCCGCGCCGGCTTCAACATCTATGCGAGCGCGCGCTCGTATTTCCCGGCGATCGACGATCCCGAGATCGACTGCATGCTGATCCGCGCCCAGGAGATGGCGCGCTACGTCGCCGATGGCGTGCTCGATGCCGGGCTGACCGGCCAGGACTGGATCGCCGAGCATGCCGCCGGCAACGGCGGCGCCGCCGGGGTCACGCCGCTGGCCGATCTGATCTACGCCAAACAGAGTTTTGGCAAAGTGCGCTGGGTGCTGGCGGTGCCCGAGGAATCGCGCTACCAGTCGCCGCGCGACCTCGAGGGGGCGACCATCGCGACCGAGCTGGTGCGCGCGACGCAGGCCTACTTCAAGGGGCACGGCGTCAACGTCAACGTCGAGTTCTCGTGGGGCGCCACCGAAGTCAAGGCGCCGCGGCTCGCCGATGCGATCGTCGAAGTCACCGAAACCGGATCGTCGCTCCGCGCCAACCGGCTGCGGATCATCGACACCGTGCTCGAGTCCAACACCCAGCTGATTGCCAATCCGGCGTCGCTCGAGACCGCCTGGAAGCGCACCAAGCTCGAGAACATCGCGCTGCTGCTGCGCGCCGCGATCGAGGCGCACGGGCGGGTCGGCATCATGCTCAACATCCGGCGCGCCGACCTCGACACCGTGCTGGCGCTGCTGCCGGCGCTGCAGCGGCCGACGATTTCGCCGCTCAGCGACACCGACTGGGTGGCGCTCAACACGATCATCGAGGAGCGGACGGTGCGCGATCTCATCCCGCGGCTCAAGGCGGCGCGGGCGCAGGGCATCGTCGAGTATCCCCTCAACAAGATCGTGATGTGATCGTGACGCCAGCCCCTCAGGACTTCAGGATTCGCATCATCTCGGCCAGCGACCGGCGGGCGGTGGCGGCGCTGCTCGAGCGCGCCGCCCGGCGCAACGCCGAGGTCGAGCGTACCGTGGCAGACATCGTCGACGCGGTCCGCCGGCAGGGAGATGCCGCGCTCCGCCGCTATGCGAAGACCTTCGACCACCTGGGGGCGGCGGCGCTGGAAGTGACGCCGGCCGAGATCCGGCGCGGCGCCAGCGCCGCACCGCGCGAGGTCCGCAACGCCATCGCCACGGCGGCCGGGCACATCCGCCGGGTCGCCGAGCGGCAGGTACCGCGCGGCTGGATCGCCACGCCGGTGGCGGGCGTCCGCATCGAACAGCGCGTCCTGCCGCTCGACCGCGTCGGCTGCTACGTGCCGGGCGGCCGCTACCCGCTGCCGTCGTCGCTGCTGATGACGGCGATCCCGGCGCGCGTCGCGGGAGTTCGGGAGGTCATCGCGGTCTGCCCGAACGTCGATGCCACCATCCTGTGCGCTGCGCGGGCGGCCGGGGTGTCTCGGCTCTTCCGCATCGGTGGCGCCCACGCCGTCGCCGCGATGGCGTTCGGCACCGCGACCGTGCCGCGGGTCGACAAGATCGTCGGGCCCGGGAACGCGTACGTCGCCGCCGCCAAGGCGCTGGTGTCACGGCAGTGCGCGATCGACTTCCACGCCGGGCCGAGCGAAATCGCCGTCGTCTCGAGCGCCGGCCGCCCCGCCTGGATCGCCGCCGACCTGATCGCCCAGGCGGAGCACGATCCGGACGCGCGCGCGATTCTGTTCACGCCCTCGGCGCGGCTGGCGGCGGCGGTCGCGGCCGAAATCGGCCGGCAGGCGCCGCGCGAGGGTCCCGCGCGGCAGGCGCTCGCCGCCAACGGCGCCATCATCCGGACCCGGACGATCGGCGAAGCGATCGCGCTCTGCGAACAGATGGCGCCAGAGCACGCCGTCTGCGACTCCGACGCGGTGGCGGCACGGCTCACCCGGGCGGGCACGATCTTCGTTGGCGACTACAGCGCCCAGGCGTCGGGGGACTACGCCACCGGCTCGAATCATGTGCTGCCGACCAACGGCGCGGCGCGGGCGCGCGGCGGCCTGAGCGCCGCCGACTTCGTCCGCGTCAGCACCGTCCAGCGCCTGACCGCCGCCGGCCTGCGCCGAATCTCGCCGGCGGCTATCACCCTGGCCAAGGCGGAGGGGCTGGTCGGCCACGCCGCCTCGATTGGCATCAGGGCCGGCAACGGAGAGTACGAGTGAGCTTCCAGTACGAGCGCGTCGTCACGGACGGGTCGGGCCTGCGGCTGCACCTCAATGAGAACACGGCCGGCTGCTCGCCGGCGGTCGTCGCCGCTGTCCAGGCCCTGACCCGGCAGGACCTCGCCACCTATCCCGACTACGACGCCGCGAGTCGCGCCTGCGCGGCGTTTCTCGGGGTGACGACGGAGTCGCTGGTCCTGACCAACGGTCTCGACGAGGGGATCCTCGCGCTGGCGGTCGCCGAGCTGCGCAACGGGCCGGTCGAGACACCTTTCGAGGCGATCGTCGTCGTCCCCGCGTTCGACATGTACGCGGCTTGCTCGGACGCCGCCGGCGGCCGCGTCGTCGAGGTGCCGCTCGAGCCCGGCTTCGCCTTTCCGCTCGACCGGGTGCTCGAGCGCATCAACGGCCGGACCCGGATTGTCTGGCTCACCAATCCGAACAACCCGACCGGGCAGATCATTCCGCGCGGAGCGATCGCGCGCATTGCCGAGTCGGCCCCCGACGTAGTGGTGATGGTCGACGAGGCGTATGCCGACTTCGCCGGCGAGACGCTGATTGGCGGCCCGCTGCTCGCCGCCCGGCGGAACATCATCGTCGGCCGGACCTTTGCCAAGGCGCACGGGCTGGCCGGGCTGCGGATCGGGGCGCTCGTCGGCCATCCGGGAGTGCTCGCTGCCGCGCGCCGCGTCGTGCCGCCGTACAGCGTCAATGCCTGCGTCGCCGCGGCGCTGCCGGTGGCGCTTGGCGACACCGGGTATTTCAGGTGGTATTTGGATCAGGTCGCCGAGTCGAAGGCGCTCCTCTATCGGGCGCTCGACGAGCGCGGCATCCACTACTGGAAGAGCGCCGCCAACTTCGTGCTGGCCCGGTTCGACGGCGACACGGCGCCGCTCGTGCGCGCGCTCGCGGCGCGCGGCGTCCACGTCAGGGACCGCTCGGCGGACCCCGGCTGCGACGGCTGCCTGCGGATTACCGCCGGCGTGGTCGAACATACGCGCGCCTTGATCGCCGCGCTGGGAGCGAGCCTGTGAGGCGCGCCACCATCAACCGTGTCACCGGCGAGACGGCCATCGCGCTGCGCCTGGCGCTCGACGGCAAGGGGCGCTACGACGTCCGGACCGGGATCCGGTTCCTGGATCACATGCTCGATCTCGTCGCGCGCCACGGCGCGTTCGATCTGCACGTCCGGGCGACCGGGGATCTCGACGTCGACCAGCATCATACGGTCGAGGACCTCGGGATCGCGTTCGGCGAAGCGGTGGCGGCGGCGCTCGGCGATCGGAAGGGCATCAACCGCGCCGGCTACTTCATCATGCCGATGGACGAGGCGCTGGCGGTGGCGGCGATTGACCTGAGCGGCCGGATCCATGCGGTCGTCGACCTGCGCGTCCGCGTCCGCATGGTCGGCGACCTCCAGACCGAACTGGTTCAGGACTTCTTCGAAGGCTTCGCCCAGGGGGCCAGGGCCAACGTCCACCTCAAGGTGCTCTACGGGCGCTCGAGCCATCACCACATCGAGGCGGTGTTCAAGGCGTTCGCCCGCGCGCTGCGGGTCGCGTGCGCACGCGATCGGCGGATGGCGAAGATGCTGCCGAGCACCAAGGGGCTGCTGTGATTGCCCTGATCGACTACGGCGCCGGGAACCTGACCTCGGTCCGCAAGGGATTCGCCGCCGCCGGGGCGGAAATCTTCTCGCCGGCCGGGCCGGCCGATCTCGCCGTCGCGACCGGCCTGGTCGTCCCGGGAGTGGGCAACTTCGGCGCGACCGCGGCGCTCGAGGGACCGTGGACCGGGGCGATCCGTCAGGCGGTCGAGCGGGGCGTGCCGCTGCTCGGTATCTGCCTCGGGATGCAGTGGCTGTTCGACGGCAGCGACGAGGCGCCGGGCGTGCCCGGCCTCGGCGCCATCCACGGCACGTGCCGGCGCCTGACGCCGGACGCCGCCGCGGACGTCAAGGTCCCGCACGTCGGCTGGAACACGCTGAGCGCGGCGCGGCCGGGCCGGCTGCTCGACGGCATTCCGGCCGGCAGCCAGGTCTACTTCACGCACTCGTTCGCAGCGCCGGTCACCGCCGAGGCGGTGGCAACCTGCACGCACGGCAGCGACTTCGCCGCTGCGGTCGAGCGCGGCCATCTCTTCGGGGTGCAGTTCCACCCGGAGAAGTCGAGCGATCCGGGCATCCGCATCCTGCGCAACTTCTGCTCGCTGGCGCGGGGCTGACGCGATGTTGTCCAAGCGGCTGATTGCCTGCCTCGACGTCCGCAACGGCTGCGTCGTCAAGGGGATCAACTTCGAGGGGCTGCGCGATGCCGGCAATCCGGCGGCGCTGGCGCGGCGCTACAACGTCGAGGGGATCGACGAGGTCGTGGTGCTGGACGTGACCGCCACGCTCGAAGGCCGGCGCGCCTTCGCGGAGACGATTCGCGCGGTGTCGCGCGAGCTGTTCATCCCGCTGACGGTCGGCGGCGGGATCCGCACCGAAGCGGACGCCGCGGCGGCGCTCGATGCCGGCGCCGACAAGGTTGGCGTCAACAGCGCGGCGCTCGCTGACCCGTCGCTGCTGAGCCGCCTCGCGGCGCGCTACGGCAGCCAGGCAGTCGTCGTCGCGATCGACGCGAAGCGCAACGGCGATCGGTTCGACGTCTTCGCCAGGAGCGGCAGCGCCGCGACCGGCCGCGACGCCGTCGAGTGGGCGGTCGAGGCGGAGGCGCGCGGCGCCGGCGAGGTGCTGCTGACGTCGATCGATCGCGACGGCACGCGGGCCGGCTTCGACTGCCCGCTGACGGCGGCGGTCTCGTCCGCCGTCTCGATTCCGGTGATCGCCTCGGGTGGCGCCGGCACGTTCGAACACTTCGCCGAAGTGTTCACCGCCGGTCGCGCCGACGCCGCGCTCGCCGCGTCGGTATTCCATTTCTCAGAACACGCGGTGGCCGAGCTCAAGCGCTTCCTCCGCGACAAGGGTGTGCCGGTGCGATGCTGATTCCGTCAATCGACCTTCAGGGAGGGCGCGTCGTCCAGCTGGTGCAGGGCGAGAAGCTGGCCGTCCAGTCCGATGACATCGATGCCTGGGTGGCCCGGTTCGCGCGCTATCCGAAGGTCCAGCTGATCGACCTCGACGCCGCCAAGGGCCACGGCCAGAACGACGCGATCGTCGCCCGGATCTGCGCGGCGCTCCCCTGCCGCGTCGGCGGCGGGATCCGCACCATCGAACGCGCCGAGGCGGCGCTGGCGGCGGGAGCCGCGAAAGTGATCCTCGGGTCGTCGCTCTTCGCCGGCGGCCGCGTCGACCTCGACTTCGCCGCTCGTCTCAGCGAGCGGCTTGGCCCGGATCGTCTGATTGCCGCCGTCGACGGCAAGGGCGGCCGGGTCGTCATCCACGGCTGGCGGACGGCGCTGGACCTGACCCCGGTGGCGGCGATCAGGAGCCTCGAGCCGTTCTTTGGCGAGTTCCTCTATACCCACGTCGATCTCGAGGGGCTGATGCGCGGCACCGACATGCCGGCCATCGAAGAGCTGCACGCCGCCACCAGCCGCCAGCTGACCGCGGCCGGCGGCATCACCACCCGCGAGGAGATCGATCGGCTCGATGCCATCGGCGTCGACGCCGTCGTCGGAATGGCGATCTATACCGGCCGGCTGGCGCTCGACTGATCGCCCCCGGCCTTTCCTTCCGGCGGGGGTTGCAATACCCTCAGCGCGATGCGCCATCGTCTTCTCGTCCTGATCCTTGTCCTGACGGCCGGCGGGTGCGGCCGGAACGCCGGGCTGTTCTCGGAACCGAACGCCCGCGCCCACATCGCGATGCTGGCCGGAACGATCGGCAGCCGCGCGGTCGGCACCGACGCCAATGCCCGCGCCCGCGCCTACGTCATCGACCAGCTGCGTCTCTACGGCTACGAAGTGCGGGTCCAGGAAGTTGACGCACGGCGCCCGGAGCTCGGGCTGACGGCACGCGTCGCCAACATCATCGCCGTGCTGCCCGGCAAGCGCAGCGAAGCGATCGGCCTGCTCTCGCACTACGACTCGGCGCCGGAGTCGCCCGGCGCCGCAGACGACGGACTCGGCGTGGCGGTGTCGCTCGAGGCCGCGCGCGTACTGGCCGCGGCGGCCGACCGGACCTGGTCGACGTTCGTGATCGTGACGGATGGTGAAGAGGCGGGCCTGATGGGCGCCGCGGCGCTCGTCACCGACCGCGAGGTCATGAATCGGCTCCAGGCGTACATCAACGTCGAGGCGGCAGGCTCGAACGGCCCGGCGATGCTGTTCGAGAGCGGTCCGGGCAACGCCTGGGTGACCGGCCCGTGGGCGCGCGCCGCGCCGCACCCGCGCGGCGCCTCCTACGGGTTCGAGGTCTATCGCCGGCTGCCCAACGACACCGACTTCACGATGCTGGCGCGTCACGGCATCCCCGGGCTGAACTTCGCGCTGATCGGCGACGGCTACTCGTATCACACCGCCCGCGATGTGCCGGATCGGATCACGCCGCGGACGCTGCGCGAGGTCGGCGAGAACGTCGTCGCCACGGCGCGCGCGCTCGACGGCCGGGACGTGACGCAGCGCCGCGACTCGGCGGCGGTCTACTTCGACGTCGGCGGCGTCACCGCGGTCAGCTACGGGGCGCGCCTCGGCTGGGCGCTGTCGATCGCCGCGGTCGTGCTCGGCGCGCTGGCGTGCGCCCGCATTCTGCCCGCCGCGGTCCGCGTCGGCGGCGTGCTCCGCTGGATCCTGACGATGGTGTGGTCGGTGGCCGGCTTCGCGGCCGCCGCCGCCGCGATGGCCGGCTCGACGCGTGCGCTGCGCTCCGCGCGCGCGGTCTACCACCCGTGGTATGCCCACCCCGACCGGCTGTTCCTGCTGCTGCTCGCCGTCGGCGTGACCGTCGCCTGGCTGATCAGCCGGACCGGCCAATGGCTGCCGGCGCGGGCGCACCGGCTGCGCGACCCGCTCGTCACCTGGAGTGTCGCGCTGCCGTTCTGGCTACTGGCGTCGCTGGCGATGCTGTGGGTGGCGCCGGCGGCGGCGTACCTGTGGACGCTGCCAATGCTCGCGGCCGCGATCCTGCTGCTGATCGTGCCGCCCGGCAGCGAGGTGACGCTGCGGATCGCGTCGGTGGCGATCCTCGCCGTCGCGGCGACGTTGTGGCTGCGCGCCACGGTCGAACTGCTCCGCTTCTTGACGCCGCTGTTCGGACGTCTGCCGATCATCACGCCCTACTGGGTCTACGCCGTGGTCGTCGCCGCCGCGGCGCTGATGCTGGCGCCGCCGTTCATTGCCGCGATCGCCAACGCCCGGCCGCTCGCACGGCCGTCGCTCGTCACCGCCGGCTGCCTCCTGGTGGTCGCCGGCGCGGGGGCGGCCGCGTGGGCCGCGCCCGCCTACACCCACGATCAGCCGCAGCGCCGCGTCGTGCGGGCGCTCCAGGAGGCCGGCGGTGCATCAGCGACCTGGGAACTGGGGTCGAACGAGCCCGGCCTCGATCTCGCCGCCGGCGCGCCCGGCGGCTGGGCGCTCCGCAGCGATGCCGCGCCGGCCGCGGTCCCGTGGGGACGGCTGCCCCATCCCTTTGTCTTCCGCGCCGCCGGCCCCGCGCTTGGCGCCGCGCCGGCGACCGTCACCAGCCTGGTGTCGGCACCGGTCGCCGCTGGCTCGGAGCTGACGGTGACGGTCGTGCCGAACCGGCGAGGCATCGCGGTGTCGTTCGTCCTGCCCGCCGGCACGGTTCCGGCGCGGTCCAGCCTGCCGGGCGCGCTCCGGCTCGGCCGCTGGACCGCGACCTACATCGCCCCGCCCGCCGAAGGGATCGCCTGGCGCGCCACTTTCGCTGTGGCCGCGGCGCGGCCGGAGGCGGTCGAGGTCGTCGCCGCCGACGCCGGCGTGTTCGCGGCCGACGGGATGGCCGGGCTGCCGGCGTGGCTGCCGCAGGACCGGTCGGTCTGGTCGGCGACCGCGACCTGGGTGCTGCCGCCGCCCCAGCGACCGCTGCCGGCGGTCGACCCCGTGCCTGCGTTACGTTAAACTACGTAATCATTACGGTCATGAACGTAACGGGAGGCCGGCAGTGACGAACCCCTTTGTCTACGGCGAAATCGTCCCGCGCGCCGCGTTCGTCGATCGCGAAACCGAGCTCGACCGGCTGACCGCCGACCTGCTCGCCGGCCAGAAGATCTTCCTGATCTCGCCGCGGCGCTACGGCAAGTCGTCGCTGGTCCGGCAGGCGCTCGCCGCCGCCGCGCGCGGCGGCGCGCTGACCGCCGAGGTGACGGTCAGCAGCTACAGCTCCTACGTCGCGTTCCTCGAGGGCTACGCCCGCGCGCTGCTGGCGGTCGAGACCGGGCTCGACCGGGCGCGCGGCTGGCTCCGCGACATGCTCGGCGCGGTCCGATCCGAAGTCCGCATCGAGCCGGACGCCGCCGGCGTCAACCGCCTGGCGCTGTCGTTCCCGGCGGTCCGCAGCGACCGCGACGTCGCCCACCTGGCGCAGGAAGTGTTCGCCCTGCCGGGACGGATCGCCGCGGCGCGGCGGCGGAAACTGGCGGTGGCGCTCGACGAGTTCCAGGCGATCGGCTCCTTCAACGGCGGCAGCGTCGAGCACGCGCTGCGCGCGGCCGTCCAGCAGCAGCGCGCGGTCGGCTACGTCTTCTCCGGTTCCGAGCCCACCCTGATGGAGCGCATGCTCGGCCGCAGCCGCCCGTTCTACAAGGCCGGTCCGGTGATGCGGCTGCAGAAGATCCCCGCCGACCGCTTTGCCGAGTTCATCGAAGCCCGCTTCCGCGCCACCCGGCTGCGCCCGGCGCCAGGCCTCGGCGCCGCGATCACCGAGCTCGCCGGCAACCTCCCGTACGACGTCCAGCGCCTCGCGCACGAGGTCTGGGACGACGTCCGCGGCGCGCGGACGGTGGGGCTCGAAGACCTCCATGGCACGCTCAAGCGTCTGCTCGGCGAGCATGAGGCCATCTTCGAAGGAACCTGGCAGCGGCTGACGCTGGCGCAGCGCGCCGCGCTGCGCGCCGCGGTGCTCGAGGAAGGGCGCGAGCTGCTCTCGGCCGACGTCCGGGCGCGCTACCGGCTCGGCGGCGCCTCGACCGTCCAGGCGTCGCTCGCCGCGCTCGTCCGCGAGGACATCCTCGCCCGCGAAGGGGCGCGCTTCGTGGTCGTCGACTCGCTGCTTCGCGAATGGGTCGCGCGCCACACGCATTGAGCGGCGACCGATGACGGCCGGCTAGCGGCGCAGATACTCCTTCACGAAGCGGATCCAGGTATAGAACAGGAAGTCGTTGTTGACGCGGGTCGAGGGCAGCAGGTGTTCCTCGTCGGTGTAGATCGTCAGCCAGACCGGCCCGCCGTTGGCCGTGGCGGCGGCGATTGCCTCTGCCTGATCGACCGGCACGCGGCTGTCGCGCTCGCCGTGGGCGATGAGCAGCGGGATGCGCAGCTTTGCGGCGCCGCTTGCCGGCGAAATCCGCTGCAGGAAGTCGCGGACCTCCGGGATTCGCTCGTCGCCGTACTCAGCGCGGCGATCCTCGACCCGCGCGGTGTCGGTGTTCCGGAAGTAGCTCAGGAAATCGGCGATCGCCGAGGCCGCAAAGGCGCCGCGCAGCCGATCGCCGTAGGCTTCGGCGACGGAGTAGGCCATGAAGCCGTCGTAGCTCACGCCGGTGACCATCACCCGCGTCCGGTCGAGCGCCGGCTGCGCCGCCACCCAGTCGAGCAGCGCGCCGATGTCCTTGATGGTGTCGCCGCGCCGGGTGCCGTCGTCCAGCGCCGAGAACGCCTTGCCGTAGCCGTAACTGCCGCGAACGTTCGGATAGAGAATGGCAACGCCGAGCTCGTCGAGGATGTAGGCGCTGCGCCCCTGGTAGCGCGGCCGCTCGCGCGCCGACGCCCCGGCCGGCCCGCCATGGATGCTGAGGATGACGGGACGCGGCCCGGTGAAGCGCGCCGGCGGCCGGGAGAGCACGCCGGAGAGCGTCAGGCCAGGTCGCAGCGCCACAAGCGCAGGAACTCCGCGCCGCGGTTGCTCAGCGCGAGCACGGACCGGCCGTCAGGAGAATACTGGGGCAGCCGCCACGCCGCGTACTCGGCGGGATCGGTCAGCGGCGTCCGCCGGCCGGTCGCGGCGTCGATGCGCCACAGATGCTGCTCCCCCTGCGCCGGTGCGTGGCTCACCAGTATTTCCGTCGTCCGGAGCCCATGCCTCGGCGCTCCAGGTACCGTCCAGTTCGGCGACCATCCTGGCGGATGCGGGATCGGCGGGGTCCATGACGTACAGATCGCGATCGGCGCCGTTGTGCCCGCCGCGCCGGGTCGAGTCGTAGGCGATGCGGCCGGACCGATGCGCCCGGACCGGCAGGCCGTTGCGCGAGGCGCCGTCGGTCAGCAGCGTCGACTGCCGGGTCGCCAGGTCGTAGCGAAAGAGCTGGGTCGTCTCGGCGCCGCCGCCAGTGTCTTTTGCGAAGACGAAGGACGTGCCTTGCGGGTCGAACCAGGCGCCGGCCGCCAGCGGCTGGGGCGGCGGCACGCCATCCTTGAAAAACGTGAGCTGCCGGCGCGCCATGCCGGGGCCCGCGACCGCGTGAATCTGGCCGACGTTGCCGAAGGTCGTCCAGATCAGCAGGCGCCGCTCGCGCGGATGCCATCCCAGGCGCAGGGCGCGCCGCGACGAAGCGTACGGCAGGAGCGCATCGGCGAGGGCGGCGGGAAGCGGCGGCAGACCCTCGGCGCGGACGGTCGGCAGCACCGCAATGACCGGAGCGGCCGCCGGAGCGCTTCCCGGTCGGGCGGGGCCGCGGCGGTGCCCCCGGCGAGCGTCACCGCACAGAGAACAACGCCCGCGCGCACCAATTTGCGCACGAAACCTCGAATTCGCTGAAAGGGGAGCGGGCGCCATTATAGTGCGAAGCATGCGGATCGTGATTGCCGGCGGCAGCGGATTGCTGGGGAAGGCGCTCACCGCAGCGTGGACGGCCGACGGTCACGAGGTCGCCATTCTCACCCGCTCGCTGCCGCCCGGCGCGACGTCAGGAGCGGGGACCGCGGGATCGGCAGTCAGCCGGGTTGGCTGGGAGCCGGACGGCACGGCCGGGTCGTGGCACGCGGCGCTCGCGGGAGCGGACGCGGTCGTCAACCTTGCCGGGGCCGGCCTCGCCGACCATCGCTGGACCGACGCGCGGAAGGCGCTGATCCGCGACAGCCGGCTGCAGGCGACGCGCAGCCTCGTCGCCGCGCTCGCCACGCTCGAGCGGCGGCCGGAGGTGCTGATCAGCGCCAGTGCCGTCGGCTACTACGGCCCTTCCGGGGACGAGCCGCTGACCGAAACGTCGCCACCCGGCGATGACGTCCTCGCCACACTCTGCCAGGCCTGGGAGGCCGAGGCGCGGCGGGCCGAACAGCTGTCGATGCGCGTCTCGCTCATCCGTACCGGTATCGTCCTCGATCGGTCCGGCGGCGCGCTGCCGCCGATGCTGACGCCGTTCCGGTTCTTCGTCGGCGGCCGGATCGGATCGGGCCGCCAGTTCATGTCGTGGATCCACCACCGGGACTGGGTCGAACTGGTGCGCTGGGTAATGGCAACGCCGGCGGCCGGCGGCGCGATCAACGCCACGGCACCCGAGCCGGTCAGTAATCGCGACTTCGCGCGGTCGCTTGGACGCGCGCTTGGCCGGCCGGCGCTGGTGCCGGCCCCGGCGCTGGCGCTCAAGATCCTGCTCGGGGAAATGGCCGGACCGCTCGTGCTCACCGGCCAGCGGGTGCTGCCGGCGCGCGCGCTGGCGCTCGGCTACCGGTTCCAGTACACCGACCTCGACGCGGCTCTCGCCGACGTCCTCGGGACGGAGCGGCCGCGCTAGCCGTCTCTAGAGGAAGGCCGGCGCGCCGCCGCGGAAGTCGGCGCCGAGAATCGCCGACGAATCGGCACCGAGCCAGCTGTCGATGACGCGCGCGTAGACGGACCGGAAGTCGGTCTCGTAGTGGACGTCGTTGCCGCTGTTCTCGAGCGTGGGATTGTCAGGTGTCCCCCGCAGGTTGGGGGCGGTGCCGAAGATGCCGCCGCGCACTCCTCCGCCAAGCGCCATCATCACGCTGGCGGCGCCATGGTCGGTCCCCTGGCTGCCGTTCTCGTTGATCCGCCGGCCGAACTCCGAGAACTGCAGGACGAGCGTGTCGCCGAGCAGCGAATGGTTCTGCAGATCACCGTAGAACGCCGCCAGTCCGTCGTTGAGCGTCGCCATCAGGCCGGTGTACGAGCCGTTGGCCTGGTTGGGGTTCTGCGCCGCGTGCGTATCGTAGCCGCCGGTCTGGACCCAGAACACGCGCGTGCCGACGCCCTGGACCATCGCACCGGCGATCGCCTTGAGCGCCTGGGCGAAGCCGTTGGCCGGATAGTTCACGGTCGGTGCGTAGCTGGCGACGCGCGCGACGCGGTCGAGCGTCGCGAAGGCATCCTGCGACGTGGCGTTGACGAACGCGAGATGCGGACGATCGACCGGCAGATGCGACGCGATCCGGGTCGCGCTGTCGCGTCCGGCGACGGCCTCGGCGCCGCTGTTCGGACTCGCGAACGCATACGCCTGGACCGACGGGATCGATGGCACGCCGACGGTGCGTGCCTGAAGCGCGTGCGGAATGACGCTGCTCGTCGCCCACGCCGCCAGCGGATCGACCGGCGACGGCAAGGTGTCGAGATATCGCCCCAGCCAGCCGGTGCCCTGCGGCGAGCGCGGATCCGCCGTCGACCAGATGTCGGTTCCTTCGAAGTGCGAACGGCTCGAGTTCTGGTAGCCGGTCCGCTGGATGATGGCGAGGCGGCCGGCGTTGTAGATCGACCGCAGCCCGGTCAGCCGCGGATGGAGGCCGAGCGCCACGCCCGAGCGATCGGTGCCGATCTGGAGCACCTGCGACGCCGGGATCGCGATCGTCGGCCGGCGCGCGTAGTACTGGGCGTCGTTGTAGGGCACCACCGTGCTGAGCGCGTCGTTGCCGCCGCTCAGGTAGAGCACGACCAGGTTCCGGCTCGACCGGCCCTGCGCCAGCGCCAGATCGGAGAGAAACTCCGGAGCCGCGAAGCTCATGGTGAAGGCGGTGACGCCGCCTCGAACGAATTCGCGTCTGGTGATCGGCATAGGGTCTACACGAACTGGTAATTGCCGGAGCCGACGATCAGATGCGCGATCGGCCGCCTTGGTGGCGAGCTGGGTATCGGATCCGCTCCACGCGCCGCCCGACCGCGCGTAGTCGATGATCGCCTGGTAGGTCTCGCGATCGAGCGGCGCCGGCGTCAGCCGGTCGAGCAGCAGCGACGCCACCGCGTCCGGCGACTGCTGCCCGGCGCGGACGATGTCGCGAAGGTTGAACTTCTGGTTGGCGGCAAGCTGGGCGGCGAAATTCATCCGTGTCAGCATCGCGCCGCTCGAGAACCATGACCGCCCGAGATCCCAGCCCGAGACGTCTGGCGGCTCGAACAGCTGCTGCCCCATGTTGGCCATCGGCGTCAGCGCGTCGTTGACCGAGAATCCAACCGCGCCGACTTCCTTGATCGCCCGGACGACGAACTCGGCCGGCCACGAGTAGCGGGCGTAGAAATTCGCCGGATCGCTGAACTGCGGCGAGCGCAGCAGATAGTCGACGACCGGCCTCATCTCGAAGCCGCCGGCGTAGTAGAGGCGCGCCATCTCGTCGATCAGCGCGGCGTCGGGCTCGCCGATTTCGCTGACGAAGAATCCATACAGTTTCCGCGCGAGGCGCGGCCCGGTCGCCGGATGACGGGCGACCGCATCAATCAGATCGAGACCGTCCTGCATGCCGGCGTCGGCGGAGCGGGCGGGGATGGTGCGGCTGCCGCCGGCGGCGACCGGGAACGTGAACTGCTTGGCGGCGGTGTCGTGCTGGCCGGCCACGTAGCTGAACGCATAGTAGGCGTTCGACGGACGCGCCAGATTCCAGCCGGTGAAGACCCGCGCGCCGGCGTAAACGTCCTCTTCCGCGAACGTCCCCACCCCCATCGTGAAGAGCTCCATCAGCTCGCGCGCGAAGTTCTCCTGGGGTCGGGCCTTGACGTTGGTGCGGCCGTCCAGCCACACCAGCATCGCCGTGTCTTTCGCGACCGCGACGAGGAGATCGCGGAAGTTGCCGAGGGCGTAGCCCCGGAAGAGCTCGATCTGGCCCCGCACCCGGTTGGGATCCTCGGAAGCCTTGGCGGCGAGGTAGCGCGTCCCCTCTTCCCCGCCAAAAGCGCCGGCAATCTTGCTGTAGGCGGTGGCGAAGTGGTTGTGCCAGAACAGCGCCATCTTCTCCTGGAGCGGCCGCTGGGTCTGCACCATCCGGAACAACCACCGCTGCCGGGCGTCGGTGATGACGGTGGACGGCAGGAACGCCCCACGCGGCGTCACCGCGACAACGCCGGGCTTGCCGATCCGGTCGTCAACCGTGTCCGGGACCGCCTCGAAATTGACGAGCCGGCGGACCGCCGCCGAAAAGCCGAGATCGGCGTAAAGATCGACTTCCTCCTGGCTGGCGCCGAAGCCGGCCCGGCGCAGCAGGTGCTCGATGAGCGCCTCGCTGTTGCGGGCACGTCCGGGGTCCGCCGGCGCGCGGGGAGCGGGCGGGAAAGGGACTTGCGACTGCATGAGCTGACAGAAAAGCACAGATCCCGAATATTTGCACCTGAAAACCAGCTCTACAACACCCGGGCAAACCCGAAGAGCGCGTCCGCTTTCTCCGGTCGCCCCTGGAACGCCCGCAGCAGAATCCGGGCCGCCAGCCACGAGAAACCGGCGCCGTGCCGTCCGCCGCCGATCGCAAACAGGTGCCGGGGAAAGTTCCGGTGGGTACCGGCAAACGGCAGCCGATCCGCGGTGTCGTAGCAGAGCGCGTCCCAGGACCACGCTGGCGGCAGTCCCGAGAGGTCCGGGTAGAGCAGCGACAGTTCGTACATCAACTGACCGGTACGCTGAACCAGCGCGCGCTCGCGCCCGGCCGCGGTCATCTCCGGCTGATCGCCGCCGCTGAACATCGCCCGATCCCCGGGCAGCCAGCGGAGCAGACGCGCCGACGGGTTCTCCTGGCGAACGGCCGCCGCCCGCTGGCCCACCGCCCGGCGCATCGCCGCGGTCAGCGGCGCGGTCACGACCGCATAGCCGCGGGACGGCTTGAGGTGGCGCCGCAGGGCCCGCAAGTCCCGGAGCGGCGCGGCGGTCGCGATGACGACCGCCTGCGCGTGCACGCTCCCCGCCTCGGTCGTCACCTCGACGCCGTCGCGGCCATGGCGCACCCGTGCGACCGGAGACTTCTCGTGGAAGACCGCCCCGCGCGACCTCGCACCCGCGGCGAACGCCAGGCACGCTGCGTAGGGATCGAGCGCCGCGCCGCGCGTCCTGATCGCCCCACCGCTCTCGAGGGCCGTCCCGGCCGCGACGCTCCGCGGCGTCACCCACGCATGGCGCAGCCCGGCGGCGCGCCGCGCGCGATACTCGCGCTCCAGCAGGCGGGCCGGCTCGGGTCGTGGCGGCGCGATGGTCAGCAGATCGGCCGGCTGCAGCTCGCAGCGGGCGTCGAGGCGGCGCAGCTGCGCGGGCAGCTCCAACGACGCCCGCCGCAGCGCCTCCCACATCGTCCGGGCGCTGGCCGTCCCATAAGCGGCGACCGTGTCCCGGAAGGACGCCTCGTAATCCTCACGCACCAGGCCCTGGCCCCGGGCTGTCCCCCCCTGGCCGATCGCCTCCGCCTCGAGCAGCACCACCCGTACTTTCGCGGCCGCGAACGCCAGCGCGCAGGCGCATCCAGTCAACCCGCCGCCGACGATGACGACGTCTGACTGAGCGGCGCCGCGGAGCCGCGGCATCGGCGGCCGGCGGGACCGTGCCCCGCGGTCCAGCCAGAACGGGGCATGCTGCACGGACATCAGGCAGTCCTCATTTCTGCTTCTTCGTGCTCCGGTAGACCGCGACGCCGGACACCAGCGTTCCGATCACCGCCAGGCCGATCATGATGCCGACGAGGATGGTGAAGGTCGTCGAGTCCATCCAGGCGAGAATCCCGCGGCCGTAATAGGCGGCGAGCGCGGCCTCGATCAGGAAGCGCAGCAGCCGGACGCCGGCCAGCGTGGTCAGGAAGCTCCAGGGGTTGGCACGGAAGGCACCGCTCGTCAGGACGAACGCGGTGAAGGGGAACGGCGGCGGGATGATCGCCAGCGCCGCGACACTGAACGCCGCCCGCTCGCTGACGCGCTGTTCGATGCGCTTGAGCCGCGCCGGCTTGATCAGCCGCGACAGCCCGTGCTCGCCGACTTTCCGGCCGATCCAGAACGTCGCCGACGCCCCCGCCACCGAGCCGACCGTCGCCAGTACGGCGTAGAGCCAGAACAGCTCCGGCCGGCGCGCCGCGAGGAGAATCACGACGAAGTCGATGCCCAGCGGCAGGAAGAAGACCATCGACGAGTCCAGGATGCCCATGAGGACCAGCCCCCACGGCGTCAGAAAATAGCCGAGGAGGGAATAGAAGAGCGCTCGCATGAAGGATTCTGGACCTCATCGCCGTGAAAACCGACCTCAGCGCCTCACACCCCTGAGCCGGGCGGAGGACAGGATAAGCTGGAACCAGGGAGGCAACATGAAGAGCTTGCTGGCGGCCGCCGCTGCCTGTGTCGTCGCTGCATTGTATGTCTCCGCGACCGCGGCACGCGCGCCGGAGCCCCCCACGATGAACAGCATCGCCGAGCGGTACGTCCGGCTCGTCCTCGCCCTCGGCCAGCACGACCGCGATTACGTCGACGCCTATTACGGACCGCCCGAGTGGAAGACCGAGGCGGCCGGCCGGAAGACCGGGCTGGCCGACATCGCGGCGGCGGCGGCGGAGTTGCGGGCGCAGCTGGCGGCAATGCCGGCGGCCGGCGACGACATGGCCCGGCTGCGCCACGAGTATCTGGACCGCCAGCTTGCCTCGCTCGCGACCCGCGTGCGCGTGCTCGGCGGCGAACGCCTGACTTTCGACGAGGAGTCCCGGGCGCTCTACGACGCGGTGGCGCCGACGTACCCGG
The DNA here is from genome assembly GCA_031393955.1 of Acidobacteriota bacterium. Taxonomy (GTDB): domain Bacteria; phylum Acidobacteriota; class Vicinamibacteria; order Vicinamibacterales; family 2-12-FULL-66-21; genus JALZOC01. The sequence goes on from JANMWI010000100.1 coordinate 136,242, forward strand.
AGTCACACTTCCAGGCGATCCTCGACCGCCTCGACAAGCGGTTTCCCGGCCACGGGCCGCTCGTCGAGCGCTACGACGCGTTCCGTCGCGACTTCGTCATTCCCCGCGATCGGCTCGACAAGGTGTTCCAGGCGGCCATCGCCGAGTGCGCCGAGCGGACGCGCAAGCACATCGCGCTCCCGGCCGGGGAGCACTTCACCGTCGAGTACGTCACCGACAAAGCCTGGAGCGGCTACAACTGGTACCAGGGCGGCTTCCGCAGCCTCATCCAGGTCAACACCGACCTGCCGATCTACATCGATCGGGCGATCGATCTGGCGTGCCATGAAGGGTATCCGGGGCATCACGTCTACAACGCGCTGCTCGAGCAGCATCTCGTCCGGGACCGCGGCTGGGTCGAGTTCACCGTCTATCCGCTCTTTTCACCGCAGTCGCTGATTGCCGAGGGGACCGCCAACTTCGGCATTGAAGTGGCCTTTCCCGGACAGGAGCGGGTCCAGTTCGAGCGCGCGGTCCTGTTCCCGGCGGCCGGACTGGACCCATCGCGTGCGGCGGAGTACTACGCGGCGAAGGACCTGGTGGACCAGCTGTCGTACGCCGGCAACGAGGCGGCGCGGCGCTATCTCGACGGCGCGATCGACGCCGAGGCGGCGGCGCAGTGGCTCGAACGCTACGCGCTGATGCCGCACGACCGCGCGGTCCAGCGGGTCAAGTTCTTCGACCAGTACCGCAGCTACGTCATCAACTACAACCTGGGCAAGGACATGGTGCGGCAGTACGTCGAGGCGCGCGGCGGCACCGCCACCGATCCGGAGCGGCGGTGGGACGTCTTCGCGACGCTCATCTCATCGCCGCGGCTGCCGTCCGCGCTTCGACAGGCGCCGTGACCGCCCCCGACGCGGCCGGCGCGCGAGCCTCGGGCGGGCGCCTCTCGCGCCTCGTCATCGCCGGCGCCACCGCCGCCTGCCTGGCGGGATACATCCTCATTTATGCGACCGGCCGGGCCGGGCCGCCGATCCGCTCCGACGGCTTCAGCTACTACGTCTACCTGCCATCGTGGTTCCTTTACCACGACCCGTCGCTGTCGGCGGTCGCCCGCGACTGCTGCGGCGGGACGTTTCCTGATTACACCGCCATCATCCGCTGGCCCGGCACGCGGCGGTGGGTCAACGCCCACCCGATCGGCGTCGCGGTCCTGCAGTCCCCGTTCTTTCTTGCCGCGCACGCGCTGACCCGCTGGACCAACCTGTCGCCGGACGGCTTCACGCTCTATTACCAGCACGGCGCCGGCCTCGCCGGGCTGGCGTGGACGGTGCTCGGCCTGATCGTCCTGCGACGTCTGCTCCGCCGTCACTTCACCGATCGCGTGACCGCGGCAACGCTCGCGACGATTCTCCTCGGCACCAATCTCTATCACTACGCGACCTACGACAGCTCCTACAGCCACGCGTATTCGTTCTGCCTGATCGCGCTGTTCCTGTACCTGTCCGAGCAGTGGCACGAATCGCCGACCGTCGCACGCTCGATCGGTGTCGGCCTGGTGGCGGGGCTGATCGTCCTCACCAGACACACCAATGCCCTCGTCCTGGTCTGCCTGCCGCTTTACGGCGTCACCGGCCGGTCGTCCCTGATCGCCCGGACGGGCCAGCTCCGCCGCGACTGGCGGCGCGGCGCGGTCGCCGTCGTCACAGCGGCACTCGTCATCGCGCCGCAGCTCGCGATCTATTACCAGGCGACCGGTCAGCCGATCGTCAGCGCGTATGGATCGCTCGGCTTCGACCTCCGCCATCCGCACCTGCTGGAGGTCCTCTTCGGCGTCCGGAAAGGACTCTTCTTCTGGTCGCCCGTACTGCTCCTCGCCTGTGCGGGACTGGTGTGGCTGTGGCGAACCGGCCATCCAGCCCGGGGGTTCATCGCCGGCGCCGCGGTCTTTCTCACAGCCGACGCGTATCTGATCGCCAGCTGGTGGGACTGGCAGTTCGGCGGCAGCTTCGGCCATCGCGGCTTCACCGACGCGCTTCCGCTGTTCGCGATCGGGCTGGCCGGCTTCTTGACCTGGAGCGGCCGGCGCCGGGGCACCGCCGCGCTGGCGGCCGTCGCCGCGACCATGGTGATCTGCCTGTCGCTCGTGCAGATGCTCCAGTACTGGAACGGCGTCCTGCCGTTCAGCGACACGACGTGGGAGCAGTACCGAGCGGTGTTCCTCAAGCTGCGATGACGACGATCCAACCAGCGGATGAACCGGGCCGCGCTCAGACCCGACGATGGATCGCACGCGGTGCGGCGCTGGCGCTCTCTGTCGCGGCGCTGGCCGGCGCGCTCGCCTACCTGCGCGATCCACCGTGGCTGCTGCACTACACGAGCGGACTGCGCGGCTGGGAGATCGCCGCCGACGGGACGCGCGTGCGCTCGGCGGGTCCGCACGCCTCGTTGTTCGTCCCGGCGGATGCGCGCGAGGTCCGGCTGCGGCTGCGGACGACGTTCGAGCCTCCGGAGGACGGGCCGATCGTGATCTCGATCGCCCTGGACGACGTCCCGGCAGAGCGCGTGGTGCTGTCTGGGCCCGGGTGGAGGGAAGCGGCGATCCGGCTGCCGCCGGCCGGCACGCGGCGCGTCCGCCGGCTCGATCTTCGCGCCGATCGCGCGCGCGACGGCAACCGGGCGTTTCAGCTCGGCGAGGTCACGCTCGACCCGGCTCGATGAGCCGTGCCAGACCGGGGCTGATCTCGACCGGGTAGGGCGGCGCGGCATCGAGTCCCCGCAGCGCCGCCGGCAGCGACGCGATCCCCGATGCGCAGTCGCGCCGCGCTGCCTCGAGCGGAAGCGGAGCGCTCGTGCGCACGCCGCCGCGCATCACCGGCTCGAGCAGCGCCTTCGCATGATCGGGCATCCCCTCGCCGGCCAGGCCGATGCGGTCCCCGCGGGCGACGCCGCCGTCGAGGAATCGCCACACCTGCTTCACGCCGGGCTGGGTCCGCTTCCCCGCGCTCTTTTTCATCACCGCCCGCATGCCGGCGGCCCCTTCGATCTCGACCAACTTGTAGACGCCGCCGAGCGCCGGCGCATCTTCCGACGTCGCGATCGCCGTGCCGACGGCATAGCCGTCGATCGGCGCGCCAGCCGCGACCAGGTCGCGAACCCGCCATTCATCGAGTTCGCCGCTGACCATGATGCGCGTCTCCCCCAGCCCTCCGCCGTCGAGAACGGCGCGGACGTCACGCGACAGGCCGAGCAGGTCCCCGCTGTCGAGCCGCACGGCCGCCGGCGTGAGTCCTGATGCCGCCACCTCGCGGGCCGCTGTCCTGACGTCGAACGTATCGAGGAGGAGGACGGCGTCCGCGCCGAACAGGGCGGCGAAGTCCCGAAACGCCTCCAGCTCGCTCTCGGCCGCCAGCACCCACGAATGCGCCATCGTCCCCGACAGCGGGATGCCGAAGCGCCGCCCGGCCTCGACAAACGACGTCGACGCGCAGCCGGCGAGATGCGCGGCGCGGGCGGCCAGCAGCGCGGCCTCGGTGCCGTGCGCGCGACGGGCGCCGAACTCCAGGACCGGCCGGCCGGCCGCGGCCTGGACGACGCGCGCGGCCTTGCTGGCGATGCTGGTCTGGAAGTTGACGATGGCGAGCAGCGCGGTCTCGACCAGCTGCGCCTCGGCGAGCGGGGCCGTGACGCGCAACACCGGTTCGTCGGGCAGGAACGGCGTCCCCTCGCGCATCGCCCAGACGTCGCCGGTGAACCGCATCGAGCGGAGGTATTCAAAGAAGCCTGACGGGACCCGCGACAGCGCCGGCAGGGTCGAGAGCCACGCGACCTCATCCGCGGTGAAGTGCAGGTGCTCGAGATGGTCCAGCGCCTGCTCGAGTCCGGCGAACACCATGAAGTTGCGGTTGGCCGGCAGACGCCGGGTGAAGAGCTCGAAGGTCGCCGTGCGTGCGTGCCGGCCAGTCTGGAGGTAGCCCGCGATCATGGTGAGCTGATAGAGATCAGTCGCCAGCGCCGTCACACCCATGGGGACACTCATCTTTAGGCTAAGTCGTTGATTGCAAAGGGACGATCGTCAAAAGGGTGCCGATCAGGATCCGACGGTGAGGACGAGCTTGCCAATGACGGCGCCGGACTCGAGCCGCTGATGCGCCGCGGCGGCGTCCGTCAGGTTGAAAGTGCGATCGACGACCGGGCGCACGGTCCCGTCGACGAGCCACGGCCAGACGTGCGTCTCCACGGCGCGGGCGAGCCGCGACTTCTCCGCCACCGAACGCGACCGCAGTGTCGAGCCGGTGATCGTCAGCCGGCGCTGGAGCACGCGCGACAGGTCGATCTCGCTGCGCGCGCCCGCCATCAGGCCAATCTGCACCAGACGCCCGTCGGCCGCGAGGCACAACAGATTGCGCGGCAGGTAGTCGCCGCCGACAATGTCGAGGACGACGTTCACTCCAGCGCCGCCGGTCGCGTCCGCGATGACGCGGACGAAGTCCTCGCGGCGGTAGTTGATCGCGACCCCGGCGCCCAACCGCAGGCAGGCGACGCATTTCTCGTCCGACCCCGCCGTGGCGTAGACGACCGCGCCGGCAGCGACCGCCAGCTGAATCGCCGTCGTCCCGATCCCGCTCGTCCCGCCGTGGATCAGCACGCGCGCGCCGCGCTCCGGCTGCCCGCGCTCGAACAGGTTGGCCCAGACGGTAATGAATGTTTCGGGGATCGCAGCGGCGCCGACGAGATCCAGGGACTCGGGCACCGGCAGGCACTGACCTTCAGGGGCCAGGCAGTATGCGGCGTACCCGCCGCCCGACACGAGCGCACAGACGCGGTCCCCCAGCCGCCATCGGCCGGCGGCGTCGCCTTCCGATATCGCCGCCACGACCCCGGCAACCTCGAGACCCGGGATATCGGAGGCGCCGGGGGGCGGTGGATACAATCCGAGCCGCTGGAGGAGATCCGGGCGGTTGACGCCTGCGGCCGCGACCCTGATGAGGATCTCCCCGCGACCTGGCCGGGGCACCGGGCGTGTGCCCGACCGGAGGACGTCCGGACCGCCCTTGCCGACGATCTCCACGACCGTCATCTCCCCGGGAAGCTCCTGCATCCATCACTCCTGGCGGGCTGGCTTCCTGAAGAGGTCGCCGCCTGTTCCTGACCTATCCGCGGCCGGATCGGCTTTCGTAAACGCCCCGCTGTGGCGATTGTGCGCCGCCGCCGAGGCGGTCATCGCGCCGGACTCTACCTGTAAGTCGTTGAGCGGTAAAAAGATTCCCGAGCCGCCGGGCGCCGGCACATGCGGCAATCCCATTGCAGCAGCCCGGTGTGCACTCGCAACTTTTATCCCCTCGAAGGAGGACCCCGTGAAGAAGTTCGTTCTTGCTCTCGCAGTTGTCGTGGCGGCCGCCGCCTCGGCCAACGCTCAGACCCCCGCTCCGAAGCCGGCCACCAAGGCCGCGCCCGCGAGCCCGGCGGCGCCGGCGACGCACGCCGCCAAGCCGATGGCCTCTTCCAAGGCCAAGGCGCAGACGATGAAGGCCGAAGTCGTGTCGACGGACGCGGCAGCCAAGTCGATCACCGTGAAGGACGCCGCGGGCGCCTCCACGACCCTGACCGCGACCGGTTCGGCCGTTGCCGCGCTGGCGAAGGTGAAGGCCGGCGACTGGGTCACCGTGACCCACAACGACATGACGGCGACGCACATCGTGAAGACGAAGGGCGCGAGCACCGGCATGGCGAAGCACGAAGCCAAGCACTCGACCAAGAAGTAGCACTACTCGAAGGCGGCGCGCACGCGGCGGGACCGATGGAGGTACGTTATCCATCCCGCTGCGTGTGCGATTGCCGCCACGGCGCGCGGCAGCTGCTGACCCGGGCCGACGTCACCCGGGAGGAACGACCAGTAGGCGGACTGGACGGTCACCGCCGCCGATGCCACCAGGGCGATCGACGCCGCCGCCGGCGCGCGCGGATGCCGGATCCACACCCCCCAGGCGGCCGCCGCCGCGATCGCCGCGACTGACGCGTGCACCGCCAGCTCCGCCACTCCCCCGGCTCCCCGCATCCCGATCGTTCCCATCGAGCCGGCCAGCTCGCCGGCCAGGCGCAGCGGCTCCCACAGGAACAGCCACAGCGCGAGCACCGCCAGCCAGCCGCGCGGGTTCACGACCGCTCCGCTTCGGTCGTCTCCCGGGCGAGGCGCGCCCTGACGCGCTCCTCACCGAACTTGACGAGCCGCTTCAGGGCCTGGACGCGCTCCGAACGGTCAATGCCGGCCTTCGTCACCGCGTCCCGAAGCACGTCGACGGTGGCGTCGTAGGTGGCGGTGTCGACCGGGTAGGGAAAGCCGTCCTTCCCGCCGTGGGCGAACGAGAAGCGCGCCGGGTCGCGGGTACTCGCGGGCGTGCCGTAGATGATCTCGGAGACCAGCGCCAGTGCGCGCAGCGTCTTGCCGCCCACCCCTTCCATCCCGAGCAGCGTCTCGAAGTCTTCCGGCGCGCGATCGTAGGTCGTCAGCAGGATCTTCTGCAGGTACTGTGGATTGACGTCCGCCCTGAGCACGGCGTGCCGCCGCGGCATGGTCAGCGCCGGCATCCCCGACAGCGCGTCGAGGACAACGGACGGCTGCTGGCGGGACAGCTCGGCGGAGGCGGTCCGCACGGCATCGCTCTCGGCGGCGACGAGATTCAGCGTCGGCGCGGCCGCCTCGGCACAGACGGCGGCGTGCGGTTCGTTGACGTAGCTTGCGACCGCCGTCGACAGCCAGTGATAGCGCCGCGCCATCAGGTTGACGTCGTTCATCCCCTGCTGGACGACGCACCAGGCGCCCGACGGCGTGAAGAAAAACGCGTGATGGTACAGCTGATAGCCGTCCTGGACCGCGGCGCTGTCGACCTTCGCGGACATCCGGCTCGCGTAGACCAGCGGCCGCGCATCGATCGACAGGCGGTCGCAGGCCGCGGCGATCTCGGACGGGGTCTGCCGCGACGCCGCCCCCTTGCCGCCGCCGGCATACAGTCCGAGGTCAGACTCGAGGCCGCGGAGGCCCTCCTTGAGCGCGCCGGTGACCGTGGTGGTGACGCCGCTCGAGTGCCAGTCGAAGCCGAGCACGCAGCCGAGCGCCTGAAACCAGAAAGGATCGGACAGCCGGCGAAGCATCTCCTCCGCGCCGAACTCCGAGACGATGTGGATGCTGATCTCGCGCGCCAGCTTCACCATGCGGGTGAACAGCCAGGCGGGTGCCTTGCCGGTATGCAGCGGCAGCTGTGCGGTGCCGGTTCTCGCGCGCATCAGACGTCGAGCTCTTCGGCTTCCTCCGCCCGGTCCATGATGAAGCGGAAGCGCGCCCCGGGGTCCTTGCCCATCAACTCGTTGATCACCCGGTCGGTCGTGATCTGATCGAGAATTTCAACTCGCAGCAGCCGGCGGGTCCGCGGGTTCATGGTCGTCTCCCACAGGACCTTGGGCATCATCTCGCCGAGGCCCTTGAAGCGCGTGATCTCCGGGGAGCTGCGGCCGTTCGCGTGCAGCTTCAGGATGCGGTCGCGGTGCGCATCGTCGAGCGCCCAGAACGTCTCCTTGGCGATATCGATCCGGTAGAGCGGCGGCTGCGCGAGGAAGACGCGGCCCGAGGCGATCAGGCCGGGCATGTGGCGATAGATGAAGGTCAGGAGCAGCGTCGCGATGTGGTGCCCGTCTGAATCGGCGTCCGAGAGGATGATGACCCGGCCGTAGCGCAGCCGCGCCAGGTCGAAGGTCTTGCCGAGACCGCAGCCGAGCGCGGTGACGAGGTCGGAGAGTTCCTTGTTCTCGAGCACCTTCGCCAGCGACGCGCTCTCGGTGTTGAGCACCTTGCCGCGCAGCGGCAGGATCGCCTGCCGGGTGCGGTCGCGCCCCTGCTTGGCCGAGCCGCCGGCGGAATCCCCTTCGACGATGAACAGCTCGCTGTCGGCGAGGCCGGGCGAAGTGCAGTCGCTGAGCTTGCCGGGCAGCGTCAGGCGGCCGGAGGTCGCCGTCTTGCGGGTCACTTCCTGCTGCGCCGCGCGGCTTGCCTCGCGCGCCCGGGCGGCGAGAATGACGCGGGCGACGATCGACTCGGCGACACTGATGTTGGTGTTCATCCAGTGTTCGAGCGCCGGACGCAGCTGCGAGTCGACCGCCGACATCACCTCGGGGTTGTTCAGCCGGTCCTTGGTCTGACCCTGGAACTGCGGCTCGGCGACGAAGACGCTGAGGACCGCGACCAGCCCTTCGCGGATGTCCTCGGCGGTCAGGGTGACCCCTTTCGGAGAGAGGTTGTGGGTCTCGACGAAGTTGCGGACCGCCTTGCCGAGACCGGCGCGGAAGCCGCCTTCATGGGTGCCGCCGGAGCCGGTCGGGATGCCGTTGACGTAGCTGCGGACGTGCTCGTCAGTGGACTGCGTCCACTGCAGCGCGATGTCGAGGCGCATGCCAGTATCGTCGCCGTCCTTCGACACCGCAAACGGCAGCTCGTGAACGGGCGTGGCGGCGCGTTCGCGCAAAATCGTCTTGAGGTAGTCGACCAGCCCCTCGGAATGCTGGAAGACCGCCTTCTCGCCGCGGGTCGCATCCTCGAAGGTGATCTTGATGCCCTTGTGCAGGTAGCTCGAGACCTCGAGCCGCTGGCGGATGATCTCGGAATCGAATTCGATCTTCGGGAAGATCGTCGCGTCGGGACGGAAGAACACTGTCGTGCCGGTGCCGCGGGCCGGACCGTTCTTCTTCAGCGGGCCGACCGGGTTGCCCTGCCTGAAGCGGAGCTCCCACTCGGCGCCGTCGCGGCGGATCGTCGCGACCAGCTCCTTCGACAGCGCATTGACGACGCTCGCGCCGACACCGTGGAGGCCGCCGGCGGTCTTGTAATTGCCGGCGTCGAATTTGCCGCCGGCGTGGAGCGTCGTGAAGATCACTTCGACCGCGTTCTTCTTCGTCTTGGGATGCTTGTCGACCGGGATCCCGCGGCCGTCGTCTGCGACCGTGATCGACGTGCCGTCCTCGTGGAGCGTCACGGTGATGTTCGAGGCGTAGCCGTTCATCGCCTCGTCTATGGCGTTGTCGAGAATTTCCCAGACGAGATGGTGCAGTCCCGAGGCGCCGACGCCGCCGATGTACATGCCGGGGCGCTTGCGAACCGGCTCGAGTCCCTCGAGGACGGTAATGTCTTTGGCGGTGTAGGTTTGAGACATCCTGATCGGTTCTGTGGGGTCTCGCGGTTCTGCGGTTCGCTCGTGAGAGGTTCGGTTGCTGCCTTCGCGAATCCGGCGGGAACGCGCCGATCGCCCCGTGGACAACCTCGACAACCGGCGTCAGTCGAGCAGCAGCGCGGCCGGATCCTCGACGAGCTGCTTGACCCGGACCAGGAACTGCACGGCTTCGGAGCCGTCGACGATCCGGTGGTCGTAGGTGAGGGCGACGTACATCATCGGCTTGATGACGACCTGGCCGTTCTGGGCGACCGGCCGCGGCTGGATCGCATGGAGCCCGAGAATCCCGACCTGCGGCGGATTGAGGATCGGGGTGCTCAGCAGCGAACCGAACACGCCGCCATTGGTGATCGTGAAGGTGCCCCCCTTGAGATCGGCGAGCGACAGCGACCCGTCTTCGGCGCGGCGCGCGAAGTCGCGGATCTGCTGCTCGATGTTCGCGAACGACAGCTGGTCGGCGTCGCGGAGCACCGGCACGACCAGACCTTCGCTCGCGCCGACCGCGACGCCGATGTCGTAGTACTGCTTGAGCACCATTTCGTCCCCCTGGATCTCCGCGTTGATGCGCGGAAATGCCCGGAGGGCGCCGATCGAGGCCTTGACGAAGAAGGACGCGATGCCGAGGCCGACGCCGTGGCGGTCCTTGAAGCCCTGCTTGTGCCGCTCGCGCAGCGCCATCACCGCCGACATGTCGACCTCGTTGAAGGTCGACAGCATCGCGGCCGTGCTCTGCGCCTCGACCAGGCGGCGGGCGATGGTCGCGCGCCGCTTCGACATGCGGACGCGCTCCTCGACGCGCTCGCCGGGCGCGCGCCGCGGCGCCTCGGCGACGGGCAGGGCGGGCCGCGCCTTGGCCTCGCGCGGGGTCTCCGCCCCGCCAGCGGCGGCCGCTTCGACATCCCGGCGCATGACCCGGCCGGCGTCGCCGCTGCCGCGCACCTGGCTCAGATCGACGGCCTTGTCTTCCGCCGCCCGCCGCGCCGTCGGCGTCGACCGCGTCTTGTCCGCGGCAGCCGTCGCGTCAGCGGCAGACTTGCCGTCCGGCGACGCCTTGGCACCGGAGGCCGGCTTCGGTTCCGAAACGACTTTCGGATCAGCCGCCGCCTTGGCCGCCGCTTTCTGATCGGCTGCCGGCCGGTCGCCGGCGACGGCGTCCTCGATCACGCCGAGCACTTCGCCGACCTTGACGTCTTCGCCGTCCCTGCGGTCGATGCGCGCCAGCACGCCGGCCTGGGTCGCCGCCACTTCGAGGTCGACCTTGTCGGTCTCGAGCTCGACGAGCGGATCGCCGATCGCGACGGCATCGCCTTCCTGGCGCAGCCACTTGGCAACGCGCGCATCGACGATCGACTCGCCTACTTCAGGCACGACTATGTTCGACGGCATCTATCCACCCTGAACCTGAACCCGCACCACCGACAACCCGACACTAGCCCTTGCTTCCGGTGAGCTGGCCGTCTTTCCGGTCTTTCTTCGCGCCCGCGCCGCCGGCCTTCGCCCGCGCGGGTTCGCCATAGGCCTGGCTGACCAGCGCCTGCTGCGCGGCCGCGTGCCGCGACACCGAGCCCTCCGCCGGGCTGGCACTCCGTGGCCGGGCGACCCGCCGCACCGTCCGTCCGCCGGACACTTCCTCGAGGTGGGGGCGGATGAAGTCCCACGCGCCCATGTTCTCGGGCTCTTCCTGCGCCCAGACAATCTCGTCCGCCTGCGGGTAGACGTCGAGCATCGCCCGCAGATCACGCATCGGCACCGGGTAGAGCTGTTCGAGCCGGCAGATCGCGACGTCAGGGCGCGTCGCCCTGAGCTCGCTGGCGATCAGGTCGACATAGAGCTTGCCGGAGCAGACCAGGATGCGGCGGACTTCGCCGCTGCGCGCGGCCGCCTCCTCATCGCGCAGCACCATCTGGAAGCGCCCTTCGGCGAACTCCCGCGGCGCCGAGGCGACGCTGGCGTGCCGCAGCAGGCTCTTCGGCGTGAGGACGACGAGCGGCAGCGGGTCGACCTGCAGCAGCGCCGCCTGGCGCCGCAGCAGGTGGAAGTACTGCGCCGCGGTGGTGCAGTTGGCGATGCGGATGTTGATGTCCGCGGCCAGCTGCAGAAAACGCTCTGGCCGGGCGCTGGCGTGATCCGGGCCCTGGCCTTCGTGGCCGTGCGGCAGCAGCAGGACCAGCGACGGCTTGGTGCCCCATTTGCTGCGCGCCGACACCAGGAACTCGTCGATCATCACCTGGGCGCCGTTGATGAAATCCCCGTACTGCGCCTCCCAGATCACGAGGCGCGACGGCTCCTGGATGTTGTAGCCGTATTCGAAGCCGACGACGGCGTTCTCGGTCAGCGGGCTGTTGTGGATCTCGAAGGCGGCGCGCGCCTGCGGCAGCGCCTGCAGCGGCACGAAGACATGACCGTCGGTGGCGTCGTGCAGCACGGCGTGGCGGTGGCTGAAGGTGCCGCGCTCGACGTCCTCGCCGGTCAGCCGGATGCCGATGCCGTCGGCCAGGATCGACGCCAGCGCCAGCTCCTCTGCCGCCGCCCAGTCGACCGTCCGCTGGTCCGCCGCCGCGAACATCTGCGACCGCTTCTCGCGCATCCGCTCGAGCTTGCGGTGGATGGCAAAGCCGTCCGGGACCTTGAGCAGGGCGTCATTCAGCTCGCGCATCCGCTCGAGCGGAACCGCGGTCATCGCTTTCCCGGCCGCCCCGGGGGGCGCCGGCTCCGGCTCGGGCTCGACGAAGTCGCGCTCCGGCCGCAGCTCGTCCATCGCCCGCTGCAGCTCGGCGGTGTGCTTCTGGACGAGCGCCTCCGCCTCGGCTGGCACCTGGCGCGCCTCGAGCGTCCGTGACCACTGCTCGCGGACCGTCGGGTGGGCGGTGATCTTCTGATACATCAGCGGCTGCGTGAACGCCGGCTCGTCCCCCTCGTTGTGACCGTGGCGGCGGTAGCCGATCAGATCGATCAGGAAGTCGCGCTGGAAACGTTCGCGGTAGGCGGCTGCCAGCCGCGCCGCCTCGACGCACGCCTCGGGATCGTCGGCGTTGACGTGGACGATCGGAATCTTGAAGCCGCGCGCCAGCCCGCTCGCATAGGACGTGCTGTATTCGTCCTCCGGCCCGGTCGTGAAGCCGAGCTGGTTGTTGGCGATGATGTGAATCGTGCCGCCGGTCTGGTAGCCCGGCAGCCGGCCGAGATTGAGCGTTTCGGCGACGACCCCCTGGCCCGGAAAGGCGCCGTCGCCGTGAATCAGGATCGGCAGGCTGCGGGCGGGATCGAACGCCGCCACCCCGGGCGTGTCGACGACCGTGCCGGCGGCGCGCGCCATGCCCTCGACGATCGGATCGACGGCCTCGAGATGGCTCGGGTTCGGCGGCAGCGACACCACCACGTCCATCGCGCGTCCGCCCTTGAGCGCGCGGTGCGCGCCGGCGTGATACTTGACGTCGCCGGTCCACGCCATGTCCTCGCGGAAGCCGCGCGACGAGACCGGTTCCTTGAACTCGGCGAGGATCTGCGTGTACGGCTTGTTGAGGACGTGCGCCATCACGTTCAGCCGGCCGCGATGCGCCATGCCGATCAGGATGTTGCGGATGCCGCTTTCCGCCGCCTCGCCGATGATCTCGTCGAGCAGCGGCACCAGCATGTCGAGCCCTTCGATCGAGAAGCGCGTCTTGCCGGGGAACACCCGGTGCAGGAACCGCTCGAACACCTCGACCTGGGTCAGGCGATCGAGAATCGCGGCCGGGCTGATCGGGTCCGCCGGGGCACGGAAGCGGCCGCCTTCCGCGGCCTGGCGCAGCCACTGGCGCTCCTCGGGAACGAAGACGTGGGCGTAGTCGTAGCCGGTCGTCGAACAGTAGATGCGGCGGAAGGCGGTGATCACCTCCAGCATGTTCGCGGCCCCGTCGGCGAGCGGCGACGACACCAGCGACGCCGGCAGGCGGCGCAGGTCGTCCTCGGTCACGTCGTGGGTTTCGGCGAGCAGCGACGGGTCGCCGCTGCCGATCCGGTTGCCGAGCGGATCGAGCCGGGCGGCCAGATGCCCGTACATGCGGATCGACTGCGCCAGGCTGACCGCGCCAACGACCTTCTGGAGCGGGATGCCATCCGGGACCGGCATGGTCTCGGACGGCGGCGTCCAGCGCTCGAACAACGCCCGCGTCTCCGCATCCACGGACGAGGTGTCGCGGCGGTACTTGTCGTACAGCTCCAGTACGTAGCCGCGGTTCAGCCCGGTGAACTCCTGCCACCCTGCCATATCGTCTGATCCTACCCTAACGCGCCAATCGGCTGGAATGCCGGCGCCGCCGGCCTACTCGGACAGCACCGGAGGAGGTTCGGGGGCGGACGGGATCACCCGGATGAACTGGCCGCGCTGGAGCAGCTCCCGGCCCTTGCCGCCGCGGCCGGTCACTTCGTATTTCGTGGTGCTGATCGTCTGTTCGGCGCCGCGGCTGGTCTCGACCGTCATCAGATCCCGGTCCCCGGTGGAGGCGATGAAGCCGAGCACCCGGTCGCTGTCCGAGGCGAGCTTGATCAGGATCACGCCGCGGCCGGGTCCGGACAGGAAGTTCACCTCGTCGGCAGGGCACAAGATCGCCCGCGCCTCGCGGGTCGCGACGATGATCGTCTCGCCGCCGACCAGCCGCGCCACGCCGACGAACTCGGCGCCGTCGGCGGCCTTGGCGAACCGGCGTCCGGATCGGGTGCTCGGCTCGGCAAACGGCTCGAGGCTGAAGCGCAGGCTGTAGCCGTCGCTCGACACCGCCAGGGCGTGCACCGGCGGCTCCGCCCCTTCCTTCTTCGGCGCAATCGTCCCGGCGACACGGGGGTCGAGGCTGAAGGCCGCGACAATCCGCTCGCCATCCTTGAGCTTGAAGAAGCGCTGGATCGGCTCGCCGTAGCCGGTCGAGGCCGGCACGTCGGCGATCCGCGACGTGTAGGCGACGCCGAAATTGCTGAAGAACACGACCGCCGCGCGGGTGCTGCCGGCGAGCGCCGCCATCACCGCATCCCCCTCGCGCACCCGCGTCGCGGCCAGATCCTTCACTTCCTTCTGCCGCTTGACCCAGCCGTCGCGCGACACCAGCACGACGTTGTCCTCGTCGACGATGAAGTCCTCGGCGGTGTACTCGGCTTCCCCTTCGTCGCTCGAGATCCGGGTCCGCCGCGGGTCGCCGTACTTCTTCTGGATCTCCTCGATCTCGACCCGGACGATGTCCCAGCGGCTCTGCTCGTCCTTCAGCAGGGTGTTGATCTGGCGCATCCGGCGGCGCTTCTCCTCGAGCTCCTTGCGGATGACGAGGATCTCGAGCCGCGCCAGCCGGTAGATCTTGAGCTCGAGGACGGCGTCGGTCTGCGCGGCGTCGAGCTCGAAGCGCGCCATGATCTGCTGCGCGGCGTCGGCCTTGCCCTCCGACTTCCGGACGATCCGCAGAATCTCGTCGAGCGCGTCGAAAACCTTCTCGAACCCCTGCAGGATGTGGACGCGCTTCTGCAGCGCGCCGAGCTCGTACTCGAGCCGCTTGGTGACGACGTCGAGGCGGAAATGGAGGAAGTGCCAGAGGATGGCGTGCAGGTCGAGCCGCTCCGGCCGGCCGACTTCCGGGTTCTCGGTCGGAATCAGGCACGTCAGATTGACGATGAAGCTGGTCTGGAGCGGCGTGTGCTTGAACAGGTACGCCATCACCATCTTCTCGTCGGCGTCCTTCTTCAGCTCCAGCGCAATCCGCACATCGTCGGTCGACAGGTCCTTGACGTCGACGAGCGGCGGCAGCTTGCGGCTGAGCGCGACGTCGGCGATGCGCTCGACGAGGGTCGACTTGTTGACGGTGTAGGGAACGCTGGTGATGTAGATCGTCTTGACCGACTTCGACGGCGGCCCTTCCTGCCAGGTGGCGCGCAGCCGGACGGCGCCGGATCCGGTCTTGTAAATCTCCTTCAGCTCCTCCGCCGAGTTGAGCATCTCGCCGCCGGTCGGGAAGTCCGGCCCCTTGATATAGCGGCACAGCTGCGCGCTGGTCAGCTCGGAGTTGCCGAGCAGCTTGATCAGGGCGGTGCAGACCTCGTTGAGGTTGTGCGGCGGAATGTTGGTCGCCATGCCGACGGCGATGCCGGTGGCGCCGTTGATGAGCAGGTTGGGAATCCGCGACGGCAGCACCACCGGCTCGGTGCGGGTGCCGTCGTAGTTCGGCCGGAACGGGACGGTGTCCTGGTCGATCTCGAGGAGGATTTCGTCGCTGAGGCGCGCCAGGCGGCACTCGGTGTAGCGCATCGCCGCAGCGCTGTCGCCGTCGAGCGAGCCGAAGTTGCCCGAGCCGTCGATCAGCGGGTAGCGCAGCGAGAACGACTGCGCCATCCGGACGAGCGTCTCGTAGAGCGCCGAGTCGCCGTGCGGATGGTAGTTGCCCATCACGTCGCCGACGACCTTCGCGCACTTGCGGTGCTTGACGTCGGCGGTGAGGTTCTGCTGCCACATCGTGTAGAGGATGCGGCGCTGGACCGGCTTCAACCCGTCGCGCACATCCGGCAGCGCCCGCGAGGTGATGACCGACAGCGCGTAGTTCAGGTAGCGGGTCTGCGCCGCGGCATGGAGCTCGACCGCCTCCGGCTCGCCGCCACCGGACGGACCGCCGCCGTCGATCACGCCGCCGTCGCCCGGCCCGTCAAACAACGTCCCGCCGCCGCTCTTCCCGCGCTTCGCCACCGTCACCCTCCAAAAGGGAGAGGATATCAGACAAGGTTCGGGGTGCCGGGTTTCGCGGCAGTTGCATGGCCAGCGGCGATCGGGCCATGCTCACGATCGTGTCGGGCCTGCGCTACCTCCACCTCGACGTGTTCGCCGACCGTCCGCTGGAAGGCAACCAGCTCGCGGTCTTCCCTGATCCCGGCGACTTGTCCACGGCCGAGATGCAGGCGATTGCCAGGGAGATGAATTTCTCCGAGAGCACCTTCATCTTTCGGCCGCAGACCGTCGGCGACGGCCGGGTGCGGATGCGCATTTTCACACCCTGCGCCGAGCTGCCGATGGCCGGGCACCCGACAATCGGCAGCACGTTCGCGCTTGCCGCCGAGGGGACGATCGCGGCCGGCCGCAGCGCGTTCGTCTTCGAGCTTGGCGTCGGGCCGACCCCGGTCTCGCTCGACTGGGTCGACGGACGGCTCGATTTCGTGTGGATGACGCAGCTGCTGCCGTCGTTCGGGCGCGAAATACGCGACCGGGAGGCGTTCGCGGCGGCAATCGGGGTTGACGGCAGCGACCTTGTCGCCGGCCTGCCGATCGAAGAGATCTCGTGCGGCGTCCCGTACTTGCTCGTGCCGCTGGGGTCGCGGTCGGCGGTCGACCGGGTGACGCTCGATCGCCGCGCCGCCGCCCGCTGTCTCGAGCAGCACGGCCTGCCGGAACGCCCCTGCTTCTTCTTCACGACCGAGGCGGCCGAGGCCGCCCCGGAGGAAACGATTTACAGCCGGATGCTCGCGCCGGGCTTCGGGATCACCGAGGACCCGGCGACCGGCAGCGCCAGCGGCCCGCTCGGCTGCTACCTCGTGCACCACGAGGTCGTCGGCTCGGACGCGGCGCAGCGCATCATCAGCCGCCAGGGGGTCGCGATCGGCCGCTCCAGCCGCATCCACATCTGCATCGACGCCGACGACGGCGCGATCGCGCGGGTCCGGATTGGCGGCCGTGCCATCATTGTTGGGCATGGCCAGCTCACCCTCTGACGGCACGCGCGGCGGCGGCTCCCTGAGCGACGCGTGGCGTGCCGCGCTGCTGGAGTCGTCGCTCGACTGCGTCATCATGATGGACGGGGAGGGGCGGATCGTCGACGTCAACCGCGTCACCGAAGAGACCTTCGGCGTCAGCCGTGCAGTAATCGTCGGCAGTTCCCTGGCGGACGTCTTCGTTCCGGCCGAATTGCGCGAGGCCCACGCCCGCGGCCTCGATCGCTACTTCCGCACCGGCGAGTCGAGAATCATCGGCAGCCGCCTCGAGGTGCCGGCGATGCACGCCGACGGCCATCGGATCCCGGTCGAACTGTCGATCGCGCGGCTCCATGGCATCGAGCCGCCGCTGTTCGTGGGCCATCTCCGCAGCATCGAGGAGCAGCGCCGCAACGAGCGGCGCCTGCGCGCCAGCGCGGCGGCCAGCCAGATCCTCGCCCGCAGCATCACCGACGTCGAGGCGACCGACGGCCTGCTGCGCGCCATCGGCGAGCAGCTCGCCTGGCCGGTCGTCCAGTTCTGGCGCGTCAGCGGCGACCGCTCGATCGATCTCGCGGCGTCGTGGACGAGGGACGGCATCGACGGCGCCGCCTGCCAGAGCACCGTCTCCTTCGCACCCGGCGCCGGCCTGCCCGGCGGGGTGTGGCAGTCCGGCCGCCCGCTGTGGATTGAGGATATCCGCCAGGCCGCCAATCTGCCGCGGGTCCGGAGCCTCGCCGCGGCCGGCTTCGCCTCGGCGGTCGGCATCCCGGTTCACGTCCGCGGCCGGGTGGCGGGCGTTATCGAGGCCTTCGCGACGACGCGGGAGGGCGAAGACCGGCAGCTGATCGCCCTGCTCGAGGCGGTCGCCGGCCAGCTCGGCCACTTCATCGAGGAGTTCGCCGCCGGCGAGGCGCTCAGCCGGAGCGAGGCGCGCCTGCTGGTGGCGCTCCAGCGCGAACAGGACGCACGCCAGGCCGCCGAAGAGGCCAGCCGCACCAAGGATCACCTGCTCGCGGTCGTCTCCCACGAACTGCGCACGCCGCTCGGGCCGATCATCGGCTGGGCGCGGATGCTGCAGACCGCGCCGGTCGGCCCGGACGTGCTCGCCAGGGCGCTGGCGGCGATCGAGCGCAACGCCACGCTCCAGGCGCGCCTCGTCGACGATCTCCTCGACATGTCGCGGACCGTCACCGGCAAGCTGACCATCGAGGCCGGCACGGTCGATCTCGGCAAGGTGGTCGAGGCGGCGATCGAGACCCATCGCGCCACGGCGCGCGACAAGTCGATCGCGCTGGTTTTCGATCCGGCGCCGCCGCTGCCGCCGCTCGCCGGCGACGCGAGCCGCCTGCAGCAGGTCGTCTCGAACCTGCTGGCGAACGCCGTCAAGTTCACCCCGGCGGCCGGCCGGGTAACGGTCTCGATCCGCCGGCGCGGCGAATGGGTCGAACTGCAGGTCAGCGACACCGGTGCCGGCATGGACCCGGCGCTGCTGCCCCAGGTTTTCGAGCCGTTCCGCCAGGGGCACTCGAGCACCTCGGGCACCGGCGGCCTGGGGCTCGGCCTGGCGATCGTGTCGGCGCTGGTCGAGGCGCACGGCGGGACGGTATCGGCCGACAGCCCGGGGCGCGGCGGCGGCTCGACATTCACCGTCCGGCTGCCGGCGGGACCGCCGCCGCTCTGACGCTCGGGTTCAGCCGGCCGGCTTCCCCACGACCCAGGTCGTCATCGCCCGCTGATCCTGCACCACGGTGGTCTTGATCGGATCCAGGAGCCGGCCGCGCAGTCTGGCCGTCAGCGCCAGGAGCTGCGCCTCGTCGACCAGATAGCGCTGGCTCCCGTCCGGCAGCAGGAAACGGCCGCCGCCAAGCGGCCGCGCCCGTCCCGCCAGGCCGATCTGCGATGCCAGGCGGGCGAACAGCAGGCCGCCGCGAGCGAGCACGCGCCACATTTCGTCGACCATCGCCTCGAACTGCGCCTCATCGTCCGCAAAGTGCAGGACCGCGCTGGCAATCACGACGTCGGCACTGAGATCGGCAAAGCTCATCGCCTCAATCGGCTCGACGCGGAAGTTGGCGTCCGGCAGCTGCGGCGCGACGCGTGCGGCGATCGCCCGGACCGCCGCAACGGCGCCAGGATCGCGGTCGCAGGCGGCGACCTCGAACCCCTGCTGGAGGAGGTAGACGAGATTGCGGCCGCCGCCGCAGCCGGCGTCGAGGATCCGCATGCCCGGCGCAATCCGGCCGCGCAGCAGCTGATCGAACAGGTAGATGTCGATGTCGCCGAAGGTCTGTCGGAGCGGGTTCATCGTGCCGCCGTGAAACCGCGGCGTCTATGCAACGCCGTGGCGGACGACCGGACCGGCAATCGTGTCGGCGCCAATCGAGATATAAAGCTCGCGCTCGTTGATCGACAGTCCGAAGGCCATCCGCCGCTCCAGCCGCGCCGCCACCGCCGCGACCAGCGGCCGGTCGATGGCATACAGCTCGAGCGCCTCGACCCGGTGGATGCGCTCGCCGGCGAGGTTGCGCACCACCTGCCCGACGTCCTTGTGGGTGTAGACCGCGACCCGCGGCGCCAGCTTCGACGCCTTGTGCAGGCGGGCCGCGTCCGGCGAGCCGATGTCGATCCACGCCCGCAGCGCGCCGGTCAAATCGCGCACCGCGATCGCCGGATCGTCGGGATCGCAGATGCCGCGCGAGAACTCGATCCCCGGGGCGAACTCGATCGCATAGGCGAGCACTCTGGCGACCAGATACTCGGCCGATTCCGACGGCTGCCTGGCGACGCGCAGCGCCAGCGTCTCGTAGACCGCCCGATCGGAATCCGCCAGATCGATGTCGAGTGTGTAGATGGTCGCGGTCAGGGCCAAGCGGCGATTATCCCACGTCGCTCGTCGACGGCCGCGGCGTCACCGGGTCGCCCAGGCCGGACCGCCCGGGTAGCAATACTCGGCCCGCGACGCCGGCTTGATCTCGCTGCTGTAGCCAGGCGCCGACGGCGCAAGGTAGCGGCCGCGGCGCATCACGACCGGGTCGACGAAGTGTTCGTGCAGATGATCGACGAACTCGGTCACCCGGTCGTCGATCCGGCCCGCGACCGCGATGTAGTCGAACATCGACAGGTGCTGGACGAGCTCGCAGAGCCCGACCCCGCCGGCGTGCGGGCAGAGCGGCACCCCGAACTTCGCCGCCAGCAGGATGACCGCGAGGTTCTCGTTGACGCCGCCGAGGCGGCAGCTGTCGATCTGGCAGAACGCGATCGCCCCGGCCTGGAGCAGCTGCTTGAAGATGATGCGGTTCTGGCAGTGCTCGCCGGTCGCCACGCCGACCGGGTGCACTCCCCTGGCAATCGCCGCGTGCCCCAGGACATCGTCGGGGCTCGTCGGCTCCTCGATCCACCACAGGTTGAAGCGCGACAGCGCCCGCACCCGCTCGATCGCTTCGCCGACGTCCCAGCTCTGATTGGCGTCAATCATCAGCCGGCTCGACGGCCCGATCGCCTCGCGGACCAGCGAGAGCCGCCGCTCGTCGTCGGCCGGCGCGGCGCCGACCTTGACCTTGAAGTGGGTCCAGCCGTCCGCCAGCGCCTCGCGGCACAGCCGCCGGATCTGATCGTCCGTATATCCGATCCAGCCGGCCGAGGTCGTGTAGGCCGGGAATCCGTCCTGCCTCAGAATGCGCTCGCGATCGCTCCGGCCCGGCGCCTGGCGCTCCAGCAGCTCAATCGCTTCATCCGGCGTCAGCGCGTCAGTGATGTAGCGGAAGTCGATGCAGCGGACGATGTCGCGCGGGCTCATGTCGGCAAGCAGCTTCCACAGCGGCTTGCCGGCGCGCTTCGCCTGCAGATCCCAGACCGCATTGACGATCGCGGCCATCGAGATGTGGATGACCCCCTTCTCCGGGCCGAGCCAGCGCAGCTGCGATTCCGACGCCAGCGACCGCCAGAACGCCGCCGGCTCGGCGGCAATGTCATCGAGGCTCCGGCCGACCACGAACGGCCGGAACGCCTCGATCGCCGCGACGCAGACCTCGTTTCCCCGGCCAATCGTGAACGTGAACCCGTGCCCCTCGAGGCCGCCGTCGGTACGGAGGATGACGTAGGCCGCGGAATAGTCGGGATCCTTGTGCATCGCGTCGGTACCGGCGTTGGTCCGCGACGTCGGAAACCGCAGGTCGATAACCTCGAGATCGCGGATCTTCATCGCGCTTCCCGGCTTCGGCCGCCCGACCGCATGTGATCGAGCGCCACCGCGGCGACGATGATGCCGCCGGTGACGATCTGCTGGACCCAGTTCGCCAGCCCCTTCTGGGAGCAGCCGATCTGGATGATCGTCATGATCGCCGCGCCAATCAGCGTCCCGAGCACCGTGCCGCGGCCGCCGAGCAGGCTGCCGCCGCCGATGATGACGGCGGCAATCACGTCGAGCTCGAGGCCGATCGCCACGGTCGGATCGCCAACCGACAGCTTGGAGAACTGCAGCACGCCGGCGACGCCGGCAAACGCCGCCGTCAGCGTGTAGACCAGCACCTTGGTCCTGGTGATGGCGACGCCGCACAGCCGCGCCATGCGCTCATTCGAGCCGATCGCAAAGACGTGCCGGCCGAAGCGGGTATAGCGCAGCACGCCGCCGATGAGCAGGGCGAGCGCAATCACCCCCCAGATGCCGGTCGGCAGCAGGCCGGCGCCGCGCGGCACGCGCAGCAGGTCGTTCAGCCACGACACCGGCGCTTCGATCCGCCGCTCCTCGGCCAGGCCCTTGGCGGCGCCGCGGATCACCAGCATCGTCCCGAGGGTGACGATGAACGGCACGACCCGGAGCTGGGTGATGAGCACGCCGTTGACGACGCCGCAGAGGGCGGCGGCGCCGACCGCGCCGACCGCGGCGACCGCCGGGCTGGCGCCGCTGCGCAGCAGCAGGGCGATGACGACGGTCGCGAGCGCGATGATCGACCCGACCGAGAGGTCGATGCCGCCGGCGACGATCACGACCGTCATGCCGACCGCCGCGATACTGACAATCGCGGTCTGCCGCGCCATCAGCTCGAGGTTCGCGCCGGAGAAGAACTGCGGCCCGACCAGGAAGCCGAAAATCAACGCCACGAGCACGAGGCCGAGGAAGGTGCCGCCGCGCTCGAGCAGTCCTCTGGTCGTCATAGGTCCGCGGCTCCCCCGATCGCCGCCATCATGAGATCGTGTTCCGAGAATGTCCGCGCCGGCTCGGCCTCGCCGAGGTGGCCGCGCCGCATCACCGCGATCCGGTCGCACAGCCCGAGCAGCTCCGGGAGGTAGCTGCTGATCAGCAGGACCGCCTTCGGGGTCCGGCCCGGTCCGGCGGAGACGACGTCGTCGATCAGGCGGTAGATCTGCGCCTTGCTGCCGACGTCGATGCCCCGCGTCGGCTCGTCGAGCAGCAGGACGTCGACGTCGTGATGGAGCAGCCGCGCGATCGCAATCTTCTGCTGGTTGCCGCCCGACAGCTCGCCGGCGCTCTGCGCCGGGCCGGCGCACTTGATCTTGAGCTTCTCGATCCAGGTCCGCGCCGCCGCCTGCTGGCGCGCCGGCGACAGCAGGCCGGCCGGACCGAACCAGGAGAGCCGTGTCATGGTGAGGTTGGTGGCGATGTCGAGGCCGAGCGCCAGCCCCTCCTCCGTCCGGTCTTCGCTCAGCAGCCCCATCCCCTGGCGCCAGCGCGCCTCAGGTGTGGCGGCGCCGCTGTAGGCCGCCATCCGGACGCGGCCGCTGCGCACCGGCGCCAGGCCGAACAGCGTCCGGAACAGCCGGGTGCGGCCGGAGCCGATGACGCCGGCGATGCCGAAAATCTCGCCGCGGTGCAGGGTGAACGTCGCCGAGCCGGGCTCGAGTCCGGTGACCTCGAGAATCGCCGCGCCGCGCGTCCGTGCCGACCGCGGAAACAGATCGCCGAGGTCGCGGCCGACCATCAGCGAGACGATGTCGTCGTGGCTGGCGTCGACGGTGGCGCCGCCGCCGACGTGGCGGCCGTCGCGCAGGACGATGAACCGGTCGGCCACCTCCTTCACTTCCTCGATGAAGTGGGAGATGTAAACCACCGCGTGGCCCTGCGACTTGAGCCGCCGGAGCAGCGCGAACAGGTGCGCGACGTCGGCGCGGCCGAGGCTGCTGGTCGGCTCGTCGAGCACCAGCACGCGGCAGCCGACCGCCACGGCGCGCGCGATTTCGACGAGCTGCTGCGTCGCCACCGACAGCTGCCCGACCGGCGCCTCCGGCGGGATGTCGTCGTGGCCGAGCTCCGCCAGCGCGCGGACCGCGATCGCCCGCATCGCCGCGCGGTCAATCAGGCCGAACTTCATCGGTTCGGCGCCCATCGTGATGTTCTCCATCACCGACAGGTGCGGCGCGAGCGACAGCGCCTGATAGATCATCGCGACGCCGGCGCGGCGCGCTTCGTAGGGGTTCTGCGGCGTGTACGGGGCGCCGTCGATCCGCATCTCGCCGGCGTCGGGCCGGAGCGCGCCCGCCAGGATGCTCATCAGCGTGCTCTTGCCGGCGCCGTTCTGGCCGATGAGCGCGCAGATTTCGCCGGACGCGACCGCCAGATCGACGCCGTCGAGCGCCGTCGTCGCGCCGAACGCCTTCCGGATGCCGCGCATCTCGAACAGCGGCGGCGGCTGGGGGCCGGCCGTGGTCACGGCGTGACGTCCGGGTGGACGAGCTCCCGCATGCCGGGCTGGTCCATGTTGGCCTTGGTCGCGACGTGCACGCCGGTGTCGATCCGTTTCTCGACCGGCTCGCCGCGGATGTGCGCCACCAGGGTTTTCACCGCGAGGTAGCCCATCCGGACGGGATCCTGCAGGACGATGCCGTCGAGGACGCCGTCCTGGAGCCCCTTGATGAGATTGGCGGAGGCGTCGAAGCCGACGAACCGGACCTTCCCGGCCCAGCGGTTGTCCTGCAGCACTCGCATCGCCGCGAACGACGAGGACTCGTTGACGCAGAAGATGCCGTCGACGCCAAGGCTGCCGTCGGGCTTCTTATAGCCGCTCAGAATCGATTCCGTCTTCTTGTAGGCCCCCTCGACGTCCGCCCCGACGTACTGGTTAGAGCTGACGACCTCGATCTGCGGATGGGCCTTCATCGCCTGGAGGAACCCCTCTTCCCGCTTGCCGGTGCTGTCGTGCCCTTCGGCATAGCGCAGCAGCACGACCTTGCCCTTGCCGTTCATCGCTTCGACCAGGCGCTCGCCGCCGAGCCGGCCGCCCTCGATGTTGTCGGTGGCGACGAAGCTGACGTAGTCGTCGCCGCGCAGCCCCGAGTCGAAGATGACGACCGGGATCTTGCGGGCGGCTGCGTCAGCGACCGGCCCGACCAGCGCGACCTCGTCGAGCGGCGCCAGCGCGATGCCCGAGACGCCGCGGCTGATGAAGCCCTCGACCTCGGAGATCTGCGAGTCGCGTTCGTCCTCGCGCAGCGGACCGCGCCAGATCACCTCGACGCCGAGCTCCTGGCCGGCCTTGTTGGCGCCGGCGTGGATGCTCTGCCAGAACATGTGCGAGGTGCCCTTCGGGATCACCGCCACGGTCAGCTTCGACGACTTCACCTGCTTGTCTCCGCCGCATGCCGCCAGCAGCGCCAGACAAGCCGCCGCCATCCATCGCTTCATACCATTGGCTCCATGGAAAAATGCGCGCCCGGAACGAATCTCATACGCCGAAGAATGTCATACGCCGGGCCAAAACGCTCGATCAACCTGCCGCCGGAATCGGCTCGCCGCCGCGGTCGCTCGACCGGTAACAGGCCTCGATCACCGCCATCGTCCTGACGGCGTCGTCGACCGGGCTGACCAGGGCCTCGTCCTCGCCGCCGACGACCCGCTGGAGGTTCGACATCGGCCCCTCGAACGCGTCCGTGAACCACGAGCCGCGCAGCGGCAGGTCGCGCCATTCGCCGTCCTCGGCCACCGCCATCGTATCCGGCGGGCCGGCGGGATAGGCGAGGTTGACTCCGAAGGTCAGCCGCGCCGCCCCTTTCGTGCCCTCGATCGTCAGCTGCGAGGCGCGATGCAGCGGCCCGGCCCGGTGCGTATGGTTGAGGACGAGTGCGCAGCGCAGCCGATCGCCGTAGTCGAGGATGATCGTGCTGCGGGTGTCGGCCAGCCGCGGCAGATCGGGATGACCGACGGCGTGGCACCACGCCCGGCGCGGCTCTCCGGCCAGCCAGCGGATCGCGTCGAGGTAATGGATCGAGTGGTACGGCAGCTCCAGCCGCGGCATGCGCTCGAGGAACGGCCACTGATGCCACGGCTGATCGATCACAATCCTGACATCGATGTCGACGAGGGTGCCGAGACGCTCCTGCCTGAGCAGCGCGCCGAGCGCCAGCAGGGCGGGGCTGAAGCGCAGCTGGAGGTTGACCGCGGCGATCAGCCCGCGGGAGCGCGCGCAGGCCGCGATCCGGCGCGCCTCGTCGAGGCTGCCGCCGAGCGGCTTTTGCACCAGGACGGCCGATCCCCGCGGCAGCTGGTCGAGCACGTCGAGCGTCCGGTCGCCCGGCACCGCGACGTCGAAAATCACCCCCGACGCGGCAGCCGCCTCCGCGAGCGTGTCGTAGACCCGCGGGATGGCAAACCCGGCCGCCGCCGCTGCCGCGGCGGCGCGATCGACGTCGTAGACCCCGGTCACCGGCAGCCCGAGCCGCCGGTAGGCGGGCAGGTGCGCGGCGCAGGCGATGCCGCCGGCGCCGATGAGGACGATGGGGCGGGGATGCAATGGCCTCGGCCACGCCTGGGGAAGGACTGTCGTCACGCTTGTCGGCTCGGCGTCCCTTTCATATCCGTTCGCCGCCGCCAAGTCAAAGCGCGCGGCGCGTTTTGCGGTTACTTGCCGCGGCACGATCAAACCCGATCTGAACAACTTCCAGCGCCGCTTCGGCTTCGCCTACCAGACCGACAGCAAGACCGTAGTTCGCGGCGGCTGGGCGATCTACGCACCGAGCACGGTGTAGTCGCCGCGGAAGCGCCGCTCGAGCCGGAACTGCGCCGAGTCGAACGTGCTCGAGCCGTCGTAGCGGCGGGTGTCGATGTTGGCGAACTGCGGGTAAGGGCGCAGCAGCTGCTGGCGCTGGGTGGTCGAGCCGTTGAGGCCGTCGCCAGGCAGCAGACCCGCGAACGGGTTCGCCACGTTGGTGGTCAGGAAGTTGATCGCCGCGGTGTCGCGCACCGGGCTGGTCGACAGGTACTGGCGCGACACCGGGTTGAGGTTGAAGTCGGTCGTCAGGTCGCAGCTGCGGCTGGCGACGTAGACCGCCTCGGCGACGAACTGACCGGGCAGCTCGCGCTGCATGCTGATCGACCAGCGCATCGACTGGCCGTCGCGGTAATTGAACACCTGGTCGAGCTTCACCGAGCAGGTGACTCGCCTGAACGACACCGATCCCGATTATGAGAAGCGGCTGAGCGACGCCCAGCTGCCCCACCGCGTCGTCCTCAGCGGCATCTGGGAGCTGCCGTTCGGGCGGGACCGGACATTCGGCAAGCACCTCAATCCGCTCATCGACGGCATCGTCGGTAACTGGAGCGTGTCGTTGATCTGGAACTGGCAGTCAGCCCGGCCGAACATGACGTTCGGCAACGTCTATTACAACGGCGATATCACCCAGCTGAAGACCCGCTACACGACCGATCCGAGCCAGCGGGTTTTCGATACGAGCGGCTTCTACTTCCACGACGCCGCCGTCCAGACCAATGGCGCCGACGATCCGGCGAAGCAGCGCGCCGACTCGCGGATCCAGCTGGCGAGCAACGTCCGGACGCTGCCGACGCGGTGGGACGGCCTGCGAAGCCCCCGCTACACCAACTGGGACATGTCGTTCGTGAAGGGCGTGCAGCTCAATCGGATCCGCGCCGAGCTGCACCTCGAGCTCTACAACGTTTTCAACAACGTCTTCTACAACAACCCGAACCTGAGCCCGACCAGCGCCGACTTCGGCAAGGTGTCGAGCCAGAACAACCTGCCGCGCAGTATCCAGATCGGCATGAAGGTGCTGTTCTGAGCTACGTTTTCTCGAGCTTGACCTTGACGCCGCTCAGCATCCGCTCGAGGCCGTCGCGGGCGCGCTTGGCGGCGACCAGTCGCGCGATCGGCGCGAGCAGGCCGCGCAGCGTGTCGACCCGAGACCGGTTCAGGTAGGTGACGTAACCGTGCGACCCGTCCGCCACCGGCACGAACAGCGCCATGCCGAGCGACGACTCGAAGTAGTGGCTGGCGAAGACCTGCTTCGAACCGAAGATGACGGCGCCGCCACGCTGGACGAGCACCGCGTGGCTGATGCTGATCGTCGGCTTGAGTCCGAACTTTTCGCGCGACCAGTAGAGGAAGCTGTCGGCGCCGTCGATCGCGCCGCCGGGAAATTCGTCCAGCCAGCGGAACAGCTCGGGCTGGCTCTCGGCGCGGAACTCGACCGGGCGGAGCAGCAGCCGGAACGCCGCGGCGCGGGGCGTCGTGCCGGCGCGGTCGGCGTAGTCCGGCAGGCCGGGGCTGCCTCGCGACAGGTAGGTCTTCGCCTCGCCGGTCAGGAACTGGCGCATGGCCGCGGCGGCCGCGGCGGTCTCGTCGGGCGTGCCCCACGGAATCGCGGTGCGGAAGTGCTCCATCGCGGTGGCGGGCAGACGCAGGCCGCAGCTGCCGGGCCGGCACGCCCGCATCGCCTCGCGGTCGGTGACGTCCAGCGTCAGGCCGGAGAGATCGTCGGCCGCCGGTGCGGCGCCGAAGCGCCCGATCTGCAGCACGTACTCGCTCGCCTTGAAGCGCTCGATGTCGCGGACGCGCGTGGTGAAGGTCGCGGCGCTGCAGGCGACCCGAATCGCGCCGAACGAGGTCACTTCGTGGCCGTCGGGGGAGTCGAGGGTCTTGGTCAGGACGCCGCCGCGATCGAGCCGCCGGAGCTCGGCGTCGGTCGCCCGCACGTACGGTCTCAGCACGGCGGCGGCGTCGGCGGGTGCGAGGGGGAGGGCCCCTGGCGGAACGCCGGCGGGGCCGGCGGCGATCAGGAACAGCGCTGCCGCGGGCACGATCAGGACTCGGGTCACCAGTCCCGATCATGCCTGCAATCGGCCGAAAGCGCCACCCCAGCCGCGGCCGGGCGCGCGGCCGCTCGGCCGCAGGCAAAAAAAGGGCGCCGCGCACCGGCGCGACGCCCCAGCGGTCCGCGGTCCGCCGCCTAGCGGACGAACAGCATCTCGCGATAGGTCGGCAGCGGCCACACGTCGTGCGGCACCAGCCCTTCGAGCGCGTCGCCCGCCTCACGGAGCGAGACCATCGCCGGCACGACCTTGTCGCGGAAGAAGCGGGCGTGCTGCTCGGCGTCGGCGGTGCCGTCGTGCTCGAGCAGCGCCTGCAGCGCGTCGACGCGCGACTTGCACGCGTCGGTCAGCGTGCAGATCGTGTCGAGCGCCTTCCTGGTCTCCCTGGCGATCGCACCGGCGGCTTTGACCGACGCGACGGTCTCGGCCAGCGACCCCTGATACGTGAACGCCGCCGGCAGGATGTAGCGGTTCGCCATCAGCACCATCAGCTGCGCCTCGATGTTGATGGTCTTGTTGTACTGCTCGACGGCGACGTCGTAGCGGGCCCGCACTTCGCGCTCGTTGAGGACGCCGTATTTCTCGAACGCCTTGACGACGTCCGGCTTGATCAGCTCGGGGTAGGCGTCGACCGAGGTCTTGAGGTTGAGCAGCCCGCGCTTGGCCGCTTCCTTCTGCCACTCGTCGGCATAGCCGTTGCCGTTGAAGATGATCCGCTTGTTCTCCTTGATCGTCTTGGTCAGCAGCGCCTTGACGGCGACTGGCAGCTTCTTGCCTTCCTTCAGGCCGCGCTCGAGCTCGGTCGCCATCGAATCGAGCGCCTCGGAGACGGCGACGTTCAGGGCGATGTTCGGGAACGCGATGCTCTGGTTCGCCGAGACCGCGCGGAACTCGAACTTGTTGCCGGTAAAGGCGAACGGGCTGGTCCGGTTGCGGTCGCCGGCGTCGCGCGGCAGCTTCGGCAGGACGTTGACGCCGGTGTCGAGCAGGCCGCCCGACTTGGTCGTCTTCGCCGCGCCGCGCTCGATCTGCTCGAAGATGTCGGTCAGCATGTCGCCGAGGAAAATCGACAGGATCGCCGGCGGCGCCTCGTTGGCGCCGAGCCGGTGATCGTTGCCGGCGCTGGCGATGCTGAAGCGCAGCAGCCCCTGGAACTTGTTGACGGCGCGCAGCACCGCGGCGCAGAACACCAGGAACTGGATGTTGTCGTGGGGCGTGTCGCCCGGGCTCAGCAGGTTGTTGCCGTAGTCGTCGCTGATGCTCCAGTTGAGGTGCTTGCCGGAGCCGTTGACGCCGGCGAACGGCTTCTCGTGCATCAGGCAGGCGAGCCCGTACTTCGGCGCGATCCGCCGCAGCATCTCCATCGTCATCATCTGATGGTCGGTGGCGACGTTGGCGTTCTCGAAGATCGGCGCGACTTCGAACTGCCCCGGCGCGACCTCGTTGTGGCGGGTCTTGATCGGCACGCCGACGCGGTAGAGCTCGCGCTCGCACTCCTGCATATAGGCGAGGACCCGGTCCGGGATCGACCCGAAGTAGTGGTCCTCCATCTCCTGTCCCTTCGGCGGGCGCGCACCGAACAGGGTCCGGCCGGCGTTGATCAGGTCGGGGCGGGCGAAGTAGAACTGCCGGTCGACCAGGAAGTACTCCTGCTCGGGGCCGCAGGTGGCGTGCACCCGCTGCGCCTTCGAGCCGAACAGCCGCAGGATCCGGACCGCCTGCTTCGAGACCGCTTCCATCGACCGCAGCAGCGGCGTCTTCTTGTCGAGCGCATCGCCGGTCCAGCTGACGAACGCGGTCGGGATGACCAGCGTCGTGCCGTTGGACGTCACCAGCAGCCACGGCGGGCTGGTCGGGTCCCAGGCGGTGTAGCCGCGCGCCTCGAAGGTCGAGCGCATCCCGCCGGACGGGAAGCTCGAGGCGTCGGGCTCCCCTTTGATCAGCTCCTTGCCGCTGAACTCGGCGACGCCGCGGCCGTCGGGGGTCTGCGACAGGAAGCTGTCGTGCTTCTCGGCGGTGATCCCGGTCATCGGCTGGAACCAGTGCGTGTAATGGGTCGCGCCGTGCTCGACCGCCCAGTCCTTGAGCGCGCTGGCGATGATGTCCGCGACCGAGGCGTCGAGCGACTCCCCCTGGGCGATCGCGCGGCGCAGCGCGCGATAGGCATCCTTGGGCAGGCGCGCCCGCTGCGCCTCGTCGTTGAACGTCAGGGAGCCAAAATCGTCGCTCATTTTCCTGGCGGCGGTCACCGGCCGCTGGCTGAGAGTCGTGCCCCATTCACTGATGCTGCGAATGGCGTGGCCGGATGATGCGGAACCCATTTTTGTGTCCTTTCGTAATCGCGGCTGGATGAGAACGGCGACCGATAAACTCCCGAGCCGGTATTATCCGTGCCGTCGCGGCGCGCTTCAAGGGGTCTGAGCCGTTCTGACGAAGTTCGACAGAATGCCTGGCGCCAAACGACAAAAATGTCGTAATTGTCGGGCCGCCAAATTTGGCCTAACCGGCTCCGCGCCGCATCCCGGCTTCGGCCGCCGGCGCGGCATGGACGGCGCGCTCGCCCGCCTCAATCGGGACGTCGAGACGGTTCTGCGGCGGCGGCAGCGGGCACGTCGCGAACGCGGTGAACGCGCACGGCGGGTTGTAGGCGCGGTTGAAATCCAGATCGACGAGGCCGTCGTGCGGCAGCGGCGCGTGCAGGAATCGTCCGGCCCGGTAGGTCGTGGTCCCGCTCGTCCGGTCCCTGAAGATGAAGAACAGGTCGAGATGCTCGTCGGTCTCGTAGACCGGATCGAGCCGGATCGCGCGGCCGCCGAGAGTAAAAGTGACGTAGCCCGGACTGGTCATCTCCGGCGCCTGCCCGAGCACGTTCGGCACCCTGATCGTTCGGGGATGGTCGTAGGTCACGAACCGCGCCCGCAGGCGGTACCCCGGCCGCAGCGGAAAGAATCCCAGCCCGGCGAAGCCCAGACGCGCCGGGTTCTTCAGGTCGCGCAGCCGGATGCCGAAGCGATCTTCCCTCTGGATGACGAACATCCGCAGGTCCCCCGCCGCGATCGCCGCGGCGTCGTCGTCAGGCGCCGCGATGGTGCCGGCGATCGGTCTGGTTCCGAGCGTCACGGCGGCGCCGGGCGTGGGCGAGAAGGTGACGCGCGCCCCGGTCAGCGTGAACACGCCGAGCCGCGCCGGCGCCTTCGCCGGCAGGCGCACATCGCTCCCGGGCGCGCTGCCGGCGACGTTCGCCCCCGGCTTCAGCCAGAACAGCCCCGCGACCGTCAGCCAGCCGTCGTCTGCCTTCAGCTCCTTGACGCGCTCGGCGCGGTACTTCCGGATCTCGGCCCGGTACCGGGCGTCCGTCGTCGGCCGCGATCGGTCGCGCGCCTCCGCGCTGGGCGCCGCGCCGCAGACAGCAATCGCGGCGCAGATCACGGCCACGCGTCGGACGATGTTCATCGGGGGTCTCCAGGCGTCAGGCTGTCCGCCGCCACGTCCACTGTAGCGGTCGCGCCGGACCGGTGCAAACGTCGCGTTCGTCCGGGACCGGGCGGCCGGCGGTCGTGCTAGTCTCGACCTCATCGTGCTCCCCGCTTTTCGAGCCGCGCCCACGGAGGCGCGGTGACGTGCGCCGAATCCTTCACGTCGACATGGACGCCTTCTACGCGTCGGTCGAGCAGCGCGACAAGCCGGAGTTGCGCGGCCGGCCGGTCGCGGTCGGCGGCTCCCCCGAGCACCGCGGCGTCGTCGCCGCCGCCAGCTACGAGGCGCGCGCCTTCGGCGTCCGCTCCGCGATCCCGATGTCGCGCGCGGTGCGTCTCTGTCCGTCGCTGGTCATCGTCCGGCCCGATTTCGGACGCTACCAGGCGGCGTCGCAGACGGTCTTCGAGATCTTCCGGTCGGTGACGCCGCTCGTCGAGCCGCTGTCGCTCGACGAGGCCTACCTCGACGTCACCGAGAACGTCTGGGGCGAGCCGCTCGGGCAGACGGTCGCGCAGCGGCTGAAGACGGCCATCCGCGAGGCGACCGGCCTGACCGCCTCGGCCGGTGTCGCGCCGAACAAGTTCCTGGCCAAGATCGCGTCGGGGTGGCAGAAGCCGGACGGCCTGACCGTCATCGCGCCGGAGCGCGTCGAGCAGTTCCTCCACAAGCTGCCGGTCGACGCGCTGTGGGGGGTGGGGCCGGTGACCGCCGAGCGCCTGCGCGAGCGCGGCATCGAGAAGCTCGTCGATGTCCGCCGCGTCGATGCGGCGACGCTGCGCGAGGCGGTTGGCAGCAATGCCGACTGGCTCCGCCGCCTCGCCGACGGCATCGATGAGCGGCCGGTCGTCCCGAACCGGGCCGCCAAGTCCTCCGGCACCGAGAACACGTTCTCCGAGGACCTCACCGACCTGTCGCAGATCCGCGCCGAAGTCGACGAGATGGCACGGGACGGCGCCGCCTGGCTGGAACGCCGCGGCCTGACCTGCCGGACGGTGACGATCAAGGTCCGCTACTCGAACTTCACCACCGTGACGCGCAGCCACTCGCGGCTGCCGGCGACGCGCGACCCGGACGACATCGCCGGCCGGGCGGTCGCGCTGCTCGAACGCACCGAGGCTGGCCGGCGGCCGGTCCGGCTGCTCGGCGCCAGCGTCCACAATCTGGTCGATCCCGCGGAGCAGGGGCGAGAGGGCCCCGCGCTGCCGCTGTTCGACGGCAGCGCGGACGAGGACTAGAGCGCGGGCGTGTCCTTGCGCGACCGCGTGCGCGGCGCGCGCGGCTTGGCCGCCGTCTTCCGGGCCTTGGCGGGGGCGCCGTCGGCCGCCTTCCGGC
>JANMWI010000105.1:0-33009 GCA_031393955.1 Acidobacteriota bacterium
CCGTGCGCTTGGCGTGGCGCGGCTCAGTCCACCCCTCGCGGCCGGTCGGAGACCGGCCGCCCAACCGCTTCTCTGGCAGCGCGACATCTCCGTGGCCATCCGTGTCGATCCGTGTTCATCCGCGTAAGCCTTAGACCAGCCGTAGGCCGCCCGTGATCGTCGCCGGCCGAAGCACAGGCCAGTGCGTCGGTAAGTGAAGGCGGACACGTCCATCCGGGGTCGTGAGCGGCGCCGCATCGGTGGCGATCAGCGGCGCAGCTGTGCATATAATGTAGATGCCACCCTGCCGCCGCGAACCCGGCGACGGTGATTGGGACGCGATGCCGAGCATCGGCGGCCCCGGTTGCCCGCCTGGTTGTGAGGTCCGTTATGTCCTGCCGCGTTGCCCGTCTGCTGTGCGCCAGCCTGCTTCTGTCGAGCGCCGCCGCCGTCGCCCAGGACGTCGCGTCTGATCCGCCGGCCCATATCTCGTGGGTCGAGGGCAGCGCGGTACTCGAACGCGACGGGCAGCCGGATGCCGCACCGGCCAACATGCCGCTGCTCGCCGGCGATCGCGTCCGCACCAGCGCCGGCCGCGTCGAGATCCTGTTCACCGACGGCAGCACCCTCCACCTCGACGAGCAAACGACCGTCGACTTCCAGTCCGACGATCTCGTGCGTCTTCTCGAGGGACGGGTGCGGCTGTCGATCCCCGGCCGCACGCAGGGCGTGCGTTATCGCATCGACACGCCGTCCGGCGCGGCGACGATCGAATCCGCCGGCGAGTATCGCGTCTCGTTAATACAGGATCGCGGCGAGCCGGGGACCGAGCTTGGCGTCATTCGCGGCGCCGCCGTTCTCTCGAGCGACGGCGGCGAGACGCCGCTGCGCGCCGGCGAGCGCGCCCTCGCGCGCACTGCGACCGCCCCGTCCTACGCTTACTCCTTCAATTCCGCCGCCTGGGACGACTTCGACCGCTGGTCCGAGGCGCGCCGAGACCAGCGGCTCGGCAGCGCCGGTCAGTACTTGCCGCAAGAGGTCCGGCCGTACGCCGCCTCGCTCGCCGACGCCGGGGCCTGGCGCTACGAAACATCCTACGGATACGTCTGGTATCCCACCGTCTCCTCCGGATGGCGGCCGTACTCTCAAGGCCGGTGGGTCTCGCTCCGGCCGTACGGCTGGACGTGGGTGGGGATCAACCGCTGGGACTGGCCCACCCACCACTACGGACGCTGGGGACTGTCGGCCGGCGCGTGGTTCTGGATTCCCGGACGCAGCTGGGCGCCCGCGTATGTGTCCTGGGCCTACTCGCCCGGCTATGTGAGCTGGTGCCCGCTCGGCTGGAACAATCGGCCAGTCGTGCAGGTGGTCAACGTCTACGGCGGCGGCGGCTACGACCGCTGGCGCGCCTGGACGGCCGTTCCGGAGCGGCGGTTCGGCGGCGGCAACGACGTCCGCCGTGTCATGGCGCGCGAAGTCGAGTTGCGCGGAGCGCGGCCGTTCGTCGAACGCGATCGCGGCCCCGATGAGCGAGCCTACGCGGTTCCGCGCGGCGACAGCCCGATCCGAATCGCCGGCACCGCCGCCGGACAGCCCGCGCGATCGGCGGTCGCTCCGAATCCCTCCCGGGCGCCCGTCTACACCAATCTTGAACCCGGCCGCTCCCGCGTCGGTTCGGCCGCGCCGCGGACCATGATTGCCTCGCCGCGCTACGCTCCGGCTCCCGATCGCGGCGGCGCACGCGCCCCCGCGTCTCCCTCGGAGCCGGCGCGCGTCCCGGGCCGCGCCGCCGACACGGCCATTCCCCGTGAGGGCGGCGGTGTCCTCTCCCGCTCGCCCGATCCGGCGTACGACACCCGGATCCGTTCGACCGCGCCATCAGCCGCGGCGCCGGCACCCGCGCCAGGCCGCGAGCGGTGGCGCGGCGCACCGCCCGACATCGGCACCCCCGGCACTCAGGGCCGGGCCGTCCCGCGCGAGCTGCCTGCGTACCGCTCCCCTGCGCCGGAGCCGCGCGCGGTCACCCCAATCGAAAGCCGGCCGCCAGCTCCTGCGGCGGGCATGCCGGCACGCGCCCCCTACAGCGCGCCCGACTACACCCCGCGCGCCCCCGAACGCCGTGCGCCCGACGGCCCGGCTGAGCCCGTCGGCCGCGCCGTGCCGCGCGGCGGCGGTGTCGATCGCCCGTCACCAGGCGCCGCGGCCCCCTCCGGCGGCGATCGACGCGGGTCCGATCGGCCGTCGGCCGGCGGATCCGAAGGCGGCCGTTCGCGCGGCGGCGGCCGGGGACGCTGACAATGGCCACCTACGTCCTGCGCGTCGCCCGCAGTGCCGGCGTCATCATCCTGTTCATTCTCGCGGCGCTGATGGGCATCGCAACCGGGGTGATCTTCGCCTATGCGGGCGACCTGCCGCAGATCTCGGCGCTCGACGACTACGCGCCGAGCACCATCTCGCGCGTCTACGGCGCCCGCGGCGAGGTGATCGGCGAGTTCGCCATCCAGCGCCGCGAGGTCATCCCCTACGAGGCGATCTCGCCAAAGCTGCGCCAGGCGATCATGGCCGCCGAGGACTCGGAATTCGAGCAGCACTTCGGCCTCAGCATCCCGCGCATCGTCGCCACGCTGATCAAGGACGTCATCGAGCGGCGCAAGGCGGCCGGCGCGAGCACCCTGACCCAGCAGCTGGCGCGAAAGCTCTTCCTGACCGACGAGAAGACCTGGGAGCGCAAAATCAAGGAAGCGCTGCTGGCGATCCAGATCGAGAAGCGCTACACGAAGCACGAAATCTTCACGCTCTACTGCAACCAGATGTACTTCGGCCACGGCGTCTACGGCGTCCAGGCCGCATCACGTTTGTATTTCGACAAGTCCGCCAAGGACCTCACGCTCGAGGAGGCGGCGCTGATTGCCGGCATCCTGCAGGGCAACGTCCGGCAGAGCCCGTACGTCAACATGGATGCGGCGCTGCGCCGCCGCAACTACACGCTCGGCCGCATGGCGGAGGTCGGCTTCATCACCGCCGCCGAAGCCGACGAAGCCAAGGCCAAGCCGATCACGCTGCGCGGCGAGCCGTCGGGCGCCCCCTCGGTGGCGCCGTATTTCGTCGAGGAGGTCCGCAAGGAGCTGGAAGCCCGCTACGGGGCGAAACGGCTCTACGAGAACGGGCTATCAATCCAGACGGCGCTCGACCTGCCGCTGCAGGACGCCGCCAACCAGGCACTCGACGACGGGCTGCGCCGGATCGACAAGCGTCGCGGGTTCCGCAAGCCGCGGCGCAACGTCGTCGCCGAAGGCCACCCCGTCGAGACGTTCCGCAACGCCCGCTGGGAACGGCCGATGAAGCCGACCGACATCGTTCCGGCCGTCGTGACCAGCGCCGACGGGGCGACCATCGATCTTCGCGCCGGCGCGCTGCGCGTCACGGTCGACCGCAAGGGTTTTGCCTGGACCGCCAAGACACAGGGCTCGCAGCTGGTCACCAAAGGGGACCTCGTCGAGGCCCGCCTCCTGACCATCAACGAGGCGGCCCACACCGCAACCGCGACGCTCGAACAGCCGCCGCTCGTCGAGGGGGCGGTGCTGGCGATCGACAACCGCACCGGCCGGATCAAGGCGATGATCGGCGGCTTCAGCTTCGAGCGCAGCAAGTTCAACCGCGCCACCCAGGCGCTCCGCCAGGTCGGCTCGGCCTTCAAGCCGATCGTCTACACCGCCGCGATCGACCGCGGCTACACGCCAACGACGATGATTCTGGATGCGCCGGCGAGCTTCGCCGGCGGCGCCGGCTCCCCGACCTACAGCCCGCTCAACTACGATCACAAGTTCGAGGGGCCGATCACGCTGCGCCACGCCCTCGAGGAATCGCGCAACGTCCCGGCGGTGCGGGTGATGGACCAGCTCGGGCCGCGGCAGGTGATCTCCTACGCCCGCCGCCTCGGGCTGGAATCGCCGATCCCGCCATACCTGTCGGTGGCGCTCGGCGCCGCGGAGGCGACCCTGACCGAAATGACCAGCGCCTATTCCGCGTTTCCGAACCAGGGGGTGCGGATGCGGCCGTACTCGATCCTCAAGGTCGCGGATCGGGAAGGGAATCTGCTCGAGGAGAACCGGCCGGAGCCGAAGGACGCGATTCGCTCCGACACCGCCTTCGTGATGACCAGCCTGCTGCGCGGCGTCGTCCAGCGCGGCACCGCCGCGAAGGCGGCCTCGCTCAACTGGCCGCTCGGCGGCAAAACCGGCACGACCGACGACTACACCGACGCGTGGTTCATCGGCTTCGATCCGGACATCACGCTCGGCGTGTGGATCGGCCTCGACCAGAAGAAGCCGATCGGCCACAACCAGACCGGCGCCGAAGCCGCGCTGCCGATCTGGATGGACATCATGAAAGCGTGGATCGGCGACCGCAAGGAAGCGCCGCCGTTCCCCGCGCCCGGCAACATCGTGTTCGTCTCGGTCGACAAGAGCTCAGGAGACACCGCCGACCCGGGGGCCCCGGGCGCCATCCCCGAGGCCTTCATCGCCGGCACACAGCCCGGGTCGCTGAAGCAGTAGCCCTCAGTCCTCGTCCGGCACGGCCTGCCCGAGCGTGCCCGATGCCTTGCGCATCAGATAGGTCTTGATGAAGACGTCGATGTCGCCGTCGAGGACGCGGCTGACGTCACCCACCTCCTCCTTCGTGCGGTGATCCTTGATCAGCTGATACGGGTGCAGCACGTAGCTGCGAATCTGGCTGCCAAAGGCGATGTCTTTCTTCTCCCCGCCGAGCTGATCCAGCTTCGCCTGCTGCTCTTTCAGCTTCAGGTCGTAGAGCCGCGACTTCAATACCTTCATCGCCGAGTCACGGTTGCGGTGCTGTGATCGCTCGTTCTGAGACGAGACGACGATATTGGTCGGGAGATGCGTGATCCGGACGGCCGAGTCGGTGACGTTGACGTGCTGGCCGCCGGCGCCGCTCGACCGGTAGGTGTCGATGCGCAGGTCCTTCTCCTCGATCTCGACGTCGACATCGTCGGGCAGCTCCGGCCAGACGAACACCGACGCGAACGAGGTGTGCCGGCGCGACGCCTGATCGAACGGCGAGATCCGCACCAGCCGGTGAACGCCGGCTTCCGCGAGCATCAGGCCGTAGGCATAATCGCCGACGATCGTCATCGTCGCCCCCTTGATGCCGGCCTCGTCGCCGGGCTGGAGATCGATGACGTCGCGCTTGAAGCCGCGCCGTTCCGTCCAGCGCAGATACATGCGCAGCAGCATCTCCGCCCAGTCCTGCGACTCGGTGCCGCCAGCGCCGGGGTGGATGGTGACGATGGCGTTCTTGCGATCGTGCTCGCCGCCGAGCATCTTCTTGGTCTCGCCGGCATCGACCGCGGCCGAGAGCTCATCGAGCCCGCGGGCGAGGTCGTCGAGGACCGGCTCGCCGGCCTCGAGCCACTCGACCAGCACGGCGAGGTCGTCGACGCGGCGGCCGAGCGATGTCGAGAGGGCGATGTCCTCCTCGAGCCGGCGACGGCGCTGGAGCAGCTTCTGCGCTCCGGTCTGGTCCTTCCAGAACTCGGGGTCGGAGACGCGCTGCTCTATGATTGCGAGTTCCTGGGTCGGGCGGGCGGCGTCAAAGATAGCTCCGCAGATCGGAACTGCGGCGGGCCAGATCCTGATACCTGCGAAGCTGCTCGTCCAGTTGAAGGGGCATCTCTGTATCTTATCGTGCCAAGGTGCCAAGGTGCCACGGTGCCAAGGGGACGCGGTGCCAGGGTGCCAGGGGGCACCCTTGTGGCTAGGAACGTTTTGGGCGGCGGGTGGCGATGAGGGCGGCGGCGGTGACGAGCAGGGAGAGCCAGGCGACGAGGTCGCCGATGCGGCTGTAGATGGTCCGGTCGGTCAGGAAGCGGAGCTCCTCGACCCGGACGGCTGATTCGAACAGCGGGGTCCTGGTCAGGACGCGGCCGTAGGGATCGACGAAACCGCTGATGCCGGTGTTGGCGGCGCGGGCGAGGAAGCGGCCTTCCTCGATCGCGCGCATCGCCGCCTGGTCCCAGTGCTGGAAGGCGGCCGAGGAGCGGCCGTACCAGGCATCGTTGGTGATCGTCGTCAGCAGCTCGCTGCCGTCGGAGACGAACCGGCGAATGAGATCCGGATAGATGACCTCGTAACAGATCGCGGTGCTCGCGCGGTGGCGGCCGACCGGCAGCAGGACCGGCTCGGTGCCTGGCGAGAAGTCGGAGACCGCTTCGACAATCGGACCAACGAAGAACAACAGCTTCTTGAGCGGCACGTACTCGCCGAACGGAACGAGGTGCATCTTGCGGTAGACCGCGGCGGTGGCGCCGTCGGGCGTCACCAGGTAGGCCGCGTTGTAGTAGCGGGCGGACGGCCGGTGCGCGTCGGGCGAGGCGGGGATCGGTTC
The DNA here is from genome assembly GCA_031393955.1 of Acidobacteriota bacterium. Lineage (GTDB taxonomy): Bacteria > Acidobacteriota > Vicinamibacteria > Vicinamibacterales > 2-12-FULL-66-21 > JALZOC01. The sequence continues at coordinate 6,388 of JANMWI010000105.1, forward strand.
GACCTGGTCGCTGCCGACGAGCAGCGTCGCGCCCGATTCCTTCGCCAGCCGCCGTACCGCGGCGCCGCCGACGAGGTCGTCCGCAAAGGGGACCGGGTAAGAGGACTCCGGCCAGAGGATGAACGTCGCTCCCTGGCGGAGCGCCTGACGCGTCATGTCGAGGTAGAGGTCGGTGATGGCGCCGCGCAGCGAGGGATCCCACTTCTGCTCCTGCAGGACGTTGCCCTGCAGGACGCCGACGCGGACCGGCTCTCCGCGGGTCAGCAGCCACGAGGCGCGGAGGCGGGCATTCCCCCAGACGATCATTCCGGTGAGCAGTACCGCCATCGACGCGGCGACGACCCACCGCATCCGTCCCCGGCCGATCACGATCAGCGCGGCAGCCGTGGCCGTCGCCGCTAGCAGCGCCGACAGGCCATAGACGCCGGCCACCGATGCCGCCTGCGCCACCGGCAGCACCGTCACCTGGCTGTAGCCGAGCAGGATCCACGGAAAGCCGTCCCAAAGGTACTGCCGCCCGAGTTCGGTCGTGACCCAGACAGCCGGCGCCAGCAGCAGGGCGCGCGGCCCGAGGCTGCGGGACAGGCGCGCGAGGACGACGGCAAACGCCGCCGGGAAGAGCGCCAGGTACGCGACGAGCACGCCCGCCGCGAAGATCGACACCGCCCACGGCACCCCGCCGAACGCCGTCATGGTCTCGACCAGCCAGTACAGCGTCAGCGAGAAATAGACCATGCCGGTCACGAGGCCCAGGAAAAATGGCCGGGCGGCCGACCGCGCCGCCGACATTGCGCTCGCAATGATGAGCGGCGTCAGGGCGATCCAGGCGAAGGCCGGATGACCGAACTTGGGGAAGCTGAGCGCCAGCAGCAGGCCGGAGAGAAGCGCTAGCGCAAAATCCAGGACTGGAACTGTTCTTCCTTCTTGATCCGGAGGGACACCTTTTCGGCTTCCCCGCGATCGGTGTAGCGGCCAACCTGGACTTTGTAGAAGGGCTGGGGCGCGCCGGCGGCCGGGGCGACCAGGAACGCCGGGTAGCCTTTGGCGGTCAGCTTCTGAACGATCGAGGTGGCCATGCCCTGCTCGCGGGTGGCGATCACCTGCACCAGCCATGTGCCGGGACGGCCCGACGTCGGAATGCCGGCAGGGAGCGCGGCGCGCGGAGCCGCGGCCGGGGCCGCAGGCGGCTTGGCGGCCGCGGGCGCGACCGGCGGCTCGGACTTGGCCGTCTGTTTCGGTGCCGGCGCTGGCTCCGCCTCGGGCCGTCCGTGATCCTCGCCGCGCTTGTTCAGCTTCTCGGTGGGCGTCCCGGCGTTGGTGAGCCGGTCGCTATACGACAAGGGCTCCTCTTCGACGGGAGCCGGGGCCTCGGACGGCGGTGCCGCGGCAGCGGCGACCGGTGCGGCCGCGTCCGTCGTCGTGGCGGCGGGCGCCGCCTCGGATGAGTGGATCTCGCGAGCGCCGCGCCCGACCAGGACGCCGAACAGGAACACGCCCACGACCACGCTGGTCGTCACGATGAACAGGAAGACGAGCTGCTTCCCGCTCAGCTGGATTTCGTGAAAGCCGTCCTCGGCCGTTTCGTGGGAAAGATCAGACACGCTTACGCCTTGTTCCGCCCGGTCAGCACGTTCATGAGCTCAATCGGGAGCGGGAAGATGATCGTCGAGTTTTTCTCGGACGCAATTTCGGTCAGCGTCTGCAGGTAGCGAAGCGTGATCGTCACGGGCTCCTTGGCAATAACCTCGGCCGCCATGGCGAGTTTTTCAGACGCCTCCAGCTCCCCGGCCGCGTGCACGATTTTAGCACGCTTCTCCCGCTCAGCTTCCGCCTGCTTGGCCATCGCGCGCTGCATGTCGGGGGGCAGATCGACCTGCTTCACCTCCACCGAGGAGACCTTCACGCCCCATGGCTCGGTGTGTTGATCGAGGATCTGCTGCAGGTCGCGGTTGAGGCGGTCGCGCTCGGACAGCAGGTCGTCGAGCTCCACCTGCCCCAGCACGCTGCGCAGCGTCGTCTGCGCCAGCTGCGACGTCGCGTAGTGGTAACTTTCCACCTCGACGACGGCGCGGCGCGGGTCCATGACACGGAAGTAGACGACCGCGTTCACCTTGACCGAGACGTTGTCCTTGGTGATGACGTCCTGCGGCGGGATGTCCATGACGATGGTTCGGAGACTGATCCGCACCATCCGGTCCAGCGGTGCGAAGACGAGAGCCACTCCCGGTCCCTTCGGCTGGCTCATCAGCTTGCCGAGACGGAAAATCACCCCGCGCTCGTACTCGTTGAGAATCTTGATCGACGACAGGAGATAGAAGACGACGATCGCGGCAACAATCAAAGCGGGCGGAAATAGCACGGCGTGCCTCCGGGGGGATGATACAGGATTCGGCGGTTCGGGGTTCCGGGGTCAAGAGATCAGTCCGCCCCCCCTTCCTCCCTCCTGACGTGGAGCACCAGGCCGTTCATGCCGGTGACGCGCGTGATCGTGCCGGGGGCCAGGGGTTCGTCGGCGGTGGCGGCCCAGATTTCGCCGTGCGTCCGGACGCGGCCCTGGCCGCCGGGCTCGATCGCCGTCAGGACGACGCCGCGCTCGCCGAGCATGCCGGCCGATCCGGTGACCGGGGTGGCGCGCTGGGAGCGGATCGCCAGGCGCACGAGAAACAGCAGGATGAAGGCGATGCCAAGGGTCACCGGCAGGACCAGCCGAAGGCCCACCTGCATCTCCGGCGCCGGGGAATCAATCAGCATCAGGGAGCCGAACAGCAGCGAGACGATGCCGCCGGCGGCAAGCACGCCGAAGCTCGTCACCTTCACCTCCAGCACGAGCAGACCGAGGCCGAACAGGATCAGCAGCACACCGGCATAGCTGACCGGCAGGACCTGGAACGCGAAGAACGCCAGCAGCAGGCAGATGGCTCCGGCAACGCCGGGCAGGATGGCGCCCGGGCTCCACAGCTCGATGGTCAGTCCGAGGGTGCCGAGCGTCAGCAGGAGGTAGGCCACCTGCGGGTGGGCGACGCCGCTCAGAATCCGCTGCGGCCACGTCATGCGCACCGCGGTTGTCGTCGTCCCGGCGGTGTGCAGCGTCTCGGTGCGGCCGTCGAAGCGCTTGATGCTGCGGCCGTCGAGCCGGCGGATCAGCTCAGGCACGTCGTTGACGATGAGATCGACGAGTGGCGGCGTCGCGCCGGCCGCTTCCTGCTCGGTGAAGGAACGGCTCTGCATGACGGCCTGCTCGACCAGCGCGACGTTGCGTCCGCGCTGCGTCGCCAGGGTCCGCGCGTAGGCGGCGACGTCGGAGGCCATCTTGCTGGCCATCGTGTCGTCGATTTTTTCGCCGTTGCCGGCGACCGGATGCGCGGCGCCGATGTGCGTCCCTGGCGCCATCGCGGCGACGTCGGCCGCGATCGTGATCAGGAAGCCCGCTGACGCGGCGCGGTTCCCCGACGGTCCAACGAAGACCGCCACCGGCGTTTTCGCGTGGATGATGGCGTTGTTGATCTCGCGGGTCGAATCGACCAGTCCGCCGGGCGTCCGCAGGGTGAGCACGAACAGCCGCGCCCCCGCCGCATCCGCCCGCGCCAGCCCGTCGCGCACGTACTCCGCCGCCACCGGATGGATGATCCCGTCGATCTCCGCGGTGAAGACCGCGCCTGCCGCCTGCCCCGCGATGCCCGCCGGCTGCCCGGCGACGCCCGCCGACAGCGCCGCCAGCCCGCAGAGCACGACCAGCCCGCACAGGATCTTCCGCATAAATCTCCACCGTGGCACCCTGGCACCGTGGCACCGTGTCACCTTATTTATTTACCAGCCCGAGTATACGCTTCGCGTCGGCGGATTCCGGATCGAGCGTGAGGGCGCGTTCGAGTTGCGCGCGGGCCGCTGCCGGGTCATTGAGCGTGCGGTAGGTCTCGGCGAGTGCGATGCGCGCGCTCACGGAGTCGGCGCTCCAGATGGAGATCTTCAGGGCATCGCGCGCCTGCTCCGGCCGGCCGGTGCGCAGCAGGATGCGGCCGATCAGGAGGTGGGCGTCGGCTTCATACGGCGACAGGTAGACGGACCGGCGCAGCTCGGTCAGGGCCTCGCGGTCTTCCTCGTGCTCGTAGAGCCGCCGCCCGCGATTCAGGTGAAACGCCGCCAGCTCGCGCTGGTCGCGCTGAGCGGTATTGACGATGGTTTGTTCGGGCCGGCTGGCGGCGTCCGGCTCGGGATCCATCCGCACCCGTTCGAGCCCTTTCGGCACCGGCAGCCGGTCCGCCGCGGCGCGCCGCTCGAGCTCCTCGTAGCGCGACGACAGCTGCCGCGCCAGTTCCTTCTCGCGCTGGGCTTCGACGCCGCTGCCCGATGCCTGCAGCGCCGCCGCCAGAACGTAGTGGGCATCGGCGTCCGTGGGGTCGCGGCGGACCGCTTCACGCAGCCAGTAGACCGCCCCCTGATAGTTGCGCTCGAGGACGTAGGCGTAACCGAGATTGAACAGGTAGCCGGCATCCCCGGGGTCCGCCTCCGCCGCCTTCGTCAGATAGAAGACGGCCGAGCCGGTCTGCGGGGTCGCGCCGCGCCGGATCAGCAGCACGCCGAGATTGTTGAGGGCCGGTCCGCCGGGTTTGACGCCGCCGCGGGCCGGCGCCGCCGCGGCGTCGTCGGCCACGGTCTTGAAGACGCCGAAGGCCTCGTCGTAGCGCTTCAGGGCGAGCAGCGAGACCCCGGTCAGGAAGCGGCCGGTCGCTGCCAGCGGCGACGATTCGCCGACGGCGCGCGCCGCGGCCAGAGCGGCGGCGTCGTCTCCCTGCTCTGTCCGGACGTCCCAGAGGGCGAGCTGCGCCTCGGCGTAATCGGGAAAGAGCCTGATCGCGGCCTCGAGAAAGGTGGCCTGTGAGGCGGGCCGCTCGGCGATCAATCCCTTGATGTAGTTCTCGAAGGCGTCGAGCGGCGGCCGCCTCGGCCGCGGGGACGGCGCAGCCGTGCCGTTCGTCAGACGCCCGGCGAGCGTGTCGTACAGCGAAAACAAGCCGGTCAGCGGCCCTTCCGCCGCGATGTCGGGCTCGAGCCGGCCGACGTCGATGCGGATGCTGTGGGCGGTGACCTTCAGGCGGCCGCCGTCGACCGTGTAGGCGCCGACAATCACCTCCGACGCGCCAACCAGCTCCCCCACTTTGATCAGCGTCGCGCGGCTCAGCGAGGCCGACAGCGGCAGGTGCAGTTCTTCGAACGCGTGGATGCGCTGGAGCCGGGTGATCGCCCCCTCGCCGCGCGCCGTCAGCTCGTCGGCGAGCAGCACCGCGGACGCCTCCGACAGCCAGTAGACCGCCGGATCGTGGCGGGTGTTTTCGAACGGGACCACGAGGACGCGGTCGCCGCCGGGGGCGGCCTGGGCGGCGGCCGGAAGCGACAGGGCGAGCAGGAGGCACAGGAACGCGGGCAGATTGCGGCCGAGCGCGCGCGCCGCGCGCGCCCGACCAGCCGGTCCAGCCGAGCCTCTTGTCTGCAAGATCACGCTCCTGGTGTGAAGGCTCCGGACGGAGCGCGCCGCTATGCGGCGGCCTGTTCGCCGGCCGGCGCCGGGCCCGACTTGACGATAACGGACAGCAGGCAGCCGCGCCTGCCGCCGCCGGCGCGGCACTCGGTGACGGTGGTGGTCGCCGGGACGTCCAGCAGCTCCAGCACCCGGCCGATGGCCGCGGCGTAGAAGCCGCAGAGCGGTGTCGCCGGTACCTCGCGGACCTCGCAGAACAGCGAGCCTCGAAGATCGACCGACCCGACGCTGCCCTTGAGCCGGACGATCGCCCGGGACCCCGGATAGGTGTTGCGCACCAGCTGCCGCGCGACGCGCAGGGCGGCGCGCCGCCGCAGCGCCGCCGGCAGCCGATGGATGATGCGCCGCTCGAGCGGCGCCATCGTGTTCACCGTCCAGTCGCCGGCGTATTCCCCGGCCCTCGCGGTGATCAGGCCGTAGGCCTCCCCTTCGGTGCGCAGGAAACTCAGCACCGCCGACAGCGGCGCCAGCCCGATCGTCCCCTCGCGCAGCCCCGAGACATTGATCCAGTTCTCGTAGAACTCCAGCCGCGTCGGCAGCAGGTCGGCGATCGACTGGTGCAGGCTGGCGACCAGAACGCGGCCGATCCGCGGCTCGCTCATCGCCGCCTCCCCGAACGACGGCGCTGCGGCGGTTGTGCGGCGTCGGCGGCGGCTGATAAACTGCCGGATCCCGGCCTATGGAACAGACCACGCTGGGTGCGGCCATCCTTGCCGGAGGCCGCGCCCGTCGGCTCGGCGGTGTCAACAAGGGGGCGCTGCCGCTCGGCGCGTCGGCGATCATCGATCGCCAGCTCGAGGCGATCCGCGCGGTGGCATCGCACATCGTCGTGGTCGGCACTGCGACCGAGGCCTGGGCGGCGCGCGGGCTGCCTGTCGTCCCGGATGCGCTGCCTGACAGCGGACCGCTCGGCGGCATTTACACGGCGCTGGCGCACTCGCCCTGCGGGCGCACCCTGGTTCTGGCCTGCGACATGCCGTTCGTATCGGCGGCGCTGCTGATCCGGCTGGCGGCCGAACCGGGGGACGTCGTCATGCCGCGGAGCGCCCGCGGCCGCGAGCCGCTCTGTGCGATTTACTCGGCCCGGTGCCTGCCCGGGATCCGGGCGCGGATTGATCGAGGCGCGCTCGAGGCGTCGACGCTGCCCGAAGGGCTGCACGTCGTCGAGCTCGGGCCCGAGGCCCTCGAGGGGTGCGACCCCGACGGGCGTCTGTTCCTGAACGTCAACACGCCGCATGATTACGAGCGCGCCAAGGGAATGCTTGATGTGAACCTGGATTCGAACCCCGAATCGGAAGAAGATCGTATCACGACTGAGCGATCGTCCACGTAACCGCCCGAGAGCCACCTGCCGCCGAAATGATTCTGCCGATCCATCGCCTCGTCCGAGCCCGGATGGCTGACGCCGTCAGCCGTCTTTACGATATTCCCGCCGACGACCCGGTACTCGCCGCCATTCCGGTCGAAGCGGCGCCCCGCCGGGCGCTCGGCGACCTGGCGGTGCCGCTCGCCTTCGAGCTGGCGCGGCGGCTGCGCAAGGCGCCGCGGGTTATCGCCCAGGAGATCGCCGGCGCGCTCGGCACGATTGACGGGTTCTCGCGCATCGAGGCGGCGCCCAACGGCTACGTCAACTTCTTCCTCGACCGTCCGGCATTCGCCCGCGCCTGGCTCGACGGCCGCGCCGCGGCGGCGCCACCCGGCGGCGGGAAGGCGATCGTCGAACACACCGCGATCAACCCCAACAAGGCGGCGCACATCGGTCATCTGCGCAACGCCGCGCTTGGCGATGCCCTCGGACGGCTGCTCCGCTTTCTCGGCCGGCCGGTCGAGATCCAGAACTACATCGACGACACCGGCGTCCAGGTCGCGGACGTCGCGGTCGGCTTCAGGGAGATCGAAGGCAAGAGCCTCGACGAGGTCCGCGCCATCGCCGACGCCGGCCGCTTCGACTACTACTGCTGGGATCTCTACGCCCGCGTCACCGACTGGTACGAAGGGGACAAGGCGCGGCTGAAGATCCGCTCTGCGGCGCTGCACGACATCGAGCACGGCGGCAACGAGACGGCGGCGATGGCCGCGTTCATCGCCGACCGGATCGTCCACGCCCACCTGGCGACGATGCGGCGGATGAACATCGGCTACGACCTGCTGACCTGGGAGGGGGATATTCTCCGTCTGCACTTCTGGACCCACGCCTTCGAATTTCTGAAGAAGACCGGGGCGGTGTTCCTGCAGACCGAGGGCAAGCTGGCCGGCTGCTGGGTGATGCGCATCGACGACGACGAGGCCGCCGACGAGGCGGAGGACGCGGCCGAGGATCGCCGCGAGAAGGTCATCGTCCGATCCGACGGGACGGTCACCTACGTCGGCAAGGACATGGCGTACCAGCTGTGGAAGTTCGGCCTTCTCGGCAAGGACTTTCACTACCGGATCTTCGAAGCCGGCCCGCCGGCGCTGTGGTCGACGAGCTCGACGCCCGCCGCCGGCCAGACGGCGCCCCCCTTCGGTGGGGCGACGTGGGTCTGCAACGTCATCGACACCCGGCAGTCGTATCTGCAGAAGCTCCTCAAGCAGGCGCTCGCCTCGCTTGGCTACGCCGCGCAGGCCGAGCAATCGATCCACTATTCGTACGAGATGGTCGCGCTGTCGCACGCGACCGCGCGAGAGCTCGGCTACGACGTCGCGGCGGATGCCGACCGCCCGTTCGTCGAGGTTTCCGGCCGGAAAGGCCAGGGCGTCAAGGCCGACGACCTGCTCGATCGCCTCACCGACAAGGCCGCCGCCGAGGTCGCGGGGCGCAATACCGAGCTGACCACCGACGAGACGCGGCGCATCGCCGCCGCGATCGCGACCGCGGCGGTCCGGTATTTCATGGTCAAGTTCTCGCGCGGCAAGGTGATCGTTTTCGACATCGACGAGGCGCTCAGCTTCGAGGGAGAAAGCGGCCCGTACCTGCAGTACGCGGCGGTTCGGGCCAACAACATTTTCCACAAGCTGCAGGAGCGCTACGGGATGGACGAAGCGGCGGTGATCCAGGCGATCGCGGCTGCCGCTCCCGATGTGCTCCAGGCGGAAGACGACGAAGCCCACGATCTGTGGGGGCTCATTCTCGAGGCGGCACGCCTCGACGAAGTCGCCGAGCACGCGGTCCGGACGCTGGAGCTTTCTGTGCTGGCGAAGTATGCCTTCGGGCTCGCTCAGACCTTCAACGGCTTCTACCACAAGTATTCGATCCTCAACGAGGAGCGCGAGGACGCGCGGGCCTGGCGCGCGGCCGCGGTGGCCTATTACCGGAGTCAGCTGACCAAGGCACTCGACCTGATGGGGTGTGCCGTGCCCGGCAAGATGTGATGACCGACAACACCATCGAGCGCAGCCGGCTCTCCGGCGAGGGCCCGATCATCGGCGTGACCTCCTGCAGCCGCATGGCCGACTATGTGGCGTCGGTCGAAGCGGCCGGCGGACGCGTCCGTGTCATCGAGGTCGGCGAGGATGCCGCGGCCGCGCTGGCCGCTGTCGACGCGCTGCTGCTCACCGGCGGCGGCGACGTCGAGCCGCGCCTTTACGGCGAGGCGCGGCACCCGACAACCGACGAGGGTGAGCCGGGACGAGACCAGCTCGAGATCGACCTCGTCCGGGCATGCGTCGCCGGCGATCGTCCCTTGCTTGGCATCTGCCGCGGCCTGCAGGTCATGAATGTCGCCCTCGGGGGATCCCTCATCCAGGACATTCCCGACCAGCTCGGCGGCGTCGAGCGGCATCAGATCCAGACCCCGAAGGATGCGGTCGCGCATCAGATCGTCGTGACACCCGGGACGCGGCTGTCGGAAGTGCTGTCGCGAGACCGGCCGGCCGAAACGTGCGCGGTGAACAGCCGTCATCACCAGGCGGTTCGCACGGTGGCGCCGTCGCTGGCCGTCTCGGCCACCGCGCCCGACGGCGTCATCGAGGGAATCGAGCGGCCGGGTGCGCACTTCTGCGTCGGGGTGCAGTGGCATCCGGAAAACTTCTGGCGGAGTGGCGAGTTCCGCCCGCTCTTCGAGGCCTTCATCAGAGCCGCCAGCCAGAAACGCTGACCTGCGCCGTCCCTTCCGGAAGCGCGAGCCACATTGGCAGCGGGAAGCGGGTAGCGGGAAGCGGGCCGCGGGAAGCGGGCCACCGGAACTGGCTACTGGGAACTTGCCCGTTCGAAGACGCCGACCGCCTCGACATGAGGGGTGCGAGGGAACAGATCGAACCCGGCGAGCGAGGTCAGGCCATAGCCGGTGTCGAGCAGCCGCCGCGCATCCCGCGCCATCGTCGGCGGATCGCAGGAGACGTAGATGATGCGCCGCGCCGACAGCCCGGGCAGCGCGTCGATGGCGTCCCGCGACAGACCGATCCGGGGGGGATCGACGATCAGCGTTTCGGGTCGGGTGCGGTCGCGGCGCAGATGATCCTCGACGAGGCCGACGACCGCGTGCAGCCGCTCCCGGTACGGGGCGGCGTTGCGCAACAGATCGGCGCCACTCTCACGGTCGCCCTCGACCGCCGACACGCCGGAGCGGCCCGCGGCCGCAAGCGCGACGGCGAACAGCCCGACGCCGGCATAGAGGTCGAGCACATCGCCGGCCGCGGGCACCGCATCCATGACGTGCCCGGTCAGCGCGCCGAGCAGATAGCGGTTGCCCTGAAAGAACGACGCGGCGTGGCGGCGCAGGATCCCGTCGGCGGCCCGGCCCCCCGTCAGGACCGCGAGCGGGTCGCCGACAGCGGGATCCGCGGCGTGGCCGAACGCGCCGGTCGCCGACCGCTGGCTACACCCGGTCAGCCCGGCGGCGGCGGCTGCCGCCGCGAGCGTCGCCGGCGCGATGATCTCCGCCGTTGTCAGCTCGAGATGCATCGCCCGCTCATCCGCGGCGATGTTCTCGCTGATCTCGATCGCCGCGACGGCGGCGGCCGCCGCGCCGAGCCCGCCGAGCAGGTTGGTGACCGACGCAAGCGCCCCCGGCGACAGCTGCCCGGTCGGCGCCGGATCGCAGACCTGATGCGTGCCCTCGCGAAAGAAGCCGGCGTGCCCGTCCTCGACGTGCAGCCGGGCGCGCATCCGGTAGCCCTCTTCGGGCGACCCCGACACCGCCACCGGCGCCGCCAGCGCGATCCGCCCGATCCGCGTGAACGCATCGGCAATCACCTCACCCTTGAGCGCGATCTGCCGGTCGTAGGCGATGTGCGCGTAGGCGCAGCCGCCGCACGCCGGCTCGAACGTCACCTCGCGCCGATCCGGCGAGGCCTCGATCACGTCGGTCACCGACGCGAACGCTAGCCGCTTCTCGACCCGCTCGACCCGGACTGCGGCGCGCTCGCCGGGAATCCCGCCGGCGACGAGCACCACCTGACCGTCATGGCGCGCAATCATCCGGCCACCCGGCACCGGCTTCTCGATCGTCAGCTCGAGGCGGTCCCCCGGCGTCAGGCTCGCGCCAGTCGCACCGCCGCGCGTGGATGGCCGCGTCATTCGTAGGCAATCACCGGAACACCGAGCGTCTCCCGCACGAGCCGCTCGAACGCGGCCGCGGCCGCCCGGGCCCGCGCCTCCGGGGTCAGCCGCGCGCCGAACGGCGCCAGCTCGGCTTCGGCCTCGCGCTCGAGCACGCGAGCCGTCTCGTCGTCGACCGCCGCCCGTGACGCGTCCACCACGCGGCGATCGATCCTCAACAGCTCCTCGACCAGACGCACCCGCGCATCGCCGCGCGACTGCCGCGCCTGCTCGTGCATCCGCTCGAGCTCCCGCACCGCATCGTCGATCACGGGATCGAGGACCGGCGGCCGGGCCGGCTTGCCGCGCAGCGTCGTCAGCCGCGCGATCGCGCGCTCGATGTGGGCGGTCAGCGCCGGCTTGCGCGAGACCGGCTCGTCGGCCTCAGCCGCCGCGCCTTCGGACGGCTCGCCGCCGGGCACACCGACCGCGCGACGCCAGGCATCGAACAGAGCCAGGACGTCCGCCTCGCAGAATTCGATCCGCGCCGGCCGCCGCCGTCCGCCCCGGGCTTGGACACGCTCGCAATACGCATCGATGCCGCGATACACCACCTTCAGCGGCACGCCCATGTCGGCCCAGCCGCAGACCCGCTCGAACGCCGGACCGACGATCCGCACCAGATGACCTTCGTTCCGGCGGCAGAGATAAGCTTCGATTTCGCGGCAATAATCCGCGGTCTCCATTGTCATGCGTGCCGTTCGCGGTTGCGGTCCCAGATGATCCGCAGCCCATGGAGCGTGAGGTCCGGATCGACGCGCTCGATCGCGGCGCTGTCGGCCGCGATGATCGACGCCATCCCGCCGGTCGCGATGCAGGCGGCCTGCGCTCCCTTGTCGAGCTCGGTGCGCATCCGCGCGACAATGCCGTCGACCATCGCCACGTACCCGAAGAACAGTCCCGACTGCATCGACGTCACGGTCGTCCGGCCGATGACCGTTGCCGGCTTTCGGACATCGACCCGCGGCAGCCGGGCGGCGCGCTGGAAGAGCGCGTCGGCCGAGATGCCGATCCCCGGGCAGATGACGCCGCCGATATACTCCCCCGCCGCCGAGATCGCATCGAACGTCGTCGCGGTGCCGAAATCGACGACCACGACCGGCGACGCGGTCGCACGGCCGTACGCCTCGTAGGCCGCCACGGCATTGACGACTCGATCGGCGCCGACATCGGACGCCGGCGAGTACAGCACCGGCATGCCGGTGTTGCTCGACGGATCAACGGTCAGCGGGGTGCGCTGGAAGAAGCGCTCCCCCATCTCCTCCATCGTCCGTGTCAGCGGCGGCACGACCGACGACAGGATGATGCCGTTGACGCGCTCGAGCGGAATGCGGCTCCGCTCGAACAGGTGAGTGACGAGGATTCCGACTTCGTCGGCGGTCCGCTCCCGCATCGTCGCCAGCCGCCAGCTCTCCGCCAGCCGCTCGCCATCGAACACGCCGAGGACGATGTTGGTGTTGCCGACGTCGATCGCCAGGAGCATGCGACCTGGTTCGGGACTCTGCGTCTGATCTTTCAGCTCCACCGGACCTCTCCAGAAATGATGCGTTCGACGCGGTCCCCGACCTGCACCAGCAGCGCGCCGTCGTCGGCCAGCCCCGCCGCCGTGCCGTGCCGCGGCCCGCCCGGCGTATCCCACGCGACCGACGTGCCGTGCGCCGACGGCGCCAGCGCGCGCCAGCGCGTCAGCAGCGGTCCGGGCCGGCCCGACGCCAGCTCCGCGACGCGCCCGGCCAGCGCGGCCAGCGTCTCGGCGAGGATCGCGCCGCTGTCTGGATCGCGCCCGAGCTCGGTCTCGATCGAGGTCGCGCTGTCGGCGAGCGCGGGCGGATAGGCGGCCGTCCGCACGTTGATGCCGAAGCCGAGAATCACGTGGTGCAGCCCGTCGGCCCCGGACGACCCCTCGGCCAGGATGCCGGCCAGCTTGCGGCGGCGCGGCGGCCTGCCCGATTCGACGACGATGTCGTTGGGCCACTTGATCTGCACCGGCAGCCCGGTCGCGGCGCGGACGCCGTCGGCGACCGCGACGCCGCCGGCCAGCGTCAGCAGCGGCGCGGCGGCGCGATTGCGGCAGACCACCGACACATACAGACCCGCGCCTGGCGGTGAGAACCAGGCCCGCCCGAACCGGCCGCGGCCCGAGGTCTGCGCGGCCGCGACGACCGTGGTGCCTTCCGCGGCGCCGCGATCGGCGAGCGCGGCGGCGACGTCGTTGGTCGAGCCGGTCTCCTGGAAGTAATGGAGCGGATCGCCGAACGCCCCAAGCCTGGCGCGCCGCGACGCCATCGCCTCGGCGATCTCCGGCGGCAGCGGATCAGCCATCGGACGCTGCCGGTCCTCGATCGGACGCGGCCGGGCCGTCGAGCTCGAGCTCGAAGCTGAGATCGGCCGCCGGTGCCGAGTGCGTCAGTGCGCCGACCGACACGTAATCCGCGCCGGTTGCCGCCAGTTCCGGCATCCGCGCCAGCGTCACGCCGCCCGACAGCTCGATCTTGGCGCGGCCGGCAATCCGCCGCACCGCATCGCGCACGTCTTCGATCGACAGGTTGTCGAGCAGGATGACGTCGGCGCCCGCGGCGATCGCCTCGTCGACCTGCTCGAGCGACTGCGCTTCGATCTCGACCGGCATCTCATGGCCGGCGGCTTTCATCTGCCGGACCGCCGCCGCGACGCCGCCACCCAGCCGGATATGGTTGTCCTTGATGAGAATGCCGTCGTCCAGGCCGCCGCGGTGGTTCGTGCCGCCGCCGGCGCGGACCGCGTACTTTTCGAGCGCGCGCAGCGTCGGGGTCGTCTTCCGGGTATCGAGAATCGTGATCCGGCCGTGTGCCGCCTCGACGAACCGCCGCGTCAGCGTCGCGATGCCGGACAGCCGCTGGACGAAGTTGAGCGCGGTCCGCTCGGCGGTGAGCATGTCGGCAGCCGAGCCGCGGACCTCGGCGACGACGGTGCCGGGCGCGCACAGGTCGCCGTCGGTGCGCAGCGAGACAAAGCTCGCGCCGGGGTCGAGCTGGCGAAACGCCTCGGCCGCGATCTCGAGGCCGGCGAGCACGCACTCCGACTTGGCGAGGATGATGCCCTTGGCGCGGAGCGTCGGCGGCACCGTGCCCTCGGTCGTGACGTCTCCCCACCCGAGATCCTCCGCCAGCGCGCGGCGGACCGCTTCGCGATAGAGAGCCGGATCGAGCGGGGCGAACGGCACCGACTTCACGGTTGGGGGTCCCGGATCACCGGCTCGGCGGCAACCAGCGTCACCTCGACCTCGAGCGCCGCCGCCGGCGCCGTCTCCAGCCGCTGGATCAATCCCGCCGCGCGCAGGTCGGCCTCGACGTCGGGCAGCAGCGCCAGCAGCGCCGCCGGAGCGCGCACCACCGCGACCGCGACCGGCGTCTTCAACGGCCGCTGCTCTTCGGACTTCTTCTTCCGGATCGCGCCGAGCACCGCCGCCGCGAACTGCAGCGCCTCGATGCCGCGCGCGTCGTCGGCGCCGCCGCCGGGGCCGAGCACCTCCGCCGCCGTCGGCCACGTCGCGCGGTGGATGGAGGACTCGTGCCACCACGACCAGACCTCCTCGGTGACGAACGGCAGGAACGGCGCGAACAGCCGCAGCATCGCCGACAAAGCGGTCAGCAGCGCGGTGTTGGCGGAGGCGGCGAGCGCCGCCCCCTGATCGCCGTAGCGGCGCCCCTTGACGAGCTCGAGGTAGTCGTCGCAGAACGACCAGAAGAACGACTCGGTGCGCTCGAGGACGCGGGTGTAGTGATACTGCTCGAGATCGTCGGTCGATTGGCGGACGATCGCCGCCAGCGAGGCGAGCAGGCCGCGGTCGACCGCGGCCGTGACGGCGCCCTGCGGCTCGTGATTCGCCAGGACGAACTTCGAGGCGTTGAGCAGCTTGATGGCGAGCCGCCGGCCGACCTTCATCTGGCCGGGGTCGAACGCCGTGTCGGTGCCGGAGCGCCCGCTCGCCGCCCAGTAGCGGACGCCGTCCGAGCCGTGCTCCTCGAGCAGGCCCATCGGCGTGACGACGTTGCCCTTCGATTTCGACATCTTCTTCCGGTCGGGATCGAGCACCCAGCCGGAGATCGCGGCATGCCGCCACGGCAGCGCGTCGAAATCGAAGTGCGATCGCAGCACCGTGTCGAACAGCCAGGTGCGGATGA
Organism: Acidobacteriota bacterium; assembly: GCA_031393955.1. GTDB lineage: Bacteria > Acidobacteriota > Vicinamibacteria > Vicinamibacterales > 2-12-FULL-66-21 > JALZOC01. The sequence continues at coordinate 21,605 of JANMWI010000105.1, forward strand.
TGTCGTGGGCCTGCGGCCGGACGTCCATCGGAAAGACCCGCGCGAACAGGTCGGCATCCTCTTCCCAGCGCGCCGCGATCTGCGGCGTCAGCGACGACGTCGCCCAGGTGTCCATGACGTCGGGATCGCCGGCGAAGCCGCCCGGCTGGTTGCGCTGCTCGGGCCGGTAGCCGTCGGGTACGTCGGTCGAGGGGTCGAGCGGCAGCCGCGCTTCCGACGGCAGCAGCCGCGCCTCGTAATCAATCGAGCCGTCGGCGCCGACTTTGTACCACAGAGGAAACGGGACGCCGAAGAACCGCTGGCGGCTGACGCACCAGTCGCCGGCGAGGCCGTTGACCCAGTTCTCGAATCGCGCCTGCATGTAGGGCGGGTGCCACTGCAGCTCCCGGCCGCGCGCCAGCAGCGCCTCGCGCTGGTCCATGGTGTTGATGAACCACTGCCGGCTGGTCAGGATTTCGAGCGGACGATCGCCTTTCTCGTAGAACTTGACGGCGTGGGTGATGGGGCGCGGCTCGCCGAGCAGGTCGCCCGACTCGCGGAGCTGCTCGACCACCCGAACGCGGGCCTTGACCGCCGAGAGACCGGCGACCTGATCATAGTGCTGCTGGGCGCGGGCGGCGTCAGACGACTCCCAGCCGGCCTCGCCGAAGCGCACCGGCTTGAGGGCACCGTTCGGCTGAATCACGGCGCGCACCGGCAGCCCGAGCTCGCGCCACCAGATGACATCGGTGACATCGCCGAACGTGCAGATCATCGCGGCGCCGGTGCCCTTTTCGGGATCCGCGAGCGGGTGGGCGCGCACCGGCACCTTCACGCCGTAGAGCGGTGTGATCACGTCCGTGCCGAAGAGCGGCCGGTACCGTTCGTCGTCCGGATGCGCGACGAGCGCCACGCACGCGGGCAGCAGCTCCGGCCGGGTGGTATCGATTTCGACGCCGACCGCCGCTGCGCCGTCGGCCGCGGCGAAACGGATCCGGTGATAGGCGCCCGGCTGTTCGCGGTCTTCGAGCTCCGCCTGGGCGACAGCGGTGCGAAAGTCGACGTCCCAGAGCGTCGGCGCCTCGACCTGGTACGCGAGCCCGCGAGTGAGCAGGCGCAGGAACGACAGCTGCGAGATGCGCTGGGCGCGGCGGCCAATCGTCGCGTACGTCATCTGCCAGTCGACCGACAGGCCGAGGTAGCGCCAGAGGTGTTCGAAGACCTTCTCGTCTTCCGCGGTCAGCCGTGCGCAGAGCTCGATGAAGTTCGGGCGCGAGACCGCAATCGCCTGCTTGGGCGGCTTGTCCGGCGCCACGAAGGACGGGTCATACGGCAGCGACGGATCGCAGCGGACGCCGAAGTAGTTCTGGACCCGGCGCTCGGTCGGCAGGCCGTTGTCGTCCCAGCCCATCGGGTAGAAGACGGCCTTGCCGCGCATCCGCTGGAAGCGCGCGACGACGTCGGTGTGGGTGTACGAGAAGACGTGGCCGACATGGAGCGAGCCGCTGACGGTGGGCGGCGGCGTATCGACCGAGTAGACCTCGGCGCGCGGGCGGCTGCGGTCGAACTGGTAGGTCGCGTCGGCGTCCCAGCGGGCCGTCCACTTCTGCTCGAGCCCCTCGAGCGCCGGCTTGTCTGGAACGGTTATGGAAGACTTCAGAAGGCCATCTGGCATAAACGCTGATGGTACCTCACGGTGCCGCCGCGCGGATCGGCGATCGTCAAATAGCGGCGGGAACGGCAGCCGGGGGCGCGGTCAGGCGCGCTTGATGCGTTCGATTTCCTCGCGAACGAGCCGATCGGCAACCTCGGCGACGGTATCGCGGACGGCGGTGTCGGTCATGCGGTTCACCACCAGCCGGACGATCTCGTCGACGGCCGCATCCGGAATGGTGCCCAGGCTCGAGGCGGCGACCGACCGGCCCTGCTCCGCCGACAGCAACGCGGCAAAGGCCTCGGCGAGGGTCGGCGGCGAGACGGATTGGCCCTGCGCGGCCGGCTGGCCCTGGCCGGGGGCGGCCTGCGGGTAGCCGCCGGGGCGGGGCGCGGCGGCCGAAGGTGTCGCCCTGGGAGCGGCTGCTGGCGCGGATGCCACGGCCGCCGGCGGCGCCGAACCTTCGAACGCCGCCGGCCGATGGGCCGGCGACGGAGTCTCGACAGCGGGGGATCCGGACGAGCCGGAGGTCGCTGCGCGACCGCCGGACGCCGCGTCGTGCCCCGCGCGCGCCGCGGACGGGCCAGCGGACGGCGGGTCCATCGCCGCGGTCTTGCTCGGAGCGCCGGTCAGATCGGGATCCCAGTCGGCAAGGCCATCCGGCAGCGGCGCGCCGGGCGCGGCCGGACCTGCGTCGAACGCCGGGCGCGACACCGGCGGCGCCTGAAGCGGGGGGGCCGGCGCCGGCGCCGACGGCGAGTCCATGGTCGCGAAGGCCGCGTCCAGCCGATCGAAGTAGTCCTCGAGCGAGCCGGCCGGCGCGGCGGTCGCGGCGGCAGCCGCGCCGCGTGCGCTCTGCCCGGGTGCCGCGCCCGGGGCAGACCCGGCAGGAACGGCGCTCCACGGCCCGCCGGTCCGGCGGCCGGCGAGCAGGTCCTTGACGCGGTTGATGACCATCTGCGGCTCGAATGGCTTGACGAGCACGCCGTCGCACCCGACCGCCCGGGCCCGCGCCTCGTCGATCGGCTCGAAGGCGCCGGTCAGCAGCAGCACCGGAATGTGCGACAGCTCGGCGGTGGTCTTGATGAACGATGCGACCTCGTAGCCGTCGCGCTCCGGCATCCCGACATCGGCCAGGACGATGTCGGGGCGGTCGGACTGGATGCTGGCGATCGCCTTCTTGCCATCGCCGACGGCGAGGACCTGAATGTCCTCATCGGCGAAGGTCAGTTCGATCACACGCTGGATGGTGACGCTGTCGTCGGCGAGCAGGAGCTTGTACGGCATGTCAGACCTGATCCGCGCGGGTACGGACGTGTCCCGCGATGAAATCGATGATGTCCTGCATCGGCGTCCCCGGCAGGAAAATACCCTTCACGCCCGCCGCCTGGAGCACCGGTACGTCGACGTCCGGAATGATGCCGCCAATGACCACCAGCACGTCGTCCAGCCCCTTCTCTTTGAGCAGCTGCATCACCCTCGGGCAGATGTGCATGTGAGCGCCGGAGAGGATCGACAGCCCGATGACGTCCGCGTCCTCCTGCAGCGCCGCCGCGACGATCATCTCGGGCGTCTGCCGGAGGCCGGTGTAGATGACCTCCATGCCGGCGTCACGCAGCGCCCGGGCAATCACTTTCGCCCCGCGATCATGCCCGTCGAGCCCGGGTTTGGCAATGACGACGCGAATCTTGGACATAAGACGCTTCCTGCTTCCCGCTACCTGCTCCCCGCTACTTGCTTACCGCTAACGACTGATCGCTCCGTGGCCGGGTCCGCCCGCCCGTAATCTCAGCTCTGGGCGGGAGCGGGAAGCGGGCAGCGGGAAGCGGTCATCGTCTAAATCAATGCCGCTTCTTCGTATTCGCCCCACACCTCACGAAGCGCGTCGCACATTTCGCCGACGGTGGCGTAGGCGCGGGCGCAGTCGAGGAGGGCGTACATCGTATTGTCGCGGCCGCGCGCGGCGGCCTGCAGCGCCTCGAGCGAGCGCCGGACGCGATCGCCGTCGCGCGTCCGTTTCAGCGACTCGAGCCGGGCCAGCTGCGTCGTGGCGGCTCGATCGTCGATATACAGAATCGGGAACGGCGGTTCGTCAGCCTGGGCGTAGGCGTTGACCCCGACCATGATCTTGTCACCCTGTTCGAACGACTGCTGGAATCGGTACGACGCCTCGGCGACCTCGCGCTGCGGAAAGCCCTGCTCGATCGCCGCGACCATGCCCCCCATGCCGTCGATGGTGTCGAAGTAGGCCCGCGCCTCGCGCTCCATGTCGAGGGTCAGGCGCTCGACGAAATACGAGCCGCCCAGCGGATCGACGACATCGGCAAGGCCGCTCTCGTGGGCAAGGATCTGTTGCGTCCGCAGCGCCAGCGTCGCGGCTGCCTCGGTCGGCAGCGCGAGTGCCTCGTCGAGCGAGTTGGTGTGCAGCGAATTGGTGCCGCCGAGCACGGCGGCGAGCGCCTGCAGCGCCGTGCGGACGACGTTGTTGTAGGGCTGCTGGGCGGTCAGCGAGACGCCGGCGGTCTGGGCGTGAAAGCGCAGCTTCCAGGAGCGTTCGCTGCGGGCGCCGAAGCGATCGCGCATCACCTCGGCCCACAGTTTGCGCGCGGCGCGGAACTTGGCGATCTCCTCGAAGAAGTCGCTGTGCGAGTTGAAGAAGAACGACAGCCGCGGCGCGAAGTCATCGACATCGAGTCCGGCGTCGATCCCGTACTGGACGTACTCGATGCCGTCGCGCAGCGTGAAGGCGAGTTCCTGCGCCGCGGTCGAGCCGGCTTCGCGGATGTGGTAGCCGCTGACCGAGACGGTGTTCCAGCGCGGCACCTCCTTCGAGCAGAACGCAAAGATGTCGGTGATCAGCCGCATCGACGGCCGCGGCGGATAGATGTATTCCTTCTGGGCGATGAACTCCTTGAGGATGTCGTTCTGAATCGTCCCCGAGAGCGTCCGCCAGTCCGCCCCCTGCTGCTCGGCGACGACCAGGTACATCGCGAACAGCATCGGCGCCGGGGAATTGATCGTCATCGAGGTGGTGATGGCGCCCACCGGGATGCCGTCGAACAGCCGTACCATGTCGGCCAGCGACATGACGCTGACGCCGCACTTGCCGACCTCGCCGAGAGACAGCGGATGATCGGGATCGCGGCCCATCAGCGTCGGCAGGTCGAACGCGACGCTCAGGCCGGTACCGCCGGCCGCCAGCAGCGCCTTGTAGCGCGAGTTGGTCTCTTCCGGCGTCCCGAACCCCGCGAACTGGCGCATCGTCCACAGCTTGCCGAGGTAGCCGGTGGGATGGATGCCGCGCACATAGGGGAAGTCACCGGGATCGTGGAGGTGCTGCGCGTAGTCGAAGCCGGGCAGATCATCAGGAGTGTAGAGACGATTGATGGGCCGTCCGGAGATGGTCGTGAACGGCACGTCTCGCTCCGGAGCGCGGGCGAGGGCCGGCTCGAGCACGTCGCGCGCCCAGCGATCCCGGTCCGTGCCGGCGGTGGCCCCTGTCATCTCCCCGCATTATAGGCGACGGGGACACTCACCTTTAGCGTAAGTGATTGTGTTCAGAGGAGGTGCGGGTGCACCCCCCCTGATCGGCGTCAGTGTGCGGCGCAGACGGCGAAGACGCGCCCCTGAAAGGTCGCGGCCGTCACCTGGCTGAGCCGGATGTGGACGCGCCAGGTATCGGGGGCCGACGGAAACGACGCTACCGGGGTCACCGGCGCGACGTTGCCGCTGTAGTCGAAGCCGCCGCCAATCGCGATCTTGCCGGCCGGGCAGCTGGCCGTCAGGGCCGTCGTCTGGTTGCCATTGATCGACACCGTCGTCAGCGGCGAGACGACGATCTCATAGCCACTGACGCCGGGGTCTCCCTGCGGTCCGGCCGGTCCCATCGGCCCGAACGGCCCCATCGGCCCCATCGGCCCCATCGGCCCCGAGGCTCCCACCGGCCCGGCTACTCCCTGCGGACCCGCGGGCCCGGCGACGCCGGGCGTTCCCTGCGGCCCCGGAAGGCCCGTCGCGCCGGCGGCCCCCTGCGGGCCGAGCAGTCCCTGCGGACCGGCAGGCCCGGTCGGCCCCGCGGCACCGGGAACGCCGTCGGCCCCGGCGAGACCCTGCGGTCCCATCAGCCCCTGCGGCCCCTGCGGCCCTTCAGGCCCCTGAGGTCCGGCCAGACCTTGGGGACCAGTCTCGCCCTGAGGTCCTCGAAGTCCCGGATCACCTTGCGGCCCCACGGGCCCCGTCGCGCCGGTCTCCCCTCGGACCCCGGCGGCGCCGGCGTCGCCCTTCGCACCGGCGGCTCCCATCTCCCCTTTCGGTCCTGCGGGCCCGGCTGCGCCAGCGTCTCCCTTTGGGCCGATTGACCCGGTGTCACCTTTCGGCCCTGCCGGTCCGATTTCGCCTCTCGGACCGACCGGCCCCGTCTCCCCCTGGGGTCCGACCGGACCCTGCGGTCCGACGTCTCCCTTTGCCCCGGCGGAGGGCGCCGTCACACCCTGCAGGGCGGCCGCGAACACGTCACGGTCCTTCTGCCCCTCGCCCCGAATGACCGTCAACAGGTAGCTGCCGTCGGGCATCGCCGCGGGCACATGGACGACGATCTCCTCGTCGCGCCAGCTGATGATCGTGAGCGGGTATTCTTCGCACCACACTTGCGCGGCCCGGTCGCCGAATCCGACGCCGCGAATGGTCATCGTGGCATGGGGACGATCGGCAATCGCCCCGAGAATCAGGACGGCCTCGGGATGCTTGGCCGCTTTCGCCGACGGGGACTCCGCGTACGCCAGCGGACAGGCGACGACGACGAGAGCCAGCGAGAGCAGGAGCGCGCGTTTGGTCATGACCATCGGTGACAGGGCCTCCGGATCGGCAGGGAGCAAGCCCGCGGCCACCCCATCCATATCCACAGATGGTCTTTTCTGTCAGCGACTTATCCCTCCCCCGCCGCTCCCAATCTCGGGCCGGGACCGGCGATTATCGTGCGCACGATGACACTCCTGCGGCTGGCGCTGCCGGGCGGCACCGGTCGCCGCCGGGTCCGCGCACGGCCGCCCGGGCTCCGCTTGACTTGGCTTGTTGGCGAGGGGTACTTTGCCCTGTTGGCCCGGGGCCGCCCTGTCGGCGTCGCCCGTTCAGTTTCAGGAGTCCCATGGAGGCAGGCGGCAGCATCTTCAACGCGATGCTCCAGGAGTTCGACGGCGCCGCGCGGCTGCTCGGCCTCGATCCCGGCATCTGGAAAATTCTCACCCATCCGAAGCGGCAGATCACGGTCTCCTGCCCGATCCAGATGGACAACGGCGAGATCGAAGTCTTCACCGGCTACCGCGTCCAGTACAACATCACGCTCGGGCCGGCGAAGGGGGGCATCCGCTATCACCCGGACGTCACGCTCGATGAGGTCACGGCGCTGGCGGCGTGGATGACGTGGAAATGCGCGGTCGCGCACGTGCCGTTCGGCGGCGGCAAGGGCGGCGTGATCTGCGATCCGACGCGGATGTCGCGGCGCGAGCTCGAAGCGCTGACCAGGCGTTACATCGCCGAGATCATCGACGCGATCGGCCCCGAGAAGGACGTCCCCGCGCCGGACGTCAACACCAACGACCAGGTCATGGCGTGGGTGATGGACACCTACAGCATGCACGTCGGCCACACCTGCACCGCGGTCGTGACCGGCAAGCCGATCGAGATGGGCGGCTCGCTCGGCCGCCGCGAGGCGACCGGCCGCGGCGTGATGATCGTCACGCGCGAAGCCGCGACGCACCTCGGCTTCGACATCAAGGGGGCGCGCGTCGCGGTCCAGGGCTTCGGCAATGTCGGCTCGGTCTCGGCCGATCTGCTCTCGAAGATCGGCGCGAAGATCGTCGCCGTCACCGACTGGAAGGGGGGCGTCTACAACGAGCAGGGGCTGGACATCGCCCAGATGCTCGATTACTCCCGGCAGCACAAGACGATTGACGGCTTCCCTGGCGGCGAGCCGCTCGAGAACGATCAGCTGTTCGCCCTCGACGTCGAAGTGCTGGTGCCGGCGGCGATGGAAAATCAGATCACGATGGACAACGCGCCAGGCATCCGCGCCCGGATCGTCGCCGAGGGAGCCAACGGCCCGACCACGCCCGACGCCCACAAGCATCTCCACGATCGCGGCGTCTTCGTCATCCCCGACATCCTCGCCAATGCCGGCGGCGTGACGACCTCGTATTTCGAGTGGGTCCAGGACCGCCACGGCTACTTCTGGGAGGAAGCGGAAGTGAACCAGCGGCTCGAAGCCAAGATGGTCGAAGCCTTCGACGACGTGCTGAAGACGTCGGTGAAGTACCAGACCGACCTGCGCACCGCCGCCTACATCGTCGCCATCAACCGCGTCGCGGTCGTGACGAAGATGCGGGGGATGTACGCCTGAGCGAAGAGGGTTCCGGTTCGGGGTTTTGGATTTCGCGGAGGGTCTCGATCCAGGCGTTCAGGTTTCTGCGGGCTGAGACAAGGTTTTACACGAGCCTGACACCGTTTCACACACTTCCTGGCCGCGCCGGGTCGGACCGCGCTATGGTAGCGTTACCATGCCAGGCGCGGCGCGCGGCGCGGCTTCGGCGTCCCTCTCGGCCATCTTTCTCCTGATCCTGCTGCCCGGCCTGGCGCTGGGTTACGTCGGCCTGCGCGCGCTGGCGGAACGGGAGCACAGCCTTCGCATGAACTACACCGCCACGACGGTGCTGGTCCGCGACCGGCTGGCTGCGGAGCTGACCCGCCTGGAGTCGGACCTCGACAGCGATCTGAGCCGGCCCGACAAGAACTTCGATGACCCCGCCGCCGTCTCCCGGTGGCTGTCGACTCTCCGTGAACGCCGACCGTGGCTGGACCAGCCGTTCCTGATTCGCCCGGATGGGACGGTCGCCATGAGCGGACTCGTGGACGGCTGGCCTCGCCGCCGGCCCGATCCGATGGTCGGCGTTCCACGTCTGGCCGCGGTCGTCCAGTCCGGCGAAGCGGCGGAGTTTCAGCAGGGAGACCTCGAGGAGGCGCTCCGGCGCTACCGCCACGGACTCGCGTTGACGCCCCCGGCCTGCCTCTGAGGCACACGCTCTACTCCTGGCGCGCATCGGCCGGACGCTGTTCAAGCTGCGGCGGCTCGAGGAGGGGATCGAGGCGTACCGCAGCATCCTGGAACAGGGGGCCACCATCGTCGACCCGAACGGCCTCCCATACGCCGTGATCGCGCTGCTGCAGCTTGGCGACGGATCCGACGCCCTCGGCCTTGGCCACGAACGCGCTCAGTGCGACCGCCAGCTTCTTCAGTACGTCGTCGAACACCCCTGGGACCTCCAGGATGGGTATGGTCACTATCTCGCCCGGGCGCGCCGCTCCGCGACAGTCGGCGGACCTCTGGCGGAACGAGCGGGCGCGCTCGCCGATGTCATAGCGATGATCGAGTGGATCCGTCAGAGTGTTCAGCCGAAGCTCGGGCCGGATCCGGAGAGCGGATCGCCATTCACGCGGGTGCCCGGCCGGTGGGGGCTGGAGCGCGAAGGCCGACCCGTCCTCGTCGGAATGCGCCCCGCGGGGCCCCGGTCGCCGGGGACACCGGCCGACATCGTCGGATATGAGATCCGCACCGATTACATCCGTGGCCCGATGCTGTCGGAAATCCTCAAGACCGTGGATCTGGGCGGGCGGCTGAGGATTGCCGTCGTCCCTGCGCCGGGCGCCGCACCAACAGCGGGGAACGCCCCGGTCCCACTCGCCGTGGCAGGTCTCGATCCAGCCATCCCGGGGCTGCACGTGGCCCTCATTCACGAGGGGGGGCGATCGATGGATCAACTCGTCGCCCGGGAGCGGTGGGTGTACGGCACGCTCATTGTGGGCATGGTCACGGTGATGCTGGTCGGGGTCGGCTTCACTCTGCGCGCATCGGCGCGCGCGAACGAGCTGTCGCGCCTGAAAAGCGAGTTCGTCTCGAGCGTCAGCCACGAGCTGAAGACGCCGCTCTCGCTGATTCGAATGTTCGGGGAAACCCTCGAAAGCGGCATCGTCGGGGACGAGCCGCGACGGCAGGAGTATTACCGCATTATCCGGCGCGAGAGCGAGCGGCTGACGCACCTCATCGACAACGTGCTTGACATCGGCCGCATCGACGCCGGCACGAGGCAGTACAGCATCAGGCCGGACGATCTCGCGTGCGCGGTGCAGGAGGCGATTGCGGCGTACCGCCCGATGTTCGACCAACTCGGATTCCAGGTCGTGACGAGCATTCCCGACGCGCCCATCCAGATCCCGATGGATCGCGATGCGATCGTGCGGGCGATCATCAACCTGTTTCAGAACGCCATCAAATATTCGGGAGACCGGCGGTACATCGCCGTGTCTGTCGAGGTGCGCAGCGACGCTGCCGCTATATCGGTCGTGGATCATGGCGATGGCATCGCGCGCAGCGAGCTGGCCCGTATCTTCGATCCCTATTACCGGATTGCGTCCGACCAGCACACCGCATCGCCCGGCAGCGGCCTGGGACTCGCCATCGTCCGCCACACGACCGACGCCCACGGCGGACGGATCGACGTGGACAGTGTTGTCGGCGAGGGTAGTGTCTTCACCCTGATGCTGCCCCTTGTCCAGATCGCTCCCGCGACGGCGCGGGCCAGGACGCCAGAGGCGGCAGGCGCATAGGCCATGAAGAAGATCCTCATTGTCGAGGACGAACCCGACATGGCGCGGGGCCTGCAGTTCAACCTCGAGGCCCGCAGCTTCGAGGTGGTCGTGGCGCGCGACGGCGAGGAAGGCTACCGGATGGCTGTTGACGAGCGCCCGGACCTCGTGCTCCTCGACGTCATGCTGCCGAAGCGCGACGGCTACGATGTGTGCCGGGCACTCCGGAAGCTCCGGCCGGGCCTCCCGATTCTGATGCTGACCGCAAAGGGACAGGAAGAAGACGTCGTCCTCGGCCTCAAGCTCGGCGCAGACGACTACGTCAGGAAGCCGTTCGGCGTCGCGGAGCTCGTCGCCAGGATCGAGACGCTGCTGCGGCGCACCGCCGGCACCAATGGGGCGCCCGAGCGGGTGGAGTTCGGCGGCGTGATGGTCGACTTCGTTCGGCACGAGGCGCAGAAGGATGGCCAGCCGCTGGAGCTGACTCCAAAGGAGTTCGAGATGCTGCGGTACTTCGTCGCCCAGCGTGGTGCCGTCGTCTCGCGCGATGCGCTGCTCAATGCGGTCTGGGGCTATGCGAGCGCTCCGAACACCCGCACCGTCGACGCGCACATCGTCAAGCTCCGGCAGAAGGTGGAGCTGAACCCGCACGTCCCGCGGCACCTGCTGACGATGCACGGGATTGGGTACAAGTTCGTCGGCTGAAGTGCCCGGCGTTAGCGCGCGACTCGCGACGTGCAACCGGAAATGCCGCGCGACGTTCGGCGGAAATGTTTTGCACGTCCGTGACATCGTTTTACACCGTCTTTGCGACATTGCTCCGCCGGACGCTTATCTTGAGAACCGCGCGATGTCCGCGCCATGCGGTTAGGAATCAGAAGGAGCGGAACGATGAGGATGATGCTGGCCTTGGGATTGAGCGCGTGCCTGGCGACTGCCGGCCTGATCGGACAGGCGCGGTCGGCCGCCGACATGTATCAAGAGGGGCTGCAGCTCGAGGAGGTGAAGGGAGATCTTCAGAAGGAACTTCGGACCCAACCTGGGGAATCACACACAAAAAGAACTGAAATTATAACGTGTGTGGGGACTGAAAATTGTTCAAAAAAACACAGAAAATAGAAGTTTTTGTGGTTGAAGG
>JANMWI010000108.1:0-37837 GCA_031393955.1 Acidobacteriota bacterium
CAGGAGATCGAGGCAGGCTGGCGGCAGAGCGGGGGGTAGGGGCGAAGGTGCCGGGGTGCCAAGGTGCCAAGGTGCCAAGGTGCCAGGGGTGCCACGGTGCCGGGGGTGCCACGGTGCAACGGTGCACGGGTGCCCAAGTGCCAAAGTGCCCGGGCGGAGTGTCAGAGGGTGCTCGGGTCACGCTCGTCCCACCGCATCCCGTTCAGCGGAACGAATAGCACCCTGGCACCCAGCACCTTTGGCACCTTTGACACCCTGGCACCCCGCCACCTTTGGCACCCTGGCACCCTGACCCCCCTGACACTCTGGCACTCCGGCACCTTGAGCCCCTTCCCCCCCTCGTTTATGATGACGCCGTGCCACTACTGAAGCGGCGCGCCTTGCGCGTGTGGGCCGAGGCGAGGCTGCTCGGCCTGGCCCTGGTGCGGGGGTCGCGCGGCATCACTCAGGGCAACGACCTGACCTACGCCTCGTCGATCGCCTACTACTCCCTCCTGTCGCTGTTTCCGTTTTTTCTCTTGGCGCTGTCGCTGCTCGCGAGCGTGACCAGCGCCGACACGGATCGCAACTCGGTCCTTGGCTTCGTGCTGCGGTATTTCCCGCGGCAGTTCGAGTTCGTCCGCACCCAGCTCGAGGCGATGGAGAATGCCGGAGCCAAGCCTGGGATCTTCGGCAGCATTCTGACGGTCTGGGCAGCGATGGGCGTCTTCGGCGCGGTGACCTCCGCGGTCAATCATGCCTGGGGCGTCGAGAAGCAGCCCAGCTACCTGAAGCACAAACTGATCGCGTTCGTCATGCTCGCCACCGCCAGCCTGCTCCTGCTGATCGGGCTGCTGCTCGTCAGCGCCGTCAACGTCGCAGAGGCGGGCTGGTTCGCCGACGTCATCGTCCGCGCACCGGGGCTGGCCATTCTCCGCGGCTTCGCGGTCAAGTCGGCGAGCACCGTGATCTTCATCGTCCTGGTCGGACTGGTCTTCTATTTCGTGCCCAACGCGGCAGTCAGGTTCAGGGACGTCTGGGTCGGCGCCGTCATGACCGGCCTGCTGTGGCGCGGCGCGCTGGCGGTGTTTTCCATCTACGTCCGCGACCTGTCACGCTTCAACGTCCACGGGTCGATCGCCGCCGTGGTGGTGTTCCTGATCTGGATTTACACCTCGGCGGTGATCCTGCTGTTCGGCGCCCAGGTAACCGCCGCGTACGCACGCCTCCGCCGCCGCCGCCCCGATGCGATCCCCGCGGCGCCGACGCCGAGGATCTAGGGGCCAGGGGCCCAGGGTACGAGGGTGCCAGGGTGCCAAGGGTACGAGGGTGCCAAGGGTGCCAGGGTGCCAGGGTGCCAAGGGTGCAAGGGTGCCGCGGTGCCACGGTGCCAAGTGCCAGGGTGTCACGGGTGCACGGTGCTGAGGGCCGGGTGCGGTGTCACAGTCAAGGTGAGAGGCGTGACCTTCGACGCAGTCGGTTGGCTGAACACCTTGCGCCCCGGGACTCAGCCACCTTTGGCACCCTGCCAGCTTCGGCACCCTTCGCACCCTGCCACCTTCGGCACCCTCGGTACCCCGCACCTTCAGCGCCGTGGCGCTCTAGCACCTTGGCACTCTGGCACCTTGGCACCTTGGCACCTTGACACCTTGGCACCTGGCACCTTGTCACTTTGGCACCCCGGCACCTCGGCACCTCAATACTTTGTCCCCGCCCGTACATGGCGGGGCAGGGAGTGTCGAACTCCCTGCGACCGTAAGGGGGGCATTGGGTGACGGGACGGTTGCTCCAGCGGAACACCGGAGCGGCTTGCCGGGCTCGTCATATGCCCGACGCCATATTTAGAGCAAGCAGGATGCCATCGATGCGACGGACGCAGGCCGTGCATTGGCTGAGGCGCCGGGCAGCCGCCTGTGATGCCGAGACGGGACTGATGTGCCGCGTTCGCACAAGAATCCGCGCATTATTTCTGAAGAATTGAACAGAGCGACAGGCTGGCCAGGCGCCTCGCCGGCGGTCCGGGTGTGCTCGGCAATTGTCTGGAAGAGTCACGGGATGGCTGGCTGTGGGAATCCGACTACCCAGCGACGTCGCCTTGGGTCACCTTGGCCGACTGCGAGTTGACCGAACAGGGAATCAGGAATCGGCCGGAGTGGCCGGGAGATTCCTCAGCGCGAGCTCCTGGCGGTCCCGGTCAACGGGAGGGATGTACTTGAGGTCGGGCGGGTCGATGCAGTTGTCGCACGTCCCGCATGGCTCGCACGGACGACGGGACGCCCGCCGCTACAGCATGGCCAGGTTATCGCGCCGCGCACTGAAGAGGCGTCGGGCGGGAACGAAGAGCGCGCGGCCGACGGCGGCGCTGACGCCGCACCAGACGACCGCGGCCGCCACCCTGGCGACGGGGCTCCGCAGGAAATACATCGCCGCCACGGCGGCCGAGAGCGTTGCCACGCCGGCGAGTAGCCACGACATCAGGCCGAGCAGGGTCGCGAGACCATGGGGGTTGCCGTGCCGCCCGATGCTGTCCAGGTCGGCCTTCCTGGGGAATGCCGCCGAGAGCATCGCCGCAACCGGTGACACCATCAGGTGCACGCACAGCATCGACAGCGCCAGCATCAGCCACGTTACCGGCCGGCGTGCGGCCGCCGACATCGCCCAGCTGGCGATCGCAAACAGGCCAATCGGTATTGCCGCGATGAGCCCATTGCCGACCGCTTTGCCGAGCAGGTGATCCCGGTCGTCGAGCGGCGAGAGCAGGACGCGTGTCAGCCCGCCGCTGTCGACGCCAAACTGATTCATCGAGACCGGCAGTGTGGCGAGGAGACAGACGAAGGTCCCGACCGCGGCGACGACGAGCGCGCCATCGACCGATCGCCCGGCGATGTCGAGCGTCGGGACGCTTTTCAGGATGACCGCCGCGATCAACGTCAGCGCCACCGGCGACAGCAGGATGGCGCGGCCGCGAGGCGTCCGCGCCGCGAGGCGGACGTGCGCCAGCGCGACGGCCGACGCGCCGGGCGACACTCCCGGCAGCGTGACCTGCCAGATACCGCTCATCCGGCCGCCGCGCGCCGCGCCGCTCGAGCCGGGCGAATCCAGCATCCGGCCGAACAGCCGCATGCCAATCGCCGCAGCGGCGACCGCCTCGGCGGCCAGCGCGGCGAGTGCCGCGGCCGACTGTCCAAAGCGATGGCTGACGGCGGCGTTGACGCTGCTGATATAGAGCTCGCTGGGGTACCACCACGCCGCCCGGAGCAGAACCCGCCGCAGCGCCGGTGTCAACGCCGGCACGTCGGCGTGCTGGATCGCGGGCGCCACGAGGTCGCCGACCAGCGCCGGCAGCATCGCCATCAAAGGGACCAGCAGTATCACGACGAGTGCCAGCCGCTCGCCGCGCCGCCGGTCCCTGACGGCCAGATGCACGGCCGTTGTCGTCGTCGAGGTCACGGCGAGGACGAGGCCTGTCAGGAGCGCGCCGGCAGCTGCGGCGGCGAAGCTGGCGAGCCATGCCCCGCCGGCGCCAAGACCTATCGGCAGTGACACCACGAGCGGCAGCAGCAGCGCGACCCAGATGTCGCCAAGCGATGCCGCGACGTGGGCGGCATAGAGCGCCCCGCGGCCGATCGGCAGGAGCAGCATGCGGGTCGGATTGACGCGGCCCGCGCCGGGCAGCAGCAGCGGGCCGGCCACGCTGAAGGCGGGGAAGGCGATGAGCAGGTAGCGCGGAAGCGCGGCGGCCAGCGAGGTGCCCGCGTTCTGCGCGATCGCATACCCGGCAGTGGCCCCGAGCCCGGCCAGCGCAAGGCCCGAGGGAATCATCACCACGGCCGCCATGATCGGCCGGATCTGATCGGCGGCGAGCGAGAAGCGCTCCAGGATGTCGCGCGAGCCGGTGCGCTCGAGCGAGTTGATGAACATCCGCCAGCGCAGCCAGGCGAACGCCCGCGCGATCGGCAGCGTCACAGCCAGTCGACCAGCGGCGGCGGCGGCGTCCCGCCGACCAAATCGATGAACGTCTGCTCGAGAGCTTGCCCGGGACCGCCGCGGCTGCGCAGGTCGGCGATCGTTCCCTGCGCCACCATCCGTCCGCCGGCAATGATGCCGATGTGCGTCGAGAGGCGTTCGACCAGGTCGAGGATGTGCGAGGTCAGGAAGATGGTGCCGCCGCGCGCGACGAACGACAGCAGCAGGTCCTTGATCTGGCGCGAGGCGACCGCGTCGATGCCCTCGAACGGTTCGTCGAGGAACAGGACCCGCGGCGCGGGCAGCAGCGCGGCGGCGAGCGACAGCTTCTTGCGCATGCCGTGCGAGAAATCGGCGACCAGCGTCGTCCCGGCACGCGCGAGATCCATCACGCCCAGCAGGTCGGCACGGCGCTGCTCCAGGACCGTCCGGTCGAGGCGGTGGACCTGGCCGACGAAGGTCAAGGTTTCGGCGGCAGTGAGGCGATCGAACAGGGCGAGGTCTTCGGGGACGACGCCGATGCGCCGCTTGACCGCGAGCGGCTCGACCGCCGGGTCGAGACCGAGGATGGTGATGGTCCCGGCAGACGGCCGCAGCAGCCCGGTCAGGCACTTGATGGTGGTCGACTTGCCGGCGCCGTTCGGTCCGAGAAAACCGTAGAAACTCCCCGCCGGCACGGCCAGATCGATGGCATCGACGGCGCGCAGGGGGCCGAAATCCCTGGTCAGGCCGCGCGTCTCGATGGCGAGCTCCGGAGGCACGGGCTGGATTGTATCCCCGGCCCGCGACTCAGCCCGCCTGACCGATGACGCGGACGAGCGCTGCCACGAAGAGCGGGATGTCGTCCGCCTTGCGTGCCGTCACGAGCGGGCCGTCCTCGACGACCGGGCGATCGACGTAGAGACCGCCGGCATTTTTGACGTCCACGGCAATCGAGGGCCAGCACGTCACGGTTCGGCCGCGGACCACGTCGGCCGAGATCAGCACCTGCGCGCCGTGGCCAACCGCGCCGACCGGCCGGCCGGCGCGGATCTCCTCGCGCACCAGATCGATCAGGCTGTGCCGCAGGCGCATCCGGTCGGGAGCGTAGCCGCCGGGAATGACCACCGCGGCGAAGTCGCGGGCGGCGGCGGCGCGTGGTGCGAGCACGGCAATCGCCGTGGCGGTGCCGTGCCGTCCCGCGTACGAGCGCCCTTCCACGGGACCGACCGTGACGACTTCGAAGCCGGCGGCGGACAGGCCGTCGGAGATCTCCGTGAGCTCGCGATCGTCGAATCCGTCCTCGACGAGCAACGCTACCGCCGGGGCGCGCTGATTCATTGACAGATATTACGCCGGCGCCGGCGCGGCTGGCTCATCCGAAGTCGATGCGGGCAGCTGGAGGCGGGCCGATCCGTTGCTGTACGATGGACGCATGAAGACGCTGATCATCAGGGGCGGCCAGGCAGCGGTGCCGTCGTCGCTTCGCGACGTCATCGCCCGCGGCAGCACGTCGGTAGAGGAGCGCTCGGCCGCTGAGGTCGACCCGGCCGCGGCCGCCGAGGCGCTCGCCGGTGTCGATCGGCTGGTGTTCTGGTCGGCCGGCGACGCCGGAACGGCCGCGCTGGCGGAGCGCTCGGCCGCGGTCGAACGCCGGGAGCGCCGGGAGGCGATCGTGTTCGTCACGACCGACGACTCGGCGCGGGTCAAGGGATTGTCGGACGGCGAGCTGTTCGTGTGGCCGCGCGACGAGGATCGGCTGGTCATGGCGTTCATGACCGGGGCCTGATCGATGAATCGTCTGTCGCGCGAGCGCAGCCCCTACCTGCTCCAGCATGCCGGCAATCCCGTCGACTGGTATCCGTGGGGTGAGGCGGCGTTCGAACGCGCCCGCCGAGAGGATCTGCCGATCTTCCTGTCGATCGGCTACTCGGCCTGCCACTGGTGCCATGTCATGGAGCACGAGTCGTTCGAGGATGCCGGGATTGCGGATCTTCTGAACCGGCACTTCGTGGCCATCAAGGTCGATCGCGAGGAGCGCCCGGACGTCGACCGGGTCTACATGTCGTTCGTGCAGGCGACGACCGGGGCCGGCGGCTGGCCGATGTCGGTCTTCCTGACGCCGGAGCTGAAGCCGTTCTTCGGCGGCACCTACTTCCCGCCGGTGTCGCGCTGGGGCCGGCCAGGATTCGCGGATCTGCTCGGCGAACTGGCGAGAGTCTGGCGCGAGGACCGGCCGCGCGTCGAGGGGGCAGCGGCGGAGCTGTTGAAGCGGCTGCGCGGCGTCACCGGCACCGACGGCGCGGCGCGTGCCGAGTCGGAGATCGCGGCGCCGGCGGCGCTCGACACCGCGGTCGCGCAGTTCGAAGCGGCATTCGACGCGCGGCGCGGCGGCTTCGGCGACGCGCCCAAGTTTCCGCGTCCATCCGAGATGCTGTTTCTGCTGCGCGAGCATGCGCGCCGGAGCGCCGCCGGCGGCGATGCCGACGTGCCGCTCCGGATGGCCGTGGAGACGCTGCGCGCGATGGCGCTCGGCGGCATGCGCGACCATGTCGGCGGCGGGTTCCACCGCTACTCGGTCGACGGCGACTGGCGCGTGCCGCATTTCGAGAAGATGCTCTACGACCAGGCGCAGCTGGTACTCGCCTATCTGGAAGCGGCGCAGGCGACCGGCGACGACTTCCACGCCGACGTCGCCGAAGACACCCTGGCGTACGTCCGCCGCGACATGACCGATCCGGGCGGCGGCTTCTACTCCGCGGAAGACGCCGACAGCATCCCGCCCGCCGCCGCCGCCACGGCCGGTGCGCGCAAGTCCGAGGGGGCGTTCTACATCTGGTCGGACGAGGAAATCGGCCGCCTGCTCGGTGATGACGCGGACGTCGCCCGCCTGCGGTTCGGGATCCGCGCCGGCGGCAATGCGCCGCACGATCCGCAGGGCGAGTTCACCGGCCGGAATCTGCTGTACACGGCGGCGTCGATCGAGGAAGTCGCGGCCGGCACCGGCCGCACGCCCGCTGTCGTGGTGGAGGCGCTCGACCGCATCCGCGGCACGCTGATAGCGCATCGCCGCACCCGGCCCCGACCGCACCTCGACGACAAGATCCTGACGGCCTGGAACGGGCTGATGATTGCCGCCTTCGCACGCGCCGCCCGCGTGCTGGTCGCTCGTCCCTCGGCGCCGGCCCATCTGGACGCCGCCCGGCGGGCGGCCCGCTTCGTCAGGTCGACGCTCTGGGTCGATGGCCGTCTCCTGCGCCGCTACCGCGACGGCGAGGCCGCTATCGACGGCTACGCCGAAGACTACGCGTATCTGATCTGGGGGCTGCTCGAGCTCTTCCAGGCCGACGGCGACGTGGAATGGCTGGAGTGGGCGATCGAGCTCCAGGCCGTGCAGGACGCCCGCTTCTGGGATCCCGCCGAAGGCGGCTGGTTCAGCACGACGGGGGAGGATCCGACGGTCCTGTTCCGCCTCAAGGAGGACTACGACGGTGCGGAGCCCGCCGCCAGTTCAGTCGGCGCGCTCAACATGCTGACGCTCGCCTACCTGACCGGAGATGCCGGCGCTCGCGATCGCGCCGGCCGGACGCTGGCGCGTTACGGGCCGCGGGTCGGTGCGGCCGGCCGCAGCGTGCCGATGCTGCTCTGCGCCCTCAGCGGCTGGCACGCACACTATTCGCAGGTCGTCATCGCCGGCGCCGCCGAAGCCTCGCTGCCGCTCCGCCGCGAGCTGGCGCGCCGCTACCTGCCGTTCGCGCTCCTCGTCTCCGCGGTGCCGGGGCCGGCGGCGGTCCGGCTCGCCGCGCTGCTGCCATTTACGGCCGCCATGACGACGGGCGGCGACGCGGCGGCCTACGTCTGCCGCGACTTTACCTGCCGCCAGCCGGTCGCCACACCGGAGGCGCTCGCCCGGGAGCTGACGGTATAATCGATCGCACATGCAGTTCGAACTCGAGATAGTCCTCCGCGACCGCGACCGGGCGATTGCCGAAACGCGCATCCACGCCGGCAACGACGCGCCGGGCTGGACAGAAGCCGACGTCGAGCAGATCCTCAAGACCATGCTCCTCGCCGTCGATCACGCGAAGAACCCGGGCTCGACGCAGGAGTTCGTGACGCTGCGCGGCTTCAGCTGGATCGTCGAGCCGTCGGAGGGCGGGGTTGTCATCGCCATCGAGATCCCGACCGGGGCCGTCGTCGCCGGGCCGTTCGACATCGAGCAGCCGCGGCTCGACGCGCTCATCTCCCGTGTGCTCGCCGCCGCGTCCCCCAACCGCCCCGTCATTCATTAGCTGATCCCTGTTCTTCGTCCGGGCGGCGCCGGCGAGCCAGAGTTGTCGCGCCGCTGACGATTTCGCCACCCGCCAGCCGCGCGGCGGGCGCCGCTGCGCGTTTTTGCACCGCAATTCCAGCCCCCCGCACGGCACCAAGCTTGCCGCGAGAAGACGAGACCCCTCCGGTCCCTCCGAAGCCAATGACACTGCCGTACCGGATCCTCGTAGTCGAAGACGACGAGAATGCCCTCGACGGCATGGTGGAGATGCTGCGCGAAGTGGGATACCGGGTGGCGGGCGCGGCGACCTACGACGCCGCGAAGACGCTCCTGGCGGAGCATCTCTACGATCTGCTGATCGCCGACGTCCGGCTGCGCGGCTATAACGGGCTGCATCTGGTGCAGCAGTTCCGCCTCGACCGGCCCGAGATGGCGGCGATGATCATCACCGGCTACGACGAGCCGATGCTTGAGCTCGAAGCCGGTCGCTACGGCGCGGTGTGCGTGCGCAAGCCCTTTCCGGCGGAAGCATTTCTCGCCGCGGTCGGGTCGTCGCTGGCAGAGGTTCGCCGTCAGCGCCGCTGGGCGCGCAAGGCGATCGTCGGCCGCCTGCAGGTGGTGGCGAACGGCCGGCCGGCAGCGGTCATCGACGTGTCGTACGGGGGACTTCGCATCCAGCTGTCCCGGGCTGATCCGCCGCCGAAGCGCTTCGCCATCGACATCCGCGCCATCGGCCTGCACCTCCAGGTCGACTCGGTGTGGTGCCGCCCGGCGGGCGACGGCTCCGCGCTGCTCTGCGGCGCGGCACTCGCCAGCGAGACCTCATCCGCCGCGAAAACCTGGCGCACCATCGTCGATCGCCTGTCGGCCTGACCGCCGTTCCCGCTGGCAGCGGCGCCGGATTCTCTCTAAAATGCAGCGATGATTCGCCACATCGCTGTTGCGGCCCTGGGATTGTCGGTGTCGGTGCTGGCGGGGGAGCCGCAGCTTCGAGCCCAGCAGCCGGCGGTCGCACCGTTCGAGCTGGACGAGGCCACCGTGGCATCGCTGCAGGACGGCATGGGGTCGGGGCGCTACACGGCGCGCCGGCTGGTCGATCTGTACACCGCACGGATCAAAGCGATCGACCAGGCCGGGCCGGCGCTGCACGCCGTCATCGAGCTCAATCCCGAGGCGGCGGCCATTGCCGACGCGCTTGATACCGAACGGCGCGCCGGGCACGTCCGCGGGCCGCTGCACGGCATTCCGGTGCTCATCAAGGACAACATCGACACCGCCGACAAGATGTCGACCAGCGCCGGTTCGCTGGCGCTCGACGGCTCGCACGCGGCGCGGGACTCGTTCGTGGCGGTCCGCCTGCGCGAAGCCGGCGCGGTGATTCTCGGCAAGACCAACCTCAGTGAGTGGGCGAATTTCCGGTCCTCGAAATCAACCAGCGGCTGGAGCGGGCGCGGTGGGCAGGTGAAGAGCCCGTATGCCCTGGATCGGAATCCGTGCGGGTCGAGCTCCGGCACCGGCGCGGCGGTGTCCGCCAATCTGGCGGCGGTCGGCGTCGGCACGGAGACGGATGGTTCGATCGTCTGCCCCTCGGGTGCCAACGGCCTCGTCGGCATCAAGCCGACCGTCGGCCTGGTGAGCCGGTCCGGCATCATTCCGATCTCGCATACCCAGGACACGGCGGGCCCGATGGCGCGAACGGTGACGGACGCCGCGATCCTCCTGACCGCGCTTGCCGGACCGGATCCGCGCGATGCCGCGACCGCCGCCGGCCGCGGCCACGCGGCGGACTATATCGCGGCGCTGACAACAGATGCCTTGCGGGGCGCGCGGATTGGCGTCGCGCGGAAAAAATACTTCGGCTACAGCCCGGCGACCGATCGCCTGGTCGAGCAGGCGATCGCGGACATGAAAGCGCAGGGGGCCGTGATTGTCGATCCCGCCGACATCCCGTCAGCCGACACGCTCGACGGCTGCGAGTTCCAGATTCTGCTCTACGAGTTCAAGGCCGATCTGAATGCGTATCTGGCCGGCCTGGGACCGGCGGCACCAGTGCATTCGCTCGCCGACGTGATCGCCTTCAACGCGGCGCACGCGGGTCGCGAGCTGCCGTTCTTCGGCCAGGAGACGCTGATCGCGGCGGAGAAGAAGGGCCCCCTGACGACCCCGGCCTATCGCAAGGCGCTCGCGACCTGCCGCGCCCGGGCGCGCAGCGGAGGGATCGACGCGGTCATGACTCGGCTCAAGCTCGACGCCATCGTCGCGCCGACCGGCAGCCCCGCATGGCTCACCGATCTCGTGAACGGCGATCACTTCCTCGGCGCCAGCTCGACACCGGCCGCGGTCGCCGGCTACCCAAGCCTGACCGTGCCGGTCGGCCTCGTGCATGGCCTGCCAGTCGGCATCTCGTTCACGGGCCGCGCCTGGAGCGAGGCGCGCCTGATCGGTTACGCGTTTGCTTACGAGCAGGCCAGCCAGCGCCGTCGCGCGCCGCCCTTCATGCCGACGGTCGTGCTCGAGGCGAGATGAACGCGGCGAGCTCCACTTTCACGACCGCTTTCTTGACCCGGCCGTCACCGCCCAGCGGGGCGTGCGCATCGTCCGGGAAAAAAATCGCGAAGTGCTGCGGCGGAAGGACCAGCCAGCTCTCCGGCTGATCGCGGAAGAAGCCGAGGTCGCGATCGACGGCGAACGGCCCGTCCTCGCTGCGGCAGTGCTCGAGCGGGCGCCAGCCGATGTGCTCGGTCCCCGAGACCGTCAGCTGGATGTCGATGTAGCGCCGGTGCGCCTCGAGGCGCGCGCCGCTCCGGCCGCGTCCCTCCGGCTCGTCAACGAGCACAAACAGGCGGTCGCCCTGCAGCGCGACGCGCCCGAGCGGCAGTCCGGCCAGGTCGGTGCTGGTGAGGTACTCGAACGCCGCCGCGAATAGCGGGTGGAGCGTGGCGTAGCGCGCTGACCGCGTCAGCAAATCCAGAATCATCCCCGTCTCCTCGTCTCGTCATCGTTGTCGTCGGGCCGCGGCCCGTCACGGGAACAGCCGCTCGGTGCGCCAGGTGCCGCCGTCGCGGATATAGACCAGCCGATCGTGGAGCCGGTCGGTGCGTCCGTGCCAGAACTCGACGCGTACCGGGATCAGCAGGAAGCCTCCCCAGAAGGGTGGCCGTTCGACCGGCCCGCCGGCGAAGCGGCGCTCGATCTCCTGGTAGCGTTCCTCCAGGGTCGCCCGCGCCGGCAGCACCTCGCTCTGCCGTGAGGCCCAGGCGCCAATCTGGCTGCCTCGGGGACGGCCGGCGAAGTACGCGTCCGAGTCCGCATCGGGGAGGCGTTCGACGCCCCCCTCGATGCGAATCTGCTCCTCGAGCGTCGGCCAGTGGATGCACAGCGCCGCGTGCGGGTTCTCGGTCAGTTCGCGCGCCTTGCGGCTGTGGTAATTCGTGAAGAATGCGAAGCCTCGCGCATCGGCGCCGCGGAGGAGCACCATGCGGGCGGACGGACGGCCGTGACGGTCGGCGGTGGCGAGCGCGACCGGAGCGGTATCGACCTGTTGGGCGGCCGCGTGCGCGGTCGCATCCAGGAATGCGGCGATTGGATCGGCGTGGAGCATTGCCTCATTATGAGGCCGGTCCATCCGGCGGCCCGGCGAGGCAGGCGGGGGCCAGCCGAGCGGCGACAGGTCCGGCGGCATCCAGCCGGCGCGTGCGGCCGGGCTCGCCAGGGTGGCGGCCAAGTAGAACCGCTCGAGCAGCGTGACGTCGCGCAGCTCGGGACACGCCTCGAGGAGCGCTGCATTCGCGGCGGCGGCTGGCGACCGGCGGGCGGCGTCGAGGAGCTCGAGCCAGGCGCGCGTCACGGTGACATGAAATTTCGCGGCATCGCCCTTGGCGGCGGCCAGCCGGCGGATGCCGGCCGAGAAGCGGTCGAGGGCCTCGGCGCGGTCATATCTCGCGAGGTACAGGGAGGCGACGCGGACGTGGTCGGCGTGGCTGAACGAGGGCAGCGCCAGCGATTCGAAGCCCGCCATGAGATCGTCATCCGAGAGCATCTCCCCAGTGTATGATCCCCGAGAGTGCCGGTGGTCCGCCTCACGTATCATGACCGGCGGCGTCCCGGCCGTCCGAGCGACGGCCAGGGCCGGCTCTGCCCCGGCTGCGGCCAGCCGACCTGCGCCTTCAACGCGCGGTTCGCCTTTGACGACGAGACCGTTCCCGCCTGGGTGTGCGAGCAGGAGGACTGCCGCTACTGTGAGGTCCTCCGCCGCCCGAGCGCGCTCGGCCGATTGCCTTCCCAAGCCACCGTCACGGCGGCGAAGGCCGTGCAGGCCCGTGCGCGCCGGACGATCATGCGGTCGACCGCGCGGACGACGCGCGCCCGCCAGCGCATTTCGAGCACGAAGAACCGACTGCGGAAGCCGTGATCCGGCGCGGCGCCCGCCCGCGCGCATAGAATGAGCCGGGCCGGGGTGGCGGAACTGGCAGACGCTCGGGACTTAAAATCCCGTGACCGCAAGGTCGTGTGGGTTCGATCCCCACCCCCGGCACCAAACACTCTGCCGCGTGCAGTAACCTTCGCAGGGCCTACCTACCCGAGTGAACGAAGGGCGGACCAGGGCAAGGTGAAGGACCGCGTCCCTGCAGCCGGCACCGTTGGGGCCGTCGGCACTTTTTAAGGGATCGGCAGCCAGTCGAGCATCTCCCTGGCGTGCAACGACTCGATCTGGGCGAAGTACGGGCTCGGCGAATATCTCGGGTTGAAGGATGCGGCGGGGAAGCCGTACACCCGCTACGTCTTCAACCGCTTGACGAAAGACGACGCGCATCTGCTGTTTCAGGCGATGCAGATACCACCGGTGCCGGCGCTTGCGGAGGTCATGCCGGTGATGGGCAGCGAAAGCCTGCAGCAGATGGGCACCAGCTTGCTGCTGTGCAACAACGCGCTCGGGGCCTGGTCGCTGGAGTTGGAAGCGCGCGGCAAGGAGAAAATAGATGCGATCCAGACCGAGCTCAAGGTCAACAGGCAACCGGGCGTGACGATCGTGCCGGCGATGGTGATCGCGATCGAGAAAGCGCAGACCGCCGGGATCCGTTACAACCGCCAGTAAAGGACCATCTGCCGAGACGAGTGGCGCATCGGGCAGGGCGGGCCGCACACGGCTCTGGCCGAATGCGCCCGCGCCGGACGGTTGAGCTCTACTTTGCCGAGGGCCGGGCGCCGCATCTTGCGGGGTGTTGTTGACAAGTGATCTGACCGCTTTCGCTAGAGTGACGCCTGTGGGCGCTTGTGGGGCGCCGGCACTTTTGGCCGGCGGTCCAAGCGACGTGTGGGGGCCCCGGGCTGTTCCCGGGCGTCCACTCGCGCGGCAGCGTCCATCGGCGCGCGTCTCTTCATGGCAGAGAATGGCGTCGATATCCGCCGACCCCAGGGCCACAAAGGCACTCGCCGGATCCCGCGGCGGCCGCGCAAAGGTGGCATTGTGCTGCGGCACAAAGTGCTCCGCCAGATAGACGTTGGCCGCCGCGATCGTCGCGATCCCCGCCACTCGCAGCTCGTTCACCAGCCGATCTTGGAAGGTCCGATTCAGGCGCTCGCTGCGCCCGCGCGCTTGGGGGGAGTACGACGGAATATGCTCGATGCCCAGGCGCGCCAATGCCCGGCCCACCTGCGTCAGCTGCGACTTGTCCACCGGGCCCTGCGCCTTGGGCGTGTGAAAGGCCCAGCCCGCGCGATCGGTGTACAGCGCCATGGGAATGCCCTCGGTGCGCAGCACCGCGCCCAGGCTCGTCATGACGGCCTGTCGGCTCTCGCTCGAGAAGACCGCCGCGTGCAACACGCGCTTGGTCGCGTCATCGGACACCGCAATCAGGCACGGCCAGGCCTCGGGATCGCCCGTAAACTAGGCGTGCACGCTGCCGTCGAGGTGCAGCATTTCGCCGAAACAGGCCCGCGGCTCCCGGCGTTGCCGGTGCCGTCCCCGCGCGCGGAATGTCTTCACCAACCCGGCGGCCTGCAAAGCCTGTTTCACGAAACTGTAGGACGCGGTCACGCCGTGCTCCCGCTTCGCAATCTGATGGAAGTGGCGCACGTTGAACCCCGTATACCGCTCCCATTACAACCGCAGCAGCTGCTCGAGCTGCCCGGGTGGTAGCCGGCGCTTCGACGGGCGCAGGAAGCCTTATCGATCAACCCGTGGCGCCCGTGCGCTTCGTACCGCTCCCGCCATCGTCGGAGCGTCCGAGGCGACCTCTCGGGAGCGGTCAGATCATGTACTCCCTAGAGCCGCATTTCGCGGGCTTGCCGATTTGTCGCACCCGGTGTATCGTGCGGGCCTTGCCAATCGTGTCGTTTTGCAGCTGAGTATGGTGGGATCGCCTGGGCGCAGCGTTGTTGTCGCACTGTCTGACGGTATCCCCGCCACTTATTAGAGCGGCATCCGCTACTATGTGTCGCCCTGCTCCTCAACTGACGGCGGCACCGAAGGCGTGCGTAGCCGGCAGGACCTTTCATGTTGAACGGCAGCCGAGGCGGCGGCCGTCTCTGAGAAGTGCCGTCCGGCGGTGGGCCGAGCGGTAGGCCGAAGCAGGCGAGGAGCATGAGCGTGACGATTCCTGAGTTCGCCAGACGCGTGTGTCCGCCGTTCTTATGGGAGCTTCTGGCGCCGGCGACGACGCCGGCCGGTTTGGCAGCGGCCGTCGACCCGGCATTGCTGCAGGTCGGCGCTGACTCAACCGTCGCCTGCCAGATCGAGCGCCGATACCATGGCCGGGGCCGAGTCACCGTCGGCGCCGATTCGAAGGTCGTCGGTTTACTCGTGCTGGAATGTGAACGCTCGGAGATCCGCATCGGCAACAACTCCCTTGTGAGCGAGGGCACCCTGCTCGCTGCGGTCGAGTCCATCACCATAGAAGATGACGTCCTAATCTCGTTTGGGTGCCGGATCATGGACTCCGACAGCCACAGCCTGAGCTACAAAGAACGGCGGGGCGACCTGCAGCGGTGGCGGCAGCCGCGGCAGTTCGATTTCGGCTCGGCGCGGACCCGGCCGGTGCGGATCTGTCAGGGGGCGTGGATTGGGGCTGACGTGACCATCCTCAAGGGTGTCCGCGTCGGAACCGGCGCCATCGTCGGTGCCGGCTCGGTGGTTGTCTCTGACGTGCCGGACTGGACGGTGGTGGCGGGCAATCCGGCCCGCGTCGTCAGAACCCTCCCGGAAGACATGCGCTAGAGGCCGCTCTCGCTAGGCAAGTCCGCTCCTGAAGCTCACTCTGATCTTTGCAACGTTCGGTTGCGGCCATGTCCGCGATTACGAATCCACGCCTGTTGTAACGGAACGGAACATCGCCAGCGCGGACGCCCGTTGGTGCGGCCTCGAGTCGCATCAGTAAGTCATTACTCCATAACTAGTTAGCCGGAACTGAAGGGCCAGGCTGGCACGGTGCACGGATTGCTGCATCTGGCTCCGGCCCCGGCGCGCTTACCTGCGGACGGGGTCTCTTCACCATGAAATCACTGGGCCGCCTGACCGACGTGAACAAGGAGCTCTGGGTGCTCCTGTCGGTGTTCTTCGTCTGTCTGCTGCTGAATCTGGTGGTCGATTCGCAGCGGATGGTGCTCAGCTTCTACACCCTGCCGACGCTCGGGTCGGCGTATGCGTACGGCCGCCGGCACGCGACCCTGACGGCGTGCGCCAGCGTCCTGCTGGTCGTCATCATGACCTGGTACAACCCGGTCCTGTTTGCCGCCGGCGCGGCGGTCGCGAGTCCGACCGGGCGCTGGCTCGACATCACGGTCTGGGGAGGCGTGTTGATCCTGACGGGCTATTCGATGGGCACGCTCTACGAGCACAAGACCGCCCAGGTGCGCGAGCTTCAGGACACCTATCACGGTGTGCTGATGATCCTGCGCCACTTCATCGCCAAGGACGCCTACACCGAGAATCACTCATATCGGGTGTCGATCTACGCGGCGAGGATTGCCGCCAGCATGGGACTGGCGGCGGCGCGTATCGAAGACGTCCGCTCGGCGGCGCTGCTCCACGACATCGGCAAGCTCGATATCAGCCGCGAGCTGCTCTACAAGGCGGCCCGTCTCACCGCCAGCGAATACGAAGAGGTCAAGGAGCACGTCCAGCGCGGCGTCGATCTGCTCGAACCGGTCGGCGGCTCGCTCCGCCGCGTTATCCCGATCGTTCTCGCGCACCACGACAAGTTCGACGGCTCCGGCTATCACGGCAGCAGCGGCGACGGCATCCCGATCGAGGCGCGGATCATCTCGGTCGCCGACGTCTACGACTCGCTGACCAGCGACCGGCCGTATCGCCGGGCGATGACGACGTTCGACGCGAAAGACGCGATCGTCAAGGGCTCGGGCACCGACTTCGATCCGCAGGTGGTGGCGGCGTTCTCGGATGCGTTTCGCCGCGGCGAGCTCGAGCTGCCGGCGGTCGTGGTGTGAGTGGACTGATGATGACCGCCGTTGCCGACGTCGCGCGTGCCGCCGCTGCCGCGACCGAACGGGACCGCCGCATCCACGAGCGGCTCGACCCGGGCGAGCTCGGCTGGATCCGCGAAGTCCGCTTGAAGTACGGCCCGCGCGTTCAGCTCCTCGACCTCTCGTCGGGCGGCGCGCTCCTCCAGACCAGCGTTCGTCTGAAACCGAATACCGACGCGGTGATCGAGATTGTCGGGTCGAGCATCGAAGCCATCCCGATCCGCGTGCTGCGGTCGCAGCTGGCCAGGATTTCCGGCGACGCGGCCATCTACCAGGGGGCGTGCGAGTTCAAGCGCCCGCTCGACCTGGCGAAAGCCGCGGAGGCCGCCGGTGCGGTTGAGCGCGGCGACGTGGCGCTCAGAAAGCTGGTGCTGCGGCGGCGGGACGACGCGAAACGGCGTCGCCCGGCGAGCGCACCGGACCTGCCGCGCCTGCTGCGATCCATCCAGCAGGGCGCCCAGCTCGACGATCCCTTCAGCCGCGGGCTGCGCGAGCTGCTGTCGGACCTGCTCCCGTTCCTCGATCGCGGCGAGCCCGGCGCCGTCGTCAAGGCGCAGCTCGAAGACCGGCTGCGCCGTGCGATGCCGAACGTCGGCATCGCGATTGGCAGCGTCCCGGCGGAAGCCCGCCCCGGCACCGAAACCATCTACTTTGCCGCCGCCGGCGCCGACGCCGGCGTCATCAACGTCGAGATGCCTGAAGGCAGCTGCGTCCCCGACTGGCAGTTCAAGCTGCTCCAGGCGGGCGGCTACCTGCTCGAGCTGCTGCCGCTGGCGGCAGGGTCGCAGGGCGCCGCCGAGGCCCCGGCCGTACCCGACGGCGGAGGGCTCGTCATTTCGCCGGCGACGCCGGACGCCACCGGCTGGCAGAAAATCGTCGTCCGCTACCGCGAGGGCCGGCTCCTCAAGGGCTTTACGCACGATTTCCATCCGTCGCGGACCCAGTTCACGCTCTGGCCGGCCGTCCATTCGGCGCCGAGCGAGCGCATGCACGTCCCGACCTCGCAGCTCAAGGCGGTGTTCTTCGTCCGCGACTTCGCCGGCAACCCCGGCTACAGCGAGCCGCGCACGTTCGACGGCGCCGTCGCCGGACGCCGGCTCGAAGTGACGTTTGCGGATGACGAAGTGCTGCTCGGCTCGACGCTCAGCTATCGTCCCGACGGGCTCGGCTTCTTCATAAATCCGGCTGACACGCGCGGGAACAACCTGCGGGTGTTCGTGGTCGGGAGCGCCATCCGTCACGTGCGCTTTCTCTGAGCGCTGTCTCGCGAGCACCCAGTCAACGAGGCCGCCGCCGGCCGCGCGGCCGGCGGCGTCTACGCGACGAGCAGCGCGACGCCTGCGGCACACAGCAGCACGCCGGCGAGCTTCGTTCCTGACACCGCCGCGCCCATCAAAACCGCTGCCGCCAGCGTGACGACGACCGCCTGGAGCCCGACAATCGCGGTCGGGTAGCCGGGGTTCGCCGCGGCGGCGATTGCCCGCACGGCGTAGAGGTTGCCCACGTACGCCACCACCCCGGTAGCGACGAGCAGCGCGAGCATCCGCGCCCCGGGTACCGGGACCAGCTGCCGCGCCGCACCGGCCTGCAGCAGGAAGCAGCCCGTGCACGACAGGAAGACCCAGAACAGCACCTGCGCCGGCGACAGCCCTCGATTGGTGAAGTATTTGAAGAGCAACTGCAGTGACGCATAGCACGCCATTGCCACGACCGCCTGCCATTGCCACATCTGCGCGGAATCCTTGCTGAACGCCCGCCGGTCCGGCGGGAGGGGAGAGAGCGGTCCCGGCGCGTCCGGCGCCGGGACCAGAGGCAGAGGGCTGCCGCAGCAGCCGGCAGTCAGCGGCCCAGCGAACCGACGATCGCCCCGCCCAGCAGCAGCGGGGTGAATATGAACAACGTCACGATCCACACCACCACCATCGCGATCAGGCAGACGATGATGGCGCGCCCGGTGTTCGAATAGTCGAGGACCTCGCGGACGGCGATCACCCCGATGACGATCATCCACAGGGAGATCACCAACGAGATGAGCGGCCCGAGAAACGGCACGATCGCCAGAACGTTGAACACGCCCGGCGCCGCCGTGAAGCCGATCACGCGGAACGCCTCGTTGAAGTCGGCCTTGGTGGCCGGCTCCGGCATCAGCTTGGTGCCGATCAGGACGACGAGCAACGACCACAGCGCGTAGCCCGCCAGCGAGATGACGAGGCTCATCATGCCGATGAACACGCCGCTGCGGAAGACGTTGCCGATGAGTGAGGCCACGCCGGCGATCACGATCACCGTCACCGCCTGTCCGATCGCCGACGGATCCGCCTCGAGCTCCTGAAACGTTTTCACGTCCGCCTTCATCGCGCCGACCATCCGCTCGCCAAGACTGGCCATGGACACCCTCCTGGCCGGACGGCAGCGCCCGGCGCGGCGCCAGTGTAGCGCAGAGGACCGCCGCAGCGCATCCGGCAGCCGCCGGGGCGGCAAAAGGCTAAGATGGGCCATGTTCAAGACCCAATACTTGCCCGTCCTTTTTGCTGCCCTGATCACCGCGGCGCCGCTCGCCGCCCAGACCACGTTGAATACGTCCGCCATCGACCGGGCGCTCGGCCGGCCGGGGCAGATGCAGGGGGATGTCTACCGGGTGTCGTTCCCGCGCACCGATCTGACCGTCTCGGTCGACGGCGTGCGGCTGCGCGCCGGCTTCGCGCTCGGCAGCTGGGGCGCATTCCGCATGGCCGAGGCCGACGCGATCGCGCACGGCGACCTGGTGCTGACCGAGAGCGAAGTCGACCCGGTGATCTCGAAACTGTTCGAGGCCGGGCTCGAGATCACCGCCGTTCACAACCACCTGATCGGCGAGACGCCACGCATCATCTACGTGCACTTCTGGGGCCGGGGGGATGTAGTGAAGCTTGCCGCCGGGCTGCGGTCCGCCCTGGCGGTGACCGCGACGCCGGCTGCCGCGGCTGCCGCGCCCGGCGGCGGCGCCCAGCCGGCGGCCGATCCCGACCTCAAGGCGGACGTGATTCAGCGCGTGCTCGGCCGGACCGGCACCGAGCGCAGCGGTGTCCTCTCGGTGTCGATGCCGCGGCCGGAGAAAATCACCATGATGGGGGCGGAGATGCCGCCGGCGATGGGGATGGCGACGGCGATGAACTTTCAGGCGGCCGGCAGCGGCAGGGTCGCGGCGACCGGCGACTTCGTCATGACCGGCGAGGAAGTGAACCCGGTGGCGCGCGCCCTCCGCGCCAACGGCATCGGCGTCCGCGCGCTCCACAATCACATGATTCACGGCACGCCGGAGCTGTACTTCATGCACTTCTGGGTGGTCGACACGCCCGAAAAAGTGGCGGCGGGTCTTCGCGCCGCGGCCGATCTGCTGAAAAAGTAGCCGCGCCTCAGCCGATCGCCAGCGCCATCATCGTCGCGTCATCGGCAAGCTCGACGGTGCCACGGAACTCCGCGACGTGGTGTTCCATGTCGCGGAGGACCGCCTCGACGGTCGCGCGGTCGGCGCTCGCCAGCAGGCGCTGGAGTGGTTCGAATCCGAGCATGTCCCCGGCGGCGTTCGCCGCCTCGACCAGTCCATCGGTGTAGAAGAAGACGAGATCGCCGGGCTGCAGCGTCACCCGCCGCTCGGTGTAGCCGTGTCCGGCATAGAGGGCAATCGGCATCCCGGTCGCGTCGAGCGTGTCGATGCTGCCGTTCTGGCGCAGCACCACCGGCGGATTGTGCCCCGCGTTGACGTAGCGGAGCAGTCGGCTGTCGAGGTCGAAGATTGCCAGAAACAGCGTCAGGTAAACCGCGCCGGGGGTGTTCCGTTCGAGCTCGCCGTCGAGGCGATCGGCAAGCGTCGACAGGTCGTGCTCGTGCGGCAGGCGGGCGCGGAGCGTCGCCTGGATGTTGGCCATGAGGAGCGCGGCGCCAACTCCCTTGCCGGAGACGTCGCCAACCAGCATCGCCAGCCGGCCGTCGGGCAGCAGGAAGTAATTGAAGAAATCGCCGCCGACCTCCTGCGCCGGAATCGAGATGCCGGCAATGCTGACCGCGCCGGTCCGGAGCGGCGCCCTCGGCAGCATTTCGGTCTGAATCAGCCGCGACAGCTCGAGCTCGCGGCGCAGCCGCTCCTGCTCCACGGCCGCCGCTTCGTGGCGCTCGAGATCCTCCGCCATCTGGTTGAAGGCCCCCGCCAGCGCGCCGAACTCGTCGCGCGAGCCAACCGGCACGCGCGTCCGGAAGTCGCCGCTGGCGAGCTGCTGGACGCCGCGAGTCAGGGTCGTGAGGCGCTGGGTCATGCGGTGCGAGATCGGAACGATGCCAATGAAGGCCAGAGCGATAACCAGCATGCCGAAGCCCAGATTCCGCACCGAGGCGCGCCGGATGTCGCGGAGCGACTCGCCAATCGGGCGCGCGATGCCGAAGATGATGCCGTTGGGCGCGCGCCGCGCCACCACGATCCAGTCGCCGGTCCGCCGTGGCGTGCCCTCGGCGGCGACCAGCGCGGTCTGCTCGACGCCGAGCGTCTTGAGCTGCGCCGCGTCCGTCGCCTCCGGGGTGTACAGCGTCCCGGCGCGATCCACTGCGAACGAGATTTCTCCCTGATCGCGGCGGGCGAAGCCGAGCACCATCCGCAGCGTGCGGTCCATGTTCAGCCGTGCGTTGGCGCGGCCAATGACCCGGCCGTCCTTCTGGATGGCGACCTCGATGTTCTGCCCCTGCGCCACCGGCGCGCGCCGCGCGTCCGCCAGCGCCGCATCGCGGGTCATCTCCTCGGCGATGCGGGTCAGGCCGGCCTGATTGGCGGCGAGCTGCTGTTCGATGCGCTTCTCGACGAGGCGGCCGATCTTCGGGTCGGCGGGGGCGACTCCCTGGGCCGCGGCGGCCTGGCGCGCTTCCTCGACAATGCGCGGGATGTCCATGACGATGACCTGGGAGCCCGGCGGCGGTCCGCGGCGTCCGCCGCCGCCCCCTGGACCCAAACCGCCGCGCCGCGGCGGGGACGGCGGAATGGGCACCGGCACGCTGCCGGCCACCGGGTCGGGCGCCGAGGGCAGTCCTGGCGTCGGATGGAACTCGACCCGCTCGACCAGGGCGGCGGTGTCGCCGAGGAGCGATCCCACCCGGTCGCGAATCGACTGCGGATCGGGGGTGAACGGCCGGAGCGGCGAGTCGGTACCGGCGACGAACAGCCGATCCATGCGGCGGCCGACGTCCGCGGTCACCATCTCCATCCGCCGGCTGACGTCCGTCGCGCTCTCGGTGGCTTCGCGCTGGGCGGCCAGCTCGAAGGCACGGACCGACGAGGTGTACGAGAGGAACGTCACCGCGGAGAGCGGCAGAACGGAGAGGAGCAAAAACGCAATGATGAGCCGGGTTCTGAGGGACATTCGGCGGCGTACCGGTGAGATGCTCCGGTCAGATGCAGTCTAATGTAGAAGTGGCGGATCGCGCCGCCGAGTAATAAGGAGATCGCTCGTGAGGTTGACCGTCACGCTCTGCGCCCTGCTGTCGGCATGGCTCGTTCCGGTCCACGCGCAGAAGGAAACCGCACGGCTTGGGTCCGCGACCGTCGTGCTCCGCGAGATCTTTGGCATGCCGGACGGCATCCCCAAGGAGCTGCTCGACCGGGCCGAGTGCGTCATCATCTTTCCCGCGGTGAAGAAGTTTGCCGTCGGCGTCGGCGGCAGCTATGGCCGAGGTGTCATCGCCTGCCGCGGCGGGGCGACCTTCGAGGGGCCGTGGAGCGCGCCGGCGATGTTCGCCCTCGAGGGCGCGAGCATTGGCTTCCAGCTGGGCGGTCAGTCCACGGACTTCGTGCTTCTGGTGATGAACATCCGGGGCGCCGAGTCGATCCTCGGCAGCAAGGTCAAGATTGGCGCGGATGCCTCCGCCGCTGCCGGGCCCAAGGGCCGCACCGCCGGCGCCTCCACCGACATCGTCATGCAGGCCGAGATGCTGACCTACTCGCGGTCGCGCGGGCTGTTCGCGGGGGTCTCGCTCGAAGGATCGACGCTGCGATCGGATGACGACGCCAACGAGGTGGTGTACGGGAAGCGGCTGAATGCGCGCGAGGTCGTGCGCGGCGGCACGGAGGTGCCGGCGGCGGCGCGGCCGCTGGTCGATCTGCTCACCCGCCGCTCGCCGAAGAACCTGTCGGAACGGTACCAGTAGCGGTGACGCTGCGCGACGCGCCGGAGGCTGGGGTGGTGCGCCGCTGGCGGCTGCCGGTCTGGGTGTGGTGGATCCCGGTGGTCGTCGGGCTGAGCCTGCCGGTGTTCGGCTTCACGCCGCACCCGCAGTGGCAGCGGGTGCATCTCGTCCCATTCACGGACCCCGACGATAAACCACGCGACGAGCTGGTCAACATCGCGATGTATGTGCCGTTCGGATATCTCTATGCACGGCGGCGCCGGATGCCGCAGCTGCTGCTGGGGGTCGTGCTGTGGTCAGCGGTCGTGTCCGTCGGCGCCGAGGCGACGCAGCTGTTCAGCATCGAGCGTAATCCGTCGGCGACCGATGTCTCGATGGGGGTGGTGGGCAGCGTCGCGGGCGCCCTGCTGGCCCGGTGGCGGCGCGCGCCGTTCGAACCACCGCGCTGATCGGCGGTCAGGTCAGGCGGGGGTGTCGAGAATCCGGCGGATCTCGTCGAGCAGCTGGCGAGGCCGGAACGGCTTGGCCAGGAGCGGGCTGACCACTGTCGGTCCGCCCTCGATTTCGCCGGCGTAGCCGGACATGTACAGCACTTTCGCGCGCGGCTGATGCGGCCGGATCTTGCGGACCATCTCGTAGCCGCGCATCCCCGGCATCATCACGTCGGCGAGGATCAAGTCGAAGGTCCCGGACTGCTCCGTCGCAATCGCCAGCGCCGCGGCCGGGTCGCTGGCATCCACGACCTCGTATCCCTGCCGCGTCAGCACCGAGCGGGCCAGCCGGCGCAGTACCTCTTCATCGTCGACGAGCAGGATGCGCTCGGTGGCGAGGGGCGTGGCGGGTGCGGTGCCCACGGTTGTCCAAGGGTCCGGATTCATACTGCTCTGAGTCAGCGACGTTTCACCCGACTCTACCATGCCGCGGGGCGGGGATCCATACGGGTCCCCTACAGCGCGGGCCGCTTGCGTCCGATATCAGCGGCAATGATCTGGTTCTTCGAACGCCATCATTCCCGCCTCCATTACGAGGTGAGGCGCCAGACCGACGGCAACGATTACGAACTGGTAATTACCTGGCCGGACGGCCGGCAGGATGTCGAGCGCTACTCGGAATGCGGCACGCTGCTGGAGCGGACCACGGTGCTCCAGAGCCGCCTGGCGGCCGACGGCTGGCAACCCCCGCCGGTCGGGCCCGTGGCGCGCCGCGAGCAGTCGTCCTGAGCGGTCCGGGCTCCTAGCGCAGCGCGGGATACGGATCGATC
The DNA here is from genome assembly GCA_031393955.1 of Acidobacteriota bacterium. GTDB lineage: Bacteria > Acidobacteriota > Vicinamibacteria > Vicinamibacterales > 2-12-FULL-66-21 > JALZOC01. The sequence goes on from JANMWI010000108.1 coordinate 24,087, forward strand.
GGCGTCCCTTCCCACCAGTGTTTCGAGGCGGTCAGACGGAAGACCGCGAAGTGCAGATGCGGCGTGTCCTTGGGGGCGTTGCCGGACGTGCCCACGTATCCGAGCACCTGCCCCTTGTGCACCTTTTCCCCTTCGTGAAGCCCGTCCGCATAGCGCTCGAGGTGGGCGTAGTAGTAGCAGAACTGCTCGGTCGGGTCGAACTGGTAGACCGTCGTTCCCCCCGCCTTGCTGTAGAACAGCCGCGCGATCGTTCCGTCCTCGACCGCCTTCACCGGCGTGTTCCTCGGGGCCAGGATATCGAGCGCCTCGTGGATTCGCGTGCCGCTCCGCTTGTCCGAGAAAGAATCGACCAGTTGCTCCGGCCGGATGCCTTCGACCGGCATCGCCAGGGCGCGGCGCTTCAGGTCGTCGGGCGATGGCGGCAGCGGTGTGGCGGTGGGATCGGCGCGGCGCTCGGGCGAGCCGGCGTCGGGGGGCGCAGACGAGGCCGCCGGCGCGCCTTCCTCGAGCACTGGCGCGTCGACATCGGCCAGCCCGTCGTCCGTTCTGACGACCGCGGTGGCGGCGGGCGGCGTCGCCGCCCCGTATTTGCTGATGATCAGTCCGGCGAAGAGCGCCCCGAGGACGAAGCCGGCGGCGGCGCCGAATCCAAACATGCGCGCCCGCGCACGGCGAGTAGGGGGCTGCTCCTTACGGATGCGGTCGTCGGTGCCGGTGCGGTGGTCGATGTCTGCCACGGCTACTCCGTGAACACGACGCGCGTGCCCTTTTTGACGAGACCCGCCAGGTGCAGCGCGTCCCAGTTCGTCAAGCGGACACAGCCGTGTGATTCAGTGCGGCCGATGGTTTCCGGGACCGGCGTGCCGTGCAGCCCGTAGTGCTCCTTGGAGATGTCGATCCAGACGAGACCGACCGGATTGTTGGGCCCCGGCGGGACCTTCGCCTTGGCCTGGCTCGAGTCGGCGTCCCAGAACAGCGCCGGATTGTAGTAGAACGCCGGCGCGGGGTGGACGCTGTTGACCTTCCACTCGCCGATCGGCAGCGGATCGTGCTCGCTGCCGGTTGTCACCGGCGCGTAGAACACCGTCTTGCCGCCGCCGTCAGTGACGACCAGAGACTTGGCGGCCTTGCCGACGGTGATGACGACGTCCGGCAGCGACGGCGCGGGTTCGCCCTTGGCGGCATCGGCTGGCGGCACCGGCACGGTCATCGGCTCGACATTGGGCACCTGGATCTCCTGATCGGCGGCGAACGTCACGCGTGGATTCAACTGCTGCAGCAGCGCCGGGGTGGCGTGGAAGCGCTCTGCCAGCAGTTCGAGCAGCGACGCATATCCGAGCGAGTCGAGCGCCGCTTTCTCCATCATGTCCTCCGGCACCGCGACGAACGGGCCGGCGGCATCCGCGGGCGTGATCCGGTAGCGGACGAGCGGATCGACCGCGGCGCCGGCGCCGCTGCCGCCGGCCTGCTCGAACGCCGTCAGCGCATGCGTCGTATTGGCGCCGGCCTTCCCGTCGATCGCGCCCGGTGAAAACCCGGCGCGGTCGAGCATCACCTGCTGACGGAGCACCTCGAGGTCGAACCCGGTGCGGGCCGGGGCGGCCGCCGGGCGTGCCTGTTGACCGGGCGGCGCCGGTCGCGGCGGCGCGGCAGGCGAGCCGAGCGAAGCGAGCAGCGGCGCGAGCATCACAATCATCATGGCGTCAGGTCCTGTCAATGGGGCGAGCCGGCTCGCGCCGCTCGCTGCCGGTCCGGCGCTCGTCAGCGCCGGCCGCCGTGTTGATTTCAACGATCCGGAAGGGACGGTCCGGAAACGTTTCGCGCATGAGCGACATCGAAACGTTGTAGACGGGCACATCGCTCGACGTCCGGGCTTCCGGCCGGCCGTGATGGGCGTGGCCGTGGAAGACAGCGGTGACGGGGAAGCGATTGAGCGAATCCTCGAGGCGGCTGCAGCCCATGAACGGGAAGATCTCGGGCGGCTCGCCCTCGACCGTGCCCTGGACCGGCGCGTAATGGAGGATGGCGATCAGGTGATCGGTGCGCAGGCGCGCCAGCGCGGACTCGAGCTTGAGCGCTTCATCGACCGCATCGTGGACGAAGTTCTTGACGATCTGCTCACCCCGGGGTCCGAGCGCGCGCCGGCCGAAGCCGCCCGCGAATCCCTTGATCCCGGCGAACCCGATGCTGAGGATTTCGATGCTGTAACCGTCGAGCAGGGGCAGCCCGGCGGCGGCGAAGATCTCCCGGAGTTCGATCTGGTGCCCCGACTCGTAGTCGTGATTCCCCAGCACGCCGACCGCGGGGATCTTCAGCGCGGCCAGTTCGCGGACGAGCGCGCGGGCCTCGTCCGGGAGACCGTAATCGGTGAGGTCGCCGCAGAGCACCAGGATGTCGGCTTCGTCGCTAATCTGGGCGAACAAGGCATGCAGCGATTCCTGCGCTGCGGTCCGGCCGTAATGCAGATCACCGAGCGCCGCGATTCGAACGCTATCCGTGGCAGGTGGCATGCTTCTCCGTCAATGCGGGAGAGCAAGATGCATACCGTTAGGGGTCGGCGGCCAGCGCCTGCAGTTCGGCCTCGAGCGCGCGGACGGCCTGTTCCAGCATCTGCCGGTGTGCCGGGGCGGTCGCCCGGCTGAGGTCGTCGCGGGCACGATTCCTCGACAATTCCAGCGCCTGCCGCCGTTCGAGCCGCGCGCGAGCCGCCGCGGACAGTTCGGGGCCGGAGACGGTGCGTCCACGCGCCGCCTCCTCCTGCTGCGATTCGACTTGTTTCGATTCAAAGCCGCGAGCCATGTCCCCATTTTATCGACATCGCTCTCTTCCCGTCGCCGTGCGTCCTATAATGAACGTATCGATGACATGCGCACGCCCACGACCGCGCGGCCTGCTGGTGCTGGCGGCGGCTGTGGTGCTGTTTTCCACGGCCTGCAGCGGACGCCGTGCCGAGTCTGACGCCCCCGCCCCGGCGGCGCCGGCCGCGGCGGCCGACCACCGTCCGAAGATCGTCGTCCTCGGCGACAGTCTCACCGCCGGCCTCGGCCTCCCCCAGGACGAGTCGTTCCCGTCAGCGCTGCAGCACCGGCTGGACGATGCGGGGCGGCAGTACGAAGTCGTCAACGCCGGCGTCTCCGGCGATACATCGGCCGGCGGGCTCCGGCGCCTCGACTGGTCGCTGCAGCCCGACGCTCGAGTCCTGGTTTTGGCGCTCGGCGCCAACGACGGGCTGCGCGGTCTGCCGGTCGTGCAGATGAAGCAAAACCTCGCGCAGATCATCGAGCGCGCCCGGGCGCGGCACCTGACGGTGATTCTCGCCGGCATGGAAGCGCCGCCCAACTACGGTCGCGACTACGCCGACGCCTTTCGCGGCGTCTATCACGACCTCTCCGCGCAGTACCACGTCCCGCTGATTCCGTTTCTGCTGGCGGGAGTCGCCGGCGACCCGTCGCTCAATCAGGCCGACGGCATTCACCCCAACAGCCGCGGCGCGCAGATCGTCGCCGACACGGTGTGGCGCGCGCTCCGCCCGGAGCTCGATCGCTTGGCCGCCTCATGATCGACCTTCGCGGCGTATCCAAGACGGTGCCGAGCGGCACGGGTCTGCTGACCATCCTCCACCCGATCGATCTCGTCGTCCCGGACCGCCAGGTCGTGGCGATCACCGGCCCGTCGGGCAGCGGCAAGTCGACGCTGCTCGGCCTGCTGGCCGGCCTGGACGCCCCCTCGACCGGGCAGATCGCCATCGACGGCACCGACATCACAGCGCTTGCCGAGGACGCGCTCGCGCGGCTGCGCGGCCGGCGGATCGGTTTCGTCTTCCAGTTCTTCCATCTGCTGCCGTCGCTGACGGCGCTCGAGAATATCCTGGTCCCGATCGAGATTGCCGGCGGCCGGAACGCCGCCACCCGGGCGGCGGGGCTGCTCGCCGAGGTCGGGCTCTCGGAGCGCGGCCATCACTATCCGTCGCAGTTGTCGGGCGGGGAGCAGCAGCGCGTCGCGATTGCCCGGGCGTTGGCCAACGACCCGCCGCTGCTGCTGGCCGACGAACCGACCGGCAACCTCGACAGCACGACCGGCCGCCAGATCATCGACCTGCTCCTCAACGTCAACCGCCAGCGCGGCACGACTCTCGTGCTCGTCACCCACGATTCCGAACTGGCCGCTGTCGCGGACGTCATCGTCGCGCTCCGCGATGGCCGGGTCGTCAGCCGGACCGAGCGCGGCGAGCCGGCGGCCGCCGCCGGCGCGGTGCCGCGCTGATGCGGTTCGTCTTCCGGATGACGGTGCGCGAGCTGCGCGCGTCGTGGCGCCGTCTCGTCTTCTTCTTCATCTGTGTCGCGGTCGGGGTTGCCGCGATCGTCTCGCTGCGCTCGATCATCCAGAGCCTGCGGATCGGGCTGGTGCGCGAGGCGCGCTCGACGATTGCCGCGGACGTCCTGGTGCAGAGCAACCGGCCGTGGACCCCCGAGGCGACCGCGCCGATCGAGGCGCGCCTTGCCGCCGCGCCGGTGCTCGGGCGGAGCGCGTCGATCGAGACCGCGACGATGGTGCGGGCCGAGCACGGCGCCGAGGTCGCGCGGATGGTCGAGCTGCGCGGCGTCGACGCGGCGTTTCCGTTCTACGGCACGATCATTCTTGAAGGGGGAGCGCCGTACTCCCATGCGCTGCTCGAGCGCGGCGGCGCACTGGTCCGGCCGGAGCTGTTGACCCAGCTCAGCGTCGGCGTCGGCGACCGCATCGTCATCGGCCAGCGGGTCTTCACGATTCGGGGCGTGATCGATCAGGAGCCCGGCCGGCGGGTCGGCGGCTTCAGCCTCGGCTCGCGGGTGCTCGTCGACCTCGGCGATCTGCAGGCGGCCGGCCTGCTGTCGTTCGGCAGCCGGGCGACCTACCAGATGCTGCTCAAGGTGCGCGACGACGGCGTCGAGCCGCTGACCCGCGACATTCGGCGGATGTTCCGCGACCGGTCGATCAGCGCCCGCTCGTACAAGTCAACAGAAGATCAGATCGGCGAGAACCTTCAGCGCGCCGAGAACTTCCTCAGCCTGGTCGGCTTCGTCATCGTCGTCCTCGGAGGCATCGGCGTCTGGAGCGTGACGCGGGTGTTCGTCCGCCAGAAGATGCGCAGCGTCGCGATCCTGAAGTGTCTCGGGGCCTCGACCGCGGCGGTGCTGGCGACGTATGTGCTCCAGGTGGCGCTGCTGGCGCTCGCCGGCAGTCTGATCGGCGTCCTGCTGGCCGCCGCCGGCATGCATTCGATTCCGGCCTCGCTCGCGGAGTCGTTCGGCGGGATTCCGTACGGCCTGACCGCCTCGGCGATCGGGCAGGGACTGGCGGTCGGCCTGCTCGTGTCGATGCTGTTCGCGCTGGTGCCGCTGCTCGAGGTGCGCCGCGTCAAGCCGCTGTTGTTAATCCGCGGCGCCGACCTCGCCGCCGCGGCGCGGCGTCCTTCGCCGGACGGGTCGACCTGGCGCAGTCGGCTGGCGCGGCTCGACTGGCTCCAGATCGGCACCGCGACGATGGTCGGCGCCGCGCTCATCGGCGTGGCCTCGTGGCAGGCCGGATCCTGGCAGGCCGGCGCGGCGGTCAGCCTCGGCTTTGCCGCGGTCTCGGCGTTGCTCTATGCCGCCGCCTTCGCGCTGATCCGGCTGGTCATGCCGCTCGCCGCGGCGCCGTGGTTTCCGCTGCGCCATGCGGTCATCAGCCTGCGCCGTCCCGGCAACCAGACGCGCGTCATCCTGCTGGCGGTCGGGCTGGGCAGCTTTTTCGTCCTCGGCGTGCGCGCGCTCCAGAACAACCTGATCAGTGAAGTCTCCGCGGGCGCCGAGCGCGGCGGCGCGGACATGTTCATGATCGACATTCAGCGCGATCAGGTGGACGGCGTCCGGACGCTGGTGCAGGAACGCCTTGGCGCCGGCGGCGATCCTGTGCGGCTGGTACCGGTGCTTCGCGCCCGGGTGACGGCGGTCGGCGGCCGCGAGATTGGCGCGTTGCCGCAGCGACGCGGCGGCGGCGGCTCGCTGTCGCGCGAATACACGATCACCTACCGCGATCATCTCGAGGCCAACGAAACGATCGCCGGCGGCCGGTTCTGGGGGGCGGATGCCGGCGCCGGGCGGCCGGCGGAGGTGTCGATCGAGGAGAGCATCCACGACCGCTTCGACATCAACATCGGCGACGAGATGCGCTTCGACGTGCTCGGCCGCGGCATCACCGCGCGGGTGACGAGTATCCGGCGGGTGGAGTGGTCGGACTCGCGCGCCGGCGGCTTCATGTTCGTCTTCCGGCCAGACGCGCTGGCGGACGCGCCGCACACGTTCGTCGCGTTCGTGAAGGGTCCGCAGGACGGCGCCGCCCGGGCGCGGCTGCAGTACGATCTCGTCTCCCGGTTTCCGAACGTCACGACCATCGACGGCCGGGAGATTCTTGGGCGGATTCAGAAGGTGCTCGACAACGCCGTCCTCGGCATCTCGATTGTCGGCGGCGTGGCGCTGCTCAGCGGCGTGCTGATTCTGATTGGCGCGGTCGCGATGACCAAGTTCCAGCGCGTTTATGAGGCCGCGATCCTCCGGACTCTCGGCGCCGGTACGCGGCTGCTGACCGCGACTCTGGCGATCGAGTACGCCGCGCTCGGACTGCTGGCGGGCATCATCGGCGCGGCCGGCGCGCTCGGCCTGAGCTGGGGCGTCGCCCGGTATGTGCTCGATATCGCCTGGCATCCGGCGCCGGGCTTGTTGTCGGCCGGCGCGCTCCTGACCATGGTACTGGTGACCGCGGTCGGGGTGCTGGCGAGCGCCGAAGTCCTGCGCAAGAAGCCGCTGGCGACGCTCCGCGCCGAGTAGGCCGCCGCGGCCGGGACGGCTGCCGATCTAGCGCGAAGCCGGCCGGCGCGGCGTCGCCGTCAGATTTTCGGCGAGAAACAGTCCCGCCTTCCCGCCACTGACGACGTCGATGTCGCCGTCGCCGTCCATGTCCTTCGCGTCGGTCTGCATGCCGCCGCCCATCCGTCCACCGTAGTCGATGATGTGCCGCGTCCAGACCGGACCCGCGGCGCGGCCCGTCCCGCCCGCCGCCGCGGCCGCCGGCCGACGGAACTCATACCAGTACAGCCCGACCGGCTCGCGTTCACCAGGGTCGCTGCCGTTGTGGGCGAAGAAGCGCTTGCCGGCGATCAGATCGAGCTGGCCGTCGCGGTTCAGATCGGCGAGCAGCGGCGCGTGCGCCTGCGACCAGGTGTTGTCGATGACGTGCTGGCTCCAGCTGCCGTCGGCGTTCTGCTCGAACCAGCAGACGCCGTAGTCATGGCCCATGCCGGTGACGATGTCGCCGCGGCCGTCGCCGTTGACGTCCAGCACGTACATGAAGCCGAACTGCGTGCCTGCGGCGGGCGCCGCCGCGCCCGCGGCCGGTGCCGCGCCGCCGGCCGGCGGGCGGCCGCTTGGCGGGATCGGATGCTGATTCCAGTCGGTGGCGTGGAAGGTCCACGAGCCGGCGCGGACGTCGGCCGGCGCCTCGAACCAGCCGCGCGGCGTCAGGATGTCGGTCCGTCCGTCGCCGTTGACGTCGCCGGCGCCGATGCCGTGGCCGTAGCTGTGGTCGCTGACGACGTGCTTGATCCAGGCGCCCTGCTTCAGCTCGTACCACGCCAGCGGCGCGGCCGGGCGGTCGAACTCGGGGAGCAGCTCCCGCGCCTTGCCGTCGTTGTCGAGATCGACCAGCTGGGCGAATTCGGTGGGGTAGCCGGCATCGATCTCGGTCGTCGTCCAGGGCCCGCCGCCGGTGCCGGGATTGCGCGCCCAGACGAGATTGGCGCTGAAGTAGCCGAACTGGACCACGTCGATGTAGCCATCGCCGTCGACGTCGATCGGCAGATCGCTGAAGTTGTCGACGTACTGGCCGCTCCAGTTGATGTCGCGGATGCGGTGCCGGCGCCAGGTCGGCGCCTCGTACCAGGCGTCGCCCGAGATGATGTCGAGCCGGCGATCGTTGTTGACGTCGGCGAACGCCGCGGTCTCGTTCGCGCCGGGATCGATCATCGTCACCCGGAACGGGAGGTCGGGCGGCCGCGGCTGGGCACCGGCGAGCGTGTAGACGCCCGCCAGTGCCGCTACCAGAACGAGCGCCCCGTGGAATGTCGGGCGGTGCATGGGGTGCTCAGCGCGCGGGGGAAACGGACGGCGCGAAGCAATAGAAGAGTCCCGCGCCGCCGGTGCTGGCGAGGTTCTCCTGGCTGCAGCCGCGGCTCGCATGGGTCGAGTTCCAGGAGGTGTTGCTGCCGCCGGCCCGGTCGTGATGGCCGAGCTGCGCGATGCCTTCGCCATCGATCGTCCAGTTGTGGCAGGTGTGGTCGGCCGCGTCGGTGTAGGCACGGCCGTCGGGCTGCGACCCGGTCAGGATGTCGTGCTGGTTCGGGGTGGCGCCGGCGCCGTTGATCGGCTCACCCTTCTCGCTGATCGCGGTGACGCGGGTCACCGAGTTGCCGAGCCGGGCGAGATCGAGCGTGTCGCCGTGCAGCTCCGCCTGGTTCTGGGCGATGCGCTGCCCCTTGGCGTTGTACCAGGGCCCGTCGCCAATCCGGTCGCGGGCATTGACCGCTGCCGCGCCCTGGGTGCTGAGGTAGGCGTGCCAGGTACGGTCGCCGGCGCCGGCCGCGGCGGCGAGCGCCTGGCAGTGCGCGTCGGCGCCGGCGAGCCCGCCGAGATTCGCGCCCTTGCCCAACCCGCGGCTGGTCACGAAAAACGACATCGGCTGGGCGGGGGCCTGCGGGCCGGCTGCCGCGCCCGCCGCCCGTCCGCCGCCCGCCGGCGGCGCGGGCTGCTGCGCCATTCCCCACGCCGATCCCGCCACCACCAGCGCCGCGGCGATCAGCAGCGGCCGATTCTGTTGTCTCATCGCTTTGTCCTCTCAAATGGCCAGCGAAACCTGACTCGGCCGGTGCTCCCAACCTGGACCGCTGTACCTGGAAGCCCGCACCGAACCCGAATCTCGTTCCGCGTGAGCATAGTCCAGAATGCCCGGTGTTTCCCGGGTGCGACGGGTCGATGGCCGACCAACCCGCGGCCCTCCCGTTTCTTCCCGACTGCTGGGTTTCTGCTAAGATTATGTTTTGGCGAGGCGATGAACGGCGGCGTCTGCGGGGGCCGCCTGAGGAGAGACGCCAGCATGGATTATTCGCCGTTCAAGGAGGCGTTGCTGCGGAAGCGGGGGGAGATCCTCTCGACCGGCGGCGGCGTCAAGCCGCTGCCCGCGACGATCGAAGTCAATTCCCGCCAGGGTGACCTCGCCGACCAGGCCAGCGGCAACAACGAAGTTCACATACAGCTCAAGCTCAAGCAGACCGACGCAAAGATTCTCCAGGCGATCGAGGAAGCCCTGTACCGGATGGAAAAGGGCACCTACGGCATCTGCCGCGACTGCGGCGAGGAAATCGCCGCGCCGCGGTTGAACGCGATTCCCTGGACGCGGGTCTGCATCACCTGCAAGGAAAAGCAAAGCTCGTGACGTCCACCGAACTGCTGGCAGTGCTCCGTGAGTTTCACCGCGACAAGCTGGCCGCCCGCCAGCGCCACGTCGCCGCGGCGCGTCACATTCCGCACTACGATTTCAACAACACATACCAATACGTCATCTGCCGCGAGGACGTGCAGCTCAACTGGTTGAGCGACGCCGTCGCCGACTTGGGTGGCACCGCCGAGCAGGTCGCGGAGCCCCAGCTACCGGCGTCGAAGGGGGATTCCGCGCAGGTCCGGCTGCTGACCGAGGATCGCGACGCCGCCCGGGCGTTCGTCGACAAGTGGCGGCCGCGGATCGACGCCCTGCCGAATGCCCGGCTGCGCAGCCTGCTGCGCGTCATCATCGGAGAAACTCTCGAGCACCACCGGTTCTTCGAACAGGCGCTGGCCGGACGGACCGATCTGCTTGGGCGCCGCGCCGACGGCGCCGGCACCGGCGGTGGTGTGCTCGGCACGCGGTGGATCGAGCAGTAGCGCGCCGCGCTGCGATTGCCCTCGGCAGCAACCTCGGCGACCGCCACGCCGCGATCGCCTTTGCCGCCCGCGAGCTGGCCGGATTTCTGTCCGGCGTCACCCTCTCCGACCCGATCGAAACCGAGCCCGTGGGTGAAGGACTCGGCGATCAACCCCTGTATCTGAACGCCGTCGCGGTCGGCGGGACCATCCTCGCCCCGCGTGCCGTCCTCGATGCGCTGCTCGCCATCGAGCGCGCCTGGGGCCGCCAGCGGCCGTTTCCCGGCGCTCCCCGCACCCTCGACCTCGACCTCATCCTGCTCGGCGACATCGTCGTCGACGAGCCCGGCCTGTGCGTGCCGCATCCCCGTTTCCGCGAGCGGTTCTTCGTGCTGGGACCGCTGACCGAGGTGGCACCGACGCTCGTCGATCCGGTCTCGGGCCTGCGGGTGTCGGAACTGCTGCGGAGGCTGTTGAAGGACGAAACCAGGTAGGCAGGAAAGGTCCGCCGCCGCCCCCCCCGACCGGAGGAGCGGCAGCGGTAATGGGCAGCTGACAGCTGATAGCTGATAGCTGATAGCTACTTCTTATAGACCCGCTTCTGCGTGCCGCGCGCGTTGGTGCTCTCGACCGTCAGCGTGCTGCCGGAGACGGTCCACACCGACGTGGACTCGACCATCTGGCCGCCCATGTCCTGCTTTGAGACGATCGTCAGCTTGGGGCCGTCGAACTTCGCGGTCGACACCGACTCAATCGTGTTGCCGCCCCGGCCCGTCATCGTGTTCTTGCTCTCGCTGCCATCGAGCTTGTAGGTCGTGACCACCTTGGTCTCGCCCATCGTCCGCTCGATTGTCAGCGTGTCGCCGGTCTGCTTGACCGTGGCGCTGTTGCCGAGTGCGCCGCCGCCGCCGCGGCCGCCGCCCATCCCGCCACCCGGTGCGCCACCCGGCGCCGCCGCCGGCATGCCGCTCGCCTCCGGATCCAGCGTCCAGGTACCCGAGAAGTCCGGCTTGGCCTGCGCCAGCGCCATCGAGGCCACCGCGAACACCGCGGCAGCGATAATTCCGATTCGTACCCGCTTCATACGTAGCTCCTTTGAAGATGAACGACTGCGATTGACGACGACGGGGAAGTGGCGCGCCGGCCGCTATTCGAAGCGCAGCGCCTCGATGGGATCGAGGCCGGCCGCCTTCTTGGCCGGATAGAACCCGAAGAACACGCCGGTGCCGGCGGCAAATCCGAACGCCATGCCGATGGCGTTGGCCGGGATCGACGTCGGCCACTGGAGGAACCGCTCCGCCGCGGCCGACAGCCCGTAGCCCATGCCGATGCCGAGCAGGCCGCCGAACAGGCTGAGGACGACCGCCTCGACCAGGAACTGGAGCAGGACGTCCTTGCCGCGCGCGCCGATCGCCATGCGCAGCCCGATCTCGCGCGTCCGTTCGGTGACCGACACCAGCATGATGTTCATGATGCCGATGCCGCCGACGAGCAGCGACACGCCGGCGATTGCCGCCAGCAGCGTCGTCATGGTCTTGGTCGTCTCGGTGCGGACGCTGGCCATCTCCTCCTGGGTGCGGACCATGAAGTCGTCCGGATCGTTACCGACCAGTTTATGGCGCTGGCGCAGCGTCTCGCTGATCAGGGCGGAGACCGGACCGGTCTCGGGGGACTCGGCCGAAATCGTGATGTTCTGGATGTGCTGAATGCCCTGCAGCTTCTTCTGCACGGTCGTGTACGGGACGTAGACGACGTCGTCCTGATCCTGGCCGAAGCCGGTCGAGCCCTTGGAGGTGAGCACGCCGAGCACTTTGAACGGCTGGTTCTTGATCCGGATAATCTGGCCGGTCGGATCCGCGTCCGGGCCGAACAGATTGTCGGCGACGGTCTGGCCGATCACCGCCACCTTGGTCGCGCCGGTGACGTCGAGCGGCGTGAAGAAGGCGCCGTACTTCATCGCCCAGTTGCGGATCAGCGGCAGGTCGACGTCGGTGCCGTTGATGGAGCTGGACCAGTTCTGGTTGCCGGCGATCAGCTGGGCGCGCGAGTTCACGCCGGCGGCGACGTACTGGACGCCCGGCAGATTGCGCATCGCCTCGGCGTCTTCGACCCGGAGCGTGGTGGCGTTGCCGCCGCCCTGGCGGACGCCTCCCTGGGTGAAGTTGCCGGCCATGACCATGATCATGTTGGTGCCGGCCGCCTTGACCTGGGCTTCGATGGTGCTCTGGGCGCCCTTGCCGAGCGCCACCATCGTGATCACCGCGCCGACGCCGATGATCATCCCAAGCATCGTCAGCATCGTCCGCATCTTGTTGCGGTTGAGCGCCTTCAGCGCGATCCGGAGCGTCATGAAGATGGACATCGGTTGGTCTCCTAAACCACGCCGCCGTGATGTTCGACCGCGACCGTGTCGGAGGGCGCCTCCTTGGGCTCCTCCTCGGGGGGCGGCAGCGCGGCGAGCTCTTTCGCGGCATCGCGGCGCTTGGTGATCTGCTGGTCGATCTGGATCCGGCCGTCGCGGAAGCGGACCAGCCGCGTCCCGTACTCGGCGATGTCCATCTCGTGGGTGATGAGCAGGACCGTGATGCCCCGCTCCATGTTCAGCTTCTGGAAGATGTCCATCACCTCGATCGAGGTGCGCGTGTCGAGGTTGCCGGTCGGCTCGTCGGCGAGCAGGATGGTCGGCTCGGTGACCAGGGCGCGGGCGATCGCGACGCGCTGCTGCTGCCCGCCGGAGAGCTGGTTCGGGAAATGGTGGAAGCGGTCGCCGAGTCCGACCGCGTTCAGCGCGTCCATCGAGCGCTTGTGCCGATCCGAGGTCTTGAGCTGGTTGGCGCCGTTGTAGAGCAGCGGCAGCTCGACGTTGTCGAGCGCGGTGGTGCGCGACAGCAGGTTGAAGCCCTGGAAGACGAAGCCGATCTTGCGATTCCTGATGATCGCGAGCTCGTCCTTCGACATCCGCGAGACGTCTTTGCCGTCGAGGATGTAGGTCCCGCTGGTCGGACGATCGAGACAGCCGAGGATGTGCATCAGCGTCGATTTGCCGGAGCCCGAGGGGCCGGTGACGGCGACGAACTCGCCGGGCTCGACGTCGATGCTGGCGCCGCGCAACGCCCGGACGGTGACCTCGCCGACGTGATAGGTCTTGACGAGATCCCGGATGGAAATGACTGGCATGGCGGTCTGCTTAGAAGCCGCCGCGACCGCCGCCGCGGTTGCCGCCGGGGCCGCCGCGCTGCGGTCCCATCAGCGGGCTCTGGGCGCCGCCGGTCGCGCCCGCCGGCTGAGTCCCTGCCGTCGGCAGCACGACGCTGGTCACAACCTCGGTGCCGACCTGCAAGCCGTTGCCCTCGAGGACCTCGGTGTTCGTGCCGTCGGAGATGCCCAGCCGCATGGCGAGCGGTTTGAGCTGCTTGTTGAGATAGAGCCAGGCGCGCCCGCGCGTCTCGACCGTCGGCAGCGGTCCAAACAGGGAGTCGATGGTGGTCGCGCCGGACTGCATGGTCGGGACGCTGGCGACGCGTCCCTGGGGTGCGGCGGGCCGGTTACCCTGCGTCTGGACGCGAGCGGTCGGCTCGGGACCGCCGGGTCCGCGCGGCGCGGCGCCGCCCGGGGCCATGCCCGGTCCCTGGCCGCCGCCGTCCTGACCATTCATCCGTGCCGCCATCCGCTCCTGGAACGCGGCGCGCTCTTCGGGCGTCATGGCCGCCATCCGTTCTTCCATTCGCTTGCGCCGATCCTCGGGCGTCATGTTCGGGTCGAAGCCGCGGCCGCCGCCGCCGA
>JANMWI010000121.1:0-44642 GCA_031393955.1 Acidobacteriota bacterium
GCCGGACGGCCAGGCGGGCTGGCCGGGGCGCGCGCGGCCGGCGCCTCGCGCTCCAGCCGCAGCGCGACGGTCCGCGACGGGGCCGCCGTGGTCAGCGTCACCTCCTCACGCGCCACCGCGAAGCCGGGCGCGACGACGCGCAGGCTGTACTTGCCGAGCTTGACCTTGTCGAGCCGGAGGGGGGTGCGTCCGCGCCAGCGGCCGTCAATCGTCACCGACGCGCGCGACGGCGTCGAGGTCACGACCAGCCGCCCGGTCGTGGCGGTCGCGGTTGGCACGGCGGCGTCGCGTGCGCGCGCCGCTGCGCCCCCCAGCGGAGCGGCCGCGCCGGCAGCAGCGGCTGACCGCGACGCGCCGGTCGGCGGCTCTTCATCCGGAATCGAGGGCGGCACCAGCGAAGGCTCCGCCACCGGCTGCGTACCGGCCGGCGTTGCGTCGCGCCGCCCAGCCGCGGGCGCTGTACTGCCGGCTGGATCGGCCGCACCCGCCGGCGCACCTGTCGCCACGCGCGCCGGCGCACGGCCCCCGGTCCAATAGCCGGCGGCAAACCCGATCAGCAAACCAAGGATCAGCGTCACCGCCAGCGGCAGCGCCGCGGGACGCGGGCGCTCGGCGTCCGTCGACGAGCTCGACGGCGCATAGTCGGTCCGCGCCAGTTTCGCGTAGGTCTCGGACGCGTCGTCTTCGGTGTCCGCGAAGCGCGGTCGCGACGCCGCCGAGGCCGCCGCGCCGGCATACGCGCCGGCGGCCATCAGATCGTCGTGGCTCTCGTCGTCGAACAGCGTGCGTTCCCGGTCGTCGTCGGCGTGCGCCATCCGCGAGATCTCGAAGTGTGCCGCATCTTCGTCGCGCTCGGCGGCAATGTCGCCCAGATCCGGTGCCGCCGTGTCGTCGACCTCAGCGGCCAGCGGCAGGTCGTCCTCGGCCGCCGGGTCGGCCTGTGACGGTACCGCCCGCTGCGGCGCCGACGGGTGAGCCGAACTGGCGGCGGCGAGGGGGCCGGCAGCCGACTCGTCGGCGCCGCGCCGCGTGGCGCCGCTGATAACACCCACCGCGGAGACCGCCTCGCTGATCCGGCCGCCATGGGCCGCCGCTTCGAGCGCCGAGGCAAACGCCAGCGCACTCGGATAGCGCCGCGCCGGGTCGTCATCCATCGCGCGCGCGAGCACGACCCGCATCCCGGCGCCGAACTCGAGCAGGTGATCTCCGGTCAGGGGCCCGAGCTGCTCTCCCGTGCCGGACGGCCGGCGTCCGGTCAGCAGCTCGTAGGTGATGGCGGCGAGCGAAAACACGTCCGCCGGGGTGCTCCACTCCTCGCCGGCGATTCGCTCGGGAGC
Source organism: Acidobacteriota bacterium (assembly GCA_031393955.1). Lineage (GTDB taxonomy): Bacteria > Acidobacteriota > Vicinamibacteria > Vicinamibacterales > 2-12-FULL-66-21 > JALZOC01. The sequence goes on from JANMWI010000121.1 coordinate 1,338, forward strand.
GCTGTACGGACGACGGACCGGGGCCCGTATGCCGACGCGCTCGAGGGCCTCGACGACGCCGAAGCCGCTGGCGCGCGCTTCCTCCGGGGTCACGAAGATATCGCGAAGATGCAGCGCGCCGTGGCCGATGCCGGCGGTCCGCGCGAAGTCGATCGCGCCGGCGAGCTGGGTCAGGAACGGCAGCGCCTTGTCGAGCGAGGCGGGTGCGTAGTGCCTGATCGCGGCATCGAGCGACTCGGCCGCGACGTATTCCTCCGCCCGATAGGCGACCGTCCCTTCCACGCCCGAGGCAATCGGCTCGACGATCGAGGGGTGAAACAGTCCGGCGTCCGACGCCTTGGCGAGCTCGTCCGCGAGCAGCTGCGACTGCTCCGGCGTGACGTCCAGCCGGAAGACTTTGACGGCCACCAGTCGATCGCGGGTCGGTTCGTAGGTCCTGAAGACGGGCCCGAGCGCGCCAATGCCAATCTGATGCAGGACCCGAAAAGGGCCGAACGAAGGGGGTGGAGCGAATGCGGCTGGATCTTCTATGGTCATTCCGGAGGGGACGAAAAAATGTAACACATAATGCGTCCTCCTTGACAGGCTTCGGAAGGCTCTGAGACAGTACGAGCGGTGTCAGCCGAGCCAGTCAGTTCCGAAACCTCAGAAGCACTCCCATCCGCGGGAATGGCGGGCCAGGCGTCGCCTGTTGGGCTCGACGTCCGCGGCCTCGGCTGGATCCGCCCCCTCGTGGGCGGCTACGCCTTCGACTACGGGAAGGTCGCGCCGCTGTATGCGGGCGACCCGGCGCTGGCCGCGTCGTGGCGGGAGGCCGTCGCGCGCCGTCACGCGAGCGCCACGATCACCACCGCGATCGCGCCGATCCTGGCCGCCCAGCAGGAGCGCCGCGGCGCGCCGGCGGCGGCGCGCGAGGCGGCCGCGCTGCTGGCCGATCGCCGCACCGTCGCGGTCGTCACCGGGCAGCAGGCCGGGGCCTTCGGCGGACCGCTCTACACGCTGCTCAAGGCCATTACCGCGATCCAGCTGGCGCGGCGCGTCGCCGCGGAGCAGGGAACGCCGGCCGTCGCGGTCTTCTGGGTCGACGCCGAGGATCACGACTGGGACGAGGTGCGCACCTGCACCGTCCTGGACGCCGACTTCCAGCCGCGCAACGTCACCTTGGCCGCCCTCGAGGGGGCCGGCGAGTTGCCGGTCGCCGCTCTGACTCTCGACGCGCGGATCAACGAGAGCCTCGACACGCTGGCGACGACGATGCCGCCGACCGATTTCTCGGCAGCGGTGATGGCATCGCTGCGCGCCGCGTATCAACCTGGCACCGGCATGGCGGCGGCGTTCGCCCGCTGGATCGAATCTCTGCTGGGAGCGCACGGGCTGATCGTCTTCGAATCCGCGGATCAGGCAGCGAAGGCGCTCGCCCGCCCGGTGTTCGTCCGCGAGCTGCGCAACCCCGGACGCACCTCGGCTCTTGCGGCGACCGCCGGCGAACAGCTGAGTGCGCTCGGTCATCAGCCCCAGGTCGTTCCACAGCCTGACAGTCTGGCGCTGTTCCATTTGAACGGCGGCCGGCGGGCGATCCGCCGGCAGGGCGACCATTTCGTCATTGCCGAAGCGGATGTCACGGCCGCGGCGCTGATCAGCGAGGCCGAGCAGACACCGGAGCGCTTCAGCCCAAACGTGCTGCTCCGTCCGATCGTTCAGGACACGCTCTTTCCGACCATCTGCTATGTCGCCGGACCGAGCGAGCTCGCCTACCTCGGCCAGCTGCGCGGCGTCTACGAGCACTTCGACCTGCCGATGCCGCTGATGTTCCCGCGCGGCAGCGCGACACTCATCGACTCCTCCACCGCCCGGTTCCTGGCCAAGTATGAGTTCCCGCTGTCGGATCTCCGGCCGCAGGATGAGTCGGCGCTGAACCGGCTGCTGCATTCCCAGCTGCCACCCGAGGTCGAGGCGTCGCTCAAGGACGCGGACGACACGATCCGGGCATCCCTGCAGCGTGTCATCGAGGCGATGCCTGCGCTCGACCCGACGCTCGCCGGCGCCGCCCGGACGACGGTCACCAAGATGGAGCACGATCTCAAGGCGCTGCACGGCAAGGTCATCGGCGCCGCCAAACGGCGCGACGACACGCTGCGTCGGCAGTTCGCCCGGGCCCAGACTCAGATCTTCCCTCTCGGCCATCCGCAGGAGCGCACCCTCAGCGTCGTGTCGTTCCTGAACCGCTACGGCCCCGCGCTCGTCGACCGCCTGCTCGAGGACCTGCCGCTCGAGATCGGGCGGCACTGGCTCGTCACCATCTAGGCCGCCGGATCCCAGCGTGGCGACGACAGTTCCACTCCGCTCGCGGCGCCAGGCCCGCGTGGCGCTGGTCCAGAAGTCGCAGCACGTCATCACGGCCGCCATCGTCCTGCTGTTTGCCGGCACTGACGGGCCGTCAGCCGCGAGCGGGGCCAGCCGCGGCGCCGGGTCGCGTCACCGGGGGCCGGCGTCGGCGACGACACTCTCGTAGAGCGCCTCGTATTGCGGCACCACCCGGTCGCGGCAATAACGCGCCGTGACGGTCTTGCGCGCGGCGGCGCTGACCCGGGCGTGGAGGACGCTGTCGGTCAGCAGCGCCAGGCCGCTGTCCGCCATCGCAGTGAGATCGTCCGCGGGGTGCAGGAATCCGCTGACGCCGTGGTCGATGACCTCGTGCAGCCCGCCCACTCTCGAGGCGACCACCGGGAGGCCGCACGCCATCGCTTCGAGCGCCGCCAGGCCGAAGCTCTCCTGCGCCGACGGCAGCAGGAAGAGATCCGCGATCGAGAGCAGCGGCAGGATCTGATCCTGCTCGCCGAGCGACTCGACCTGCTTCGACACGCCGAGCGCCCGGGCGGCATCGAGCGCCGGGCCGAGGTCGGGTCCGTCGCCGACCAGCAGCAGCCGCGACGGCACCCGCGCGGCAATCCTCGCAAAGATCTCCACCACCGCCGCGACACGCTTCACCGGCCGGAAGTTCGACATGTGGATCACCAGCTTTTCGCAGCCGGCCGGGCAGTAGCGCGCCCGCAGCCGCGGATCGGGCACGCGGCGATACGTCTCGCAGTCGAGAAAGTTCGGGATCACCGCGATCGGCGTCCGCACCGGCAGCGTCCGGTAGGTGTCGGCGCGCAGGCTCTCGGAGACCGCGGTGACGCCGTCCGACTGCTCGATCGAGAACGCGACCGTCTCGGCGTAGGACCGATCGCTGCCGACCAGCGTGATGTCGGTGCCGTGCAAGGTGGTGATCACCTGCGGCACGCGCGCCGCCCCTGCCGAGCGGAGAATCTGTTTGGCCAGGTAGGCCGCCGTCGCGTGCGGCACCGCATAGTGCGCATGGACGATGTCGAGTGCACACTCGCGCGAGACCTGGACGATCCGCGTCGCCAGCGCCAGCACATACTGCGGCTCGCGAAACAGCGGGTAGGCCGGCGTCGAGACGCGATGGAACGTCAGCCCCGGTTGGTAGGCGCCGAACCGGAACGGCGTGTCGGCGCTCAGCACGTGGACATCGTGGCCGCGCCCCGCCAGCGACTTGGCGAGCTCGGTCGCGACGATGCCGCTGCCGCCCACCGAGGCATAGCAGACAATCCCGACGTTCACGCGGGATGGTCCCCCGGGGGTCGCGTCAGCCAGTCCCTGAACAGGTGCGGCCGCGGCTCCGGATCGCGTACGACGACGCCTTCGGCAAAGGCGACCCCGGCCCGCGCGCCAAAGCCAGCGTCACGGCTCTCAATCAGCTGCGCAAACCGCGGCGTCGTCAGCCGCGTTTCGACGCGGTCCGGCGCCGCCGGCGCAAACTGCGAGCCGTGGCAGGCCAGTGCACGGCGCTTGACGTCGTAGTGGTCTGAGACGTCGACGACGAACGATGGCGGGTCGGCGTCGTTGATGAAGTAGTAGCAGACCCAGTCGGGGCGCCAGGGCTCCCCTTCCCCTCCGCCAAAGCGGCGCAGTCCGCTCTTGAACGCGGCGCGGGTCAAGACGTCGCTGGCGGCGCGGTGGTCCGGGTGGCGATCGTTCCAGTACGGCAGGGCCACGGTCCGCGGACGCGCCGCGCGCAGCAGGTGCACGACGTCGAGAATCTGCGCGTCGCGGCCGTCGATGCCGCCGTCGGGCCACCGCAGGTTGACCCGCCACATTGCCCCGAGCACCCGCCGCGCCGCCTCGGCCTCCGCGTCGCGCTCCTCCGGCGTGCCGTTCGAGCCGAGCTCGCCGCGCGTCAGGTCGCAGAGCCCGACCCGGAAGCCGAGCGCGGCATGACGCGCGATCGTGCCGCCGAGGCCGATCTCGAGATCATCGGGATGGGGACCAAAGACGAGCAGATCCACTTCCTGCAAACGCCGTCTCCTCTCAGAGCCGTGCGCTGGCGGCGTCGAGCGCGGCGTCCGCGGCGGCCAGCTTTGCGCGCGCGCGATCGCGCCACGCGGCGTCCGCGGCGAGCGCTGCCTGTGACACCGCCACCGCCCGCGCCGTCTCGACCGCAGCCGGGCCTCCAGGCGTCGTCCGCACTTCGACGAAGTGCCGCGCGCTCAGCAGCGCCGAGAGCGCTTGCTCGTCATAGCCGAACGACCGCCCGGCGAGCTGCTCGCAGACGCCGTCCAGCACCGTGGCGCGCGGCTCGCCCGGCCGCTGGACGCACTCCGCCACGAAGCGCACCGCGATCGTATGGCTGGTCTTGAACGGCACGCCGTGGTCGCGCGTCAGCGTATCGGCCAGCTCGGTGACGGTAATCCAGCCCTCCTCGGCGCGGGCGGCGAGCCGGGCACGGTCGAAGCTCGCCGACGCCATCGCCGCCGAGACCAGCCGCGTGGCCCGGGTCGCATCCTTGAACATCGACGTGACGAGCGGCTGCAGGTCGTCCTCGGTATCGACGATGTCGCCGAATGGCGTGTTGTGGACGCTGACGACAATCGCCCCCGCCTGGCCGAGCGCCTTGCTGCAAATCGCGCGGGCGTGCTCGAGCGCCACCGGGTTGCGCTTCTGCGGCATGATGCTGCTGCCCTGGACGAAGCCGTCGCTGAGCCGCAGGTAGCCGAATTCGCTCGTGCACCAGAGCAGCAGATCCTGGAGCACCCGGCCCAGCCCGGCGAGCAGGACGGCCGCCGCCGAGACGCTTTCGAGCAGGTAGTCGACCGTCGCGATGCTGCCGTAGGTGTTGCCGGTGGCGCGGTCGAAACCAAGCAGCGCGGTCGTCCGGCCGCGGTCGATTGGAAACCCGGTCCCGGTGATGGCGCAGGCGCCAAGCGGGTTGCAATTGGTCGACGCATAGGCCGCCTCGAGCCGCGTCGTGTCGCGCTCGAGCTGCTCGATGACGGCGAGCAGATAGTGCGCGATCGTCGACGGCTGGGCCGGCTGGGTGTGGGTGTGCGCCGCGAAGACGGCGTCGCGATGGCGGTCGGCGAGGTCGAGCAGGACGCGCCGCAGTGTGATCGCGGCGTCGACGAGGGCCAGCACCATCTCGCGCTGCTGCATCCGGTACATTGCCATGTCGATGTCGTTGCGCGACCTGGCGGTGTGGAGCCGGCCGGCCGCCTCCTCGCCGCAGCCCTGCACGATCAGCCGTTCGACGAAGAAGAACAGGTCCTCGCAGGTGCCGTCGTAGCGGGCGCCGAGCACCGACGCCTGCGAGATGCCGTCGAGCGCCTCGCGGACGGCGTGCGCATCGGCCGGCGGCACGATGCCGCGCTCGGTGAGCATGACCAGGTGCGCGTAGTGAATCCGCATCAGCGGCGCGAGGAACTGCGCCTTGGCGTCCTCGAAATTCTCGTTCAGGACGCAGGTGACGTATTCGGCATCGAACCGCATGGCGGGAGGCTACTTCTTTCCAAGGCTGAGCAGGTTGGCGAGCAGCCGGTAGGCGCCGTCGATTCCGGCCGGCAGCTCCCGCCAGAGCACGAGGCCGGTATAGACCCAGCGTCCCTTACCGTAACGCGCCTCGACGAGCGCGCCGGTCTTGGGTCCGGGATTATAGGGAAACGGATCGGTCAGCTTGAGCAGATCGACGTAGCGGGGATCGCGGTCGGCGAGGAAGTAGGTGCCGCGCTCCTGCACCCAGTCCTCCCACGCCTCGGGACCAATCCGGTTCGGGGTGTTGAACACCGGGTGTCCGGGCACCAGCACCTCGACCGGTGCATGCTCGTCCGTGATGCGATCCATGCCGGTCTTGACCGGATACGGCCCGTACTGCGCCTGATTGAACTCCTGCTTGTTGTACTGGACGATGACGGTGCCGCCGTTCTCGACGTACTGCAGGAGGCGGTTGTTGTTGGCGCGCAGGTCGGGACGGCGCTCGTAGGCGCGGACCCCGGTCATGATGACGCTGTAGCGCGACAGGTCGCCAGAGGCGAGCTCGGCGGCATCGATCAGGTGAACCTCGGCGCCGAGCTGCTCGATCGCCGCCGGGACCGCGTCGCCGACGCCCATCACGTAGCCGACCCTGACCCCTGGCGCCATCCGCACGTCGATCACTTTCACGCGCGTCCCGGCCGGCTCGACGACGTGCCGGCGATGGATGTGGGGATATTCGACGACTTCGTAGCCGGCCGAGGACGTGATCCCCGACGGCGCGGTCACGGCGGCGGTCACGGCGAACTCGCCCGGCGCGACCGCGGCCGGCGGCGTCACCGTGAACTTTACCGTCGCGTCCTGGTTCTCGCGCTCGAACTGGACGGGTGCGGAGGCGGGCTCGACCTTCCAGCCCTCCGGCGCGTGGACCGACGCCGTGGCAGCGATCGGCCCCTTCTCATTGTTGGTGACGGTAACCTCGACCGTCCGCGCCGTCGCCGCGCTGTGCGGCGCCGGCCGCAGCGCGATCCGCCGCGGCAGGGCCGCCGCAGACGGGATGACGGCGATATCGGGGGCGACGCGGACATCGAAGGGGGGCGCGACCAGCAGTTCCATCCGCTTCTCGCCGGCGAACAGGTCGCTGTAGCGATACTCGACCGTCCGCTCGATCGACACATCGGCGCCGCCGATCGACAGCGCGAGCGTGACCTTGAACGGACTCGGCCGGAACGGCACACCGAACGGCACGCCGGCCTCGAAGTTGTAGCGCGCGGCATCCTTGCGCGGCGTCCAATAGGGCGTCGACACCGGCACATCGCCGACCTTCAGCTCCATCGCGCACGTCAGCGCGCCGTCCGTTTCGATCGCGCCGCTGCAGCCGGTGGGCTCGCCGTCGAGCCCGGCAAGCCGGATGCCCTTGACCGAGACGTCGGCCGGACCGTGATTGCCGGCAACGATCGACAGCTTGACGGGCTGTCCGGCGATGACCACGCCGTCGTCCGCCAGCACGTCGACGCGGATGCCGTGCGTCAGGACCAGGGCGTTCTGAAACTGACGCTCCTTGGGCTCGAGCCGGAACTCGAGCTCGTAGCGCGCCCGGTCGGACAGCCCCATTCCGGAGAGCATCGCGCGCAGCTCGCGGACCGCGGCCAGACCGGCGGTCAGCGGCGCCGCCGCGGCGGCCGCGCCGCCGGCGTCGAGCGCCTGCGAGGCCATCTCCGCACTGGCGGCGATCGTCTGCAGCGAGGCGACCAGCGCGGCCGGCGGGGTGTCGCCGGCAAATGCCGCCAGCCCGCGAATCGACGTGTCGATCCCCTCGAACATGTCCTTCGGGGCGACCGCCTGCTCCCCGATGGTCGTGTCCTTGAGACGGTAGATCCGGCTGAACGACCCGCCCGGCAGCATCAGCAGCTGGGAGGTCCCCTGGCACTTGTGCATGCTGCGGGCCTCGAGCCCGAGCTCGCTGTAGGTCCGCCCGAGCACCGGATCGAACTCGGAGGTGTTGACCCGCAACAGATCGCGCGACGGCGCCACCGGCGGCTGGCCGGGCGCCACGAAGCCTTCGGTGCAGAACAGCCGACGCGCCTGCCACGGTCTGAGGCCGTCGCGGATCTGCTCCGGATAACGCGCCGGATCCGCCGCGGCACGAAATGCCTCGACCGTCAGCCGCGTCGACGCCTGGTGATGCTGGCCGCCGCCGGTGCCGCCGCAGAGAAAGCCGGCGATGACGTCGGGCCTGATGGCGCGGATGTGGCGGACGACATCCCCGAGGATCTCGTCGTGCCCCCACTTCTCGACGCTCTCCTCGAGACTGAACGAAAAGCCGAAGTCAATCGCCCGGGTGAAGTACTGCTCGGCGCCGTCGAAGCGGTGCACCGCCAGCAGCTCCTCGGTCCGGAGGACGCCGAGCGCCTGGAAGATCTCCGGGCCGATCTCGTTCTGCCCGCCGTCGCCGCGGGTCGCGGTGACCAGCGTCGTCCGCATGCCGCGCCCGTGGCTCATCATCGCCAGCAGCGGGTTGTCCTCATCGTCGGGATGAGCGGTCGTCTCCATGAAGCTGCCGACCGATTTCAGCTGCCGGAGCGCGAGGCGCAGCGACTGATCGCCGGGCAGCTCCCCGACCGGCTTGACGCGCAGCTGCGCCGGCAGGGAGATGGTCGAGAGCAGGAGGAGCAGGAAGAGTGTCGCAATACGGGAGGGTCGCATATTCAGTCGGAGCCGCCGCCTAGAAGGAGACCTTGACGCCAAGCTGCATCTGCCGCTGATCGTAGCCGGCGGTGCCCGGGAACGTCGCCGGCAGCGCGGCCGAGGGCGCTCCGAAGGCGTCGGTCGCGATGACCCGGTTGACGCCCGAGACGTTCCGGGTGTTGAACAGGTTTTTTGCCTCGAAAAACAACTCTCCGCGCCACGACGCGCGCACCGGAATGAACCGCGAGTAGCGCAGATCCAGATAGGCGACCCGGCCGAGCCGCCCGGCGTTGCGCTCGATGCCGACCGGCCGATCGTTCAGCACCCCGTCCTTGTTGAGGTCGAGATTCGAGCGGATGTTGAACGGCAGCCCGCTGTTGGTCTGGAGAATGATGCCGAGCTGATTGTTGTTGAGCAGCCACCCAGCCGCGCCGCGGCCGGCGACCTGCGGTGCCACTACCGCCGACAGCGACAGGGTGTGGGTCTGGTTGAACGGCGTGACCGCCTTGTCGCGGTCGAGATTGGTTGGATCCGAGACGCGGTCGTCGCCGCTGCCGACGACGTAGGTGCCGGTCAGCGGCGCGTTGTCGACGCCGCGCGCCAGCGTGTAGGTCGCCTGGGTCATCCAGCCGTGCGTCATCCGCTTGGTGAATGTCGCGGTGAAGGCGTTGTAGGACGCGTCGCCGATCGACTGGAAGACGTTGATGTGGTCGAACGTGCTGTTGACCCGCACCGCCGAGAACACCGGGCGGCCGTCCGCGAGCGTGACCCCGGAGGGCACCAGGTTGACGTCGAGCAGCACCGGCAGATCGCGGCCGGTCGAGTTGACGTACCCCACCGTGACCGCGACATCACTCGTCAGCGCGCGTTCGAGCTGCACGTTGCTGAGCCACGCCGACTGCGTCCGGAAGCCGGGGTCGACGGCATTGATGCTCTGCTTGGGCAGTACGAAGCCAGGCGGCGGCGTCGCCAGGCTGGCCGGAAATGCCGGTGCACCAGTCCCGGTCGCGAGCACGGGGCCGACGTTGTAGCTCTTCGGATCGCCGTTGTTGAGGATCGCGTTGTCGTAGAAGTCGAGCAGCGGCGGCTCGTACATCAAGCCGACCGAGGCGCGCAGGACGGTCCGCGCCGCCCGGTCGACCGCCCACGCCAGGCCCGCCCGCGGTCCGATGTTGTTCTTGTCGATCGCGAACGACTGCGAATATGGATTAGCGGCCAGACTGCGCGCCGCCGGGACGTCGAAGACGTCGTAGCGCAGGCCGTAGAGCAGCTTGACGCGCGGCGCGATCTGCCAGTCGTCCTGAACGAACACGCCGTAGAAGCCCGAGTCGTAGCCCGCCGTGACGTCGCCGAGCTGCTGCTGGAAGTTGCTGTAGGCGCGTGGATTGGCACCACTCTTCGCGGCGAGGTAATCGGCGATGGTCGCGAAGTTGTAGAGGAACAGATCGCCGCGCACCCGCTTGTCGGCAATCCACTGGGCGTCGACCCCGACCTTGAGGGCATGCTTGCCGGCGAGGACGCTGACGTTGTCGATGACCTGGCTGATGCCCTGGTTGAAGTCGAAGCCGACCGAATTACCGTCGCCGATTCGCGCGCCGCCGAAGTTGGCCTTGCCGGCGACCGTAATCGCCGGTCCGTCGACCGACATCCCCTGGGTCCGGAACTGGTGGCGCCGCGCATACTGAACGCGGAGCTCGTTGAGCATCGAGTGGCCGATCGTCGAGACCAGCTGCGCCGAGGTCGAATCCATCCGGTCGGTGAAGTCGGTGGCGCGATCCGTCGTCGTCAGGCCGCCGCCGATGTTCGACGGGGACAGGTTCTTGAACCCGAAGTAGCGGACCGACAGCAGGCTGCCGGGCGAGAGCTGGTAGTCGGTCTTGCCGAAGCCGAAGTTGACCTTCTGATGCGCCGGGATGACGCCGCTCGACGGCAACGTGATGCCGAGCGCCTGGGCGTCGGCCGGGTTGACGGTGATGACCTGGCCGCCGGTGATCAGGCTGCGGTCGACGTACTCATAGGCGCCGAAATAGTGCCACTTGTCCTTGGTGATCGGCCCGCCGAGAGTCGCCGTCACGTCGTTGGCCTCGGTGTCCGGCTTGCGCGCGGTCGGCGACAGGAAGAACGGCCGCGACGACATCGCATTCCGCTTGAAGCGGAAGCTCGCCGAGCCGCGGACGTTGTTCGTGCCCGACTGCGTGATGGCGTTGTAGACCATGCCGGTGGTCTGGCCGAACTCAGGGGCGAAGCCGTTGGTGATGACCTTGACTTCGCGGACCAGCACTTCCGAGATCGGCAGCATCCGCAGGCCGGCGCGGTCCTTCTCGGTATTGGTGGTCCCGTCGATCTGGTAATTGGTGTGCATCTGCGTGCCGTTGGCGTTGATGCGCGGCACGCCGAACTCGTTGTTCTCGTAGCCGGTGACGTTCGCCTGGAGGAACGCGAAATTGTAGGGGTTGCGCGAGACCAGCGGCAGGTTGCGGATCTCGGTCTCGCCGATCGTCCGGCCGAGATCGATCTTGCCCGGTTCGGCGATTGGCGCTTCGCGCGTGACGGTCACGGTTTCGGTCAGGCTGCCGACGCTCAGCGTGACGTTGATCACCGCCGACTGGCCGGCTGAGAGCGACAGCCCCTGCTGCTCGAACTTCTTGAAGCCCTGGAGCTCCGCCGAAATCCGGTATGGCCCGAGCGGCAGCAGCGGCGCGCGGTAGACACCCGATTCGCTGGTGACGACGACGCGGGTGTCGCCGGTGTCGAGGTTGGCGACGGTGACGGTCACGCCCGGGAGGGCGCCGCCGGATTCGTCGGTCACGGTCCCTTCGATGGTGCCGTTGATGGCCTGAGACTGCGCGGACGACAGCGCCGCTGTCGACAGCACGAGCGCGAGCGCAAGAACGACGCGAAACACACGAACCATCCGAACGTCCTCCCGGAGCGCCGCACAGGGCGCCCGATACTTCATCTCTCTATGATCTGCCACGGCAGTATACAATGGCGTCACCACACTCGAGCTTCATCGCCGTGCGGACGCGGAGCGATCCGCATCCTCCGGCAGGCTTCGGCCGATACCGTTCTCGATGACCCGCCGGACGGCCGGCGCGGAGCCGATCTTGACCACAGCGCGTGTCGAATCCGGAAAGACCGGCGCCCAAGCCGCCGGCCGCCGCCGCCCGGGCGGGCGCGGGGGCTGGAAGCGCTACGCCGCCCTGGCGGTGGCGATCCCGCTCGTTGTCGGCGCCGCCGTCACGATTTATTTTTACCGAAGCTTCTCGCAGCAGATCGACGCGCGCCTCCGCGGCGAGACCGAGCGCGCCGACCCCCGCGTGTTCGCACGCGCCTTCCAGATCCGCCGCGCCCAGTCGTTCACGCCGACCGAGATCGTCGAGCGTCTCAACGATCTCGGCTACTCGAACCGCCCCCGCACCGAGCAGCCCGGTGAATTCACGATCGGCCGGGACGCCGTGCTGCTGATGCCCCGTGACGGCGATCACAGGGGCGAGCTCTGCCGCGTCGTCTTTGCCGCCCGCCGCGGCAAGGGGACGGAGCCGACGACGATCGCTCGGATCGAACTGGTCAGGACCAGCAAAACGGTCGATCGGGTGACGCTCGATCCGCCGCTGATCACCGCGCTCGTCACCGAGGGGCGCGAGAAGCGGCGCGACGTGCCGCTCGCGGTCATTCCCCAGCGGATGGTGCAGGCGGTGCTGGCGATTGAAGACCACCGCTTCTACGACCATCCGGGCGTCGATCCGATCGGCCTGACCAGCGCCGTGCTGGGCAACCTGTTCGGCAGCCGCAAGTACCTGCGCGGCGGCAGCACCATCACGCAGCAGCTGGTGAAGAACACGTTCCTGACGCCGGAGAAAACGCTCAAGCGTAAGGTGTCGGAATGGTTTATGTCGGTCGCCCTGACACGGCGGCTGACCAAGGATCAGGTCCTGACGCTGTACCTGAACGACGTCGCCCTCGGCCAGCGCGGCTCGTTCGCCATCCACGGCGTGCCGGAGGCGGCGCGACTGTTCTTCTCGAAAGACATCGCCAACGTCACGCTCAGCGAAGCCGCCACCATCGCCGGCGTCATCCAGTCGCCGTCCCGGCTGTCGCCGTTCAACTACCCCGACCGGGTCAAGGAGCGCCGCAACGTCGTCCTGCAGGCGATGGCCGACGCCGGCTACATCAACGCGGACGTGGCGCTGCGCGCCGCGCGGGAGCCGCTGCAGCTCGCGCCGCGGGCGCTCGACGCCGAGGCGCCGTACTTCGTCGACTACATCAGCCAGGAGCTGCAGGACAAGTACAAGGACAGCGCGACTGGCGCGGTCGAGGTCTACACGACCCTCGACCTGCACATGCAGCGCATCGCCCAGGACGCGGTCCGCGACGGCCTCGCCAAGGTCGACGAGCTGCTGGCCAAGCGCCGGCGCCAGCGCGCCCAGGCGGCGCTCCTCGCCGTCGACCCGCGCAGCGGTGAAGTCCTGGCGCTCATCGGCGGGCGCTCCTACAACCAGTCGCAGTTCAACCGCGTCCTCGCCGCCAGCCGCCAGCCCGGGTCGGTCTTCAAGCCGTTCGTCTACCTGGCGGCGTTCGAAAAGGCCTACGCCGACGGCCGCAGCAACCTCACCCCCGCCAGCGTCGTCGTCGACGAACCGACGACCTTCATGGCCAACGATCAGCCGTGGACGCCGGCCAACTACGACGGCCGGTTCGCCGGGCCGCTGACGCTGCGGCGCGCGCTGGCGCTGTCGCGCAACATCCCCGCCGTCAAGGTCGCCGAGCAAGCCGGGTACGACGAGGTCGCGTCGCTGTGGCGGCGGGTCGGCGCCGGCACGGTGCCGCGGCCTTATCCGTCAATCGCGCTGGGCGTGTTCGAAGCGACGCCGTTCCAGATTGCCAGCGCCTATACGCTGTTCCCGAACGGCGGCACGCTCAAGCCGCTCCACGCCATCACGCGGATGATGATCGGCGGCCGGGCGCTCCCGATCCAGGCCGCGCGCGACAAGACCGTCGCGCGCCGGGACACGACCTATCTCGTCACTAACATGCTCCGCAGCGTCCTCAGCGAGGGGACCGGCGCCGGCGCCCGGGCCGCCGGGTTCGCGCTCGATGCCGCCGGCAAGTCCGGCACGACCAACGACCTGCGCGATGCCTGGTTCGTCGGCTTCACGCCGGAACTGCTGACCGTCGTCTGGGTCGGCCTCGACGACAATACGCCGCTTGGATTGAGCGGCACCCAGGCGGCGCTGCCGATCTGGACGAGCTTCATGATGCGGGCGCTCGCCGGGCGGCCCAGCATCCCGTTCGACGAGCCCGAGGGCCTCGTCTACGTCGACATCGACCGCGACACCGGCAAGGTCGCGGGGCCCGAATGCCTGGCGGTAGTCCACGAAGCGTTCATCCCCGGGACCGAGCCGACCGAGCTCTGCACCGCCCACGAGTCATAGCGGACGCGAGGCGGGCTACAATAGGACGTTTTCCCGTGCTGTCCACTTCAGATCAACCCGTCGAGGTTCCTGTCTTGACTAGAGTGCTTTCCTCCGTTCTCGTCGCCGTCCTCAGTTGTGCCGGCGCCGGCTGCCGCAAGGCCCCGGCCGCCACCACGACGGCGTCGGCCGCCAGCCCGGCGCAGGCCGCCGCCGGCCAGACCGCCGCCGGCACACCCGCCGCGACCGTGCCGCCGCCGCCCGCCAAGCCGATGCCCGCGGTGCTGCCCGACGTGCTGGCGCACGTCAACGGCGAGGACGTCAAGAAGGCCGACTTCGATCGCCTCATCAAGAACATGGAGCTCAGCGCCAACCAGCCGATTCCGGCGGAGCGCCGCGACGAGATCCTGCGGCGCGCGCTCGACCAGCTGGTCACCTACACCGTGCTCTCGCAGGAAACCCGCGCCCGGAAGGTCGCCGTCACCGACGCCGAGATCGACCAGACCGTCAAGCAGATGCAGTCGCAGTTCCCGAGCGAGGCGGAGTTCAAGAAGGCGCTGACCGCGCGCGGCATGACCGTCGAGAAGCTGCGCAGCGACGCGCGGCTCGACATGGGCATCAACAAGATGATGCAGGCCGAAGTCGCCAGCGCCCCGCCGCCGACCGACGCCCAGGTGCGCGAGTTCTACGACAAGAATCCCGACAAGTTCAAGCAGGAGGAGGCGGTCCGCGCCAGCCACATCCTGATTCCCGCCGACGAAAAAGCGGACGAGGCGACCAAGAAGAAGGCGCGCGCCGAAATCGACGATGTCCTGAAGCAGCTCAAGGCCGGCGGCGACTTCGCGACGCTCGCGAAGAAGTATTCCAAGGACGGCAGCGCCGCGCAGGGCGGCGACCTCAACTTCTTCAGCAAGGGGCAGATGGTCCCGGCCTTTGACCAGGTCGCGTTCTCGCTCAAGCCGGGCGAGATGAGCGACGTCGTGACGACGCCGTTCGGCTACCACATCATCAAGGTGACCGAACATCGCGCCGCCTCGACCGTGCCGTTCGAGCAGGTCAGCGAGCGGATCAAGGAATACCTGACCGAGCAGCAGAAGCAGGCCCGCGCGCAGTCCTTCATCGAGGAGCTGAAGCAGAAGGCCAAGATCGAGGTTCTCGTCTGAACGAAGATGTGCTGGCGTCGGCCGCCGAGGCGCTGCGCCTCGGCGAAGCCGTCGCGCTCGTGACGGTGGTCCGGGCGCAGGGTTCGACGCCGCAACGCGCCGGCGCCAAGATGCTGGTCTGGTCCGACGGCCGTACCGCCGGCACGATTGGCGGCGGCTGCTACGAGAACGACGCGTTCGGCAAGGCGCGCGAGGCGATTCGTTCGGGCCGGCCGGCGCTCGTGCATTACGAGCTCAACGACGACTTCGCGCAGGAGAACGGCCTGATCTGCGGCGGCCGCATGGACGTCCACATCGACCCGCTGATGCCGGCGCCACGGCTCTACATCATTGGCGCCGGCCACGTCGCTTTCCACCTCGCCCGCGCCGCCGCCGACGCCGGCTTCCACATCCACGTGGTGGACGACCGCGAGAAGTTCGCCAATGCCGAGCGCTTCCCGGGCGCCGAAATCTCGGTCGGCCCGATTCCCGACTGGCTGGCCGCCGCCGAGCTCCCCGCCGCCGCGTACGTCGCGGTCGTCACCCGCGGCCACCAGAACGATCTCGACGCGATCCGCGCGCTCGCGCCGCGCGACGTCCGCTACCTCGGACTGATCGGCAGCCGCGCCAAGGTGGTGCGCATCTACGACGCGCTTCGCGGCGAAGGATTCGCCGACCCGCAGCTGGCGCGGATCCACGCCCCGATCGGCCTGGATATCGGCGCCGTCACGCCGGCGGAAATCGCCATCAGCATCCTCGCCGAGCTGATCGCCGTCCGCCGCGGCGTCGACACGTCGGCGCTGGCGATGAAACGTCCGTAGCCCGCTCCGTACCGATCGATCGCCCCGCCACCCTGATCCGCAACGCAACGATCGTCACGATGAACGATCGCCTCGACGTCATCGACGGCGCCGTCGTCGCCCGCGACGGGCGAATCGTGTCGGTCGTTCCCGAGCCGGGCGGCGGGCCGTACACCGTCATCGACGCCGGCGGCGGCTATCTCCTGCCGGGCTTCATCCAGACCCACATCCACCTCTGCCAAACGCTGTTCCGCGGCTCGGCCGAACGATATGCCGCTGCTCGAATGGCTGCGCCGAGTCTGGCCGCTCGAGGCCGCGCACACGCCGTCGACGCTCCGCGCCTCGGCGACGCTGGCCGCCTCGGAACTGCTGCTCTCGGGCACGACGACGGTGCTGACGATGGAGACGGTGCACGACACCGATGTCGTCTTCGGGGCGCTGGCGGCGGCCGGCGCCACGCCCCGGGAGCGCTGACCGCCCGCGACGGGCTCTGGATGGCCACCCGGGAGGGCGCGCGGGCCATGGGGCTGGAGGAGGAAATCGGCTCGATCGAGCCCGGCAAGCGCGCCGATCTGATCGTGATCGAGCGGGATCGCCCGCATCTCGCCCCGGACCGGGACCCTTGGTCGACCCTTGCCTACGCGGCCCGGGGGACGGACGTGCGCCTGACCATGGTGGACGGCACGGTACTCGTCGACCGCTTCAGCCTGGTTCAGCTCGACGCCGTCGCCATCGCCGCCGATGCCCGGTACGCCGCGCTCGAGCTGTCGGCCCGCGCGGGCATCTGACCGGAAGCCCCGCCCTCGTTGCACGGGCCCGCCGCAATCCGTGTATAATCTACTTAGCACTCCCAGCAGGAGACTGCTAAACAGCCATGATACGCCATCCTGAATTGCCGGAACGGGATAGAAGGATTCTCGGAGTCCTCGTCCAGGCCTATATCCAGCAGGGAGAGCCGGTCTCTTCGCTCTGGCTGGCCAGCCGCGGGTTCGGGGTGTCGTCTGCGACGTTGAGGAACGTCATGGCCCGGCTGGAAGAACAGGGTTACGTCCGCCAGCCCCACACCTCGGCCGGCCGGGTGCCGACGGACCAAGGTTACCGGATCTACGTGGATCAGCTGCTGGCCGAACGGCGCTCCTCATCGCGGCCCGCGCCGCAGGTCGAGGCCCGTCTGCGCCGTGCCGGCACCGTCGGGGACATGCTGTCGCACGTCTCGCACGAGGTCGCCCGGGCCTCGCATCAGGTCGGTTTCGCGATTTCCCCCTCGTCTGATCTGACGACGCTCGAGCGGCTGGACTTCGTGCCGCTCGATGGCCGCAAGCTGCTCGTGGTCGTGGTCGCGGCCGGCGGCCACGTGACGCACAAGGTCGTCACCGCCTCGGAAGACTACTCCCCCGCCGATCTGCAGCAGGCCGCGAACTACCTCAATCAGGAATTCAAAGGCCGCTCGATGCTCGACGTCCGCCGCGCCGTGCTCGACCGGCTCCGTGAGGAGCGGACGCTCTATGACGAGCTGATGGCGCGCGCGCTGCGGCTCGCCAGCACGACGTTCGAGGATATCGACGTCGAGCCGACCGTGTTCATCCAGGGAACCTCGCTGCTGCTCGACGACGTGGTTGGCGAGGATCCGGAGCTGACGCTGTCGACCTTGCGGACGCTGCTGCGGATGATCGAGGAGAAGACCCGCCTCGTCAAATTGCTCGACGACTACATGGGCGGCGAAGGCATCACCATCGTGATCGGCTCCGAGCACACGACGCCGGACCTCCAGCACTTCAGCCTCGTCGTCTCGACGTATTCCGACGGGCACAACACCGGCGCGGTGGGCGTCATCGGTCCGACGCGGATGCGCTACTCGCGCGCGATCAACGCCGTCGAGAGCCTGTCGAGAGCCATCACCAGACTTCAATCGAACGCGTTTTAGGTTTTCCCGTGGACAACGATTCAATCAACGACCCGAATCCGGGGGCCGACGCCGCAGCTCGGCCCGACGACACCGAGGCCTCGGACTCCCGGCGCCAGCGCGACGAGTATTACGATCTCCTCCTGCGCAAGCAGGCGGAGTTCGACAACTACCGCAAGCGCGTCGAGCGCGAGCGGCAGACGCTGGCCGATGCCGCCGCCGCCGGCATGCTCGAGGAGCTGCTGCCGCTGATGGACGACCTGGAGCGCGCCCTGAAGGCGGACGCGGTGGGCGAATCCGCCGAAGCCTACCGCCGCGGCGTCGAGATCATCCACAAGCAGCTCGGCGACATCCTCCGCAAGCGCGGCGTCCGGCCGATCGAGGCAACCGGCGCCGATTTCGATCCGTACTACCACCAGGCGGTCGCCCACGACCCGGCCGACGGCCGGCGCGACGGGGAGATCATCGAGGAGTTCCGGCGCGGATACATGCTGGGTGACCGGCTGCTCCGGCCGTCCATGGTAAAGGTGGCCAAAGGGTGAGCAGCGTGACGAAGCGGGATTACTACGAGGTGCTGGGCGTCGAGCGCGGCGCGTCCGACCAGCAGATCAAACGCGCCTACCGCAAGCAGGCGCTGAAGTACCACCCGGACCGCAATCCCGGCGACAAGAAAGCCGAAGAGGCGTTCAAGGAAGCGGCCGAGGCGTATGCGATCCTCGCCGACGCCCAGAAGCGCGGGCTCTACGATCGCTTCGGCCACGCCGGCGTGAGCGGCAGCGGCGGCGGCGTCGACCCGACGATCTTCAACGATTTCTCCGACATCTTCTCGGGCCTCGGCGACGTCTTTGGTCTCGGCGACATCTTCGGCCAGCGCCGCCGCCGGGGCGGCCCGCAGCGCGGCGCCGACCTGCGCTACGACCTCGAAATCTCGTTCGAGGAGTCGGCCACCGGCACCGAGACCAGCATCCAGATCCCGCGCGAGGAAACCTGCGAGACCTGCAAGGGGTCGGGGGCCGCCGAGGGCACCAGCGCCGAGACCTGCAGCCAGTGCAAGGGCACCGGCCAGCTGCGCTATCAGCAGGGCTTTCTCACGGTCGCGCGGCCCTGCGGGAACTGCCGCGGCACCGGCAAGACCATCGCGAAGCCCTGCCAGACCTGCCGCGGCGCCGGCCGCGTCGCCCGCGAGCGCAAGTTGACGGTGAAAATTCCGGCCGGGATCGCGACCGGCCAGCGGCTGCGCCTCTACGGCGAGGGGGAGCACGGCTCGGCCGGCGGCCCCCCGGGCGACCTCTACGTCGTCGTCCATGTCCAGGAGCACTCGTTCTTCCATCGCGAGGAAGACGATCTCTACTGCGAGATGCCAATCAGCTTCCCGACGCTCGCGCTCGGCGGGAGCGTCAGGGTCCCGACGCTCGACGGCCGCGAGGACGTCCACGTCCCGGCCGGCACGCAGGCGGGGACGCGGTTCAAGCTGCGCGGCAAGGGCATGCCGCACGTCAACGGGCGCGGGCACGGCGATCTCCACGTCATCGCGCGCGTCGCGGTCCCGAAGAAGGTCACCAAGGAACAGCGCCAGCTGCTCGAGGAGCTCGGCCGCACGCTGCCCCACGAGAAGCTGGACGACGAGACGGACGCGGCGGACAAGCCGTTCTTCGAGCGCGTCAAAGACATCTTTGGGTAGCTACCCGGCCCTCGACCTGCGCTACGCGATCGGTCTCGATACCGCCGGCCTGCACGACCTCCTTTACGCCGAGCTCGATCCCTTCGAGCCGCTCGCGATCCACGACCGCGAAGACGACGGCTGGCGGGTGTTCTTCAGGCTCCCCGCCCAGCGCGACGGTGCGCTGGCGGCGCTCGGCGCAGCACTCGGCGGGCGGCTGCTCTCGCTCGCCCCTCTCGACGTGGACGACGAGGACTGGGCCCGGCGCAGCCAGGCGGCGCTGACCGCCATCCGCGCCGGCCGCATTGTCGTGGCGCCGCCGTGGGATGTGCCGGCAGCCGGGGGGGACATCGTCATCGTCATCGAGCCGTCGATGGGGTTCGGCACCGGCCATCATGCGACGACGCGGATGTGCCTCGAGCTGCTGCAGACAATCGACGTGCGGGGCTGCCGCGTCATCGACGTCGGCACGGGATCCGGCGTGCTGGCGATCGCGGCGCGCCGCCTGGGGGCCGTCGAGATCACCGCCATCGACAACGACCCGGACGCCCTCCAGAACGCCCGCGCCAACCTCGACGGGGACACTCATCTTTACGCCAAGTCGTTGCAACAGGGACAGATCGCGGATCACCCCCCCGTATCAGTTCTGGAGGCCGACTTGTCGGCGCTGACCGGCCTGACCGGGGACGTGGTCCTCGCGAATCTGACGGGCGCGGTGCTGCAGCGCTACGCGGTCCAACTCCGAGAGCTGGTGACGCCGGGGGGACGGCTAATCGTCAGCGGCTTCAGCCCCGCGGAGCAGGACGCCGTCGTCAGCGCCCTTGGCTTGCCGGTCGTGGAAGCACGGTCCGACGGCGAATGGGCTTCCGCCGTCCTGGGCGCGGGGGGAGGACGTTGACGCGGTTCCAGCCAGGCGCCAACCAGCATGCCGTCGGTTCATCAGCGCGGGCCGGGTCGTTCGCGAGATCGCGTTGGGCGTCGGTGCTGTGCTGGTCGGTCGTCCTGTTGGAAATCCTGGTGTGGAGGGCGATGCGGCTTGGGGATGCGTGGGTCATCCCCACCTTGCTCGCATACGGGGCACGCTGGGTATGGCTGATGCCGGTCGCGGTAATCGCGCCGCTGCTGTTCTGGAAAAGATCCACTCTGATCCCTCTAGCCCTGGCGTTCGGGATCTGGCTCGTCCCCGTCATGCAGTTCCAGTGGCCTCACATCGCGGCAGCGGAGCGCTCCTGTCCGCTGACAGTCGTGACACTGAACGCAGACCAGCGGGCGGATCCCGCGGCGTTTCGAAAGCTGCTCGACGCCGAGTCGGCTGATATTGTCGCCATGCAGGAGTGGGAGGAGAAGGCAGGAGAAAGCGGTCTGTCGGGGTGGACGGTACGATGCGCAGGCCAACTGTGCCTCGGCAGCCGTCACGGGATCCGGTCGGTTGAGGTGCTCGATCGCGGCACGATCGGCGGCTACCATGCCATGGCGGTGGCGGCGGACGTTGCGACAGCGAACGGCCCCGTCTCATTCTTCGCCGTCCATCTCGAAACAGTCCGCAAAGGCATCGAGCCGGTGCTGCACGCAGGCGCAGGCGCCGCGAGGGGCCTCCGGGCAAACCTCAGCCTGAGAGAACTGGAGTCGCGCACGGTGCAGGCCTGGATTCATCAGCGGAGCCGACACTCCGCCATCGTCGCTGGAGATTTCAACATGCCGACCGACAGCGCGATTTACCGGCGGAACTGGGCCGGGTGGTCAGATGCATTCCAGTCGGCCGGCGCCGGTTTCGGCCACACGAAGTTCACGTCGCTGTGGGGGATTCGGATCGACCACGTCCTGTTCGACGACAGCTGGCAGGCCGTCTCGAGCCGCGTGGGACCCGACATCGGGTCCGACCACCGGCCACTCATCGCCACCCTGCAGCGGCTCGCTTGCGCGCCGCGCCGCAACTGAACGTACAACTCGGTCGGACGACAACTCAGGATCCGGAGCAAAGAGAACGGCCACTGCCGTTCCGACCGGGTCCGTTCAGTCTGAAGGATCTGATAATTACGGGACTTGTGGCGGTTCGCCGCCCCTGTCTCGCCGATCCTGTGTCTTTTTTGCACTTGCCCTGCAGAATCAACAACTTACGCTAAAGATGAGTGTCCCCATGGGGGCCGAGATCGCGGAGGGCGAACCGGGCGAGGGCGATGGCGACGGTCGCGACCGCGTCCGCGCGCAGGGTGAGGGCGCCGAGTGTCACGGGCACGCAGCCGGCGGCTGCGGCGAGTTCGCGTTCTTCGGGCGCCCAGCCGCCCTCCGGGCCAACGATCAGGGTCAGCGCGGCGGGCGCGTGCGCCTCGAGAACCTCGAGCGTCGGTTCGTCACCCGCTGACGCGTCCGGCTCGACGAGGATGAGCCGGAGACCGGGTCCGGAGTCGGCGAGCCACTCGGACCACGGCCGTCCCTCGCTGATTACCGGCACAGTGGCGCGGCGGCATTGCTTGGCGGACGCGATCGCGATGCGCTGCCATCTGGCGGTGGCGCGCCCGCTCTCGAGGGCGCGCTGACGGCCGATCGTCCGCGCGGTCACGAGTGGCGCGATCGCCGCGGCCCCCATCATCGTCGCATCGCGGACGACCGCGTCCATCCGGTCGCCCTTGAGAATCGCCTGGGCCAGCGTGATCGGCACGCGCGGCTCGGCGACGGCCGTGATGGGGTCGAGGATCTCCACCTGCGCGCGGTCGCGCGCCGCCGCCGCGACCCGGGCGCGGAATTCGTGACCGCGGCCATCGAAGACCACCACCTCGTCGCCGACCGCCAGGCGCAGCACGCGCGTCAGGTGGCTTGCCTCCTCGGCCGGCAGCGCCGCCAGGGCGACGCCAGGGAGGAGATCGGGGACATAAAACCGCGGCAGCATCGGACCGATTATCGGCCATCCGCGCTATACTCGCGTCGGATTCCGCGTCCCGATCAACTACATCATCCCAACGTCCGCGTGCTGTTCAAAGGCCAGACGCTCGGCAAGTACAAGATCATCGCGCCGCTCGGCAGCGGCGGTTTCGGTACCGTTTACCTCGCCCAGGACACCTGGATCGACAAGAAGGTCGCGATCAAGGTCCCGCACCGCCAGGGTCTCGACTTCGGCGAGCTGCTGCGCGAGCCGCGGCTCCTCGCCAGCGTCAGCCATCCCAACATCGTCGCCATCACCACCGCCGAGAAGCAGGAGAACGTCTTCTTCATCGTGATGGAGTACGTGCAGGGTCAGACGCTCGAGCACATCATCGAGGCCAGCGGCGCGCTCGACGTCTCGCGCGCGCTCGACTTCACCTGCCAGATCTGCAACGGCGTCGACCACGCGCACAGCCAGGGCGTGATCCACCGCGACCTCCGCCCCGCCAACGTCCTGGTCACCGACAACGACATGGTCAAGGTGGCGGATTTCGGCACGTCGCGGTTTCTCGAAATCGCCGCGCACGGGACGACGGTGATTGGCAGCCCGCCGTACATGGCACCCGAGCAGTTCTACGGCAAGGCGGTGTTCGCGTCCGACATCTACTCGCTCGGCGTGACCATGTACCAGATGCTGACCGGTGAACTGCCCTACGACACGCCCGCGCCGGCGGACCTCGACAAGCTGATGTCGGGCGAGCTGGTCTCGCCGCCGCGCCTGCGCAATCCGCTGATCCCCAAGTCGGTCAGCGACATCGTCATGCGGGCGATGGCGCCCGAGGTGACGGCGCGCTACCAGCGCGCCCCCGAACTGCTCGCCGACATCATGACGGCGCGAGCGGGCGTCCAGCCGCGACGGTCGTCCGTGGGAGGGGTCAGCCGCGCCGAGGCCGGCGGCGGCCGCAGCAGCAAGGATGACGCGCTCGGCATTCAGACACGCCTGCGGGCCCGGGAAGCCCCCGCGGCGCGATTCTGCTGGCAGTGCCGCAAGCCGCTCCCCTCCCGGACCGACAAGTGCCCGTTCTGCGGCGAGGCTCAGTGAGAGGCGTATGTTAAAATCAAGCTTCCCGCTGCCCGCTATCAGCTTCCCGCTGTCCTCTGCCTCCAGGCAGGAAGCAGGCCGCGGTAGCAGAAAGCCGGCAACCAGCCGCGTGTAGCCGGAAGCGGGAAGCCAGTAGCCAGTTGCTGGACGCGGGTAGCAGAGAGCTGGTAGCGGGAAGCTGGCAGCGGGTAGCGGGAAGCTGAGGATATATGGCATTCGCGGGGACGGGCAAAATCTGGATGAACGGCTCGCTGGTCGAGTGGGCCGATGCAAAGATTCATGTCGGGTCGCACGTCGTGCATTACGGCAGCGGCGTGTTCGAGGGAGCCCGCTGCTACAGCACGCCGCTCGGGTCGGCCTGCTTCCGCCTTGATGCCCACATGCGCCGGCTGCTCGACTCCTGCAAGATCTACCGGATGGAGCCGCAGCGCGACCAGGCGGCGCTGACCGAGGCGGTCTTCGAGACCATCCGCGCCAACGATTTCAAGGCCTGCTACATCCGCCCGATTGTCTATCGCGGTTACAACGAGCTCGGCGTCAACCCGTTCCCCTGCCCGGTCGACACCGCGATCATGTGCTGGGAGTGGGGCGCCTACCTCGGTGCGGGCGTCCTCGAAAGCGGCGCCGACGTACGCGTCAGCTCGTGGAACCGCGCCGCGCCGAACACCTTCCCGACGCTCGCCAAGAGCTCGGCCAACTACGCCAACTCGCAGTTGATCAAGATGGAGGCGCTGTCGGACGGCTACAGCGAAGGGATCGCGCTCGACGTCAACGGCCTGTTGAGCGAAGGGAGCGGTCAGAACCTGTTTCTCGTCCGCGACAATGTCATCCTGACGCCGTCGCTGCACTCATCGATCCTGCCGGGCATCACCCGCGATTCGATCATGACGCTCGCCCGCGACCTCGGTTTCACCGTCCGAGAAGAGATGCTGCCGCGCGAGATGCTGTACATCTGCGACGAGGCCTTCTTCGTCGGCACCGCCGCCGAGGTCACGCCGATCCGCACCGTCGACAAGATCACCGTCGGCAACGGCCGGCGTGGACCGGTCACCGAAGCGCTGCAGACAGCGTTCTTCGACGTCATCAACGGCCGGACCCCGGATCGTCATGGCTGGCTGACCTACGTCTACCCGGGCGAGCCGCTCCAGCCCGCGGCCGCTGGCGCCGGCAAGCAGAGCGCGGGCCGAAGCTGAATCCGACTCTTGCGACTCAACCCGGCAAGACGAACCGGAACCCGGCACCGCGAACCCTGAACCCGGAACCGCTTCGCAATGAACATTAACGATCTGCTCCAGGCCGCCGTTGCGGGAGGTGCCTCCGACCTTCACCTGAAGGTCGGCAGCTATCCGATGATGCGGGTCAACGGCACGCTGGTCGTCTGCTCGGAGGAAAAGCGTCTCGACCGGGCGGACACCGAGATGATGGCGGAAGTGCTCTTCACCGAAGAGCAGCGGGACAAATTCCGCCGGGTTCAGGAAGTTGACCTCGCCTACAGCATCCCCGGCCTCGGCCGCTTCCGCGTCAACGTCTTCCAGCAGCGCGGTACCGTCGGCCTGGTGCTCCGCGTCATCCCGATGCGGATCAAGAACATCGACGAGCTCGGGCTGCCGCCGGTGCTCAAGCGGATTGCCGCCGAGGAGCGCGGCCTGGTGCTCGTCACCGGGACGACCGGCAGCGGCAAGAGCACGACGCTCGCGGCGATGATCGACTACATCAACGCGACCCGCGCGGCGCACATCATGACGGTCGAGGACCCGATCGAATACCTGCACCGCGATCATCACTCGATCGTCAACCAGCGCGAGGTCTCGGTCGACACCCAGTCGTTTTCGCACGCCCTCAGGAGCGCGCTGCGCCAGGACCCCGACGTCATCCTGGTCGGTGAGATGCGCGACCACGAAACCGTCGAGACCGCCCTGCTCGCTGCCGAGACCGGGCACCTGGTGTTCTCGACGCTGCATACCCTCGACGCCACTGAAACCATCAACCGCATCATCGCGGTGTTCCCGCCGCACCAGCAGCGGCAGGTGCGGATTCAGCTCGCCAGCGTATTGAAAGGGGCGGTCGCGCAGCGGCTGCTGCCCCGCGCTGACGGCGCCGGCCGCGTGCCGGCGGTCGAAGTCATGATCGCGACCGGTTTCATTCGCGACTGTATCGTCGACAAGGATCGGACCGGCCAGATCCATGGCGCGATCGCGTCGGGCACGTCCCAGTATGGGATGCAGACCTTCGACCAGTCGATCTTCGCGCTCTACCAGCAGGGCTTCGTGACGCTGGACGAGGCGCTGCGCTGGGCCTCGAACGTCGACGAATTCAAGCTCAAGGTCCAGGGGATCTCGACGACCTCCGACCTCGCCGTCGACCAGATGGCGAAATCCCAGCCCGCCGGCGGCAGTCCGGAGATTACCCGCTTCGGCGTCTGAGGCGGACGTGCCAGCCTCTGCCTACCTCGACGGCCTGCGTCTGCTCGGACGCCGCGAGCTGTCGGTCGCTCAGCTTCGCGAGCGGCTTCGCGACCGCGAGCATCCCCCCGAGGAAATCGACGCCGCCGTCGCCCATCTCCTCGAGACTGGTGCGCTCGACGACGGCCGGGTGGCGCGGGCGTTCGCGAGAACCGCCGCCAAGGTCAAGGGCCGCGGCCGGATCCGCGTCATGCGCGAATTGCACGCCATGGGCATCGCCAAGGAGACCGCCGCCGAAGCGCTCGCCGAGGTGTTCGGCGATCTCGACGAGCGGACGCTGATCGCCAACGCGCTCCGCAAGAAGCTCCACGGCCGCCCGCGCACGAACGATTCGGCCGAATACGCGCGCCTGTTCCAGCACCTGATGCGCCAGGGCTTCAGCCCGGGCGGCATCACCGCCGCGCTCCGCAACCGCGGACGGGGGGAGGAAGACTGAAGGTGCCGGGGGCGCAAGGTGCCGGGGGTGCCACGGGGCCAAAGTGCCAAGGGCAAGGTGTTAAGGGGCCACGGTGCAGAGTGCCAACGTGCCACGGTGCCACGGTGCAGAGTGCCAAGGTGCCGGCGTGCCACGGTGCAGAGATCGGCCCCTTGCAGTTTGACACTCCGCGCACCTCAGCACCTGCTCACCTTTGTCACGTTCACCTTGGCACCCCTGGCACCCCTGGCACCCCTGGCACCCGTGGCACCGCGCCCCTGGCACTGTGGCACCCCGGCACCCCGGCACCCTTTCATCCCTGGCACTTTGGCACCCCGGCACCTTGGCACCTTGATCCCCGTCCTCACCAATACTTCCACTCCCCCGTGGCGACGACATAGATACCGAGCGCCGCGTTGGTGACGGCGTGGGCGACGACCACGGCGAACAGGCTGCGGGTGTGCCGCAGCAGGAGCGCGAAGACCACGCTGGTGATCGCCGCGACCAGCCACTCTGGATGGCTCAGGGCTGACAACGCTGTGACGATGCCGAGGGCGCCGGCGCTGAACGTGCCGGGCGGCAGCTGTCGAAACTGCGGGCTGGTGAAGTAACGCAGCAGGAAGGAGCGCATGAACAGCTCCTCCATCACCGGCACCATCAGGACCAAGCCGTAGAAGCGGACCGCCAGGAACAGCGCGGCCCAGGGCGGCGGCAGCGCCGCGAACGGATTGAACGCTGTGCGCGATCCGAGATGGGGATACGGCACCCAGGTGTCGACTCCCACCCAGGTCACGAAAACGATGAGCCCGGTCATGACCGACAGGGGCAGGACGCGGGCCGACGGGCGGATATCCCGGCGGGCCGCGCCCGCCAGGAACAGGCTGGCGGTGACGAGGCACACTTTGGCGGCATAGACCAGCGGGTAGTAGCGGGGGCCGAAGCGGCCCTCGAGCATCGTCAGCACACCGAACAGTGCGAACGGACCGCCGTAGGCCCACCACGCCGACGCCTCGGAGTGTTCCGCCGGCGGCCGTGATGCCGAATCGATGTCTGTGGTCATGGCGCCAGACACCTTACAATATCCAGATGCGTTCACGCGAGATCCGATCGACCTTCCTGGACTACTTCCGGCAGAACCTCCACACCATCGTGTCGAGCTCGTCGCTCGTCCCGCACGAGGACCCGACGCTGCTCTTCACCAACGCCGGGATGAACCAGTTCAAGGACACCTTTCTCGGCCGCGAGAAGCGCTCCTATTCGCGCGCGACCACCTCGCAGAAGTGCATGCGGGTCAGCGGCAAGCACAACGACCTCGACAACGTCGGACCATCCCTCCGCCACCACACCTTCTTCGAGATGCTGGGGAACTTCTCCTTCGGCGACTATTTCAAGCAGGAGGCGGTGCCGTTTGCCTGGCGGCTGCTGACCGAGGTCTGGAGCCTGCCGGCCGAGCGGCTCTATCCGACGATCTTCAAGGGCGAGGCGGGCATTCCCCGAGACGACGCCGCGCACGCGATCTGGACGGGCCTGGTGCCGGCGGAGCGGATCACCGAGCTCGGGCTGGCCGAGAATTTCTGGTCGATGGGCGACACCGGGCCGTGCGGCCGCTGCTCCGAGATTCACTACTTCCGCGGCGCCCACCTGCCGTGCGAGGAGGAACGTCAGGGACGGGCCTGCCGCGGCGTCGACTGCAGCTGCGATCGCTTCGTCGAGATCTGGAACAACGTCTTCATGGAGTTCGATCGGCAGGCCGACGGCACGCTGCAGCCGCTGCCGGCGCCGTCGATCGATACCGGCATGGGCCTCGAGCGGATTGCCGCCGTCATCCAGGGGACGCTCTCCAATTACGACACCGATCTGTTCACCCCGATCCTGGCGGCGATCGGCGACCGGGCGGGCGTCAAATACGGCTCGACGCTGGCCGAACCATCTGATGTGTCGATGCGCGTCATCGCCGACCACCTCCGCGCGATGACCTTCCTGATCGCCGACGGTGTCGTCCCTTCCAACGAGTGGCGGGGCTACGTGCTGCGCAAAATTATGCGGCGGGCAATGCGGCACGGCAAGAAGCTCGGCTTCCGCGAGCCGGTGCTGCACGACCTCGTCGACGTCGTCGTCGGTGAGATGGGCGGCGCCTATCCGGAGCTGCCGGCCAACCGGGACGCCATCGTCCGGGTCGTTCGCAGCGAAGAGGAGCGATTCGATGCGGTACTGACAGCGGGCCTGCCGCGTCTCGAGGAGGCGCTCGATCGCGCCGCGGCGGCCGACGGAACCCTGCCAGGCGAGGAAGCGTTCAGGCTCTACGACTCGCTGGGCGTGCCGGTCGACTTCATGGAGGACCTCGCCGGCCAGCGCGGGATTGCCTTCGACCGCGAGGGCTACGAGCGGGCGATGGAGGGCCAGCGTGTCAAGGCGCGGGCGGGCAGCAGCTTCGCGAAAGAGGCCGGCAAGGCGCTGACGCTGGAGATGCCAGCGGCGCTCGACCGCGAGTTCGAGGCGGCGGGCGATGCCTTCGAGGGATACGACCGTACTCAAACGGAGGGAGTGCCGGTGCTCGGCATCTTCGACCTCGACGGCCGCGCGGTTCCGGCGATCGCGGCAGGGGCGACCGGCCTTGTCGCACTGGCGCGAACACCCTTCTATCTGGAGGCCGGCGGGCAGGTCTCCGATAGCGGACGGCTCGTCGCGGCGGACGGCACCGAGGCGATCGTCGAGCGTCTGGTGCGGCCGCTGCCAAACCGGCCGCGGCTCCACGTCGTCCGCGTCGAACGCGGCACCATCCGCCACGGGCAGACGATCACGGCGGAAGTGGCCGCCGGCCTCCGCGACGCCACCCGCCGTAATCACACCGCCACCCACCTGCTTCATGCGGCGCTGCGACAGGTGCTCGGCGGCCATGTCAAACAGGCCGGCTCGCTCGTCTCGCCTGAACGGCTGCGGTTCGACTTCGGGCATTTCTCGGCCATTCCGCGCCCCGAGCTCAACGAAATCGAACGCATCGTCAACGAGCAGATCTACCGGAACACGCCGGTCGAAACCCAGATCCGGTCGACCGCCGACGCGATCGCTGACGGCGCGATGGCGCTGTTCGGCGAGAAGTACGGTGACAAGGTGCGGGTCGTCTCGATCGCCGGCTTCAGCACCGAGCTGTGCGGCGGCACGCACGTCCGCGCGACCGGCGACATCGGCTTCTTCACGATTACCGAGGAGAGTGGCGTCGCCGCTGGTGTGCGGCGCATTGAAGCCGCCACCGGCGGGGGCGCGGTCGCGCGCGCGCAGCAGGATCGCGCCGTTCTGGGGGAGATCGTCGCGGCGCTGTCGACGACGGGGGCGCAGGCGGTCGAGGCGGTGCACAAGCTGCAGGGCGAGACTCGCCGGCTGACGCGTGAGGTCGATCAGTTGAAGCTCAAGGCGGCGCTCGGCGGCGGCGCCGCGGCAGGTGCGATCGAGGATGCGCCGATCGACGTCTCGGGGGTGAAGCTGGTGACCAAGCGGGTGTCCGGCCTCGAGAAGGCGGCGCTGCGGAGCGTCTCCGACTCGCTCCGCGATCGTCTCGGCTCCGGCGTGGTCATCATCGCGTCCGATAGCGACGGCAAGGTCAGCGTCGTGGCCTCGGTCTCCAAGGACCTCGTCGGCCGGGTCCAGGCCGGGAAGCTCGTGAAGGCGCTGGCGCCGATCGTCGGCGGCGCGGGAGGCGGCCGCCCCGACTTTGCGGAGGCAGGCGGCAAGGACCCGTCGAAGATCGATGCCCTGCTCGCCGAGGCCCCCGCGACCCTCCGCTCGCTCCTCACCTCCTGACGAATGGGGACACTCATCTTTAGGCTAAGTCGTTGATTCCAGAGGGCCCCACAAATTGAGGGCCCGATCGGCGAGAGGGGGCCGCCAGTTGACCGGCGGAATCCCAGGATCCGTCGGATTCCGGTCAGTTCCAACGGTTCTGTGATCCCGAGTGCAGTTACGGGACGCTCCCCTTTCAAAATCCCCCGTAAGTCGTTGCAAACCAGGGGCATCGTGTTTGCCTTAAGTGTCGCCGGGTGCGCTGCGCCCGCCGACACTTCATGCTGATCCCCATCCTGCGCGCCGCGGCCGTCACCGGCCTGCTGACAATGGCCTTGCCGGCCACATCGGAGGCCCAGATCTATTCGTGGCGGGATGCGTCCGGCACCCTGGTGCTGTCCGATCATCGCCAGGACGGCACGGTCCCGACATTCGCTGTCGGCACGACCGGCTTCCGGACGACGCGCCCCGCGGCTCAGCGGACGACCGCTTTTGACGCCCTCATCGCCGAGCATGCCTCGATGCACGGCGTGCGGCCCGACCTGGTCCACGCCGTCATCCAGGCGGAGTCGGCGTTCAACCCGATGGCGCGCTCCAGCAAGGGAGCCATGGGTCTGATGCAGTTGATGCCGGCCACGGCCGTGCGCCTCGGCGTGACCGACGCCTACGACCCGGCGCAAAACATCCGCGCCGGGGTGACCTATCTGAAGCATCTGCTCGAGCGCTACTCCCAGAACGAAGAGCTAGCGCTGGCGGCCTACAACGCAGGTCCCGGAGCGGTGGAAAAGTACGGCGCCGTCCCTCCCTACCGGGAAACGCGCGACTACGTTTCCAAGATCCGCAGCCGCGCCGCCGCCGGGCCCTCGCCGACGCGCCTCTTCCGCATCGTCGAGCAGCGTGATGGCCGCGAGGTGGTGCGCTACACCAACGTTCCGCCTCCGATCACCAGGCCCGGTACGTAGGCGGGACAGGAATAGAGACAGGGTGCCGGGGTGCCAGAGTGCCACGGTGCCAAGGGGCAGGGTGCCGGAGTGCCAAGGGGCCAGAGGCAGGGTGCCGGAGTGCCAGGGTGCCAAAGGGCAAGGTGCCAAGGTGCCAGAGGCACGTGCCGGGGTGCCGAAGTGCCACGGTGCCAAAGTCCACGGTGCCAAAGTCCAAGGTGCCGGAGTGCTGGGGCTACTGGTCGTCGCCTTCCTTGATGCGCCGCAATTGCCGGCGCTCCCGCTTGTCAGGTGACCCGGCGCTCGCGGGCCTGACGAATGGTCGCGCCAGCCGTGCCATCCGCCGCAGTTCGATTTCTTCAGTGGTTGGCGGCGGCGTCATGTCTTCGTAGAGCGCGCGCGCCTCGGCTCGGGCGATGTGCTTGTCCGCGACGGCATAGACGACGACCCGCTGCTTGCGGCCCATCGGACGGCTGATGACGATCTCGTCGCCGGATTTGATCTCGCGGTGCGATTTCGCCTCCTGTCCGTTGACATCGACGCGCCCCGCCTTGCAGGCCTTCTGCGCCTCGGACCGCGTCCGAAAGAGGCAAGCGACGTCCAGCCAGATATCGAGACGTACGGAAAACATCGGGGAAGCATAGCAGGGGCTGCGACGGTGGCACCGTGGCACTCCTGGCACCTTGGCACCCTGTCCGACCTACTGCCAGTAGGCGAGCGGCTGCGGGGCGACGAATTCGACGGTCAGCGCGTCGGCCGTGCTGCTCACTGTCACGCGCCCTCCCTGGCGGCGAGCACCCTGCCGGGCGCTCGACAGTAGCAGCTCCCCCGGTCCCCCCGACAGCATGCCCGCGCCGTCAGAAGACGACTCGGCAGCGGCGAACCGTCCGGGACTGTGCAGTGCGACCGTCAGCAGGATCGCGGGGCGCAGCCGCGGCGTCGACAGCGTGACCTCGAGGCGATCACCGGGTGTCGAGACGCCGAGGACGGCGTGAAAGATCGCCGCCCAGGCTGTCGTCGTGACTGCCTTGTCGGCCACCGCCGGACGCAGCTTGAGCGAGTGCAGCCATTCCAGCTCCACCGATCGCAGGCGCGCCTCGAGCCCGGCCTCGGTACGCAGCGACTCCGTGAACGGGAGCCAGTCGAACTCCTCCACCTGGAGCGCGGCGGGATTGGCGAGCGCCGCGGCCGCAGCGGTCAGTGCAGCGCCGCGCCGCCGCTCGACGGCAACGATGTCCGCGACGATCGCCTGCTGGAAGGGCGTCCGGGCCACCGCCGTCGCTGGCAGGAGGGCCGCCACGAACTCCAGCGCCCCACCGACTTCAGCCACCGTTGCCGTCAACGACGCGTCGGCCTGGACGCGCAGTTCGCTGGCGTTCTGACCGCCAGGCTTGACGATGTCGGATTCTGCAGAGGCGCCGGGCGCGACCGTAACCTCTCGATCGAGTTGATCGAGCCCGACCGCGTGAACTTCATCCGCCGGCACTACGGCGGCGTGCTGTGGCTCGGACGCCGGCGTCACCGCCTCGGGCTCGCGGCGAACAGCGACGACGGCCGCCTGCGTGCGCAGCTCCGTCAGCCGGTCCTGCTCGGCCTGGACGACCAGGCACGGCACGGCCTTCAAGCCCGCCTGCTCTGCCGCCACCAGCCGCTTGTCGCCAGCGAGCAGCGCGAAGCGCGCATCGCGTCCCTGCGTCACCAGCAGCGGCTGCAGCATCCCGACCTGCCGGATCGAATCGGCGAGGTCCGCCACGTCCTCGACCGCGGCAGCGTCGTCAGAGACGCGATCGATGTGATCAATGGAAATCTGTCGAACGGTCTGGAGGGGCGTATCGCCCATCAGGTGTTCGACGTAGTGAGATGCGTGCCGCATGCGGTAGGCGGCGGGCAATCCTTCGCGAGCGCGCTTGGGCCGGGCCGGCGGTGACGCCGGTGGCTCGTCGTCTTCTTCTAGCGGTTCGGTGTACTCGGAATCAGCGGGAAGTCCAGCATCGGGC
Source organism: Acidobacteriota bacterium (assembly GCA_031393955.1). GTDB lineage: Bacteria > Acidobacteriota > Vicinamibacteria > Vicinamibacterales > 2-12-FULL-66-21 > JALZOC01. Next base: position 34,303 of record JANMWI010000121.1, read on the forward strand.
TGGGGAGGGCTCATCTCGAAATCCTGCACGCACGCGCTCCGTTGGGTAACGATTCTGCGGGACGAACGAAACAGCGACTAGCTCCGAGTCTGGATGAGCACAGTATAGCAGCGATCGTGGTATAATTCGTCGGTTATACGGCTAGCGGATGCCCGGGCAGCGAAGTGGCTGCATGCATTCCTGCCGTGGCTTGAACCCCGACCAAAGGATTTAGAGTGGCCAGTCACGACTCCGCACTCAAGGCGCACCGCCAGAATGTCAAGCGTCGCGATCACAACCGCCAGATGCGCACGCGGCTGCGCGGGGCGCTGCGCGACATCCGCGCCGCAATCGACGCGGAAGACCCGGCAAAGGTCAAGGACGCGCTGCGCGAGACGATTTCGCTCGTCGACAAAATGGCGAAGAAGAAGCTGATCCACAAAAACGCCGCCGGCCGCTACAAGTCCCGGCTGGCCAGCCGCGTCGCCAAGAAGTCCGCCCCGGCCGCCTAGCGGCCGTCACTTCCGGCACAATTCCACCACCAGGCGTTCGAGTAGCACGCGCGGATCGCCCCCCGAGCTCTTGAGGTCGAGGTCCGCGCGGAACAGCGCCTCGATCGCCGGACGCACCCGCTTCGGATCAATCCCGATCAGCTTCTCCCGCGCGAACCAGGCGAGCTGCCCGAGGATCTGGTACGACACCCCGCCGCTGTCGAGCGCCAGCCCGAGCTGCCTCAGCGCCTCGGCGCGGTTGCCGTTCTGAATCGCGTTGGTGACGGCCCAATCGTCCTGCGACGTCTCCGCCGTCACGACCTGTTCGGCGTCCTTCAGCGTAATCGTCGGCTTCCCCGCCGCAAACAGCAGCAGCCGCTCCATATCGCCGCGCAGCGTCGAAATGTCGGCCCCGGCGCGCGCCGCAACCAGCCGCCCCGCGGCAGGCTCGATCTGCTGCCCCGCATCCGCCGCCGCCTGCTTGACCAGCGCCTCGGCCTGGCGTGCCACCTGCCGCAGGTCGAGCCCCTTGGTATCCCGGCCGGCCTTCAGCCCCCAGCACTCGACGATCGTCGCGTGCTTCTGGATCGCCTTGAACAAGCGGCGCACCCGATCGACGTCCGCCGCCACCAGCACCAGCGTCGTCATCGGCTCGGGGCTCTTGACGTAGGCCTCGAGCGCGTCGGTCGGACCGGCATCCTCCCCCTCGCCGCCTTCCTCCCTGGCGCGCTTCGGCTTCAGGATCCGTTCGGCGCGCAGGACGATGACGACGCGGCGGTCGCCCATCATCGGCAGCGTTCGCGCCGCCTGGACGATCGCCTGGGGGCTGCCGGCCTTTTCGCCGGCATAGAGCCGCTCGAGATTGAACGCGCGGAGCTCGTCCTCGACGACCGAGGACAGTTCGTTCGTCATCCGCGTCATCTCGGCGTCGTCGTCGCCGACAATCAGATAGACGGGATCGAGCGTCCGCTGGGCGATCTGCTTCCGGAGGGCGGGCGGCGAGAGGGACGGCATCAGTCAGTCCAGGCCATGGCGGAGGCGATCGGACATGGCCGGCGCTGCAGGCCCGTCCGCCGCGGCTCGGTCAGAACGCCTCCAGGATCGCGCTGACGACGCTCTTGGCGAATTCGGTCGAGACGCGCTCGAGGGCGTTCGCGTCCTGGCCGAAGAAGGCGCTCGGGTCGTTGACGTCGGTCGTGATATCGAACTCTTCGCGGAACTGCATCGCCGGATTCGACCAGAGGACCTTGTTCGCCTTCATGTCCTTGAATTCGATCCGTGCCGTCAGCGTCAGGACATAGCGCGACGCCTGACGATCGGCCGTGAACGCCGCCGGCGCGAGGGTGATGGACGAGATGTCCCCCGTCAGAAGACCATCGACTCCGGTGTTCGTCGGCTCGATCTTGTACTTCCCGCGGCCGATGAACTCGGCGACGACCCGCTCGGTGATGCGCTTCTCGACGTCGAAGACCGTCGTGCTGTTGGTGAACATCGGCACGCCGATGACCTTGATATAGGTCGGCAGAAACGAGCCCCGGCCGGACAGCGAATAGCCGCAGCCCGGCAGCGCGGCGGCGATCGCGATCGCGAGGACGGCGTGGACGATTGCGCGGCGCGTGATTCGCGGCGTCATCAGCTCACCACGATGCTGACGAGGCGCCCGCCCGCGACGACGACTTTCTTCACGGTCTTGCCCTCCAGATGTTTCGCGACCTGCGGGTCGGCGACCGCCAGCTCGCGCAACCGATCCTCAGCCGTGCCGGCCGCGACCGTCAGCCGGGCCCGCACCTTGCCGTTGACCTGGACCGGGATGACAACCTCCTCGAGTCTGGCAACCTCCTCGTCGAAGGCCGGCCATCCCGAGACGACGATGCCATCGACGTGGCCAAGCATCTCCCAGAGCTCCTCGGTCATGTGTGGAGCGAACGGCGACAGCATCCGGACGAGCGCCTCGACGGCTTCCTTGAGGACCGCGATCGTGCCGGCGCGCTCGACCGCGCCGTCAGCCGGAATGGCGTCGGGATGCTGGCCGATCTTCAGGCATTCGGTGCGGCCGCAGAACGCGTAAAGCTCGTTGACAAGCTCCATCAGCCCTGAGACGGCGGTGTTGAGATGGACGCGCGGGTCCAGATCGGTCGTGACGCGGCGGATCGTATCGTGCGTCTTGCGGCGGAGGGCCCGCTCGGCGTCGTTGAGCTCGACCTCGTCCGGCGCCGGGATGCCCTTGCCGCCGACGGTTTCGCACAGGTGGTCGACCAGCCGCCAGACTCGGGCGAGAAACCGCCAGCTGCCCTCGAGCCCCGAATCGGTCCACTCGATTTCCTTCTCCGGCGGAGCGACGAACATCACGTAGAGCCGCAGCGCGTCGGCGCCGAACTGCCGGATCATGTCGTCCGGGTCGACGACGTTGCCCTTGGACTTCGACATCACCTGGCCGTCCTTGAGGACCATGCCCTGGGTGAGCAGGCGCGTGAACGGCTCGCTGATCGTCGTCATGCCGAGGTCGCGGAAGACACGCGCGAAGAAGCGGGAGTAGATCAGGTGGAGGATGGCGTGCTCGACGCCGCCGCTGTAGAAGTCGACCGGCCCCCAGTAGCCGACCTTGTCGGGATCGAACGGGAGCTCCGTATTCTGCGGATCGCAGAAGCGGAAGAAATACCACGACGAATCGACGAACGTGTCCATCGTGTCGGTTTCGCGGCGGGCCGGGCCCTCGCAATCCGGGCACGTGGTGTTGACGAACTCCGGGATCTGCGCGAGCGGCGAGTCGCCGCGGCCGCTGAACTCCGCGACCTTCGGCAGCAGCACCGGCAGGCTGTCGGAGGGCACCGGCACCATGCCGCACTTGTCGCAGTAGACGACCGGAATCGGCGTGCCCCAGTAGCGCTGGCGCGAGATGCCCCAGTCCTTCAGGCGGTACTGGACCGTCCGCTGGCCAAAACCCTGCTGCTCGGCAAAGGCCGACATGCGATCGATGGCGGCGTCGACGGCCAGGCCGGTGAACTCGCCGGAGCCGACCAGTTTGCCGGGGCCGTCGTAGGCCTCCGTCATCGGGGTTACATCCGCCGCGGCGGATGCGGCTTCGTCGGCGGCAACGACCCTGACGATCGGCAGCTGATACTTCGTGGCAAATTCGAAGTCGCGCTGGTCGTGCGCCGGCACGCCCATCACCGCGCCCGTGCCGTATTCGCCGAGCACGAAGTTGGCGACCCAGACCGGCACTGGCTGCTTCGTGAACGGGTTCAGCGCCGTCCGGCCGGTGTCGAACCCTTCCTTTTCGATCTCCCCCGTCATCCGGCCGGTGCGATCCTGGGCGCGGAACCGTTCCATGTCGCGCCGGAACGCTTCGGCACCAGGCAGCTCGCTCCAGGCCTGGACGAGCGGATGCTCGGGCGCCAGCAGCACGAAGGTGGCACCGAAGATGGTATCGATCCGCGTCGTGAAGACCTCGAGCTCCTGCTCGGGCGACGCGAGCTCGGACACCAGCTGGAACTTGACGCGGGCCCCCTCGGACCGGCCGATCCAGTTGCGCTGCATCGTCAGGACCTTTTCGGGCCAGCCCGGAAGGTCCTTGGCCGATTCGAGCAGCTCGTCGGCGTAGTGCGTGATGCGCAGGACCCACTGCTCCAGCTCGCGCGTCGTGACGGTCGTGCCGCAGCGCCAGCAGGCGCCGTCGATCACCTGCTCATTGGCAAGGACGGTGTTGCAGCTCGGGCACCAGTTGACGTTCGAGCGCTTGCGGTACGCGAGGTCGCGCTCGAGCATCTTGAGGAACAGCCACTGGTTCCAGTGGTAATACTCCGGCAGGCAGGTGGCGATCTCGCGCTCCCAGGCGTAGCTGATGCCGATGCGCTGGAGCTGCCCCTTCATGTGGGCGATGTTCTCGAGCGTCCAGGTTTCCGGATGGGTATTGTTCTTGATCGCGGCATTCTCGGCCGGCAGGCCGAAGGCATCCCAGCCGAACGGGTGCAGCACGTTGAACCCGCGCATCCGCTTCATGCGGGCGACGACGTCGCCGATCATGTAGTTGCGGACGTGGCCGACGTGCGCGTGCCCGGACGGGTACGCGAACATCTCCAGGCAGTAGAACTTCGGCTTGTCGGGATCCTCGGAGACCTCGAAGGCCCGGCTGTCCCGCCAGCGCTGCTGCCACTTTCCCTCGACAATCTGCGGCTTGTAGTCGGGCACGATGCCTAAGTATAACGTGCCGCTCCGCATGCTATCCTCGCTCTGTGGCTCAGCCCGATCGCAAAGGCCGGCCGGCGACCTACGACGACCTCTTGCAGGTACCCGATATCTTCGTCGCGGAGATCCTCGACGGCGACCTCTACGCGACGCCGCGGCCGGCGCCCAGGCACGCGGATGCGAGTTCAGGCCTGGGTGGAGCTTTGCGCAACCCCTTCGATCGTGGCCGGGGGGGGCCCGGCGGGTGGCGTATTCTGGACGAGCCCGAGCTGCACCTCGCTGCCGATATCGTCGTGCCGGATCTCGCCGGCTGGAAGCGTGAACGGCTGCCGGCGCTTCCGGAAGAAGCGTTTTTCACTCTGGCGCCCGACTGGGCGTGTGAGGTGCTGTCGCCATCGACGGCGGCGATGGACCGTGTGAAGAAGCTCAGGATTTACGCGCGCGAGCGTGTCGCGCACGTCTGGCTTGCGGATCCCCTCGCCCGCACGCTGGAAGTCCTGCGACTCGACGGTGAACGATGGACGATCGTGTCGTCGTCTTCCGGTCTCGCGGTGCTGCGTGCCGAACCCTTCGACGCTATCGAACTGGACCTCTCCCTGCTCTGGGAGGAGCCGGGCCCGTCATAGCCCACGCCAGAACCCCGACTGGGCGCGACGCACCGCCGCCAGTGCTTCCTCACCGCGTCGCGTCGCAGGACCAGCAGTCGAGCCGGCGAATGACCCCGTCGGCGCCGGCGCCGGCTGCGCGGCAGCCGCGCCCTCCCCATGTCGGAGCGCCTCTTCAAACGTGACGTCAAGACAGGCGGCGAGCGCTTCGAGGTCGTAGCCCCCTTCGGTGACGAATGCGATCCGTCCACCGGGAGAGGCTTCGATCAGCTGGCGGACAATCGACGTGAAGCCAGTCTCGGTGACGCGCATCGAGGCCAGCGGGTCGCGTTCGTGGGCGTCGTAGCCGGCCGATACCAGGACGAGCCCGGGCGCGAACTCGCGCAGGATCGGGACGACGGCGTCGCGATAGACCAGATCGTAGTCGGCGTCCGTGGCGCCCGCCTCGAGCGGCACGTTCACCGTGAATCCGGCGCCGGCCCCGGTGCCGACCTCATTGGCAGCGCCGGTTCCCGGGTAGAAGGGGAACTGGTGCGTGGAAAGATACAGCACGGCCGGATTGTCGTAGAACATCCACTGAGTGCCGTTGCCGTGGTGGACGTCGATGTCGACGACCGCCACCCGTTCGACGCCGCGTGCCACCGCATGGGCGGCCGCGACGGCGATGTTGTTGAACAGGCAGAAGCCCATCGGGCGATCGCGTTCCGCGTGGTGGCCGGGCGGGCGGACGAGGGCGATTGCCGGTTCTCGGTGATCGAGAGCATGATCGGCCGCCTGGATGGCGGCTCCGGCGGCCAGGCGGGCGATCTCGTAAGAGTCGGGCGAGGTAAAGGTGTCGGCGTCCAGCATGACGGCGCGTCCGGCGGTCGCGGCCATCGCCGCGACGTGCGCCGGTGCGTGAACGCGGCCGAGCTCCTCGACGGTTGCCGCCCGCGGGTCGACGACGGTGGCGCCCCTTTCCCGCCAGCGCGCCACGACGGAATCGAACACGTGCGCCCGCTCGATCCGCTCCGGATGTCCCGGCGGTGTGACGTGCTCTTCGAAGTCCGGCGACGTGATGATGAGCATCGGCATACGCTATCAGCTGTAAGCTATCAGCTGTCAGCGCTCGGCTGTCAGCTATCAGCCCAAAGTCGAGGCGCCGTTTCCAGCGGACACCTCCGGAGCAGACGGCCGGCAGCAGGAAGCAGGAAGCAGACAGCGGGCAGCCGTTTTAGGATATAAAGACACCGTGACCGCATCAGGGCCGAGCCAGCGCATTCTCATCGTCGACGACGATGAATCACTGCTGAACGTCGTGAGTCTTGCGTTTCAGAAGGCCGGACGCGACGTCGTGGCGTGCACGTCGTTCGAGGACGCCCGGCAGCGGCTTCGCGAGGGGCGCTTCGACGTGCTGCTGACCGATGTGCGGCTCGGTGCCTTCAACGGCATCCAGCTGGCAGTCATCGGCCGTGACATGCATCCCGCCATCCAGATTATCGTCTTCTCCGGCTTCGACGACCCCGTCCTCCGCCAGGAAGCCGAGCACCTCGGCGCGTCCTACGTCGTCAAGCCGGTGGCGACGAGCGACCTGCTCAAAATCCTGCACTGGGAGTAGCGGACCGAAGGCTCGCCGGCGCCGTGCTTTGACGGGGCCACGCCGGCGGGAACCGTTTAGTTTCGAGCGAAGCGCTCGCGGGCGTCCGGCTCGTCGACCGCTGGCGGCCGCGGCGAAGCCGTGCGGAACTGCTGGAAGGCGACGTGGCAGTGGTGCTTACGCAGGAAATTGAGGAAACGTTTGTAGTCGCCCGTCTGCATGTTGAAAAGCTCGGTGAGGACGCGGTAGTTCCCGCCGGTCTGCTCGAGGCCGCGCCGGACGAGGGCGCGCAGATCGTCCCGGGTCATGTCCCGCGACATGAAGGGCGTATAGACAAGCGTCCAGAACGATTCGTGGTCCTTGACGAGCCGCTCGTACAACACATCCGCAACCCGGCGCCCGGCCGGCGCCGCGGCGGGTTCAGCCGTCCGCTCGACCCGCGCGTTCAGTAGTTCCGACGGGAGATCCCCGATTTCGATCTGCCCGGCGCGGCCGCGGACGACCAGCCGCTCGGCCACGTTCTTCAGCTCCCGGACGTTTCCGGGCCACTGGTGGGTCATCAGGACTTCGAGCGCGTCGGCCGAAATCGAGGGCCGGGGGACTTGGTACTGCGCGGCGAACACGGCCAGAAAGCTGGAAAGCAGCACGCCGATGTCGTCGCGCCGCTCGCGCAGCGCTGGAATCTGGAGCTGGATCACGTTCAGGCGGTAATAGAGGTCCTCGCGAAAGATCTTCGCCGAGACGGCATCCACCAGATTCCGGTTCGTCGCGGCAATCACACGGACGTTGACGCGGGTCTCGGCGCGCTCTGACCCGACGCGCTGGATCTCTCCGGTTTCGAGGAATCGGAGCAGGAGCCCCTGCATTCTGGGTGTCGTCTCGCCTATTTCGTCCATGAACACCGTCCCGCGGTTCGCCTGCTCCAGCACTCCGGTGCGATCCCTGAAGGCGCCGGTGAAGCTTCCCCGGACGTGGCCAAACAATTCGGTCTCGAGCAGCGATTCGGTCAGGGCCGCGCAGTTGACCGTGACCAGTTCGCTGTGACGCCGCTGGCTCCCGGCGTGAATCAGCCTGGCGACGACTTCCTTGCCGACGCCGCTCTCGCCGGTGATCAGCACCTTGGCGTCGCAGCGCGACGCATAATCGATCTCCTCGCGGACGGCCTGAATCGCCGGACTCGCGCCGATCAGCTGCGAAATGGGTGTGGAAACTGCCATGGGTCGATTGGAGCGTCCACTTATATCCCCCGTGGCGCAGACATGTCAATGCAGTGCCGCGTCGGTTTTTCACGTCGGCCGACAGAATTGCACGCGATCGCCGGATGGCGGTGGCTCGAAACGGTGCAGTCAGGCCCTTGCGGGACTCGCAATGCGTACGGCGTTCTTCCCCTCCGCTTTCGCGCGGAGAAGCGCCTGGTCGGCCCGGCCGAGCAGTCCGGCACCCTGTTCGCCGGGTTCGAGCATCGCGACGCCGGCGCTCACGGTGATCGAAATGCCTGACCGGCCGTCTCCATACGCCTGCTCGACCGCCTTCCGGACCCGCTCCGCGACCTGGATGGCGACCGACTGTTCGGCGCCCGGCATCAGGATGGCAAACTCCTCGCCGCCGAAGCGCGTGCAGACGTCGAATACGCGGACGTGTTCCGAGAGGAGCACGGCGATGTCGCGCAGCACGCGGTCCCCTTCGAGGTGGCCCAGCGTGTCGTTGACTTTCTTGAAGTTGTCGACGTCGACGAGCATGGCGGCGAGCGGCTGGCCGGCACGTTCGGCGCGCTGCACCTCAGCGCGCAGGCGGTTCTCGAGGTATTGGCGGTTCGACAGTCCCGTAACCGAATCCAGCAGAGCGGCCTGCGATACTTCGACGATCTCCTCGCGCAGCTGCAGTCGTTCGAGCGCCAGTACGACGACGGGGAGGCAGAGGCAGAGGGCGCGCAGGTCGCGCCGGTCGAAGCGGTCCCGGCCGACGGGATCCGACACGGCGATCACCCCCAGCACGCCCGACGCTGCCGTCAGCGGTAGCGCGATGAACGAGGACGTCCGGTAGCGGCGCCGGTGCGGGAGCGGCACCGGTGACGTGCCGCCGCCGGCGAGGATCGGCCGGCCGGTGGCAAAGACGTGGCCGAGAATGCCTTCGCCGGCCTGGATGCGGAGATGCTCGAAGATCGCGTCCGGGTAGCCGTGGCTGGCGACGACCCGCAGCGCGCCTTCGCGTTTGGCGGCGAGTGCCAGCGTGGCGGACGAGGCCTGCACCGCGCCGGCCAGGGCGGCAGTGATCAGTCCGTGGGCCTGCCCCGGATCCGCTGTCCGGGCGAGGCGGCGTGACAGCGTGTGGCTGGCCTGCACGGCGCGATGCCGGCGCGTGCGCTGGTCCTGTGAGAGTTCTGCCACGGGCTCCAATCAGATTGACCTTCTCGTCACGCGCTGGAGCCTGATGCACCCGCCGCCGTCGCCAGGTCCGGCGTTGCCGCGCCAGCGCGCGCCGCCGGCCCGGCCGTTCAGCGTTTTGAGCACGCCACGTGCCACGCACGATTTTGTGTGACGCAACGAATGCGCGGCAGTTCGGCAACATTCTGCGCAAAGCGGGGTGCGGCGTTACGGGGATCGGGGGCTCGGTACTCTCGAGGCAGAAGATAGTCAGCGGCAGAGAGGACTGTTCAAGCGAGGCGTCCCAATGTCGAGCATTTCACGCCGTCCTGACGTTCCGCACGCGGAATGCCAATTGCAGAATTGTCAACGGCGCATATTGCACCGACCTGGCTCCCCCAGACAAGAGACCTGCATGGACATCCGTTTCATTTCGTCGCTGACCCCTGAGGACGAAAACTCGTTCGCGCCGGCGCTCCTCAAGGCGGTTGGTGCCGTACTCGATCAGTTTCCGATCGCCTACACGGTGCGAATTGAAACGACCGGCGCGCAGACCTATCAGCACACCCATCCGGCGTTCGACGGCCCGCTGACCGCCTCGGCCCGCGCGGCGCTGGCGTCGGCGCTCGTGCGCCACGATTAGACGCTTCGCAATGTTCTGCTGTTGACGGGCGCCGGCAGCGCTCGGGGGCGGTTGTGTCTCTACCAGGACCGGCGCTCGGCTGGTGCTCGTTTGCCGTCCACCATTTTTGCGGGTCCTTACAAAAACAAGAACGCATTCTGCCCGGCGGCGAGTTCAGTTACTGCTCTTGGTGCGCTGGGGCTGCAGCGCCTGCACTTGACGCACGAATTCGTCCCACGCCGGCTTCGGCCGATCGCGCTCGTCCCGCAGCCCGAGCGTCCGCAGGAAGGCGCTGAAGTTCTCACCGTTCGCCCGATACGCGGTGGTCAGCAGATTGATCAGCCACTCAGGCAGATCCGCCTGGAACAGATAGGTCGCGCCGATGACCCGTCCCGGACCCGCGGCTCGCAGGGCGTCAAAGGTCGCCCGCACGAACGCGGCCTGGAGTTCCGGCGACGACCCGATCGCCGGAGAACTCGGGTAGCCGAACTCCTGCAGCGCGATCGGCAGGGGACTGGC
>JANMWI010000125.1:0-8454 GCA_031393955.1 Acidobacteriota bacterium
GGGGAGATGTGGGGCGTCCAGCAGATTCAGATCCTCGGGGTCCAGTAACCCGGAGCGGAATGAAACGTCTGGAGAACGCTCACCGGTCACGGGCCATCGGCAACTGGTGACTGGTAACTGGTAACTGGTAATAGCGAGGACTGCATGTTCAGAACGATAAGTGCCGCACTGTTCGGCTTCGTGGCGTTTGCGGTTCCAGCGCTCGCGCAGGCGCCCGCAGGGCAGCCGGCGGCGCCAACGACAGCGACCGCGCCCGGACCGGGCCGCGGCGGCGCGGGGCGGCCCCCGGCGATGGTCTCGCCGCAGGTCAATCCGGATCGCACGATGACGCTGCGCTTCCGCGCACCGAATGCGAAGGAAGTCACCGTCATCGGCGAGATCGACGGCAAGCCGCACCCGATGACGAAGGGAGACGACGGCGTCTGGACCGCGACGATTGGTCCGCTCGCGCCGGACGTCTACAACTATCAGTTCAACGTTGACGGGATCGTCGCCATGGATCCCGCCAATCCCTCCGTCAAGCTCGGGTTCGGCGCCTTCCCGCCGGCGAACCTCGTCGAGATTCCGGGCGAGGGGCTGGAGTTCGATGATGCGAAGCCGGTGCCGCACGGCACCGTGCGGGTCGAGATCTACCACTCGAAGTCGCTGAACGCCCCCCGGACGCTCTGGATCTATACGCCGCCTGGCTACGACGGATCGTCGGCGCGCTATCCCGTCTTCTACCTGCTGCACGGCTCCGGCAACATCGATTCGAGCTGGATGCTGACCGGCCGCGCCAATCTGATCATGGACAACCTCATCGCCGAGGGGAAAACCAAGCCGATGATCATCGTCAATCCGCTCGGCTACGCGCGTCCGGGCGTCGGCCTCGGCCCCGACCCCGCCGCGCCGGCGGCGGCCCCAGGCCCCGGCGGTGCGGTCGGCGGCGGCCCGTTCGGCAAGGATCTGCTGGACGACGTCGTGCCGTTCGTCGAGAAGACCTTCCGGACGCTGCCGGGCGCCGACAACCGCGCCATCGGCGGGCTGTCGATGGGCGGCGGCCAGACCGCGGCGGTGGCCTTCTCGCATCCGGATCTGTTCCGCTACGTCGTCATCATGAGTGCCGGCTCGAACAATGCGGCCGAGACCTATCCGGACTTCTTCAAGAGCGCGGCGGCGACCAACAAGAAGCTCAAGCTGCTGTGGATGGGCGTCGGCAAGGACGACACGCTGGTCGGGCCGTCCGCGCAGGCGCTGCACGAATTGCTGACCGCCAAGGGCATCACGCACACCTTCCGGCTGACCGAAGGCCGGCACGAGTGGGTGGTGTGGCGCCATCACCTGCAGGAAGTCGCGCCGCTGCTCTTCCGCTGACCTCCGGCGCACCGATTTCCGGTTCAGGGGATGTGATACTGTCGGCAAATTCAGCCGGATGAGGGCAGTCAGCCTGGTGCGCGATCCGCGCCACGGTTCACGATTCCACCCACGGGGACCACGCACATGACCTCGAGCAGGACCGTACTCGCGGCGGCAGTTCTTTTCGGAGCGACCATCGCGGTCGGCGCGGTCGCGCCGCGGGCGGCGGGCGGTCAGGCGGCGCCCGGCGCCGGCGAGGCGGCGCGGGCGACTCCGGCGTCAAACTCGTCGGGGCCAGCGCCGGCGCCGGCGACGGTTCCGCCGCCGGGCCGCGGCGGCCGCGGCAATCCCGCCGTCGCGCTGTTCACCGAGAACTGCGCCCCCTGCCACGGCACCGGCATCGAGGGCGGCCGCGTCCACTCGCTGTTCGACGACAAGCTGACCCACGCGACAGACGACGAGTCGATCGCCCGCATCGTCGCCAACGGGATCCCGAACACCGAGATGGTGGCGTTCAAGTCAGCGCTGAACGACCAGCAGATCTGGCAGCTCGTCGCTTACGTCCGGACCCAGACCGCCAGCCTCAAGGAAAAGCCTCAGCTGGTCGTCGACCCGCAGGACACGGTGGTCTCGTCCGAAAAGCAGAAGTTCAAGATCGACGTCGTCGCGCGCAACCTCGAGACACCGTGGGGCGTCGCGTTCCTCCCCGACGGGCGGATCCTCGTGACCGAGCGGCCCGGCCGGCTGCGGATCATCGAGAAGGGGGTGCTGCTGCCGGAGGCCATCAAGGGCACGCCCAAAGTCTGGGAGAAGCAGGACGGCGGTCTGCTCGACGTCGAGGTCCATCCCGACTACGCGAAGAACGGCTGGATTTATCTGGCCTACTCCGAGACGCTGCCCGGCTACACGCCGCCGGCCGCCGCCGCTCCTTCAGGCCCTGCCGCCGCGGCGCCGCCGGCCGCGCCAGCCCCCGCTGCGGCCGGGGCTCCCGGCGGCCGCCAGGGGGGGCGCGGTCCCGCGGGTCCGCCCGATCCTCCGTCGATGACCGTCATCGTCCGCGGCAAGATCAACAAGAACCACGAGTGGACCGATCAGCAGGTGCTGTTTCGCGCCGCGCCGAAGTACTACAGCTCGACCAACGCGCACTACGGCTCGCGGTTCATCTTCGATCGCCAGAATCACCTGTTCTTCACGATTGGCGAGAAGAACGACATGAGCCACGCGCAGGATCTGTCCGATCCGCTCGGCAAGATCCACCGCGTCAATGACGACGGCTCGGTGCCGAAGGACAATCCGTTCGTCAACCGCCCCGATGCGGTGCCGACGATCTGGAGCTACGGCCACCGGCACCCGCAGGGGCTGGCGTGGGATCCGGCGACCGGCACGCTGTGGGAGTCCGAGCACGGGCCGCAGGGTGGCGACGAGATCAACATCATCGAGCCCGGCCATAACTACGGGTGGGGCGTGATCACGATGGGGATCCAGCCGGGGATCACCAAGCGCACCGAAGAGGGCATGGACCAGCCGGTCGTCTACTACACGCCGACGATCGCGCCGAGCGGCATGTCGTTCTACGGCGGGACGAAGTATCCCGGCTGGAAGAACAACCTGTTCGTCGGCGGGCTCGGCGGCCAGCAGCTGCGTCGTCTCGAGGTCGAGGGGAACAAGGTCATGCACCAGGAAGTGGTGTTCAACCAGTTCGGCCGCATCCGCGACGTGGTCGTCGGTCCCGACGGCTATCTCTACGTGCTGATGCAGCTGCCGGGGCAGAGCCTGTCGCAGTCCACGCCGGGCGTGCTGGCGCGGCTGATTCCGGTCCAGTAGCCCCGATCCCGGACGAGTGCGAGCGGTTATGCCCCACTTCACGACCCGTGTCACGGCCAGCGCCATCCTCCTGGCGGCCGCCTCGATCGGCGTGCTGCACGCCGTCCAGGCCGCTCCGGCGCGGCCGCGGCCGGCGCAGCCCGCGGCCGCCAAGCCCGGCGCCTGGCCGCCGCCGGCGCGGAAGACGCCAACCAAGGCGCCGGTGCTGACCGCGGCCGAGGAGCTCAAGACCTTCGTGTTGCCGCCCGGCTACCGCGCGCAGCTCGTCGCCGAGGAGCCGCTCGTGATCGACCCGATCGCGATCGACTTCGACGCCGACGGCCGGCTCTGGGTCCTCGAGATGCCGGGCTTCATGTCGGAAGCCAACGCGATGAACTCGCGCGAGCCGGTCAACGACGTCGTCGTTCTCGAGGACAAGAACGGTGACGGCGTGATGGACACGCGGACCGTGTTCGCCGATGAGCTCGTGTTGCCGCGGGCGCTGAAAGTCACCGATCACGGCGTGCTGGTCGGCGAGCCGCCGAATCTGTGGCTGATGAAGGACACCGACGGCGACCTGAAAGCCGATACCAAGGAACTCGTCAGCAACACCTACGGGCGCGGCGAGGCCAGCATCGAGCACAACGCCAACAGCCTGCTGTGGGGGATGGACAACACCATCTACACCTCCGAACACGACTGGCACGTCCGCCTGAAGGGGGACACCTTCGAGACGGTGCCGACGCTCAGCCGTGGCCAGTGGGGCGCGACCCAGGACGACGCCGGCCGGATCTACCGCAACGTCAACGACGCGCCGCTGTTCGTCGACCTGATTGCGGCGCGCTACTACACCCGCAATCCCAATCTGGGGCGGACGCGCGGCCTTTACGATCCGCTGATTTCCCGCGAGGCGTCGACGGTCTGGCCGGTGCGCGCGACACGCGGCGTCAATCGCGGCTATCGCGACCAGTTCTTTCGGCCCGACGACAGTTCGGTGACCATCCAGGGGGTCGGGACGCCGGTCATCTACCGCGGCGATCGGCTGCCGAAGGAGCTCCGCGGCGACGCCTTCATCACCGACTCGACGACCAATCTGGTGCACCGCTACAAGATCGTGGACGACGGCAGCGGGCGGCTGTCGGCGGTCGATGCCTACAAGCAGGGGGAGATCCTCGCCTCGTGGGACGAGCGGTTCCGCCCGGTCAACCTCCTCGGCGCGCCCGACGGGTCGCTCTACGTCGTCGACATGTACCGCGGCGTCGTCCAGGAGGCGATCTACTGGACCGACTACCTGCGCGATTACATCAAGGCCGGCGATCTCGAGCAGCCGATCAAGCACGGCCGGATCTGGCGGATTGTCCACGACACCACCCGGCTGGATCGAAAGCCGGCGCTGTCGAAGGCGACGCCGGCGGCGCTCGTTCAGACGCTGACCCATCCGAACGGCTGGTGGCGCGACACGGCGCAACGGCTGCTGGTCGAGCGGCACGCGACGGGTGTGGTGCCGCAGCTGCGGACGCTGGCCGTGCGGGCGCCGGACTGGCGCACGAAGCTGCAGGCGCTGTGGACGATTGATGGTCTGGGCGCGACCGAGGCCGGGGATGTCCGAGCGGCGCTCGGCGACACGTCCGCGGACGTCCGCGCGGCCGGGGTGCGGCTGTCCGAACGCTGGCTGCGCGACGGTGATGCGGCGGTGACGGCGGCGGTGCTGGCGCTGACGGCGGATCCGTCATGGACGGTGCGGCGTCAGGTCGGGGCGAGCGTCGGCGAGATGCCGACGGCGGCCCGCCTCGAGCCGGCGGTTTCGCTGCTGAGCCGTTACGGCAGCGATCCCATCCTGGTTGACGCGACAATCAGCGGATTGCGCGGCGCCGAGGTCGAGGCGCTCGAGCGCCTCGTCCGGGAAAACCCGCCGGCGGAGGCCGCCGATGCCGTCGCGATGCTCGCCGCCGCGGTGGCGAAGAGCGCCGACGTGCCGGCGGTCGAGCGCGTCGTGGTGCGCGCGGCCGATCGCCAGACGCCCCCCTGGCAGCGCGATGCGCTGCTGCAGGGACTCGACACGGGCCTGCCGTCGGCGGGCGGCGGACGAGGCGGCCGCGGCGGACGCGGCGCGGCGACGCCGGCGAAGCTGGTCGCGCTGCCCGGCGAGCCCACGGCGCTGCTGTCGATGGCAGCGGCCAGCGGCGAGACCGGCATCGTCGCCAAGCGGATCGTCACCAAGCTCGAGTGGCCGGGCAAGCCCGCACCGGTCGTCGCCGCCAGCGTTCCCCTGAGCGCCGACGAGCAGCGGCGGTATGATGCCGGGGCCGAGATTTACCGGAGCATCTGCGTCGGCTGCCATCAGCCGGACGGCCGCGGCAAGGACAAGATCGCGCCAAGCCTCGTCGAGTCGAAGTACGTGCTCGCCCCCGACCCCGGCGCCGCGGCGCGCGTGCTGCTGGCGGGGAAGGAGGGCACCATCGGCCTGATGCCGCCCCTTGGCAGCGCGCTCAGCGACGAACAGATCGCGTCGGTGCTGACCTACGTCCGCCGTGAATGGGGGCACACCGCGTCGGCGGTGGCGGCGGCGGACGTGCAGGAAATCCGCGGGCTGACCAAGACCCGCACTCGTCCGTGGACCGATCCCGAGCTGCAGACCGCCGGCCGCGGTGGCCGTGGCGGCGCCGGCCGCGGCGGTCAGTAGCCAGAGTCACGCCCATGATGCACAGACGCACCGCCATCCGCCTGCTGGTTCTTGCTGCCGCCATCGGCGTCGCCGCCCCGGCCGGCCGGGCGGCCGCCGCGCCCGGCTATCGCGCCGAGCGCAGCGGGGAAGTCGTCCGTCTCGAGGACGGCGGCACGGAGACGGTCGTCTCGATTCTGCCCGGCTCCGGCAACAAGGCGTTCGAGATGAAGGTCAAGGGGCAGAACGTTCTCTATTTTCCGTACGCCTCGGTCGAGGAGTTCAAAGCCAAGGGGTCGGGGGGCTTCAACGGCATTCCGTTTCTCGGGCCGTGGGCGAACCGCCTCGACGAGCAGGCGTTCTGGGCCAACGGCCAGCGCTACGCGTTCGACATGCAGCTCGGCAACGTCCGCGGCGCGATTCCGATTCACGGCCTGGTGACAACGACAGACCAGTGGAAGGTCGTCGAGGTGAAGTCGGACGCCAAGGCCGCGTGGGTGACGAGCCGGCTCGAGTTCTACCGCAACCCCGCCTGGGCCAAGCAGTTTCCGTTCGCGCACACCATCGACATGACCTACCGCCTCGAACAGGGCGTGCTGCAGGTGACGACCCGGATCTCGAACCTGAGCACCGATCCGATGCCGGTGGCGATTGGCTATCACCCGTACTTCCAGCTGACCGACTCCAGCCGGGAAGACTGGACGATTGCGGTCGGCGCGAAGTCGCAGTGGCTGCTCGCCGCCAACAAGATTCCGACCGGCGAGACCGAGCCGATCGAGAAGCTGTTTCCCGATCCGCAGGCGGTGCCGCTCAAGGACTTCGATCTCGATCACGTGTTCGGCGATCTCGTCCGCGACCCGCAGGGGCGCGCGGTGATGACGCTGACAGGCAGGAAGCAGCGGCTCGATGTGCTGCTCGGGCCGAACTACCGGTCGGTGGTCATCTACGCGCCGAAGCCGGCGCCGCCCGGCACTTCCCCGGCCGCCGGCGGACGCGGCCAGGGCGGCGACGCCCAGAGCCGGAACTACATCTGCTTTGAGCCGATGGCCGGCATCACCGATGCGATGAACCTGGCGCAGAAGGGGCTCTACAAGGACCTCCAGAGCATTCCCCCCGGCGGCGTCTGGGAAGAAAGCTTCTGGCTGCGCCCGTCGGGATTTTGAACCACGACAGGTAACTGAGAGCTGACAGCTGATAGCCGATAGCCGATAGCCGATAGCTGATAGCTGATAGCCGAGAGTTTGTGCCCTGATGCCCACTGTGCTTGATAGTTTTCGTCTCGATGGAAAGATTGCGCTCGTCACCGGCGGGGCGCGCGGGCTCGGCCAGACGATGGCGACCGCGTTGGCCGAGGCCGGTGCGGATATCGCGCTGTCCGGCCGATCGGTTGACGCCTGCCGGGAAACGGCCGAGGGCATCACCAGGGCCACCGGCCGCCGGGCGCGCGGCTTCGCCGCCGACGTCACGAGCCTGGCCGACGTCGAGCGTCTCGCCACCGAGGTCGAGGCGGCGCTCGGACCGGTCGACATCCTGGTCAACAACGCCGGCATCAATATCCGCGGGCCGATCCAGCAGCTGACCGAGGCGGACTGGGACGCCGTCATCGACACCAATCTGAAAGGGCCGTTCCTGTGCGCCCGCACGTTCGGCCCGCGGATGGTCGCACGCGGCTGGGGACGCGTCATCAATCTCGGTTCGGTGCTGGGGATGATTGCCCTGCCCGGCCGCGCCCCCTACGCATCGTCCAAGGCCGGCATCGTCAATCTGACGCGGGTGCTGGCGCTCGAATGGGCGGGCACCGGCGTGACCGCGAACGCCATCTGTCCCGGCGCGTTCGCCACCGAGATGAACCGGTCGCTGCTCGACGATCCGGTGAAGTACAAAGAGTTCGTCGCCCAGATCCCGATGGGACGCTGGGGCGAGCTCCACGAGCTGACCGGAGCGGTGGTGTTCCTCGCCTCCGGCTCGGCGTCCTACGTCACCGGGACGTCGATTGTGGTCGACGGCGGGTGGATCGCGAGGTAGCCGGCGCGCCGTCTTCGGGTGTTCGGTCGGTCACTTGTTTTCATGGAGGGATGGCAACGATGGTTCTGAACAAGACTTCGGTCGTGGCGCTGCTGGCGATGACGTTTGCGGCGGGCTTCATGCTGCGCGGCGTGATGGCGCCGGCGGTGACGCTGCACGCCGCTTCGGATCGCGTCTTCGAGCTGCGCACCTACACCACGCCCCCGGGCAAGCTCGAGGCGCTCAAGTCACGCTTTCGCGATCACACGGTGACGATTTTCGACAAGCACGGCATGACCAGCGTCGGCTATTGGGTGCCGATGGACGCGCCGACCAAGGACGACACTCTGATCTACATGCTGGCGCACGAGAGCCGCGAGGCGGCGGCGAAGAACTGGGCGGCGTTCCGCGCCGATCCGGACTGGGTCAAGGCCAAGGCCGAATCCGAGAAGGACGGCCCGCTGACGACGAAGGTCGAGTCGGTGTTCATGACCCCCGCCGATTTCTCGAAGATCAAGTAATCCGTCCGTGCTGCAGGAGGCCCGCATGAGTCGTCGCGCCACCCGGCTGCTGCTGCTTGCCACCATCGTCACGGCGCTGCCTGGGGTGGCAGCGGGCCAGGAGGCGGCGCCGCGGCCGGGCGCCGCCGG
>JANMWI010000103.1:0-36527 GCA_031393955.1 Acidobacteriota bacterium
GCCGCCCGGCGCCACCGCGCCGCCGCTGCTGGACGCCGTGTTCCTGGTGGCGCGCGCCAGCCGCGCGCGGTTTACGGCGGTGGCGAGGCGGCTTGCCGCCGGTGCCGGCGCGTCGGGCAGTCTGCTGACGGTCAGCGGCCCCTGGCCGGCGTACAACTTCGTCCAGCCCGGGAACCGCGCATGAGCGTCCGCCGTCCGCGCCGCTCGACCGTCGCGCGCCGCCGGCCGCCGCGTCCGGCGCGGCTGCCGCCGCCGAAGTCCGGTCCGAAGCCGCCGATCTTCCGGCCGCCGGCGACACGCCCCCGCCGCCGGCCCGAGGTGGCGCGAATCATCGACACGGCCGAGACGTCGCTGCTCGACGTCGTCGACAACCTGCTCAATCGCGGCGTGGTCCTCAACGCGGATGTCATCCTGTCGCTTGCCGGCGTCGATCTGGTCTACCTGCGGCTGTCGGCATTGCTGTGCGCGGCCGATCGGCTGCTCCCGGACATGCGGCGGTGAGCGGGCTGTATGTCTTTGCCCTGGCGGGGGAGCGAATGCCGCCGTTCGAGACCGCCGGCTACCGCGTCGAGTGCATCAGAGTCGCCGGCGTCAATGCCGTGATTGCGCGGCTCGACCAGCCGCCACCGGTGACCGAGGACCTGCTGCGTCGACAGCATGAGGTCGTGGTGGCGGCGGCGTCGCGCGTCGACGCGCTCCTGCCCGTTCGCTTTGGCGCCTTCCTCGATCGCGCCGAGCTGGCGGCGGTGCTGACCCGGCGGTCCGGGACGATCGCGGAGGCGCTGGCGCTGGTGCGCGGGAGGCAGCAGATGACGCTCCGCCTGCTCGAACCGCCGACCGCCGCACCGCCGCGCGACGCGGTGGTGCCGCCGGCGATGACCGGGGCCGAGTATCTGGAGGCACGCCGGACCGCGGCGGCGCTTCCGATCGCGCTGCGCGCGGTTGGCGACGCGCTCGGAACGCTGGTCCGCGCCGAACGCGCCCAGGCCGGGACCGGAAAGATCGCGCCGACGCTCTATCACCTGATCGACCGCGGCGACGTGGCGAGCTACAACAGGAAAGTGGCCGACAGCAGGTCGCGTCAACCTCAGGCCGCCGTTGTCGTCAGCGGGCCCTGGCCGCCGTTCGCGTTCGTCCCGGATCTCTGGCCATGACGCCGCCCCGCCGCCGCAAGGCCGCGCCCCGGTCTCCCCGCCGCACGCCACCGCCGCGCGCCGCGCGCCCGGTCAAGAGGCGACGCGTCGGGGCGGTCGAGATCCGCGAAATCGAGTCGCTCCGCGCCGAGCTCGAGAAGGTCTCGTCGTCGGCTCCGCCGCGGTGGAATGCCGACGCCGAGGACGTGCGGCGCTCGGTCGGCAAGCTGGTCCTCACGCTGGTCGAATTCATCCGCCAGCTGCTCGAGCGCCAGGCGATTCGGCGCATGGAGGCGGGAACGCTCAGCGCCGATGAAACCGAGGCGGTCGGGATGGCGCTGATGCGTCTCGAAGAGACGGTGCGCGAGGTCGGACGCCAGTTCGGCCTCGAGCCCGAGGATCTCAAGCTCGACCTCGGTCCAATCGGGAAGCTGCTGTAGGGCAGGGCGGCGGTCAGAGCGCGGCCGGGAACAGGTAGCAGCCGGGCGTCGCGAGCAGGCCGCCGTCGCGGGTGAAGAACAGGCCGGTCGGCGCGATGATGCCCGCGGCGCGGAACTGCACCGTCCGCTGCTTCTCGCCGCGCGCGTCGTAGACGTAGGTGAACGGTGCGACCAGCGAGATCCAGAGATTGCCCTCCCGGTCGACCGCCGCCGTCCGGACGATTGACGGGACGAGCGGGATCTCGCCGCCGCCCGAGCGGCGCTTCGGCCAGGTCTTCGGCATCTGCCGGAGGTAGCCATCGACCTCCGGTCCCTCGACGTGCCGCTCGAACAGCAGGGTGCCGGCCGCGTCGTATTTCCGGAACAGCGGCACGCCCGAGACGAAGACCACGAAAAACCCGCCATCGGGCGCCGGAACCGGAATCGCGACGTTGAGCGCTTCGTGGACCGGCCTGTCCCTTTCCTGGCCGGTCGGGCGCAGCTCGCCGAAGGCGCGCAGCGGCGCGCCGTTCAGTCCGTACTCCGTGACCACCGCGCCGGTGTCGGGCTGGCTCATCAGGATGCTCCGACCGGTGTACTCGAGCGTGCCGAGCCCGCTCAGCGCGACGTCACCAAGCGTAATCAGCGGCACCGGCGGCCCCTGCATGACGAAGCCGCCCGCCGGCGAGCCCGCCTCGGTGAACAGCTGCACCCGCCGCTCGTCGCCCGGCGCGTCGGCGATCGCGAAGCTGCCGTCCGGCGCGACGTCGAACGCGGTCGGCCGGATGATCCGGCCGGTCTCGCTGCCGATCTGGACGATCTTCCGGGGGGCGTCGGCGCCCTTGGTGAAGCGATAGACGGCGTGGGCGCGGCGATCGAAGATCAGGAAAGCGCCGGAGGGGGACAGCTGGCAGCCGGCGATCTCGTCGAGCGCCGCGGCGGCGTGCGCCGGCAGCCCGCCGATCGACGCGCGCGGCTCGACGCGATCGGCGGCCGTTCCGGCCGCGAACCAGGCGAGCATGGCGGCGAGCACGAGGCGTGGCATCCCTGGACCGCGGCGTGCGCCGCTCAGTAGCGGGCGAGGTCGCGGATGGCGGCGAGGACGTCGGCGGACTGCGGCAGGATGGCCTCTTCGAGGTCGGGATAGTACGACACCGGCGTGTCGAGCGCGGCGACGCGCCGGACCGGCGCGTCCAGATGCTCGAACAGGTCGCCGGCAATCCGTGCCGCGAGCTCGGCGCCGAACCCGCACGTCAGCTGATCCTCGTGGGCGATGATCACCCGGCTGGTGTTCGCCACCGCCGCCGCGATGCCGTCCCAGTCGAACGGCGCGATCGTCCGCAGGTCGATCACCATCACGCTGATGCCGTCCTTCTCCGCCTGCTGGGCTGCGAGCAGCGAGCGCTGGACGAGCGCCCCCCAGGTGAGGACGACCATGTCGCTGCCGTCGCGGCGGACCGAGCACTTGCCGAACGGCACCGTGTAGTCGGGGCCGGGGTACTCAGCCTTGTTGTAGGTCTGGCGATAGAGGTGCTTGTGCTCGAGGAACAGCACCGGGTCCTCGCAGCGGATGGCGGTGCGGAGGAGTCCGGCCGCGTCGCTGGCGTTCGACGGATAGACGACGCGGATGCCGGGGCAATGCGCGAAGATGCTCTCGCCGGACTGGCTGTGGTACGGCGCGCCGCCGCGCAGGTAGCCGCCAATCGCGGTACGGATGACCATCGGGCACGCGAACTCGTTGTTCGAGCGGTACCGCATCATCGACATCTCGTCGCGCATCTGCATCATCGCCGGCCAGATGTAGTCGAAGAACTGGATCTCGACGACCGGCTTGATGCCGCGGATCGCCATGCCGATCGCCCGTCCGACGATGCCCGCTTCGGCGAGCGGCGAATTGAACACCCGGACCGCGCCGTGGGCGCGCTGCAGCCCGTGCGTGACCTTGAAGACGCCGCCTTTGCCGGAGACGCTGTCGAGCGCCGCCTCGCGGCTGACGTCGGCGACGTCCTCGCCGAAGATGACAATCCGCGGGTCGCGGGCCATCTCGTCCTTGAGCGTGCGGTTGATTGCCGCGACCATCGTCTCGGGCTTGCCCTCGGGCGCGGGGTCGGCCGCGAACGCCGGACCGGCGGGATCGACGTCGGCCGAATAGACGAAGCGCCCGACGGTGTCGGGGCTCGGCTTGGCGGCGGCAATCGCGCGATCAGCGGCGGCGGTGACTTCCGCCTGGACGTCCTGCGCGAGCGCCTCGAGATCCGCCTCGGTCGCGATGCCTTCTTCGATCAGCAGCGCGGCAAGGCGCGGCAGCGGGTCGCGGCTCGCCTCGGCGGCGCGCTCGTCGGACGTCTTGTAGAGCCGCTCATCGTCGGACAGCGAGTGGGAGTACGGGCGCGTGACGCGGGCGTGGACGAGCGCCGGGCCCTTGCGGGCGCGGGCGTAGGCGACCGCCGCCGACATCGCGCGATGGCTCTCGATGAAGTCGGTGCCATCGATGCTCTGCACCAGCAGGCCGGGGAAGGAGGTGACCAGCTTCGAGATGTCCCCGCCGGCGGTCTGCACTTCGACCGGCACCGAGATCGCGTAGCCGTTGTCCTCGACGAGGTAGACGACCGGCAGCCGGCCGAGACAGGAGGCGTTGAGCGACTCCCAGAACTCCCCCTCGCTCGTCGCCCCCTCGCCAATCGAGACGTAGACCACTTCGTCCCGATGGAATCGCGCTTCGCGTCCCTCGATCTCAGGGATGCGGTCGTAGAGGACGCCGGCTTCGGCCGAGCCGACGGCATGCAGGCACTGCGTGCCGGTCGGACTCGAGCCCGAGACGATGTTGAGGTGCTTGTGGCCCCAGTGCGAAGGCATCTGCCGCCCGCCGGAGCTGGGGTCGATCTCGGCGCCGACGCCCGCCAGGAACATTTCGTAGGCGGTCACGCCGAGCGCGAGGCAGAGGGCGCGGTCGCGGTAGTAGGGATAGAACCAGTCGTAGCCCGGCTTGAGGACCATGCCGGCGGCGGCGAGCACGGCTTCGTGGCCGGCGCCGCTGATCTGGAAGAAGATCAGGCTCTGATTCTTGAGCTGGATCTCCTTGTCGTCGATCCGGCGCGACAGGACCATCAGGCGGTAGGCCTGGAGAAGGTCGTCGTGGCTGAGGCCGTCGAGAGTACGGCCGCGTCCGGTCCTGGTGCTCTTACCGTTGCTGACCGCCGTCGCCTTCATGCCGTTGGGGCCCTTTCGACCGCACCGAGGCCGGGGATTCGAGGCCGGATTTGCTGTCAGTCACGCTGGCCGGCCCAACAGATCCCGCGGGTGCCAACGCTGGATTATAGCACCGCGGCAGAGGCAGCCGGCCCCGGCTGCCCCGGGGGCCGGGGGTATAATCCACGGCACCGTGAGCACCCCATCCGTCCGCCTCCACCGCTGGGATGAAATCGCCCTCGAAAAGGTCACCGAGATGATCTCCCGGAAGATCGTCACCGGTGAACGCGAGATGCTCGCGCAGGTCTACCTCAAGAAGGGCGCGCTCGTGCCGATGCACTCCCACGAGAGCGAACAGATGACCTACGTCCTGCAGGGGGCGCTGAAATTCCTCATCAACGGCGAGGAAATCACCGTGCGCGAGGGGGAAGTCCTGCATATTCCGTCCCGGGTCGACCATCAGGCCGAGGCACTGGACGATACCTTCGAGCTCGATCTGTTCAGCCCGATCCGGCAGGACTGGCTCGACCACACCGACGCATACTTTCAGGAGTAGGCGGCCGTTTTCACGCCGCCGTCGCCCGCGCGTCGGCCGCGGCTGCCGCGGCAAAGCGCCGCGCGTGCCAGACGAAGACGGCGCAGTTGGCCACCGCCAGCAGCACGGTTTCGTCGATCAGGGTGACGTTCCTCGGCGGCAGCGGGAAGTCTCGTCCGAATCCCGCAAACAGGTACAGGTTCAGGGCGAAGACGCTGGAGACCGCGATCAGGACCGGCCGCAAATCCGGCTGGACCGCGGCGGCCGCTGCCAGCAAGGGCACCGCCAGATACAAATGATTTTCGTGCACCTGGAGACCGAGCACGAAGTAGGCGTGCACGATCACCGCCGCGGCAGCGGCAAGCGGCGGCATCCGGACCGCTTGCCGCACGCGCCCCAGGGTCCACGCCGCCGTCGCCGCCACGGCGGCCATCGCCAGCGGCCGCGGGTTCGGATAGCCGATCGCGACGAACCGCGACACCGCGAGAATACGGACGGTCATCGTCCAGGCGCCCCAGGCGCCGAGGTCGTGGACCGCGTAGACCGCGCGCAGCAGATAGGTGACGATCCACCACGCGTTGGCGGCGTTGCCCGACAGCATGTCGTGCCGCAGCAGCGAGCCGACGCCCTGCACGAGGTTTCGCCACGCACCGGCGGCCACGAACGGCAGGACGATGGCGGCGCTGACGACCGTCGCCGAGCCGGCCGCGAGCAGCGACCTCCCGCGCCGGCCGAACGACGATGCGTTCCAGACGCCAATCGCGACGGCGGGGACGACCAAGACCGCCTGCGCCTTGGTCAGGCAGGCGATCGCCGCCAGGCCGCCGGCGACCAGTGGCAGCGCGACGGCGACGAGCGCCGCGACGGCGGGAAGCGCCATCAGCGGGTCGAGATAGCCGAGCACGGCACCGGCGAGAATCATCGCCGGGTTGGCCCAGTACGCCGCCGCGGCCCATCGCCCTGCCGGCGCGCCGTAGCGGCGCCGCACCACCGACCAGAGCAGGGCCGCCAGCGCGGCCTCAGCCAGCAGTCCCGGCAGCTTGACGGCGACGTTCAGCCAGCGCGAGTCAGCGAAGGCTGGGGAGTGCAGGCGGTAGAGCGCGCCGGCGGCGGCCAGCGAGTAGATGGCGACCGGCGGATAATCGACCGTGGTGGCGCGGCTGCCCCAGCGGACCAGGCCGCGTTCCGGCGGCTGGCCGCCGACACCGTAGACGCGGGTAATGCCCTGCGCCAGTGCGCCGTGGCTCCACGTTTTCCAGACCAGCACATCCTCGGTGCCGGCGAGCGGCAGGCCGGGCAACCGGAGCAGAAGTCCGGCGAGGCAGAGCCATCGGAAGCGCGCGCTGGAGATGTCAGTGCACCTTGCGGTCAAAGTCGGAGCGGCCGCCGGAGTAGACGTCGAACTTCCGCCGCAGTCGATTCATCTTCCACTTCACGTAGCGGTACTTGATCTCGGAGGAAATGCCGCCGTTGCCGCCCTTCAAATACAGATAGCCGAACAGCAGACCGCCGAGGTGCGCGACGTGCGCGATGCCAGGGCCGCCGCCGCTGGCCGAGAGCAGGAACGAGATGCCGCCCAGGATCATGACGAAATACTTCGCCGGCACCGGGAAGATCATGAACATCAGGATGGGGCGGTCCGGATAGTACAGCGCGTACGCGAGCAGCAGACCGTACAGCGCGCCTGAGGCGCCGATCGTATTCGAGCCGTAGGCGGCCGACGTTGCCGCGAACGGCAGCAGCGACACCAGGATCGTCGTCAGCGCCGCGCCGACGCCGGTGACGGCGAAGTACTTCACGAAGAAAGTCGTGCCCCAGCGCCGCTCCAGTTCGACGCCGAACATCCAGATGCCGAGCATGTTGAACAGGATGTGCCCGACGCCGGCGTGCAGGAACAGGTAGGTGGCGGGCTGCCAGATCCATCCCCGTTCGATGACCGCCTCGGGGATCAGGCCGAGATACAGGGTCAGGACTGGAAGCAGGGCGGAGGCCACGAACAGCGCGATGTTCGACCAGATGATCCACTTGACCGCGGGCGTCATCGGACCAGGGCCGAAGGAATAACCGAGCGCGGTGGGGCGTGCGTAACGGGACATCTTGCGGCGGTTCGAACGAAACTATCGTACCACAGCGGCTGGGACGGGGGCGCGGGCCGGCAGCCACATCGCGACCGCGGCGGCGGCGAGCGGCACGGTCGCGAGCCCGACCAGCGTCGGCGCGATACCGAAGCGGTCTGCGGCGAGGCCGACGAACGGGACGCTCAAGCCGCCCGTGCCCCACGCGAACCCCATCATCAGCGACGACACCGTTGCGGCGCTGACCGGCGCCAGCGATTGCCCGAACGTCACGTTGACCGGCAGCGTCGACTGCAGGAACAGCCCGCCGATGGCGATCAGCACCACGAAGGCCGCCCCGGTCGTGAGTGGCGCCGCGCACAGAAACGGGCAGGACAAAACGAGCGACCCGGCGATGACGCGGCGCGGGCCGAGCCGGTCCGCCATCGGCCCGCCCAGGAACCCGCCGACGCCGCTGGCGAACAGGTAGAGCGCGACCGCGGCACCCGCCTGCGCGACGGTGTAGCCGCGGCGGGTGAGCATCACCGGGACGAAGGTGGCGAAACCGAGCGACGTCAGCGTGCGGAGTACGACGATGGTGTAGAGCAGGGCGAGCGGCCTGGCATAGGGGCGCAGCGCCGCAAAGCCGCCGTGCCCGGCAGGATGCAGCGGAATCGGCGGAACCCGGCGGAGGAAGAACGCCACCACCGCGAGGCCGGGAATGGCGAGCAGCGGCGTCCACTGGAGGCCGAACCGCTCCGCCACCGGGGCGAACAGCAGCGGGCCGAGCGCGAACCCGAGCGTGCCGCCGGTGATGTAGACCGACATCGCGAGGCCGCGACGCGCGCCCCCCAGCCGATGCGCCAGCGCTGCCGCCGGCGGATGGAACGCCGCGCCGCCGAGGCCGCCGACCAGCAGAATTGCCGCCAGCATCGCCTTCGACGTCGCCAGCCCGACGAGACTGAGCACCGACACCGCCACCAACGGGCCGGCGGTCAGCAGCACCCGCGGACGCCACCGATCCGCAAGGTGGCCGAACCCGATCTGCGACACCGACGCCGCCATCTGGAACAGCATCGTCAGCGTGCCGGCCGCCGCGAGTGTCAGCGCCAGGCGGGGAATCAGGAGCGGCAGCATCGGCGGGAAGATGTTGCCGTAGCCGTCGACCATCATGTGCGCGCCGGCCATCAGCAGGATGGTCGGGTCGAGGCCGTGGCGCCAGCGGCCCTCGGACCGACCGGTCATGCCGGCGGTGCCGCCGCGTTGCGGCGCATGATCGCGCCGGCCGCGAGACTCAGCTCTTCGAGCTTGAGCGCACGCGCGACGGCAGCCAGTGTGATGAGGCCCGCCGCAATGGCGATCGAGACGCGCAGCGCCCTGACGGCCGAGGAGGAGCCGGCGATCGCGCCGGTCAGCCAGACGATGGTGAGGTGCGCCGACGCCCCCATCGCGAGCGAGGCGGCCAGGACCTTGGCGAAGGTGACGCCAATCCGGGCGCCGTCGAGTCCGTCCAGCCGCCGCTGCAGCAGCCAGAGCAGCGCCGCCGCGTTGAAGATCGCGGCGACGGCGGTGCCGAGGGCCAGTCCCCGAAAGCCGAGCACCCGGACCAGGGCGAGGTTCAGCGCGAGATTGAGGCCGGCCGATGCCAGGCTGAGCAGCACCGGCGTGCGGCTGTCGCCGAGCGCGTAGAAGGTCGGCGCCGTCATCTTGACGGCCGAGTAGGCGAGCAGGCCCGGGGCGTAGCAAATCAGCGCGGCGGCGGTCGCGGCGGTGTCGAAGGCGGTGAATCGGCCGCGCTCCAGGATCAGCGAGACGATCGGCGTGGCGAGCACCATCAGGCCGATTGTCGCCGGCACGTTCAGCATCAGCAGCATGCGAAGCGCGCCGGACAGCGTGCGCCGGACGGCCGGCGCATCGTGGTTCGCGGCGTGGCGGGAAATCTCCGGCAGGGCGGCGGTCGCCAGCGAGACGCCGAAGAGGCCAATCGGCAGGTACATCAGGCGGAACGCGTAGCTGAGCCACGAGACGGCGCCCTGCGGCTGGCCGGTCGCCAGGTAGGTATTGACGAAGACGTTAATCTGCACCGCCGCGAGCCCGAGCGTGCCGGGAGCCAGCATCCGCAGCACCTCGCGGAGCGCGGGGTCGCGGACGTCGAGGATCGGGCGGTACCTGAACCCCTCGCGCCGCAGCGCCGGCCACTGCAGCAGCACCTGAGCGATGCCGCCCGCGACCGTGCCGATCGCAATGCCGGCGATTGGCGGAAGGCCGACCCGCGGCATCAGAGGTACGACCGCGACCGCGCAGGCGATCGTCGCGACGTTGAACATCGCCGGCGCCAGCGCAGGGACGAAGAAACGGCGCAGCGAGTTGAGCATGCCCATCATCGCGACCGAGACCGCCACCGCCGGCAGAAATGGCAGCATCGCGCGGGTGAGCCCGGTCGTCAGCTCGAGCTTGCCGGGTGTGTCGGCGAACCGCGGCGCAATCGCGTGGGTGAGCGGCGCCGCACACACCAGGCCGGCAAGAACCGCCGCCCCGGTCACGACGAGCAGCGCGTTGATGACCAGATTGCCCAGCCGCCACGCCGCCTGCCGGCCGTCGCGCGCCAGGGTGCGAGTGACGACCGGGACGAAGGCGGCAGTCATCGCCCCCTCGGCGAACAGATCGCGCAGCAGGTTCGGTACCCGGAAGGCGACGTTGAACGCGTCCATCTCGACGCCGCCGGCCGCGCCGAACAGGGCCGCCAGGACGACCTCGCGGACGACCCCGAGCAGCCGGCTGGCCATCGTGGCCACGCCAATCAGTCCTGCGGAACGGGCCAGCGACGAACTCATTCGGGAGTTGGAGCGGACGGGCAAAAAAGCCCCTGCCTTGCGGCAGGGGCAAGTGGAGGATGGATGAGAGGCGTGGTGACGATGCCTTCTCCTGCTTAGACGGAGTGACGGTGAAAAAGTTTGCCGGAGCGATTCACGCCCCGCCGAGCTTCCGCCGAACGAGGTCGTTGATGGTCCGGCCGTCGGCCCCCTTGCCGGCGAGCTTGGGCATCACCGCCTTCATCACCCGTCCCATGTCCTTGGCGCTGCTGGCGCCGGTCTCCTGGATGGCTTCATCGACGGCGCGCTCGACGTCGGCAACATCGAGCGGCGCCGGGAGGTAGGCTTCGAGGACGGCGATTTCGGCCGTCTCCCGTGCCGCGAGCTCGGGGCGGCCGCCGTTCGTGAACTGTTCGACCGAGTCGCGGCGCTGCTTGATCAGCGAGGCAACGACCTGCTGAGCTTCGGACTCGTCGAGCGCCCGTCCCTTCTCGACTTCGCGGTTCATCAACGCGGCCTTGGCCATCCGCAGCGGCATCAGGCGGGCCTGATCCCGGCTGCGCATCGCGGCGGTCATGTCAGCGCTGATCTTCTCAATCAATGTCATTGGCCCTGCTCACTCCTGCTGGCGGCCCGCCAGGCGCGCCGCCTGGCCGTCAGCTCTCCGTATAGCGTACAACGCGGCCGTCAGAACGTCCGCCACCAGGTCGCGATCCCCGCGGCGCCGGCGGCCGCGACGAGGACGGTCGCGGCGATCCGGCCGGGCCACCGCGCCTTCCACAAGAGTGTCATGCCGGCGGCGCCGGCGATGGCGAGCGCCGGCACCGATGCCAGGTAGTAGCGCATGTCGACCGGCGTCAGCACGCCGAGCGCCAGGAAAGCGGCGCAGGAGAGCATCCATCCGGCCAGCGCCAGCGTCAGCCGATCGCGGGCGCCCTGCCGGTAGAGCCCCCACCCACCCGCCGCGGCAAGCAGCAGTGCGGCGGGCCCGAAGTAGATCCGCAAGTACATAGGGACGCTCCGGGCCCGGTCCGCGACCGAGCGGCCTCCCGCATCGGGGGCGGCGGCCGCGGTTTCGGTGCCGATGCGCGTGAGCTCGGTTCGATAGGTCTCGCCGAAATGCGCGTAGTAGAGCGCCACCGCCAGAACCAGCGCCGCGACGGCCGCGACCAGGATCGCGAGCGACGTCCCCCGGTCCGCCGGGTCCCCTTTCCAGCGCAGGAGCGCGGCGATGGCGAGACAGGCGGCGAACAGCAGCGGAAACGTGCTCGTGTGGGACATGAACGCGACCGCAAGCGCGGCCGTCAGGAGCGCGACGTAACGGTTCCATGCGCGATCGATCGGCGCGGCCGACAGGACGACGAGCGCGATCACCGCCATCGACTGGGCGAACGCGTTCGTCAGATTGCCGACCGTGAAGACGCGGAACTCGAGCGGGACCATCTGGTAGAACACGACTGCGGCCGCCGCCGTCCACGCGCCCGCCCAGTGGCGCCGGACCGCAACGTAGATCAGCCCGCCGGCGACCGCATCGACGGTCAGCGCGACGATCCGCAGTACCGTCATGTCGGCGGCGCCTCGGGCCACGAGAGGGGCAAAGGGGGCGGCGAAGAGGTAGAACCCGGGCGGGTACGGGAAGGTGTAGCCGCCGGGCGCAATCGAGGTGAAGAACAGGTTGCCGGCCAGCACGCCCTGGAAGCGGTGCGCGTGGAACATCGCGTCTCCGACCGGCATTTCGGGATGCAGCAGGACCAGCAGTTTCAGCAGCAGCGTCCCGGCCGAGAACGCGGCCACGAAGCGTGCGGCCGGTCCGGCGCAGCGGCGGCGCATCCAGATTGCCGCCAGCGCGAGGCCGGCGGCAATCCAGACAGCCAGCGCGGCGGCCGCATCGGGGTAGCCGGCGTAGGGGGCGAAGCCCCGCGCCACTATCGCACCCTGCCCTGCCGCCAGCAGCGCTGTCGCTGTCGCGGCGGCGGGCCAGCCGGCCAGCAAGCCGAGCGCTCCGCCAAGCGCCGCCGCCCCGGCGCCGCTGTCGATCACTGCCCGGAGAGGCGGCCACACCACTCCGGCCGGCATGACGGCGATGTCGTCGAGCATCACGCCCAGACTTCGCGCATCGCCGGGTCCTGGCACGATCGTCGCCGACACCTCCATTCGTATCAGCGCCCCGCGTGGACGCTGCGGCCGCGCCGGGATCGTGATCCGGATCGTCTCGAACGCCGCCGTTGACCGGTGCGACGCTACCAGCAGGCCGTCGGCGTAGAACGTCAGCTCCGGCTCCGGCGTTGCGCCGGACCTGCCGGATCGCGCCCGTAACTCCAGCGTCCAGTCGCGGCGGCGGTCCAGGCCCGGCAGGCGGATCGCCATGTCGCGCCCCGTCCATGCGAACGTCAGTCCGCTCGCAGGATCGCGCTCGACCGGATACAGGCCGCTGACCAGACGCGGCGGCTCGGCGTCGAAGCCGCTCCTGATACCTCCGCCGGCCGCGACGATCAGCGCCAGCGCCGCCGCGCCGAGCACCGCGCCAAGCGCCGCCATCGCCGCCGCGCGCGCCACGACGGGCCGTCCTGGCGCCGCCCCGTCAGGCGTCCTGGCCATTGCGGGCGCCCCTTCCGGCCACGTCCTCGTAAATGGCCCAGTATTGCCCGGCGACCGCCGGCGGCCGGAAGTCGCGCTCGATCGCCTCCCGCGTCGACGGCATCGCGCGCCGCTTGTCCTGCAGGAACTCGACGATCGCCTTGCCGAGCACGATCGGCTGATCGACCGGGACGATGGCGACATCGGCGCCGAAGACGCCGTTCAGTTCGAGTCCGCCGGGGTTGTCGGTCGACAGTACCGGTGTGCCGCACGCCAGCGCTTCGACCGCGACGGTCGGCAGCGCCTCGAGCACCGACGGCATCACGAACAGGTCGGCGGCGGCGCAGTATTGCGCCACCGCGGCATTGTCGACCAGGCCGGCGAAGAAGACGTGCCGCTCGACGCTCGCGGAGCGTGCGGCACGGCGCAGCTCGTTGAGCAGCGGTCCGGTACCGCAGATCACCAGCCGGGTGTCGGGGAGGACGCGAACGACGTCGGTCATGGCATCGATGAGGGTGCGCTGACCGGCGAGCGGATGCAGTCGCTTGACGTTGAGCAGCAGGTGCCGGCTGCCGATGCCGAGCGCGGCGCGCGCCGCCGCCTGCGCGGCGGCGTCATGCCAGGCGAAGCCTGGTCCGACCGGTGGATAGACGACGCGGGCGTCCCGCCGGCCCAGGCCGAGGGCATGCGCGCGGGTCATCAGCCGGTCGCTGTAGAAGGTGACGAACGAGGCGCTGCGGTAGGCGCGCGTGAACAGGTCCGGCCCGAACCGCTTCGCCGCGTAGTGCCAGATCTCGGTCCCGTAGAGCGTCAGCACCACCGGCTTGGCGGCGCGGCGGGCGAGGAGGACGGCGACCTCGGCGAGCAGGCCGTTGCTGTGGACGTGGACGATGTCGGCGCGGCGGATCGCCGGCGCCAGGGCGCGCCGCATCGCCAGCGCCGCGAGCCCAGGGCCGAGCAGCGCGGCGCGGTCCATGATGCCGCCGCTCCGCCGCGGCACCCACGTGACCCGGCCCGCTACCGCCCCGCTCCCGCCGGCGCGCGGCGGATGCGCGACGTACTCCACTTCGTCGCCCCGCTCCACGGCCCAGGTGCCGAGCTGCGCCGGCAGCAGCGCGTTGGCGGCCTGATCCGGCGGCAGATGGGGCGTGACGTGGAGGATTCGCATCAACGCGAATAGGCGCGCCGGAACTCGGCAAACGTCAGCGGCACGGCGCCAAGCTCCCGGGTCGCGAACGCCAGGAACCGGTCGAGCCGATCGCAGAAC
The DNA here is from genome assembly GCA_031393955.1 of Acidobacteriota bacterium. Classification (GTDB taxonomy): domain Bacteria; phylum Acidobacteriota; class Vicinamibacteria; order Vicinamibacterales; family 2-12-FULL-66-21; genus JALZOC01. Next base: position 13,988 of record JANMWI010000103.1, read on the forward strand.
GCGTCCAGTTCGGCCTGGGTCCGGTTGTACGGGCTGCCGCCGACGATCGCCTCGCTCGAGTGGAAGAGCAGGTTGAGCACCGGTTCGCGATCCGCGGCCAGCCGCCTGGCGAGCGCGATCATGTCGTCGAGCGACGAATACGACGGCCGCAGCCATCGCATCCGCAGCAGCCGCAGCGCGCGCAGCACACGCTTGGTCGTGTAAGGGCGCGGCGCGCGGGCGTACAGGTACTGCAGCTGCTTCGGCAGGCGGCGGTTGAGCGCCGCCGAGACCGGAACCTCCAGCAGGTTGCTCGTCCCGGGACGCGTCGCGCTGTCGTAGGCGAGAAAGTACGGGGTCAGCGGCGCCTCGACAAAATCCGGGCCGCCCTTGTGCGCCTCGTAGAACAGCGGCGCGACGCTGGACTCGACCAGGTAGCCGAGCCGCTCGAGGCCGGCCACGTGCTCGGCCGAGAACCCGAATCGCCCCGATCGATACGAGACCGGCGCGCACCCGACCGCGTCCGCGATCGCGCGCGTCAGCGACGCCAGCTGCTGCTCGAACCGCCGCCGCGGGATGGTCGACGCATACGGATGGCGGCGGACATCGTCCGGCGTACAGGGCGGCGTTTCCCAGGCGTGATGATGGGCGCCAATCTCGCAGTCGCCGCCGGCGAGCAGGCCGCGGAGCACCGCCGCGGAGCGTTCGTCGGACGCGACCGGATGGGTCACGACGTAGGTCGGTCGGACGCCGTGCCGCGCAAACAGCGCATGCAGCCACGGCAGCGCGTAGATGTTCTCGAACCGCTGATTGGCGCGCGCCGCCGCGTCCCACTGATTGTCCCCCTCGGTGTCGATGCCGACGAGCAGGTTCATCGGTCCTGATCCGAGTCGCCGGCCGTGACGTGCCAGGTCTCGGTGTCCTCGTAGAACGCCGGCGGCACGTCGATCGCGTTGATCTTGGCGACGAATTCCATCGTCGACTTCACCTGGAAGTAGCCCGAGCGGCGGAGGACGCGGCGGAAGCCGGCATGCATCGCGAAGGTGCGGATCTTGTCCGAGTCGGCGCCGCGCGCCTCGCGGTCCACCCACTGCATCAGCGTCGTCATCGCCGTCTCGTCGTCCGGGTCGGTGAGGAAGTCGGCGAGCAGCGTGACGCGGCCGCGCGGCTCGTGGAGGTGGCGGTAGACGGCGTAGCCGATGTTGCGGTCCTCGCGGCGCAGCGCCGCGATGCTGTAGCGCACGTGCGGGGCGGAGACGTACTTCCAGTTGAGATAGGCGGCATCGCGGCGGACCGCGAGCGCAAACTTCGGCGCGAGCTCCTCCCACAGCCGGGTGAAGCTGTCGTCGAAGCGCTGGATCAGCCGGACCTCGGCGCGCAGCGGCCGCGTCCGCGCGACGATGCGGATGAGGGGGAGGGTCAGGGCCGAGACCAGCCGGTTGATCGGCACCGGCCAGTTCGGCCGGCGCAGCGCCCGCCGCGTCAGCGGCTTGACGAGGCACGGGACCGGCCCGACGTCGGGCCAGCGCAGCTTCTGGAACAGCCGGTACGAGGAGTCGGAGAGCCCGAGCCCGAGTGAGGCGCCGACGTTGCGGTCCCAGGTCCGGAACAGGACTTCGCCGAGGCCCTGCCGCTGGCGTTCGGGTGCGACCATCACGTCCATTCCCCACGATCCCTGCACCTCGCGGCCGGCGGCCGACAGCCGGACCGGCATCGTCGCGTACTGGCCGACGATCGCCGGACCCTCGCGGGCGAGCCAGATCTCCGGTTCGTGTCCCGGATTATTGGGATTGTGCCGGTACTGCCAGTCCCACCGCAGGCGGCTCCCCTCGGCGGCATCGTGGCCGAAGACGCGGCGGTAGAGCGCCTCCACGGCGCGCCGGTCGTCCGGTTTATAGCGGGTGATGTCGGCCACAGTTCTTAGGCGCCCGCGAGGACGTACTCGATATTGCTGATCAGGGCGTCCTGCGTCAGGGGGCTGTCCCTGAGCCAGCGCGCCAGTGGGCCCGGCAGCCGGCGCACGGTGGCGGTGGCGTGCAGTTCCTCGCGCACGATGCGGAGACCGGCGGCGGCGATCTGCCGGCGCAGCCGCTCGACCCGCACCTTCTCGAGCAGATCGTCCTCTTTCATCTCTCCCCGCCGCGCCGCCTTGATGAACGAGTTCTCGTTGGCGGGTTCGCGGAGCGTCCACGTCGCATGCCGCGCCAGCTGCTGGAACGCGGCAAAGGCGATCCGCCGGCCGAACAGCAGGTGCAGCGGCACCGGGACCTTGAGGCGCGGCAGATGGGCACCGGCGAACGACAGATACGGCGCCGTCGAGAGATAGACGTGGCCGCCCGGCGCGAGCACGCGCGCGCACTCCCGGAGATAGAGCGGCGCGTCGGCGACATGCTCGATGACGGCGTGCGACAGCACGAGGTCGAAGGTGCCGGACGCGAACGGCAGCGCCATGCCGTCAGCGAGCGCGAAGTGCAGGTTCGCGAGGCCGCGCTCGCGGCCGAGGCGGACACCCGCATCCTGAAAGCGCTCAGCCGGATCGATCCCGATGACCTGGGCCACCTCTTCGGCGAGCGACAGCGGCATCCCGCCGCCGCCGCAGCCGGCATCGAGCACGCGTCCGTGCAGCGCGACCCCCGCCCGTTCGAGGAACGCCAGGACCTTGGCGCTGCGGTAGTACTCGAACAGCGCGTAGTCGTATTCGGACCTGAACCGTACATCCGCGTGCGCCTTGATGGCGCCGTCGTCAATCCTTCGCACGCCCGCTCATCTATGGTGTTCTCTGTCGTTCTTCATCGGCCGAACTTGTCGATGAGTGCTGCGCGATCGTGCCCCGTGGACGTCTCGGCGACGTCAAAGGTCCTGAGGGTGCGGTAGTGCGGAGAGGCGCGGAGCACGTCCAGGATGACCGGGTTGCCCGCCTGGGACTCGTAGCCGAGGCTCGGCGCCACGTAGGTCAGAATATATCGCACATCATCCCGCCGCTCGCGGTCCTCGTAATTGCCGAAGCCGCGGCCGATGAACACCGGCCGGATCCGGTTTTCAAGCGCCAGCCCGTTGGCCAGCTTGCCCTGCACCAGCGTGCCGGGAGGCAGCAGGCGGCCGAGCTCGCGCGAGGCCTCGACGTTCCGGTAGGTGCGGCTGGCGGCCCACTGCCCGTACTGGACGAGCTGGCCGGCCGCCACCAGGGCGGCGATGCCGAACGCGCCGGCGGGTGACCAGGGCGCCCGGTCGAGGGCGCGCGGCAGCCGCGGCCAGGTGGCGTAGATCGCCGTCGTCGCCGCCACCGCGATCGCGGCGGCGAGGCGGACGTTCGGGCGGACTTCATAGAGGAAGGCCAGCCGCACCAGCGATCCGGCGACGGTGTAGGCGGCGTAGAGCACGATCGGCAGCGCCACCAGCGCGCGGCGGAGCGGGACCTCGCCGGTTTCCGCCGCGACGAGGCGGCCGCGCCCGAGCGCGAGCGACGCCAGCGCGACGAGCGGCGGGATGAACAGCACGAACCGGCGCTCGTTGCCGACGTCGTGCAGGATGAGCTCCAGGGCGCCGAATGCAAGCCACAGGATCAGCAGCCGCTCGGCCGGCCGCAGCGCGCGCCACCGCGCGAGCATGCCGAGCGCGGCGGTGACTCCGACCGCGACGATGAACCACGAGCGCGTGAACAAGTCGTGCAGGATCGGAAACCAGGTGACGCGATCCAACAGCGCGCGGGCGGTGTACGACGGCTTCCGCGTCACCGACATCTGCCAGTTGTAGAAGCGGTACTCGGACCAGTGCGGGGCGACAAACAGCACCAGCGCGAGCGCGGCACACGCCGCCAGCCCGCCGACGACCCAACGGGGACACTCACCTTTACGGTAAGTTGTTGAGTCTGTTGGGCCATCGCTAAAAAGACCGACGAACGCCAGCAGGGCATCGAGCGCCAGGATCCCGACGAAAAACGCCGCGGATGCCTTGGTGAAAAAAGCCAGGACGGCGAAGAGGGCCGCCCCCGCTCCCCAGCGCGGCGCCGTCCAGGCGCGCGCGTAGCAGTACCAGGCGGCGACCATCAAGGCGACCATCGGTCCCTCCATCAGCGCCGCCCGGTTCCACATCACGTAGACGTAATGCGTCGCGAGCAGGCTCCCGGCGATCAGCCCGGCGCGGCGGCCGCCAACCCGCGCGACGCCGAGCGCCAGCAGCCACACCGATGCCAGCCCGCAGACCTCCGAGACCAGTCGCGCCTGCCGCACGCCGACCCCGAACAGGCGGAACGACCCGTACTCGAGCGCGGTGAAAACCGGCGCGATGTAAACCGGGTTCCAGGCGTCAAGCGTCCACGCGCCGAACAGCGCCTTGTTGCGGGCGTTATGCACCCACGCGCCCTCGTCGTGCCAGACGATGCCGACGGTGGTGGTCCAGGGGGGGTCGGCGGCGGGGTAGAGCCCGCGAACGACGGCGGCGAGCAGGAGGACCGCGAGCAGCCCGAGTCCGAAGCCGCGACGCGACAGATCGGCGGGCCCGTCCGTCACCGCGGATCCTGCCGTCGCACCCATACGTCAAAGCCGGCCGGTCCGGCGGCCGGCTCATAGCCGGCGTGCAGCCAGCCGGCCAGCCGCAGGCTCGACATGAAGAAATGCGCCGAGTCGTCGACGTCGGGCGACCAGTCGCGCTGCTGCAGCGCGACGACCGCCGGCGGCCGGCGCCGTAGATCCTCGAGCAGGCCGCTGACGCCGTAGCCGGTCCGGTCGGCGTTGAACCCGGCGATCACCGGGCGGCTCCAGAAGAACCGGGAGGCGCTGACGCGATGCGCTTCGACGTAGGCCCCGCTCGAGAATCCGAAGACGTAGACCGGCTCATTCGGCGCCGCGCGCCGTTCGAGGACATCCGCCAGTTCCCGCATCGCCAGCGCCGAGTACTTCCTCGTCGTCCGATCCCCATAGCGTCCGAGATGATCGGTCAGCGCCGTGCGACCTGCCGCATACGAGGCGTCCTGGGCGGTGTTGGTCACCAGTTTCGGGAAGTCGTTCACCCGCCAGACGCCGACGGCGATGACGGCGAGGGCCGCGAGATTGACGATCCGCCAGCGGGTCCAGAGCAGCGTGGCCGCCCAAGCGGCGGCCAGCGCCAGCGCCGGCGCCGCCTGGATGAAGTACTGCGGCAGGTCACGGCTGCCGTTGATGGCGATCGAGAGACAGGCGGCGGCGACCCACGCGACCGGCACCAGCCGGCCGCGCGCCCATACCGCCGCGGCCAGCAGCACTGCGCAGCCGGCGCCGCCGACGAGCCAGAGGGCGTCGACGCGCGCGTGCCGGACCGGGAAGGTGACCAGGTAGGTGACGGCATGGACCGGGCCGGCGTAGGTCTGGCCCGAATACCGGAGGTTGTAGGTGATGGTCGCCTCGTAGAGCGCGCCGAGCGCGTGCCCGGCGGCGAACCACGCCACGAAGGCGGCGATCGGCACGAGAAAGCCGATCGCGATTGCGATCAGCGACGCGCGCGTCAGCCGCCGCCAGAGCAGCAAGGCGGTGAGTCCCGCCGCGACGTAGACGACGGCGTTGTATTTGAAGGTAAAGGCGAGGCCGAGCAGCGCGCCGGCGAGGACGAACCGCCAGCCGGCCGGCCGTTGCCGGCTGCCGGCCAGCAGCACAAACGCGGCGGTGACCGCCGCGGCGATGAACGTCTCGCACTGGGCGCGGACGCTGACGCCGCCGAGCCGGGCGAACGACGGATTGGCGAGGAAGAGAAACAGCAACGCGGACAGCTGGCCGACGAGCGGCGAGGCGAGCAGCGAGCCGAGACGCCACAGCAGCAGCGCGGTGACGGTGGCGAGCGCCAGGTCGGCGGCGGGGACGGCGGAGGCGCGCGGCCAAGCGGCGCGCATCGCGGCGTAGGCGACGTGGATCGCCGGCGGCTTCTGATCCCAGGCATCGCGGTACGGCAGGCCGCCGTCGAGCACGCGCTCGCCGACATAGGCGTAGAGGCCCTGATCCGCCCCCATCGGCTGGACCAGCGATGGGAGGCGTACGGCGAGGAGGGCGCACGCGAGCGCCAGGCACAAGCGGTTCGTCATATGGCAGAGACGGGCGCATGAATTATAGTGCTTGCGAGTCTGATCCTTGAGCGTTCCGCCCGGCCCTGCCGCCCTCTCGATCGTTGTTCCCACCTACAACGAGCGCGACCGTCTCACCGACCTGGTCGAGGCGCTGTTTGCGGCGTATGCCGCCGAGCGGCTCGACGGCGAGCTGATCATCGTCGACGACAACTCGCCTGACGGGACCGGCGCGCTGGCGGACGACCTCGCCGCCCGCCACCGGATCATCGTCATCCACCGCGCCGGCAAGCTCGGCCTCGGCACCGCGGTGATTGAAGGATTCGCCGCCGCGACCGCCCCGGTCGTCGGGGTGATTGACGCCGACATGAGCCACCCGCCGGCGCTGCTGCCGCGGATGCTCGCCGCGATGCGCGCGACCGCGGCCGACGTCGTCGTCGCCAGCCGCTACATTCCGGGCGGCGGGACGCGGAACTGGGAGCGCAGCCGGCTGCTGATGTCCAGGGCGGCGTGCCTGATGGCCCGCGGCCTGACGCCGATCCGCGACGCGACGTCCGGCTATTTCCTGATCCGCCGCGACCTGGCGCGCGGCGTCCGCATCTCGGCGGGCGGATTCAAGATTTGCCTCGAGCTGCTGGTCCGCAGCCGGCCGGCCTCGGTGATCGAGGTGCCGTACGTGTTCGTCGGCCGCACCGCCGGCGAGAGCAAGATGAACCTCAAGGAAGCGATGGGCTACCTGCGGCAGCTGCGCGAGCTGCGGCGGTTCGTCTCGAACCAGCCGCGCCTCGCGCAAGCCTACCGGCGCCTGACCGTGAGCGATCTGGCATAGCGCGCCGCTCCGACGAGGTCGGGGAATGTCGCGTTAGCTGTGAATGTCAAAGAGGTTGTTCATCAGGTAGCCTCCTGGAAACGCGTTCACGGTGAGTGTCGACCGAGGCTCGTATGCGGACGTCGGTGGTTGTAGAAGCGAAGGGAAGGGCCGCAGCGCGGTGGTGCGCTGCGCCGACGTCCGATACGGGCTGCATCACCGCCGCCAGGGAGAATGCCTCGCAGGTCCGCGACGAGATCAGCTCCGAGATGTGGAGCAGCTGAACCGGCTGTTCCACGCTGGACCGACGGCTCCTCGCCGAACAGCTTCGCGACCGTGGCGCCCAGCTTGCCGGCGGGGGCCTCATAGCGTATCTCGCGTGCACTCCGGTGCCGCGGTCGGCGGGCGCCTTCACGAAGCGCACGACCCCTTCGTTGCGAACGTCGCTGCCGGCCAGCGACCGCCAAGACAGCCGTTCGTTCGGACGGTCCTCAACCGTTTCGGCATCCCACTCGACGGTCGCGCCGGCGGGGCCTTTGGCGACCCAGTGCGTGCGCGTCCCGCCGCTCGTCCTGACGGCCTCGAGGTGTTGCATGAAGCGCGGCAGGTTCTCGAACTCGCGCCAGAAGCGGTAGACCTCTTCCGGGGACCGGTTCACGGTGACGCTCCGTTTGACTTCCAGCATGCGCGCCCTCCTGATCGTTCACTCGAGCTGCACAACCGCGTTGCGCACATGGCAGCTGCACCGGTCACGAAGCAACATGACGGCCGTTGCTGGAGCGCCGGCGCGAAGCCCTCAGGGGTATGCAGGAACGGATTGTGGGGAAGCGGCCAGGTCCTTCGACCACAGGCGGCGCGCAGCCGGCCGGCGCGAGCGCGGCTACGACCGCGTCGCCGGGCTGAGGTCGCGTGCCGGGCTGGCGGTGTCGACGACCTTCGATCCGAAGAGGGCCCGCGACAGGACCTGCCAGACGATGCCCTGCTTGGTCGCGGCGATGCGGGCGACGTCGCCGAGATGCCGGGCGACGTAGGCCGGGCGCAGGAAGAAGCGGCGCTTGGCGCGATTGATCGCCGCCATCACCAGCCGTTCGTCCAGGCCGTTGCCGCGGAGCATGTAGTACGAATATTCCATCCGCGCCCAGTCGTCGCGCGCCTCGGCCGGCAGCAGCTGGTCGCGCACGCATTTCTCGAACAGCGCCGTCCCGGGGTACGGGACGGCCGGGTAGAAGTTGGCGAAATCGGGGTCGAGGCGGATCGCGTAGTCGATGGTGTGATCCATCGTGTCGGGCGTTTCGCCGGGGTAGCCAAAGATGAAGAACGCGAACGAGCGGATGCCGGCCGCCCGCATGTTGCGGAACGCCGCCTGGATCTTCTCGCGCTCGAGCCGCTTGACCATGTCCTTGCGGACTTCGTCGGACTCCGACTCGATGCCGAGCGCCAGCATCCAGCAGCCGGCGCGCTTGAGGCGGTGGACGAACGCCGGATCGGTGAGGTTGTCGGCGCGGGCGTTGCCGAACCACTGGATCGGCAGGTTCCGCGCGATCAGCTCGTCGCAGAAGGCGCTGAACGACTTCACGTTGAGGGTAACGGTGTCCCCCCAGAGATAGAAGAACTCGACGCCGAGCTCGCGATGGCTTCGCTCGATCTCGTCAACCAGCGACTTGGCGCTGCGCTCGCGGAACTTGTGCCCCTGATGGAGCGGCGCGACGCAGAAATCGCAGGTATACGGGCAGCCGCGGCTGGTCTCGACGATGACGTAGCGCTTGTTGACGAGCGGCAGCGAGTAGCCGTCGAGCGCCACCAAATCCCAGGCGGGATACGGCATGGTGGCAAAGCGCGAAAAACTGCCATGGGCGCGGTGCGCGACGACGGCGCCGCCGTTCCGCCACGTCAGGCTGGGGACGTCGCCGAGATGGTCGGCTGAGGGGAGCGCCGCCAGCTGCAGGATGCCGTCCTCAGGCTCGCCGACCAGCATGCCGTCGACCTGCGGCGCCCGAGCCATCGACTCCGCCGCCACCGTCGAGGCGTGCGGTCCGAAGCAGACGATCGGCGCCCCGTAGTGCGCCTTGAGCCGGGCGATCGCCGCCACGTCGGCATCGAGCGTCGGCGTCGTCGTCGGAAAGATGATCAGCGTCGGCACGAAGGCCTCGCGATCGAGCCGCGCGATGACCGCTTCGATCGGGATCCGTTCGGCGGTGGCGTCGATCAGCCGGACCGCGCAGCCGGCCTCGCGCAGCAGCGCCGCGGCCAGCGCCAGCGTGTACGGCGGCTTGGTCGTGCCGAGCACGTCCTCGCGCTCCTGGCAGCGTCCCTGCCGGGTGAAGGCGACCCCGTTGATGAGGGGCGGATTGATGAGCAGCGTCTGCCGTCCGAGCATCGACATCACCGGATCACGGTCAACGGAATCGCCCGCCGCGACGGGCGCGGCACGCCGACGCCGAACGGCTCGGCGAGCGGCACCGGCGAGAGCTCGACCTTGCAGCACCGCCGGCAGACCGGGAAGATGCCGTTTTCGACCAGCCGCCGCCGCATCTCGACGTAGCGCTCGCCGTTCCAGATCGCCTCGAGCGAGGACTCGGCGAGGTCGCCGACCTCGACCCGGATGAACGGGCAGAAGTAGACCTTGCCGGAGAACGACACCCTGGCATGGAGGAACGGATACAGGCAGCGGCCTTCGAGCTTCGCGCCGGGCGAATAGTAGTTGTCGATGAGCTGTGGATGCACCTTGGGGCGGAAGTCGAACAGGATGTTCCGCTCGCGGCACTTCGCTTCGAGCGCGGCGACCTTGCGTTTGACGATCTCGACGTCGAGGCCGGGGTCGTCGGTGACGAAGGTCGCAATCGCCGAGCCGTCGGCGGCGCCAATCAGCCGGGCCGTCTCGGCGACTTCGGCGGGCGTGCTGAACATCAGGTGATTGAGCCCGATCGCATCGACGCCGAGCTCGCCGGCGACGTCGACCATCTGGTCGAGCGCGTCGAGGCTCTCGTGCGCGACCGTCGTGTTGATGCTGACGCGCAGCGGCGCGTGCTTGCGCCGCGCCGCCGCCTGGAGCCGCGTCAGTCCCTCGCAGGTCCGCGCGAACGTCCCCTTGAGACCGCGGGCGACATCGTGGATCTCGCCGGGCCCGTCGATCGACACGCTGATGTGCTTCAGGAAGCCGGCGGCGGCGAGGTCGGCGAGCGCCTCGGCACGCTCTTCGGTGATGATCGTCCCGTTGGTCGTCAGATAGCCGCAGGCGTAGCCTTTGTCGCGGAAGAGATCGAGGACGGACATGATGTCCTTCCGCATGAAGATCTCGCCGCCGGTCAGGCTCACCTGGAAGTTGGGTGTCTCGGGAAACGCCCGAGAGAGCGCGTCGAGGGTCAGCTCCTCGCGCCATTCCCCTTCGATATTCAGCAGGTCGCCGACGTAGCAGAACTCGCAGTGCAGGTTGCACCGCATGGTCGCTTCGTAGACCGCGCCGATCGGCAGGCGATCGGCGCGGCCAGTCTTCTCCTCGAGAAAGCGGCTGATGCGGTGCTCGTAGCGGCGGCGGCGGTAGCGCGCCCACGCGTGGCGGGCGAGCGGCAGCGACCGGGCGCGCGTCGCCAGCGACTCGCGCAGCCGGGCGACGGTCGAACGCAGGATCCCCGGCGGCGGGGGCACCGCGCGCAGGTCGTCCGCCGGGTTACGAGCCAGGGCCATCGAGTTGCCAGATCTCCAGTGGCGGACCGGGACGCTCGAGCGCGTCATCAATCCGTGCGTCGGTGTTGTGCAGGAAGGGGTCGATCCGCGCGCGCTCGGACTCGGTCACCCCGGGTCGATAAGGAGAGAAAACCGCGATGCGGCGCCCCCCGCGGGCAAGGGCCGACACGAACGGCAGCATCTCCTGATCCAAACTATTGTATCGCTTGAAGACGACGAATGCCACGCCGAGCCGCCGGAGGGCGGACAGGCCGCGGTCGCCGCCCAGCTCGGCCGGGTCGACATAAATCTTGTCAGCGTCGAGGCCGCCGCGGCCGAGGTAAATCAGCCGGTACGCCGGCGCGGGATACGGGTCGAGCGAGAGCTGCAGCCTGAACTTCGTCGAGGCGGCCTCCGGGCTGCCGACGTTCCGGGTCAGCGCCTCTCTCAAGCCGTCGCGGGACGGTGTCAGCACGGTCGAGTACGGCTGCACCAGGATGGTCGCGCCGGCGGGAATCGTGCGCTCGATGTAGTCGCGCGCCAGCGTTCGCGTGTCCGGCTGGCGGATGAAACGGTCGACCCGGACGCTGGCGAGGGCACCGGGCAGCGCGCACGCCGCCACCGCGGTCCAGAACATCCACGGCCTGAACCGCAGCGTCGCGGCGATCTCGGCAACCGCCCAGCCGGCGAACACCGCGACGAACGGCAGCACCGGGTTGAGATAGCGGCTGGCCGGCACGGTGTTGCTGATGAACGCAAAAAACGGCAGTGGAAACGCCAGCAGCAGGATCGCCCGGCCCGGCGCCGCGATCAGCATCCAGACGACCCCGATCACGCTGAGCGCGATGACCGGCACGCCAATCGATTCACGGCCGAGGATTTCCACGTAGCGAAGCGCCGGCGCGAACGCCCCGGCGGCGACGGCACGATCGACGACGATCGCCCGGTTGGCGGTGATGTCCCGCCACGCCGCGAGCGGCTCGACGGCGAGAAACGGCGACAGCGCCACGAACACCAGCGCGGCGCACAAGCCGGCAAGGCCGAGCGCGCGCACCACCCGGCGCCAGCCGTCAGCGCGCCGCCCCTGGACGATCGACCAGGCGAGCGGCAGCGCCAGGAACACGCAGTAGTAGTGCGTCGAGAACGCCGCGCCGCAGGCCGCGCCGGCGACGATCACGTCGCGGTCTCCGGCATTGCGGCCGGGCCGTCCCGGCCAGACGTGGCCGCACGCGATGTAGGCGAGGACGACGAGCAGCGTGGCGAACACGTCATGCTTGACGTAATGGCCGTCGAGCACGGCCAGCGGCGCGACCGCCAGGAACAGCGCGGCGGCGATGCCGGCGCGCCGGCTCGCGAGACGCGTCGTCAGCCGGTAGACGAGCACGGTCGTCGCCGCGCCGGCCACCGCGCCGAGCGCACGGCCGGCCGTGTACAGACCGGTCGGGTCCGTGAAGTAGAGCCGCTGCAGCTCGCCGATCGAACCGACCCGGCCGGACAGATACACGAACGCCAGGTAGACGCCGACCCAGGCGAACAGGACGTAGAAATAGAACGTCGGATACAGGAAGTTGTGCGGGTTGAGCGATCCCTTGGCGAACGCCAGCGCCCGCGCCATGATCGCCACTTCGTCCGGGTTGTAGACCGCCGGCAGGCCGTAACGGAGGCCCGCCAGCCGCAAGGCAAGGGCCAGAACAACAATGACGACGATCGCCATCGATGCGGCGCGCGGCAGGCGTGCGGAGGACGCGTCCATCACGCCTTCGCACCCGGTCGCGGCGGCGCCTGAGCCGCCTCGAGGTCGACCGCCACGATCTCGCCGGCCAGTTCGGTGGTCTGCGGCGCGGCGGCGGTCTTCGCGCCGCGGCGCAGGCGCAGCGCGTTCAGCGTCCGGATCTCGTCGGCATTGAAGAATCGGGTCATCGCCAGCAGGCTGCCCATCACGAAGATGACGGTCGCGCCGCGCACCGGCAGGCCCGCCCACGATGGCAGCGCCGGCAGCGCCCACGCCGCGACGTAGGCGGCGAGCGCGGCCAGGACCGCCCGCGCCACCCGTCCGAGTTCGTAGCGGACCGGGTAGAAATGCTGCGACAGCCCGTAGGCGACGCCGGCCTGCAGCGCGTACGCCGCGGCGTTCGCCCATGCCGCGCCGATGATGCCGAATCGCGGAATCAGGGCAAAGCACAGTCCGATGTTGAAGGCGGCGCCGAGTGCCGTGCTGAGCGGGTAATACTGCGTCCGGCTGGTGATGTTCAGGCCAATCGACGTCAGCAGGTAGACGCCGTAGAAGAACACCCCGACCGCGGTCCAGATGACGACCCCGGCGGATCCGACGTACTGCCCGCGGGTGACGATGTTCAGCAGGTCGTAGGCGATCGCCGACAGGCCGGCGGTCATCAGCGCGAGCACAGCGACGCCGTAGGTGGTGACGGCCGCGAACACCCTGGCGGCGCCCGGCTCGCGTGCGGTCGCGTAGTAGAACGGCGCCCACGCATACTCGAACGCGCCGAGCGCGATTTTCTGGATCAGGCCGAAGCTGACCCCCATCGAATAGAACCCGACCGCCTGCATCGGCAGGTAGCGGCCCATCACGAAACGATCGCCGACCGCCATCACCTGCAGCGCGAAGCCGTGCGGGACCCGCGGCAGCCCGAACGCCAGCGACCGGCGCAGCACGCTCATCGAGAACGTCGCCCGGATCAGCGGCGCGAACCACTTCAGCAGCACGACCATCAGCACCGCGGTGACGACGATGTCGGCGACCACCACGCCCATCACGCCGAGCCCGAGCCCCATGACCAGGATGATGCGGAGCAGGAGCGTGGCGAGCGACCGCGCGAAGGTCAGGCCGCTGAACTGGCGCGCGCGCTTCTCCATCCGCAGGACGTGGAAGGGGATGAAGGTGAAGCCGATCGCGAACGTGTTCAGCAGGACGAGCTGCAGGGCGAGGGTGTAGCCGGCGGAGTGGAGCAGCCGCTCCGAGACGAACGGCGCGACGACGAGCGACAGCGCCAGCAGCGCGCCGTTGACCGCGAGCAGGAAGAAGAACAGCGTGCTGGCGAGGCGCTGCCGCTCCGGCTCGGTCTCGCAGTCGAACCAGTGGCGCATGAAGGCGCCGTCGACGCCCCACCGGAAGAACAGCTTGACCGGCGCTTCGACGCTGGCGAGCAGCGCCAGGATCCCGTAGTCGACCGGTGTCAGGTACTCGACATAGAAGCGGAGGAGCAGAAAGTTGACGGCCTGGATGGCGACGTCGCCGACACCGTACACCGCCAGGTTGGTCGACAGCTCGCGGAGCTTCTCGCGCAACGGTTCACGGCTTCCGGAAGGTCAGGAGATTCAGGAAGCACCAGCCGGGGATTGGGATGAGGCGGGTGAGCAGGCGGTGCAGCGGCTGCAGCGCGCGCGGATGCCGGCGGATGAGCCGCGTCAGCACCGGCACGGTCGGAAAGATGCCGCGCCGCGCCACCAGCGTGAAGCCTTCGCGGTGAGCGAGCGCGATGTAGTCGCCGGCCGGACGATCGCCGGGGTGCTTGTATTCCGAAGCGGTCCGGATCAGCCTGCCCTGGAGCGCGAAGTGGACGCGCGACTGGAGGTGCGCCAGATTCGGAATCGAGACCAGCAGCTGGCCGCCCGGGCGGAGCACCCGGAACAGCTCGGCGAGCGCGCGCGGCTGCTCTTCGAAGGTCAGGTGCTCGAGGACGTCGAGGCAGAGCGCGCGGTCGAAGGTGGCGTCGGCGTAGGGCAGCGCCGTCAGCGATCCGCTGCGGACGCGTGGCGAGCTGTAGTTCGCGTCGATCCCCTCGATCGCCAGCCGCCCGGCGTACTCGTCGACGATGACCCCCTCGCCGCAGCCGGCGTCGAGGATGCGCTCAGCGGGACCCGCGCCGTCGAGCCAGCGGCGGACGGCCCGGAGCTTGGCGAGATAGGTCGGGTAGTAGTCCCAGTCAGGGTCGGGCGCGCGATGGTAATCGCCACGGGCGGCGTACTCGCCCGTGCGCACAACCGGTGGGCTGACGGTCATGATCGCCTGATTCTACCGTAATGGCCGCTGGCTGCCGGCCAGCGGTCTAGCGATCGGGATCGCCGCCACCCTGCGGACGGCCGTTCGGCTGGCCACCGGGCTGCGGCCGGCCGCCGGGCGCGGCCGGCAGCATGCCGGGGCGCGGCGCGGTCAGGACCGGCGGCTGTCCGGCCGGCTGGCCCTGCGGCGGCACCGGCATCATCGGGTATGGCGGCGGCTGGCCCGGCTGGACGACCATCGGCTGCGCCCCGGGCGGGCTTGGCTGCTCCATCGGCTCATCATCGTCCGGGATCTGCGGCGGCGCCTGCTGCATCTGCGGCGGCATGGCGGGACGGTTGAACTGCGGCGGCGGCGCGGCGGCGACGCCGACCGGACCACGGCTGGTCGGGAGGATCATGACGCGGTCGAAGACCGAGGCGTTGGCGAGCGTGACGGTCCGCTGGGCGGCGATGTATCCACCCGCGGACTTGAGGAGGACTTCCAGCACCTCGCGCTCCGGCCGGTCAACGAGCTGCAGCGTCAGCGGCGGACCGGCCATCTTGTCGCCGTTGACGATGGTCGTCTGGCCGAGCCGCGCCCACTCGGCGAGGATCTGGCGGAGCGGGACGTCCTGGGCGATCAGCGTCGCGCGGCCGTTGCCGAGCGTCAGCTTGAGCTCGCCGGCGGCGGCGGGGTGGACCGTGAGCGCGCCGGCCACGAGGCCGGCGGCAGCGATGCGGCGAAACCAGATCTTCATGAGTTCGCAGTCACCTTTCGACAAAAGTATACGCCTCGGGAGAGGCCACGGCACGAGCGGTCGGGTATCCGCCCGGGAGCCCGCCTACGCGAGCTTCGTGATCCACAGCGGCGAGTCCTTCCGCGGCAGGTCGCAGGACCGGCAGATGTCGGGCCCGCCGCTCTCGAGGTGCTGCCGGCGCGCCAGCCGATACGGCTCGGCGTTCCAGATCTCGCGAATCGACGACGCATTCAGGTCGCCGAGGATGGTCTTGCCGTCGAAGTCGGCGCAGCACAGCGAGACCCGGCCGTCCCAGAGGACGGTGAAGGTCAGCCAGGGCCGGTAGCACGGGTAATTGACGTCGGACTCGGTGTTAAGCGTCCCGCCCCAGTTGTGCAGGTCGGTGACGTGGACCTTGTCGGCAATCGCCCGCCAGTGCTCGATGAACGCCTGTTCGTCGGCGGAGTTGTTCTGGCGCACGAACGACAGGATCAGCTTCGGCCGGCGCCGGCCGTGCTCGGCGCGCAGCCGCACGAGGCGTTCGATGTTGGCGATCACCTAGTCGTACTTGAGGCCGAGGCGGGTCGACTCGAAGACCTCTTTGCCGGCCGCATCGACGCTGATGTTGATCGCGTCGAGGCCGGCGTCGATCATCCCGCGCGCGACCGTCTCGGTGATCAGCGAGCCATTGCTGATCATCCCGACTTCCTGGATGCCGCGCTCCTTGGCGTAGCGGACCTTCTCGACCAGCTGGCGGTCCATGAACGCCTCGCCGTAGTTGTGCATCCGGACGTGCGTGATGCCGAGCTCGACGCACTCGTCGACGATCTTCCGGAACAGCTCGACCGACATGATGCCCTGCTTGCGGTGCATGTCGTCGCGCGGGCAGAACACGCACTTGGCGTTGCACATGTTCGTGCTCTCGATCTGCACGATCTCGGGCATCGCCGGGGCGCGGTCGCGCCCGGTCGCGAGCAGCAGCCGGCGAATCGGCTTCGCCTGGCGATGCAGCAGCCGCTCGGCGGTGCGCCGCACGCGGGCCTTGATTTTGAGCGGCTCGGCCATCAGAACTCTACAGCTGCCTGAAATGCTCGATGACGCGGTGGAGCGTCTCGTCGAGCTGCACGGCGGGCTCGTAGCCGACGAGCGCACGGATGCGCGAAATGTCGGGGACCCGGCGGGGCATATCCTCGAAGCCGGCCTCGTACGCCTGGTCGTAAGGGATCAGGACGATCGGCGATGCACTGCCGGTCATCGTCTTGATCCGCGCGGCGAGCTAGGCGATGGTGATCTCGACGCCGTTCCCGATATTGAAGACCTGGCCGACCGCGCGGGGTTCGTCGATCAAGGCTACCATAGCGCGGACGACGTCGCCGACGTAGGTGAAGCTGCGCGACTGGGTGCCGTCGCCGAACACGGTGATGGGCTGGCCGGCGAGCGCCTGCCGGACGAAATTCGGAATCACCATGCCGTACTGCCCGGTCTGGCGCGGCCCGACGGTATTGAAGAGCCGGACGACAATCACCGGCAGCTTGCGCTCCTTCCAGTACGCCAGCGCCAGGAACTCGTCGATCATCTTGCTGCAGGCGTACGCCCAGCGGTGCTTCGAGGTCGGCCCGAGCACGAGGTCGGCATCCTCGTGGAACGGGACATCGGCGCTCTTGCCGTAGACCTCCGACGTCGAGGCGATCAGCACCAGCTTCTTCTTCTTGTTCGCGACCCTGAGGACGACCTCGGTGCCGTGCACGTTGGTCTCGATCGTGTGCACCGGCTGTTCGACGATCAGCTTCACCCCGACCGCGGCGGCCAAGTGCACGACGATGTCGGCGCGATCGACCAGCTCGGCGAGCACCGGCTCGTTGGTGACGGTGTCGATGGTGTAATGAAACCCGGGGTGGCTCTTCAGGTGCAGGACGTTGTCGATCGACCCGGTCGACAGGTTGTCGAGCACGAAGACCTCGTCGCCGCGGGCGAGCAGCGCTTCGGCGAGGTGGCTGCCGACGAAGCCGGCGCCGCCGGTGATGAGCACACGCATGAATTTCGAATCCTCGATGGCCGCCTAGCGGCCGGCCGGGTCCTTCGCCAGCGCCCGCACGGCGGCCGCCGACCTGACGGCCGCACGGCCGTCCGAGCCGATTCCGAAGCGCGCCAGGCACCCCGCCCGGTCGCCTTCGAGCTGGACGCGGAATCCCTCATCATACAGGATTCGGCCGAGCGCCGGTCCGATCGGCGCCCCTGGCGGGACGCCGGACATCAGCCCGGCGGCCACGAACGGGGACAGGTTGTTCGGCAGCCCGACCACCAGCGCCGGCACGCCGAGGACGGCGGCATCGATCGCCACGGTGGAATTCACCGTCACGACCGCCCGGCTGGCGCGAATCAGCGGCGCCAGCGGCGCGTCCGGCGGCAGCACACGGATGTTCGATGCGCGCGCCGCCACGGCGGCGTAGGCGTCGGCGGTCTCCGCCGGGTGGGCCTTGATCGCCAGCTGCACGTCCGGCATCGCGGCGACCGCCGCCGCGAGCGCATCGAGGACGCCGGCCGCTTCGCGATGCTTGGTGACGAGCAGCACCAGGCGGGCATCGCCGGCCGCGCCGGCCGCGGACCTGGCCCGCACGATGTCGTCCGCGGTGAGGCGGTCTGCCGCGCCGACGAGGGCATCGAGCCGCGGGCTGCCGGTCACGGCGAGCGCCGTCGGCGGAAACCGGCCGTGGACCTCGAGATGCTGCCTGGTGAAATCGTCGAACAGCAGCGTCAGGTCCGGACGCGGAAAGCCGCGGTCACCCGGGCCGCCGGGATCCGGCTCCATCTCGTCCGCCTCGTGCCGGTAATTCAGCCAGTGCCGGTGGATGAAGCCATGCTGCAGGCCGGCTGACGGAATCCCCCGGCGCCGGCACTCCAGCAGCAGCGCCCGACCCCAGCCGCCGGCTTCCGCGTAGGTCAGCACGACGGCCGGCCGAAGCGCGTCGAGCGCCGCCGCCGCTTCGTCCATGGCGCGCGCCGACCACGTCCACTGGAGCTCGACCACGCCGGCGATCTCTTCGCGGACGATCGGCCAGCAGTCGGCGCCGCCGATGACGGCGTGCTGGCGGATCGCCGCGCTGTCCCACAGC
Source organism: Acidobacteriota bacterium (assembly GCA_031393955.1). GTDB lineage: Bacteria > Acidobacteriota > Vicinamibacteria > Vicinamibacterales > 2-12-FULL-66-21 > JALZOC01. Next base: position 32,315 of record JANMWI010000103.1, read on the forward strand.
GCTCGCCGCCAGTCCCCCCGCCGCCGCCACACGTCCTCAGATGCCGCCAGTGCCCCCAGGCCCGCGAATGACTCGACGGCGACGATGCTTGCCGCCGCCGCCGGACGCTGCAGCGGATGCCACCAGCGCCGGGCGCGGAAGTTCGCGGCCGGCCCGACGCCGACCAGGCACAGGTCCGCCGGCACTGCGGCGTCGAGCGCGTCGAGGACCGGCCCGATGTACGACTCGGCGCCGCCGGCCGTGCCGCCGTGCCGCCAGAACGCGGTGTGGACGAAGCCGGCGATGCGGCCGCCCGCCTTGCCGGCCGTGACGCCGCGCCCCGGCCGCAGGCGCGACGCCCGTGCCGCCAGGCGCAGCGCGCGGGCGCGCAGACCGATGCGGGCGAGGCGCAGCCGCGGGTGCGCGACGCCTTCGGGCCCACGCCAGCGGATGCCGTGCGCCCGGGCGACGGCCGGGCCGGCGACCCGCAGCAGGCGGGCACTCCCGATCAGCCGCATCTCGGTGGGCCGTTCAGCCGCCACCAGCCGCTCGAGCGCTGCGACCGCGCGGTGCAGCTGCAGGATGACCTGCTGCTTGTGCAGGTACAGCTCGGTGAACCACCACAGCGAATCGCCCCGCACCTGGAACCGCCGCCGCAGCGGCTGGCCGTCGACGGACAGCCCGCGAAGCCCTTTGATCCACTCGTGCGCCGCCGCCGCGGCGGCCTCCTCGGCGGCTTCATCCAGGTAGTCCGCCAGCCGGACCCGCCGCTCGCCGGCGGCGCCGTGAAGGGTCAACTCGCCAAGCGGATCGGTCGGTCCGGCCGTCATGGCGTCGCTCCAGGCGGCAGTCGCCGCGCCCGATCGAGAATCGCCACCGCGGCGTCGAAGACGCGGTCCGCCTCGACCCCGGCGAGGCAGTCCGGCGTGTGGCCGACGCAGCGGGCCGGCGGCCGGCGGATGCGGTTGCAGGGGCTGCACGGCAGGTCGATGCGGATGACCCGGTCGGTCGCGCCGCGCGGCGCGTAGCGGACGGGATCCGATGGCCCGAAGATCGCGACGACCGGCGTGCCAACCGCCGCGGCGAGATGCATCGGCCCGGTGTCCCCGGTGATCATGACGTCGAGCCGCTCCAGCAGCGACGCCAGCGCCAGCAGATCGACCTCTCCGGCGACGTCGATGACGCGGTCGGCCGGGTGGCGGCGCCGCACGGCGTCGACGAGCGGGCGAGGGGCGGGGGCGCCGGTCAGGACAAAGGTGGCGCCGGCATAGGCCAGCCGCTGCGCGACCTCGGCGAACCGCTCCGGCTCCCATTGCTTGACGGCGCGCCCGCCGCTGACGTGCAGACCGGCGAGCGGCGTGCGGACGGCGAGCCGCCGCGCCGCCGCGGCGCGCGCGTCCTCGGGCAGCGCCAGGAGCCGCGCCTCGGGCGGCGGTGCGGTCCGGCCGAAGACCGCCGCGACCAGGCGCCTGGCGTTGTCGGCGGTATGGAGCTCGGGGTCGTAGTCCAACGCCGCATCGAGGAGCGGGCCGCCGCCGCCGCTCCGGTAGCCCGCGGTCCACCGCGCGCCGCAGGCCGCGACCAGCAGGTTGCTGCGCAGATCCGGTTCGAAATTGAACGCCAAATCGTACCGGCGGCCGCGCCACCGCCGCGCCGCGCGGATGAGTGCCGGCACACCGAGCCCGCCTCCCTCGCGCGCCAGCCACGCGGCATCGAGCGTCGTCACGGTGCTGACACTGGCGATGGCCCTCGCCAGCGGAAGATTCCAGCTGCCGACAACCAGATCGATCGCGGCGTCCGGCGCGAGGGCGCGGACGTCGGCGATGGCCGGGAGCGCCATCAGCAGATCGCCGATCCGCTCGAGCCGCAGCAGGAGGATCCGCGTCGGATTGTCGGGGCGGCGCCGGCGGCGCAGCGGGCTGGTCACCGCGCTGCCGGCGGTGAGCAGGAGATCGGCGGCCGAGACGATCGCGCGCTCGCGCGGGTCGTGAATCTGCAGCCGCGATGAGGCGCCGGCAGCCAGGGTCATCAGGACGGCGTCATTGTACCGTCACGCGATCGAGCATTACGCCGAGATCCCGGTCGTCCGGCGTGCCGAGCACGTCGTGCGGATTCCAGGTCGCGGTGACGATCTTCAGCTCGACGGGATCGGCGAAGCTGGCCGCTCGCGCCGCCAGGTCCGGCGGGATCGCAAAGGTGTAGGGCGCAAAGCCGGTCGCGACCACCGCCGTTCCGATCAGCTGACCGTGGAGGTAGATGGTCACGGCCGCTGGCGGCGCGGCCTGCGGCCGGCCGCCGTTGTTCATCCACAGCGTCACGGTTCGCGCCGACGCCGCCATCGTCGTCACCGCGAGATAGGATGTCGCCCGGGTCCAGCGCATCGTCCGCCGGTCCGCCATTTCCTTGGCGTGGAACCGCAGCACGTGAAGGTCGTCCTTGACGCCGATGTCGAGCGCGAAGCCGTCGCCGCCGGCCGGGTCGGGCGCGCCGAACACGTAGACGCCGTAGTCGAACTCCTTGCTTCGGACGAATCGCGGATAGGCGTCGAGCGGGGCGTCGTACTCGGGGACCTGGAAGCGGTCGCTGGCCAGCGGCCGGACCCCGTAGCGGTGCGACAGCAGGTCGGTCCCGCCGCCGCCGATGAACAGGACCCGGCCGTAGCGGCTGCGGGCCCACTCGAGAAAGGCCGCGAAGGTGGCCTTGTCGGGGCGGGCCGAGTTCAGCACCAGCACCTGGCGGGCGTAGATGTAAGCGAGCGGCAGGGCGAGAACGTGGACGTCCCCTTCGGCATCTCTGGATTCGGCGATCACCAGGTCGTCGTCGTGGATCGTGGCGGCGAGCTGCTCGATTCTCGGGATCAGGCCGGCGTACTCGACGTGATGAAGGAGCGGCCGGCTTTGGCGGCCGTAGTGCGCCGCCAGGAGCGCCACGAATGTTGCGCCGATCAGGGCGCGCACCGAGCCGGTGCCGCGCCATCCGCCGCGCCGGCCGCTGAGCGCCGCGGCGGCGGCAAAGAGCAGCGCGCCGGGCAGGATCACCGGCACGAACCGGCGGGCCATCCAGAAGTGGTCGGTGACGATCCGGATCTTGAAAAAGAAGAAGCATGCGAAGACGGCGACCGTGAGGAACAGGGCCGGGTCGTCCCAGAACCGGCGGCGGGCGACGATGCCGAGCCCGATTAGCGCGGCGAGCAGCGCCGGCAGCGTGAGATAGAAGTCGGTGAAGGTGCGCAGCGCGTAGGCGTCGTGCGCGGCCAGCCGGCCGCCCGGATGCCGCAGGATGAGCGCGTAAAGCGCCAGCGCGGCGAGCGCCGCCGTCAGCACGCCGGGTGTCCAGGCGACGACGCGCCGCGCCAGGCGCGGCCAGGCGGCGGCGCCGCGCAGTGCGGCGGCCGCGGCGAGCGCCGCCAGCCCGAGCACCACGTACTGCCAGGCCGGCAGATTGCTGAGGAACACAATCGGCAGGGCGGCGTAGGCCCGCATCGGCCCGAGCAGGTAAGCGGTCGCGAGCGCCGTGACGCCGGCAAACACGACGACGAACGATCGCTGCGGCCGCTGGCCGCTGAACGCGGCGAGCGCGAGCCCGATCGCGACGGCGGCGATGCCGAGGACCGCGTCGAAGCGCAGGAAGAGGAGCAAGCCGAGCAGCAGCCCGGCGACCGGGGCAAAAAACCGGTCGCGGTCGACGTGCGCCCTCGCGTTGGCGAGCAGCGCCGCGAACAGCACCGCCTGCATCACGACTTCGGCGTTGGGATACCTGGCGAACCAGACCTCGATGACGTGAAGCGCCAGCAGCGCCGCTGCCGCGCCGGCGGCCGATCGCCCGACCAGCCGCGCGCCGGCGAAGTAGAACGCCAGCAGCCCGAGGACCGCCCACACGCCGACCGTCCGCCGCGCCCCGGTCAGCCCGTCGATGCCGTAGCCAATCGCGATTGACGCCGGGAACAGGTGGGGAAACTGGCCGACGACCAGGCCCTCGCCGGGGTCGGTGATGAAGAAGCCCATGAAGCGCGTGCCGTAATAGTCCGGCCGCTGGTGCGACGGGAAGAACAGGTCGCGCGCGAACGGCGGCACCGACGCCACCACCGGATCGCGGACGACGAGCGCGCCGCGCTGGGCGATCTGCACTCCCTCGTTGACGTAGGTGCCCGGATCCTTGCCGCCGTTGTTTTTTTCAGCCGACGTAATATATCTACAGCAGGTGATGATCTGTTGCGCCAGAGGAAGCGCCGCGG
>JANMWI010000130.1:0-81061 GCA_031393955.1 Acidobacteriota bacterium
GCTGCCGTTCGCGGCGCGCCGGCTGCCTGGGATCCCTGCGTCGTCGCCGCCGCCCCCTGAGCCGTGCTTCCCGGCTGGCCCGCGCCGCCGGCCTGCCCCGGCTGTCCGGGCGCGCCGCCGCGGCCGCCGGCGTTGCGTCCGCCAAAGCCGCCGCGGGCTTCAGGCGGCATGTCCTGATGGAGCGCGGCAAAGACGTCCGCCGTCGGACGGAAGCGCAGCGCCGCCGCCGGCACCCGCAGCACGTTGGTCTTGCGGCTGACCTCGATCGTGACGTTCGCGGTCATGCCCGGCTTCAGCTTCAGCTGCTGATTCGGCACGTTGATGACGGTCTGATAGGTCACAACGTTCTGCACGGTCGTCGGCTGCAGCCGGACCTGTTCGACGGCGCCGGTGAAGGTCTCGTTCGGAAACGCGTCGACGCGGAAGCTGACGACCTGCCCGGGGCGCATCCGGCCGACGTCCGCCTCGTCGATGTTCGCGTTGACCTGCATCTTGGTCAGGTCGGCGGCGAGGATGAAGAGCGTCGGCGCGGACATGCCGGCGTTGACGGTCTGGCCGGGCTCGACGGCGCGGGAAATGACGATGCCGTCGATCGGCGCCGTGATGACGGTGTGGGCGCGGTTGACCTCGGCGGTGTTGAGTTGCGACTTCGCCTGCACCAGACCCGCTTCGGACGACTTGATCTGCGCCTGCGCCGACTGGACGTTGACCTGCGCCGTCTCGAGATCGGTGCGCGGCAGCAGGTTCTTCTCGAACAGCGCCTTCGCGCGATCGAGCTTCTGCTGCGCATCGGCCAGCGCCACCTTGAGCCGGTCGAGATCAGCCTCCGACCGTGTCACGTTGGCGCGCTGCTGCTCGATGTTGGTATCGAGCAGCGTCGGGTCGAGGCGGGCGATGACCTGGCCCTTCCTGACGATCGAGTTGAAGTCGGCGTAGAGCTCCTGGATGATGCCGCCGACCTGGGTGCCGACCTGGACGGTCGTCACTGCTTCCAGCGTGCCGGTCGCGGCAACAACGTCGACGATGTCGCCGCGGCTGACCTGGCCGGTCCGCACTTCCGGCTCTTTCTCCGGCCGGGTCATGTAGTACGCGCCGGCGCTGACGCCAACCAGCGTCAGTACGATGATGATGCCAATCAGTTTTTTCATAGTGTCCGTCTGCTCGTCCCGGTCCGGCAGGACCCGGGCGCAGTCCCTTCAAGAGAGCCGCGCGTGAATGCCAGCGATGTGCGGCGCGCCCGGTCCCGGGCGTGCGGCGTTTACTGCCCGCCGCCGCCGGTCGCCGCGCCGCCGCCGGTGACCGCCGCGCCGACGCCGCGCGTCCCGACCGTCTGCACGGCCTCGAAATTGACGAGCGCCTTGCGGTAGTTGAGGATCGCCCGCAGCTCGTTGTTGCGCGCGTCGGCGTAGTCGCGCTGCGCCTGCACGACTTCGTAATTGGTCGCCATGCCGACGTCCATCTTGCTCTGCGCCGCCTCGAGCCGCTTCTGCGACAACTCCCGCGCGACGCCGCTGGCCTGCACGCTTTCAAGCGAGCTCTGCACCGTCAGCGCCGCGTTGGTCACGTCGGTGGCGATTTGCAGTTCGAGCGACTTGAGATTGGCGGCGGTCTGTTCGAGCGCCAGCTTCGAGCGCGCCACCGTCGCCTGCTGCGAGCTGCGGCCGAGCGGGTAGGCGAAGGTGAAGCCGACCGTCCAGGTCGGCGCGTCGAAGCCGACGATATTCCGCAGCGCGTCCGTATACCCGGACGGGAGCACCGTCGACGGCCGCGCGCCGGTCAGCGGATCGACCGGACCGCTGAAGACGAATTGCGGCCCGCCGAGACCGTTCAGGCCGTAGTTGGCGGTGAGGTTGAGCTGCGGCTTGGTCGCGTCGACCTGGTTCCGCAGGTTGATGTCGCTGATCTTCAGGTTGTTGCGCGTCTGCAGGATGTCGGTCCGGTTGGTCAGCGCGCGGGTGACCGCCGCTTCGAGATCGATCGCCTCCGGCGTCGTCGACGGCAGGTCAACCGGATTGATCGACGACGTCCAGAGCGGGTCGTCGGTGCCGCTGACGATCAGACGCTTCAGCGCCAGCTCGTTGGTGCGAACGGTCGCCTGCGCCTGGACCAGCGTCTGCCGGCGCGTCGCCTGCTCGGCCTGCGCGGTGACGATGTCGATCGGCGCCAGCGTGCCGATCTCGACCCGCGACTGGTTGTCCTGGACGAGCCGGCTGGCGAGGTCGAACGAGTTCTGCGCGGCTTCGACCGCCTGAATCGCGAACACCAGATCCCAGTAGGCGTTGCGGACGTTCGCCTGGGTCGTCGAGGTCGTGGCGTTGACGGTGATGTCGTCGTTCTGCTGCGTCAGCCGGTTCGCCATGATCGCGGCGCGGGTCGCATCGATCTTGAAGCCGCGCAGCAGTGGCTGGACCAGCGCTCCGGTCAGCCCGCTCGTGAACTGGGGATTGCGGAGGTTGACCGAGGCCTTGTTGTTGAGACGGCCGTTGGTCCAGTTGACGTTGTAGTTCCCGCCGCCCTTCCAGAGATTCTGCGCCAGCCCGGCGCTCCACGTCTCCCGCATGCTGACCGTCGGCACCGAGATGCCCTGGGTGGTCTGCTGCGGCAGCGTCACCTGCCGGGTGTTGTTCGCCGAGGAGGTGAGGTTGAGGCGGTAGCTCGCTTCGAGACCGGCCAGCGTGTAATCGGTCAGCCGCGGGTTGATCCGCGCCACGGCGATATCAATATTCATCTCCGAGCCGCGCTGAACGGCCTCGTCGAGGGTCAGGTTGACGCGCGGCCCGCGAGTGACGAACGGCTCGGCCGCCGTGCCTGGCCGGACCGGCGGAGCCTGCACCTGCTGAATCAGCTCGCGAACGCGCGCCGGGTCGGGCGGTGCCGCCGGCGCCTGTTGCGCCGCCGCCGGCGCGGTCCCGAGCGCCACAAGACCGAGACCCAGCCAGAACGATGCAGTCTTACTCACGAAAGGCCTCCCAAGATGTGCGTGAAAAACGAGGCGTCATCAGATCGGCCGTCATCGGCCTGACGGAGCGCCCTGCTTCGCGCGGCCCGCCTCCCACAATGCCTGCAGCTTGGCGCGCTGGTCCGGCGAGAGCAGCGCCCGCATGCGATAGAGCATCAGCGTCCGTGTCTTGGACAACTCGGCGCGCGCCGCCTCGAGGCGGTCGACCTGCTCGCTGACGGTCGCCAGGTCGGCCGTGTTGTCCTGAATCGTCTTCGACAGCGTCGCCTCGAGCTTGTCGATCCGCTCCTTGGCGGCCTCGAGCTTCGGCAGCGCTCCCTGGAAAATCTGTTCGATGGCTGCCGCCTGCTGAGCGGTGATGCCGATTTCGGTCTGGCTCTCGCCCTGCCAGAACTTCCATGGACGGTGCTCCTCGCGCGCCGGCGGCCGGCCGCGCGAGTTGTCGGCCGCCGACCCCGCCCGTGCGTCCGCCTGTGCGGCGTCGACATCATGCGCGCACGGCATGGGCGCCGCCGTCGCCGGCGCCGCGCACGCCAAGGCTGCGCCGAGGATCCAGGCCAAGTGTCTTGCCATGGACGCTATTACGACCTCGGGCACGCCGTCGTTTACCGCCCGGCGGCTGGCGGCCTGGCTCGCCCGCCGGGCGCTGCGGCGCCGGCGTCATCTTGTAAGTGACGTGCTGTGAGTGAGTTGCGGGTCGAGATGGACGACGCGAGCGGGCAGGCGCGGCACGCCGGCCCGGTCTAGCGGCAGGATAGGTCAGGCGCCGGGGGCGTCTCCCTCCCGGGCGAACGCCTCGAGGCGCTGAATCACTTCGCCGACAATGTTGTTCGGCGTCGACGCCCCGGCGGTGAGCCCGACGATCAGCGGCCCCGCGGCCGGCAGCCAGCCCGTCGCGGTCGCCTCGATGCCCGCGGTTGTCGACGGCGCCCCGACCGGGCGATGCCGGAGCTGGGCGGCCGACACCATGCACTCGGGATCGGCGATGTGGTAGGTCGGCACCCGCGCCGCGCAGATCCGCGCGAGGTTGCAGGTATTGCTGCTGTTGTAGCCGCCGACGACGAGCATCAGATCGAGGCGCTGTTCGTCGAGCAGCGCCAGCACGGCATCCTGGCGCTCCTGGGTGGCGCTGCAGATGGTGTCGAACGAGCGGAACTGGGTCGCGAGCGCCGCCTCGCCGTAGCGGGCGCGGATCGCGTCCCGGAACATCTCGCCGATCTCGAGCGATTCCGTCATCAGCATCGTCGTCTGGTTGGCGCAGCCGACGCGGACCAGGTCGCGGTCCGGATCGAAGTCCGGCGACGCGGCGGCGCCGAACCGCCGCAGGAACGCGTCCCGATCGCCGCCAGCGCGGATGTAGTCGCAGACCTGGCCGGCCTCGTCGCGGTCGAGGACGATCAGGTAGCGGCCGTCGGGATACTTGAGCGCTTGGGAGGCCGTAGCGCGGGTCTCCTCGTGCCGGACCTTGCCATGGATGATCGACGTGAAGCCGCCCTGCGCATAGCGGACGACGTTCTTCCAGACGTTCAGCACCGACCCGCAGGTGGTGTCGACGAGCGTGCAGCCCTGGCTGGAGAGCTGCGCCATGTCGGTCACCGTGACGCCAAACGCCGGCAGGATGACGACGTCGTCCGGTCCGAGCCGGTCGCGCTGCTCCTCCGGGTCCGACAGGAAGCGGATGCCGGCCTCGCGGAGACGGTCGTTGACGTGCGGATTGTGAATGATCTCACCGGTCAGGAAGACGTTCCGATCCGGGAAGCGGCGGCGCGCCTGGTAGGCGTAGTCCACCGCGCGGTCGACGCCGTAGCAGAAGCCGAACTCGCGGGCGAGATGGACGGTCAGGCGGCCGGCGTCGTGGCGGAAATCGCGCTCTCGCACGCCGTCGACAATCCGGCTGTGATAGGCGGCGGCGAGCTCGCCCGCGACCGCCGCCTTCATGTCGAGGCCCTTGCGGAAGATCAGGGGCTGCGAGGTGGCCACTAGCGCGGCTGCTCGCCCGCGTGCGGCGTGAGGTCGTCGAACGCGCGCAACTCCGGGACCGAAGGGCGGGTCAGTGAGGCGTCGAGCTCCACGAGGAAGGCCTCGTCGGCGGCGATCTCCCGGATCGGGGAAGCCGAGGCCTGCGGCCGCTCCGCCAGCCGGGCTTCGAGGCCGGCCGCCGGCGAGCGGCCGGCAGCGTGACGGAAGTCCATCATCTGGCCAACGCCCACCCCGACGACCAGGCCGGCCGCCGCAGCCGCGGCGATCCAGCGGGACGCGCCGGAGGAGCGCGCCGCCATCGGCGCCGGTGGCTTGGGAAACGCGATGACGCGGGTCGGGTGCTCGGCGGCCTCGAGCCGCCGGAAAATCTGCGCCCGCTGCGCCGCCAGCCGCTCGGCCGGAAAGAGCTCGTCGGCGTCCGCGACCGCGCCGTCCTTCAAGTCGTCCATCCACCCGGCGAGCTGTCCGAACCGCGCGCGGCACGACGCGCATTCGCCGAGATGCGGATGAGCCGCCATGCCGGCCAGCCGGCCCTCCGTCCAGACCGCTGCCATGGCGGCATCGTCCAGATGATGCGTGACCCGCAGGCGGTTAAGGATTGACACGGCGTTTCTCCCCCGATGCTTCGGTGGTATCCGCCAGCAGCACGCGCAGCCGCCGGATGGCCCGGAACAGATGGACCCGGACGGTAGACTCGTTGAGCCCCGTCATCGCGCTCACTTCCCTCGACGTGCACCCTTCGTAGTGGCTCAGCATGAACACCGACCTTTGACGCTCGGGCAGCCGCGCCAAGGCGCGCGTGACGGCCGCCCGCCGCTCCCGCGCGAGCAGCTGATCCTCGGGCGACGGACCCTTGGCCGGCGTCCGTTCGGCGAAGTCCTGCTGACCGCCCGGGCCGTCCGGCATCGGCACGAACCATCGGCCGCGGCGGGTGCGGGCCTTGATCCGGTCCAGGCAGCCGTTGATCAGGATGCGCGTGAACCAGACTTCGAACGGCAGCTCCTCCCGAAAGGAATCCAGGTGCGAGTAGGCCTTGACGAAGGCATCCTGCACCGCCTCGTCGGCTTCGGCCGATTCGCGCAGGTAGTGCAGCGCGATCCGCACCGCCCGGCGCTGGTGCCGGCCGACGAGTTCGGCATAGCGCTCGCGCGCTTCCGGCAGTCGTCCCTCGGCCTGCAGGGCCTTGACGGCAGAGGCAGCGGCGCCATCCGCTTCGCGGCCGGACAAACTAGCCGCCTGGGCTCCTGTCATCTTGATACGCCTCGAGGGGCGGAGCGTTTACCCGGGCGAGCCCGGAGTGAGGGCGGGTGCCCTGAATCTTCTTATTATAAGGGGAAGCGGCGGCCCTGACGGGTGCAATTGTACCGCGCCGGCCGGCCGCGTCAGTCCGCGGCGCGGCCCAGCCTTGTGCCCGGAAAATAGCGCGCGAGGACCGCCGCGATCTTCGCCCCGGCAGTCAGCCGCGCCAGCGCCCCCGCCTGACAGAGACCGACGCCGTGGCCGAACCCCTGGCCGGTGAACACGACGGCGCCGGCATCGTCACGTATGTCGAACCAGGTGCTGCGGATGCTGCGCGCGCCGAAGGCGGTGACCAGCGCCGAGCGCAAGGCTTCGCCGCGCACGACGTGCCGCTCGGTGCCGCGCACCGCCGCCCGTTCGATGCGTCCGGCTGGGTCGCGTGCGAGGACCTCGATCGCCTCGAAGCGGGCCCCGACGCGAGTGGCCGGGTCGGCATTCAGGGCGGACTGCACCGCGCTCCGCGTCGCGCGGTACTCCCACCGGGCGTGTGCCGCCGCGGCTGCACCATCATCGGGGCGCCCGATGAGGTAGGGACGCGGCGTCCCGCCCCACACGTCGGCGGCCGAGCTCGTCCGCCCGCCGCAGTCGGCATGAAAGACGGTCAGCGCCGGCGCGCCGCCGAACCACAGCACCTGGCCCCGGGTTCGACGCACCGCGGCCGCCGCCTGCGGGCCCCAGCGTGACGTCATGCGGCGCTCGGGCTGGAACAGCTGACAGTGCGTGCGATCGCACAGGTCGTAACCGTCTTTGGCGTGACGGCCGAGGTGTCCGATCGCATACGTGCGGGCGATGATCGCCTGCACTTCGAACATGCGCTCGACGACGGTGGCGTCGCCGCCGGCCGGGGCGAACTCGGAAAGAATCGTCGCTTCGATGTACTCCTCGAGCGGGACCGCCCGCACGACGACCCGCCCCGAGCCGCTGGCGCCGACGCGGATCTCCCGCGGCGCCGCCCCCGCGGCCGGCAGCGACGGCCGGCCCGGCGGGGTGGAGCAGGCCTGGACCGCGCCGGCGGCCAGGAGGAGAACGAGGGGAGTGCGGTGCATCCAGGCCATGGCGGGTTCGCGGCAGTATAGACTTAGCGCGCCCGAGAGCGACCGATGCCACGCATCCTGATCATCGACGACGACACCGCGGTGCGGGACAGCACCGAACGCACCTTGCGCGCGGCCGGCTACGCGGTCGAGACTGCCGCCGAGGGCCAGCGCGGCTTCGGCCTCGCCGCCGCCGGCGGGTTCGACGTCATTCTGTCGGACATGCGGATGCCGGGCTTGTCAGGGCTGGATCTGCTGCGCAAGCTGCGCGAGCACCGCGTCGATGCCGCGTTCATCATCATGACCGGGTTCGGCACGGTCGAGACCGCGGTCGAGGCGATGAAGCTTGGCGCGGTCGACTTCGTCCAGAAGCCGTTCTTCCGCGACGAGCTGCTGATGCGGGTGCGCAGCGCCGCCGAGCGGCGCCATCTCGCGCGCCACGTCGACCTCCTGCAGCGCACCATCCGCCCGGCCGGTTCGCTCGACACGCTGATCGGCGAGAGCCCGGCGATGGCGCAGGTGAAGGAGCGGATCGGGCGGGCGGCGCCGGTCGAGGGGACCGTGCTCATCACCGGCGACACCGGCACCGGGAAGGAGCTGGCGGCGCGCGCCATCCACGCCGGCAGTGCCCGGCGCGACCGCGCGTTCGTCGCCCTCAACTGCGCCGCGCTGACCGCGTCGCTGCTCGAGAACGAGCTGTTCGGCCATGGCAAGGGGGCGTTCACCGGCGCGGCGGCGGCGCGCGCCGGCCTGATCGAGCATGCCTCCGGCGGGACGCTGTTCCTCGACGAGATCGGCACGATGTCGGCCGCTCTTCAGGCCAAGCTGCTGCGGGCGCTCGAGTCCGGCGAGGTCCGCCGGATGGGCGAGAACGACAGCCGGCGGGTCGACGTTCGTTTCGTCGCCGCCACCAACGTCGATCTGAAGGCGGCGATCGAGACCGGGGAATTCAGGCGGGATCTCTATTACCGCTTGAACGTGCACCTCATTCACATGCCGCCGCTCCGGGAACGCGGTGATGACCTGCGGCTGCTCGCCGACCACTTCCTCGCGCGGTTCGGCCCGGCGGCGGGCGTCGAGCGCTGCACGCCGGAGGCCTGGACGCTGCTCGCCGCCTACGACTATCCCGGCAACGTCCGCCAGCTCGAACACATGATCCAGCGCGCCGTCGCCATCGCCCAGGGGCCTGAGCTCCGCCCCGAGGACCTGCCCGAGGAAGTTACAGCGGACAAGACCGCGCCGCCGCCTCCGGATGGCACCGTCGCGGCGGCCCGTGAGCGCGCCGACCGCGAGACGATCGCGGCGACGCTCGCCCGGCACGGCGGCGAAGTCGGCGCCGCGGCGCGCGAGCTGCAGGTCAGCCGGACGACGCTGTGGCGGCTGATGAAGAAATACGGCCTCGGCGACTGAGCCGGTCTGCCGCCCGCTGTTTCAGTTCTGAAACAGCCGCCGGTTCCATCCCTGCAACGCCGGCCTCCACCCGCCCGCTCTCCGGACTCCGTTCCGGCGATCTGCGCCCAATCCCGCGCACAGTCCGGTGGGCGCTTTCGGCGCCGCTCTTGCCCTGACCTGTGCGGCGCGTCGGGTAGCGCCCCGCACAAACCCATGCATAGCATCGACAATTCCGTCACGGCGCCGAGCGTCGACACGACCGCGGGCACGCTGAACCGGCGGCTGTTCTGGGAACTGCAGACGATCAACCAGATCTGCGAAGGCACCGCCCGCTCGCTCGAGCTCGACGACGTCCTGAACGTCGCGCTCGACTCGCTGACGATGGCGTTCGGGGCGGAATCGGGATCGATCCGGCTGCGCGACGACGACGGCGGCGACTATCCGGAGCGCGCCTTCGTCGGCCCCGAGTCGCTGCGCTGGCCGTGGCCGGGCGACCGGCCGAGGCCGAGCGACGACGTCATCGAACACCGGACGCCGTGCCTGCGCCATGGCGCGCCGCTCGGCAGCGGGCCGCTCGCCGACGGCGGCTGGAGCGCGCTAAGCGTGCCGATGCTGGCCGGCGACGAACTGATCGGCACCCTGTCGCTGGCGGCGTCGACGCCGGGCCGCTTCTGCGCGGACGACGAGCGGTTCGTCGCGATCGTCGCCGGACAGGTCGTGATGGCGGTCCAGAACGCGCGGCTGCACGACGTCGTGCGGCGCGGCAAGGCGGAGTGGGAGCGGAGCTTCGACGCCATCAGCGACCCGATCGCGGTCTTTGACAGCCGCGGCGCCCTGCTGCGCGGCAACGCCGCGCTGGCGACTCATCTCGGCCGCGACCTGCGCGCGCTGAGCGGCGCGGCCTGCGCCGACGTCGGCTTCTGCGCCGGCGGCGCGGACTGCGAGGTGATTCGGGCGCTCGACGAAGGGGAGAGCCGCGCCGAGCGGACCCGTCCCGACGGCCAGATCTTCTGCGTCACCACCTTTCCCATCTCCGGCGGCCGTAACGGCGGCGCGTCGGTGGTCCAGGTCGCCAAGAACGTCACCGAAGAGACGCGCCGGGCCCGCCAGCTCGAGCAGCTCAGCGAGGAGCTGCGGCTCGCCAACGCCCGTTCGATGGAGTCGCTCGAGCGCCTCAAGTCGACCCAGGCGCAGCTGCTCCAGGCGGAGAAGCTGTCGGCGATCGGTCAGCTCGTCGCCGGCGTAGCCCACGAGCTGAACAACCCGCTGACGAGCGTGATCGGATACGCCCAGCTGCTCGAGGAAGAGATCCGCGACTGCGACCGCCCCGGCATGGTGCGGCCGCTCTCTGAGCTCGCCGAGGATCTCCGCCGTATCGCCGACGAGTCGGAGCGCGCCGCACGGATCGTCCGCAACCTGCTGGCGTTCGCGCGCCGTCACACAGCCTCGCGGGCGCCACAGGATGTCGTCGATCTGTTCGGCCGGGTGCTGGCGCTGCGCGCCTACGAGCACCGGCTGAACGATATCGAGGTGCTGACCGACTTCGACCCGACGCTCGCCTCGGTCGTCGGCGACGGCAGCCAGCTGCAGCAGGCGCTGCTCAACATCCTGCTCAACGCCGAGCACGCGATGCGCGGCCGGCCGCTGAAGCGGCTGCGCGCCGGCGCCCGCTACGACGAGGCGGCGGCGGCGGTCGAGCTCTCTCTGTCCGACACCGGCCATGGCATCGACGAGGCGACCCTGTCGCGCGTCTTCGATCCGTTCTTCACGACCCGCGAAGTGGGGGAGGGGACCGGGCTCGGCCTGAGCATCTGCTACGGCATCGTCCGGGATCACGGCGGCCAGATTTCGGTCGAGACCATGCCGGAGGTCGGCACGACGTTCTCGATCTTCCTCCCGGCGCGGGTCGAGGCCGCGCCCGAGCCGATTCTGGTGGCGCACGCCGATCAGGGGGAGCGCGACTTCGTCAGCGCGGCGCTCAGCGGCTGGGGCTGCGAGGCGCTGCCGGCCGGGTCGAGCGCCGAGGCCCTCGCGATCTGCCGGAGCCGGCCGCTGCGCGCCGCGTTCGTCGACCGCAGCATCCTCGCCGCCGATCTGCCGGGCTGGCGCGCGGTGCGTGCCGAGCAGTGCGACGTGCCGCTGGTACTGATGTCGATGTCGGCCGACGACGGCGACGTTGAGCGATTCGGGCGGCGGGAGGCGGCGGCGGCGATCACGCCGCCGTTCCAGCTGCGGTCGATCCGGTCGGCGATCAAAGCCGTGTCCAGGGAGTGTGTATGACGGCGCAGCGTCCATCGCTCATCGTCGTCGACGATGAGCCGGGTGTGCTCGAGGTCGTGGCCAGGTTCGGCCGGCGGGCCGGCTTCGACGTGACGGTCTGCTCGGGCGGGCTGCAGGCGATCGCCCAGCTCGAAACCCGTCGCGCCGACATCGTCATGGTCGACCTGCGGATGCCGGACATCGGCGGCCTCGACGTCATCCGCGCGATTCGCGCCATCGACGCCAGCTGCCAGGCGGTGTTGATGACCGGCTACGCCACGGTCGACACCGCGGTCGAGGCGATCAAGCTCGGGGCGATGGACTATCTCAGCAAGCCGCTCGACTTCGCCCGCCTCGACCAGCTGCTGGCCTCGGTCCGCGACGACATCGAGCGCCGCCGCAGCCTGCTGGCGATGGAGAGCGATCTGGCGCGCCACCTCGAGTTCTGCGGCATGATCGGCCGCGGCCCGGTGATGCAGGATCTGTTCGGCATGATCCGCCGCCTCGCGCCGCACGTGCGGACGGCGCTGGTCAGCGGCGAGACCGGCACCGGCAAGGAGCTGGTCGCGCGGGCGCTGCACTCGACCGGGCCGCGCCGCGACCGCCGCTTCGTCACCGTCAACTGCTCGGCGGTCGTCGAGACCCTGTTCGAGAGCGAGCTGTTCGGCCACGTCCGCGGCGCGTTCACCGGCGCGACCGATCACAAGCCCGGGCTGTTCGAGCTGGCCGACGGCGGGACGCTGTTCCTGGACGAGATTGGCGAGCTGCCGGCCTCGGTGCAGGCCAAGCTGCTGCGCGTCCTCGAGCTCGGCGAGGTCCACCGGGTCGGATCGCTCGAGGCGAAGCGCGTCAATGTCCACGTCATCGCCGCCACCAACCGCGACCTGCGGGTCGAGGTCGCCGGCGGCCGCTTCCGCAGCGACCTGTTCTACCGTCTGAACGTCGTCGAGGTGCGGCTGCCGGCATTGCGCGAGCGCCGCGAGGACATTCCCTACCTCACCGCCGCGTTCATCCGCCAGACCAGCGAGCGGCTGCGCAAGCCGGTGCTTGGCGTCACGCCGGGCGCCGAGCGGATCCTCTCGGCGTCGCACTGGGAGGGGAACGTCCGCGAGCTGCGCAACGTCATCGAGCGGGCGTGCATCCTGGTCGACGGCGAGTTCATCACCGAGCGCGAGCTCGGCTTCACGCCGCAGCTGCCGCTGCCGCGGCCGGTAACGGTGGCGGCGGCGCCCGACCGCCCGGTCGAGACCGCCGCCGGCGGCGAGCTGCTCTCGACCGTCGAACGCGATCACATCCAGCGCGCGCTCGCCCGTGCCGGTGGGAACAAGAAGGCGGCCGCGAAGATGCTCGGGTTGAGCCGCCGGGCGCTCTATCGACGGCTGGAGCGGCTCGACCTCACGACCACCATCAACCGGCGCAGGGACGGAATGCTGGCCCTCGAGGCCACCTCATGACGGAGATCGACATGGCAGTATCGGAGGACCCGAGAGATCACGCGGTCGCGGCGACCGCGGCACCCAGACCGCACAGCGTGCTGATCGTCGACGACGAAGACGGACCGCGGGATCTGATGGCGCGCTGGCTCGAATCGGGGGGCTATCAGGTGATGACCGCGGCGAGCGCCGAGGAGGCCCTCGGACGGGTCAAGGAACAGGCGCCGGCGGTGGCGCTCTGCGACATCCGGATGCCCGGACACGACGGCATCTGGCTCGCCGAGCGGCTGCGCCAGCAGTTTCCCGAGACCGCGGTCATCATGGCGACCGGGGTGTGCGAGGTCGGGACGGCGGTGCACACCCTGCGCCAGGGGGTCATCGACTATCTGACCAAGCCGTTCGGCCGCGAGCGGCTGCGCGACGCGGTCAAGCGCGGGCTCGACTTTCACGAGTCGGCCTGGGACGCCCGGCTGTGGCGCGAGTCGCTCGAGCAGGAGATGGGGATCCGCAAGGCGCGGCTGATCAACGCCGTCAGCGCGATCACCGTCAAGGGCGACGAGGGCGTCGACGCGATGCTGTCGATGCTGACCTTGACCGATCGTGAGGCTTACGCCCACGCCTACCGTGTCGCGGCGCTGTCGGTGAGCATCGGCCGGACGCTCGGCGTCCGCGCGGGCGATCTGTCGGCGATCGAATACGGCGCGCTGCTGCACGACATCGGCAAGCTGGCCATCCCGGAGGCGATCCTGCGCAAGCCGGCGCCGCTCACCGAGGAGGAAACGACTCTCATTCGCCACCATCCGGCACTGGCGAGCGAGCTGATCGGCTGCGTGCCGTACCTCCAGCATGCGGCGCCGATCGTCCGCGACGCGCACGAGCGCATGGACGGCCTCGGCTATCCGCGCGGCGTTCATGCCGCCGACGTCGCGCTCGGCGCCCGGATCGTCTGTCTGGCGGATGCCTACGACACGATGACGCGGCCGCGGGTGTTCCGCGACGCGATCACGCCGGGTGAGGCGCTGCTCGAGGTCGAACGCTGCGCCGGCTCGCAGTTCGACCCGGCGGTGGTGGCCGGCTTCCGGCGCGTCATCGACGCGCTCTGAGGCGGCGGGCCGGGCCGGGGACCCGACGATCCTGCTCGTCGGACCGCGAAGGTCGATTACAATCACCTCCCGGTCATGTCTTACGAGCCCGTCATCGGTCTGGAGATTCATACCCAGCTGCAGACAGCGACCAAGCTGTTCTGCGGCTGCAGCACCCGCTTCGGCGCGCCGCCCAATACCCACACCTGTCCGGTCTGCCTCGGCCTGCCGGGGGCGCTGCCGGTCCTCAACCGCGAGGCGGTCGCGCTCGCCGTCCGCGCCGCGCTGGCGCTCGGCTGCGAAGTCCAGACGCGGTCGATTTTCGCCCGCAAGAACTATTTCTATCCCGACCTGCCCAAGGGCTATCAGATCTCCCAGTTCGACCGGCCGCTCGCGACCGGCGGGTTCCTGGAGTTCGAGGCCCGCGGCGACGCGCGGCGGGTCGGCATCCTGCGCGTCCACCTCGAGGAGGACGCCGGCAAGTCGCTGCACGAAGGGCTGCCCGACGCCGATCGGGCGACCGGGCTCGACTTCAATCGCAGCGGCATCCCGCTCATCGAAATCGTCAGCCATCCCGACGTCCGCAGCGCCGCCGACGCCGCCGAGTGCTTCAGCCGGCTGCGCGCCATCCTCGTCGCGACCGGTGTCACCGACGGCAACATGGAGGAGGGCAGCCTCCGCTGCGACGCCAACGTCTCGGTGCGCGCTGACGACGCCGCGCCGTTCGGCGTCAAGACCGAGATCAAGAACCTCAATTCCTTCCGCCACGTCCAGCGCGCCGTCGAGTTCGAGATCGACCGCCAGGTCGCGATCCTCAAGGGCGGCGGCGGCGTTGTCCATGAGACGCGGCTCTGGGACCCCGCCGCCGGAAAGACGCTGTCGATGCGCAGCAAGGAGGAAGCCCACGACTACCGCTACTTCCCCGAGCCGGATCTGCCGCCGCTCGAGCTCGAGGCCGCCGCCATCGAGGCGATCCGCGCCGCGCTGCCCGAACTGCCGGACGCCCGGCGCCGGCGTTTCATCAGCCAGTACGCGTTGTCGGAATACGACGCGTCGCTGCTCGCCCAGTCCGCGGCGCTCGCCGGGTACTTCGAGGCGACGGCGGCGGCGGCCGGCAACGCCAAGGCCGCCGGCAACTGGATCATGGGGGAGCTGACGCGCAAGATGAACGAGCTCGGCATCGGCATCGACGCGGCGCCGGTGCCGCCGGCCGCGCTCGGCGAGCTGATCCGGCTGATCGACAGCGGCACGATCAGCGGCGCCACCGCCAAGGACGTGTTCGAAAAAATGTACGGCTTCGGGCAGACAGCGGCGGCGATCGTCTCCGCCGAGGGACTCGGCCGGATCGATGATGTGGCGGCGGTCGACGCCGCCGTGCAGCAGGTGATTGCCGCCAACGCCGATGCGGTCGCCGGCTACCGCGCCGGCAAGCGGCAGACCTACGGGTATCTCGTCGGTCAGGTCATCAAAGCGATGGGTGGGAAGGCCAACCCGGCGCTGGTCAATGCCAGCATGCGCCGGGCGCTGGATGGAGGAGCGGCGTGATCGAGGCGATCGGTCTCTCGAAAGCGTACGCGCGCGGCGTCTACGCCCTGCAGGATCTCTCGATTCGCATCGAGAAGGGGGACTTCGTCTTCCTGACCGGGCCGAGTGGCGCCGGCAAGTCGACGCTGCTGCGGCTGCTGCTGCGCCAGGAGGTGCCGAGCGCCGGCGAGCTGACCGTCGCCGGCCGCAACCTGGCGACGCTGACGCCGCGCCAGGTGCAGGGCTACCGCCGCTCGCTCGGCTTCGTCTTCCAGGACTTCAAGCTGCTGCCTGCGAAGACGGTGCTCGAAAACGTCTCGTTCGTCCCGCGCGTGCTCGGCATGGCGGCGCCGCAGCAGCAGCGGCGCACCTTCCAGGTCCTGAAGTGGGTCGGGCTCCAGCACCGGATGTCGTCGTATCCGCTCGAACTGTCCGGCGGCGAGCAGCAGCGCGTCGCGATCGCGCGCGCGCTCGTCAACGACCCGGCGATCATCCTCGCCGACGAGCCGACCGGCAACCTCGACCCGGACCTGTCGCTCGAGATCATGAACCTGTTCAGGGAAATCAACGCGCGCGGCACCACCGTGCTGGTGGCGACCCACGACCGCGAGCTGATCCGCCGCGTCGGCCGGCGCTCGCTCACGCTCGACCACGGCCAGATCGTCGAGGTGACCTAATGCGCGCACTCCACTATTTCTTCGCCGAAGCCGGCGCCAGCCTGTGGCGCGGCCGCCGCGCCGCGATCCTCGCGGTGCTGACGATAGCCGTCGGCCTGTTCGTGCTCGGGCTGTTCCTCGGTCTCAACAGCAACCTGCAGCGGCTCGTCGGCCGCTGGACACAGTCGGCGGAGCTCTCGGTCTACCTCCGCGACGACGCCACCGCCGCCCAGGCGGGGGCGGTCGAGGCGCGCATCCGCACCAGCGGGGTCGCGGAATCGACCGAGCGCGTGTCCAAGGACCAGGCCGCCGCTCGCTTCCGGCAGGATTTTCCAGACATGGCCGGCGCGGTCGCCCAGCTCGACGCCAACCCGCTGCCCGCGTCGATCGAAGTCCGGCTGAAGTCCGACGGCGGGTCGTCCGGCGCCGACGTGGATCGCCTCGCCGCCACCCTCGGCGGTTTGCCCGGGGTCGCGGACGTCCGCTACGACCGCCGCTGGCTCGGACGGCTGACTGCCGTCATCCGCTTCGTGCGCGCCGTCGGCCTGATCATCATCGTCGTCCTCGCGATCGCATCGGCGCTGACGATCGCCAACGTCGTCCGGCTGGCGGCGGCCGCCCGAGAAGACGAGATCGACATCATGGAGCTTGTCGGCGCGCCGATCGCCTACGTCCGCGGCCCGTTCATCGTCGAGGGCATTCTGCAGGGCGGTGCCGGCGCGCTGATCGCGCTGGCCATGCTGTGGGCATTGTTCGCGGTGATCCAGGCGCGCTACGGCCAGATGGCCGCGGAGGCGGTCGGCCTCGGGTCGATCAGTTTCCTGTCGTGGACCACCGCGGCGGGGCTGGTGGGCGGCGGCATGCTGCTCGGGTGCCTCGGCGGGGTGGTGGTCGCGCGCGGCGTGCGCTGACGGACGCTGCCCGGGACCTCGGTACCGCCTGGAATACGGCCCACGTTGACAGTCGTCCCTAACCCGTTTAGACTATTTTTATCCGTTCCAGTCCCCACGCGAGGAGTCGCATGGCACGCGTCGTCAGCCCCCATCGGGTTTTGAGCGCTCCTGTCAGTTTGCCGTCGGATTTTTACCGCGAGGAGTTCATCAGGCACCGCGAGTGCCTGGCGCGTCAGCGCGAATACTTCTCCGAAAGCGCCATCTCCGGTGCCGACGAGGCACTCGGCCGGGTCCTCAGCCGCCTCGAGCAGATTTGCTCGAAGGGGGATGCCGACCAGGTGATGGGGCGCCTGCTGCGATCCTTCAACGCGGTCACCGGCCTCTCGGGCTGGTCGGACCCGAAGCAGCTGAACTGACCGGCCGGACCCGCACACCACACAGGGCGGCGCGAGGGCGCGCCGACCTGCGGGTCATTCTTCGCGCCAGCGTCGCGGCGGTCGATCCCGCCGTCCTGATCAGAAACGCTGTCACAGCCGACACCGCCCGCGACCTCCTATCCGCTCCAGTATTCGTGGTGGCCGCCGGCAAGGGCGCCTGGCCGATGGCCCGCGCCTTTGCGGCGCTCGGCGCGGAGGCGTCGGCGCGCGGCGCGCTGAACGGAGTCGTGGCGGGTCCTCGCGGAGAGGGGGCGCTGCCGGCGCGGCTGCGCTGGTTCGAGGCGTCCCATCCCGCGCCCAACGAGGCCAGTGAAGCGGCCGGCCGCGCCGCGCTGGCCGGCGCGGCGGCGGTCCGCGATCGAGGCACGCTCCTCCTCCTGCTGTCGGGCGGGGCGTCGTCGCTGCTGTGCGTGCCGGCCGACGGGGTGACGCTCGCCGACAAGGTCGCCACCGCGGATGCCCTCATGAAGGCGGGGGTGGCGATCGACGGGTTGAACGCGGTCAGGAAGCATCTGTCGGCGATCAAAGGCGGACGGCTCGCCGCCGCCAGCGGCCGCTCTCTCACCCTGGCGATCTCGGACGTGCACGGTCCCGTCGCCGACGACCCGTCAGTGATTGGCTCGGGTCCGACCGTTGGGGATCCAAGCACCTTCGCGGACGCGCGGCGCGTCGTCGCCGACGCCGGCGTCGAGATCCCGCCGCGGGCGGCGGCGCATCTCGCTCGCGAGGCGGATGAAACGCCGGCGCCCGGCGATCCGCGTCTGGCGGGTGCCGAGTACCAGGTGATCGGCAGCAGCGGCCTCGCGATGGACGGAGCCGCGCGCGCCGCCCGCGCGCTCGGTTACGACGTTCACGTGATCGAGGCGGCGACGAGCGGTGAAGCGCGCGTCGCGGGTGCGGAGTTCGCCGCCGGCGCGCTGGCGATGCGCCAGGCCGGCCGGGATGTCTGCGTCATCGCGTCGGGCGAAACGACGGTGCGGGTGACGGGTAACGGCAAGGGCGGCCGCAACCAGGAGTTCGTGCTGGGGGCCGTGGCGAGGCTAGCCGGTCTCGAGGACGTGGTCCTCGGAAGCGCCGGCACCGACGGGATCGACGGCCCGACCGACGCCGCGGGAGCGGTCGCCGACGGCACCTCGGCGCCCCGCGCCGCCGCCGCCGGGCTCGATCCCGTCGCCGCACTGTCCGCCAACGCGTCCTACGACTTTTTCAGGGCACTGGATGACCTGATTGTCTGGGGGCCGACCGGGACCAACGTGGGCGATATGCACGTCCTGCTGATCGGCGGCGCGGCGGCACCGCGGCGCGGGTAAGATGGGGCATGCCCATGCGAGGAAAACTCATCCTGTCGGCGATCGTGGCGCTGGTCGTCTGCGTCGGCCTTGGTTTCGCCTGGGGGGCCTCGGGGCGCGTCGCGCTCCAGGAGAGCCTGAACGGCGCACGGCAGCAGATCGATCTGGCCGATGCGCGCGCCGGCGTGCTCGAGGGGCGCGTCAACCTCTATAACAACAACTTCGGCGACGCCAGCCGCCACTTCGAGGACGCCAAGCCGCCGCTGCGCCGCGTCAAGGATCGCTATCAGGAGTCCGGGCGGAGCGACGCCGCCGCGTCGGTTGACGCCGCGCTCGGCCACGTCGAAGAAGCGCAGCGGCTCGCCAACAAGCTCGATCAGGCCGCCAACAGCAAGGCTGCCGAGGCGCTCGACGCGATCAAGGTCGCGACCGGGAAGTAGGCGTCACTTCAGCACGGTCGCGGTGACTTCGACCGTCACCTTTCGGTCGCCCGACGGATCGACCGCGCGCGAGATGACCAGCGGCTTGCCGGAGTCGAGCGTCACCGATACACGTTCGGTCACCAGGACAACCGCGCCGTCCGACGGGGACGGCTGATACTCGATCGACAGCCCCAGCTTGACCGAGCCGTCTCTATACACGCTAGGGCTCGCATCGACATTCAGCGATACTGGTTGTTCCCTCGAGTTCGTCCCACCTTCAGGCGATGTCCCCGCCGCTTTGACTGTACCTCTCGTACGGACGTTGCCCGTCTGGCCGTCGGCCACCAACATCGTCACGATCTTTTTTACCGGGTCGGCCGAGCCGCTCTGATCCGAGATCGTCACGTCGACGGATACATTTCGAGGCCTGACCGCAGGTCCCGGGTTCGGCTTCTCATCGACAGAAGGAGCCTTCGACGCGCCCTCCGGCACGGTGGCGGGCTTCTGGCGCGGCCCGGCGGTCGCCTTCGTCCCGGAGACGGTCGGCGGCGAAGTCTGCGGTGGCGGCGTGCCGGGCTGGGCGGTGGCGATGACGAACACGCAGGCGGCAAGTGGCATGAGCATCGGTCGATTCTCCAGGATTACGGGTGTCTGTCGACGTCGATCGGCGCGATCTCGATCGGCGTGATTTGAAGCGGCGTGACTGACAGGGGTGTGATCGTCAACCGGCCAGGCGCGGCGTCCGCGATCGGGACTTCAGCCGCGGCACCCGGCTCGGCCTCGACCGCCGTGCCGGCCGCTATCCGCGGCGTCGCGGCGAACGCCCGACCCGTCGAGGGTGCGCCGGCCGGCGACGGGATCGGCAGCGGCGCGGTGTCGTCGCGGGGGTTGGCGGCGGCTTCCACTGGCCGGTCGTGGGGAGGCGGCGCCGCATGCCGCGCCGCAGCTACGCCAGCGGCCGGCGGTTCCGAGGATGCCGCGACCTCAGCCTCCGGCACGGCCTCCTGCGACTGCCGCGGCACGACGGTCCAAGACTGCGGCGGGGCGGCAGACGCGTCCGACCGGTGCACGGCCGCGGCACCGGCGTCCTCGCGCCGCTCGCGCGGCAGCGTGTTGAGAATCAGCACCACGATCGCAAGCGCAACCACGGCCGGGGCGAGACGCAACCCGGTCACCCGCCGCGCTGGCGCTGCGGCCGCGAGGCGCGCGCGGACCCGGCCGTCCAGCCCGGGCCGCGGCGCGACCGCGACCATCCGCCGCACCGCACGATCGATGGCCTCATCCATGTCCGCCGGCTGGTGTCTACTCATGTCCGTACCCCAGCGCCGTCATTTTCAGCTTCAGCAAGCGGCGGGCCTCGGCGACCCGCCACTTCACGGTGCCAACCGGAACCGCCAGCATCGCCCCCATCTCCTGATAGGTGTGCTCGCCGGTGCCGGCGAGGAGCAGCGCGTCCCGCAGCTTCCGCGGCAGCGTCCCGATCAGGCGGGTGAGCAGGCGCTGCAGCTCGTCCGCCGCCAGCCGCTCTTCCGGCGAACGCTCACCAGCGGGCAGCCGCTCGACTTCACTGACCGCCTCATCGCTCCAGTCGTGGGCCGGTCCGGCGGTGCGCCGGAACCAGCGGACGACGCTCTGGCGGCGGTCAATCGCCTTCCGCCAGGTGATCGCCAGGAGCCAGGTCCGGAACTGCGCATCGCCGCGAAACGCCGCCAGTTTGCGGAAAGCGGCCACGAACGCCTCCTGGGCGACGTCGTCTGCCTCGTCCGGCGACCGGACGCACGCCAGCGCCGCCCGGAACACCGCCCGCCGGTGGCGCCGGACCAACTCCCCGAACGCCTCCGCGTCGCCCGATTGAGCGAGGCGGACCAGGTCGAGATCGGTGACCTCCGCCGGGGACGCTGATACGCTGACCGTCACACAGTCTCCAGACGGCCCGGATAGGGCGGCGGTTGGCATAAAGCAGGGATAAGATCGACGGAATGCTCAATCACGAACAGCTCCTGAAGCTTATCCGCGACCGCATCGACCACCCGGCCACCCCGGGGGAGCTGATGCGGGCCCTCGACCTGCCGGGCGAAGAGCGGCCGATCTTCAAGCGGCTGCTGGCCGATCTGGTCGAGAGCGGCGACCTGGTCGAGACCCGCGGCAACCGCTTCGGGCTGCCCGACCGGATGAACCTGATCGTCGGCAAGATGGTGACCCATCCCCGCGGCTTCGGCTTCGTGGTGCCGGACCGCCCGCTCGAGAACGTCAAAGGCGACCTCTATATCGCCGGCAGCAACCTCAATCAGGCGATGCACGGCGACCGGGTCGTCGCCCGGCTCGAGCGGGTCAGCGAGGACCGCGCCGAAGGCCGGATCGTCCGCGTTCTGGAACGCGGCTCCGCCACCGTGGTCGGCCGCTTCGACGTCGATCCGCTCGGCCTCGGCTTCGTCGTTCCGTTCGACCGCCGGCTGATCATGGACGTCCAGATTCCGTCCGGCGAGCATCTCGACGCCGCCCCCGGCGACATGGTGGTGGTCGAGATCACGCGCTGGCCGACGCCGACCCGCGGTCCGCTCGGCCGTGTCACCGAGGTCCTCGGCGACATCAACCAGCCGGGGGTCGACAACGACATCATCATCCGGAAGTTCGGCCTGCCGGACAGCCACAGCGACGAAGCGGTCGAGGAAGCGCGCCGTGCCGGCGACACCGTCCGCGAATCGGACCTCGCCGGGCGCACCGACTTCCGGCCGATCGTCACCGTCACGATCGACGGCGAGCACGCCCGCGATTTCGACGACGCCATCACGCTCGAACGGCTGCCGAACGGCCACTACTGGCTGGGGGTGCATATCGCCGATGTCGCGCATTATGTCCGCGAAGGCAGCACGCTCGACGAGGAGGCCTACGAGCGCTCGACGTCGGTGTATTTTCCGGAGCGCGCCGTCCACATGTTCCCGCCGGAGCTGTCGACCGGCATGTGCAGCCTGAAGCCCGACCTCGATCGGCTGGTCCAGTCCTGCCTGATGGAGGTCGACGCCAAGGGCAACGTCGTCCGCTACGAGCTCCACGACGGCGTCATCCACAGCAACGCGCGGATGACCTACAACGACGTCAGCGCGATCCTGACCGATCGGGACCCGGTGGTGTCGGCGAAGTACGCCGCACTGGTACCGCTCTTCGAGCAGATGCGCGAGCTGTTCCAGATCCTCAACCACCGCCGCCGCCGCCGCGGCTCGATCGACTTCGACCTCAAGCAGCCGGAAATCGTCCTGGACGACGAGGGGCTGGTCGAGGCGATCATCGCCGCCGAGCGCAACGTCGCCCACCGGATCATCGAGGAGTTCATGCTGCTGGCGAACGAAACCGTCGCGCAACACCTCGACGACAACGACGTGCCGACGCTCTACCGGATCCACGAGGACCCCGACCCGCTCAAGGTCGCGCAGTTCGAGGAGTTCGTGACGACGCTCGGCTACAGCATCGGCGCGGCGGCGGAGCACGTCAAGCCGCGGCATTTCCAGAAGCTGGTCGAGAAGATGCACGGCACGCCGGAGGAGAAGCCGATCGCCTTCCTGATGCTGCGGACGATGCAGAAGGCGCGCTACGACCCGCAGAACCGCGGCCATTTCGGTCTGGCGGCAGAGAGCTACACGCACTTCACCTCGCCGATTCGCCGCTATCCCGATCTGGTCGTCCATCGCACGCTGCGCGAGTCGCGGCACGGCGGGATGAGCGACACCCGCCGCGAGGAACTGACCGACGACCTGCCGGAGATCGCGCGGCACACCTCGGAACGCGAGCGCCGCGCAGACGAGGCCGAGCGGGAGCTGGTCCAGTGGAAGAAGGTCCGCTTCATGGCGGACAAGGTCGGCGACGAGTTCGAGGGTTACATCACCGGCGTGGCGGCGTTCGGCCTGTTCATCGAGCTCATCGAGCACTTCGTCGAAGGGCTGGTCCACGTCTCGACGATGGCGGATGACTATTACCGGTTCGTCGAGAAGGCGCACATCCTGCAGGGGGAGAAGACCGGTCGCGTCTATCGGCTCGGCGACAAGGTCACGGTACAAGTCGTCAAGGTGGACATGGAGCGGCGGCAGGTCGATCTGGGCCTGTCGGAGATCCTCGACCGGGTGCGCGAGTCGGAGCGAAACCGCGGGCCGCGGCGCAGCAGCGTCGTGCCGAAGCAGCCGGGACGGTCGTCGCCGGGCGGCCGGCGCGACGGCGCGGGTGGACGGGCGAAGGCCGCCGCCGGCGCCAGGAAGAAGCAGCGTGCGGGCCGCAAGGAGCGCGCCGTGAAGAAGGGGCGAGGCCGCTGAGATCCGTCGTTGTCGGGACCGCCGGCCATATCGACCACGGCAAGAGCGCGCTCGTCCGGGCGCTGACCGGGACCGATCCCGACCGGCTGAAGGAGGAGCAGGCGCGCGGCATCACGATCGACCTGGGGTTCGCGCACCTCGAAACGGCCGGGCTGAATCTCGCCTTCGTGGACGTGCCGGGGCACGAGCGCTTCGTCCGCAACATGCTCGCCGGCGCGGGCGGCATCGACGTGGTGATGCTGTGCGTTGCGGCCGACGAGTCGGTGATGCCGCAGACCCGCGAGCATTTCCAGATCTGCCGGCTGCTGGAGATTCCGGCCGGGGTGCTGGTGCTGACGAAGGCGGATCTCGCGGACGCGGACACGATCGAGATTGCCGCGCTCGAGCTGCGGGAGCTGGTGGCGGGATCGCGGCTCGAAGGGGCGCCGCTGGTGCCGGTCTCGGCGAAGACCGGCGCCGGCCTGCCCGAGCTCGTCGAGCGGCTTGCCGCGGTGGCGTCCGGCGTCCGCGCGCGCCGTTCGCTCGGGCCGCCGCGGCTGCCGGTCGATCGGGTGTTTTCGGCCCGGGGGTTTGGGACGGTCGTGACCGGCACCCTGGTGTCGGGACGGATTGGCATCGAGGACGGCCTCGTGATGCTGCCGTCGGGCGCGCCCGTGAAAGTCCGCGGTCTGCAGGTTCACGGCCGCCAGGCGCCGTTTGCCGAGGCGGGCCAGCGCGTCGCGGCCAATCTCGGCGGCATCGAGCGCGCCGGCGTCACCCGCGGCGACACGCTGTGCCGCGCCGGCACGCTGGAGCCGACCCGGCGGATGGATGTCGTACTGGAGCTGCTGCCCGAGGCGCGGCCGCTGAAGCACGGCGCGCGCGTGCGGTTTCACCAGGGCACGACCGAGGTGATTGGGCGGGTCGCCGTCGCGGCGCCGCGTGGCGAGAACGGCGGTCAGGCGGGGGAGATCGCGCCGGGGCGTTCCGGGTATGCCAGGGTGCGGCTGGAGGGCCCCGCGGTCGTGACCCGCGGCGACCGGTTCATCCTGCGCGCCTACTCGCCGCTCGAGACGGTCGGCGGCGGCGTCATTCTGGATCCGCACCCGCCGCGCACCGCGATCCGCACCGCGGCGGCGCTCGAGCGGTTCCGCCAACTGGAAGGGTCCGCCGATCCCGAAGAGGCCGCCGCTGCCGCCGTGCTGACCTTCATCGAAGAGCGGGCCGGCGGCGGGATGCCCCGGGCGGCGCTGATCAGCCGCGCCGGGCTCGATGCGGAGGCCGCGCGGGCGACCGAGGCCCGGCTGGTCGCGGACGGCCGGGTGACCGTGGTCGGCGACACGCTTGTCGCGGCGGCGGCGCTGGCGGCGCTCGAAGCCCGGCTGGGAACGGCGGTCGCCGCCCATCACTCGGCGGAGCCGCTGTCGGGCGGGCTGCCGCGGGAGGAGGCGCGCGAGCGGTTGTTCAAGGGGGCGGCGCCGGCGGTGTTCGAGCACGTCCTGGCGGGCCTGGTGGCGAAGGGCACGCTGTCGGGCGGCGATCGGTTGACGACGGCCGGACGCGAGGTGTCGCTGTCCGCAGACGAGGCGCGGGCGCGAGAGACGATCGAGCGGCTGCTGCAGGAGGCTGGCCTGGCGCCGCCGGCGATGGCGGCGATCGTCGCCGCCGCGGGGGTGGCGGCCGCGGTCGTCGAACGCGTCGCGGCGCTGCTCGTCCGGCAGAAGCAGCTCGTCCGGATCGACGGACTGCTGTTCCATGCGGCCGCCCTCGAGCGGTTGAAGGCCGACGTTCGAGCGCAGACGGGGGCCGGGGAAGGTGAGGACCGCGTCGATGTCGCGGCCTTCAAGGCGCGCTACGGGATCAGCCGGAAGTATGCGATCCCGCTGCTGGAGTATCTCGACAAGGAGCGCGTCACGCGGCGCGTCGGGGACGCGCGCGTGGTGCGCCGCGACTAGTCGTCGCGCTTGGCGGAATCGGCATTCGATTCCTTGAAGTTGCGGATCCCCTTGCCGATGCCGCGGCCGATCTCCGGCAGCCGGTTGGCGCCGAAAATCAGGATGATGATGAACAGGATGATCACGAGCTCGGGGATGCCGAGGCGGCCAATCATGGGAACTCCTTCGGAACGCTCTATGAAACGTCACGATTGTATCACCCTTGGCACGGGCGTCCGCCCGGCGCTCGGCCGCCGGACGGCGGCCGCCGGCGCGCTCGTCGCCGCCCTGCTGGTCGGGACGGCTGGCTCGGCGGCGGCGCAGTTCACCTCGGGGGTCAGCCTTGTCGAGGTCTACGCCAGCGTCACCGACGCGGCCGGCGAGCCGGTCACCGACCTGCGCCAGGAGGACTTCGAGCTGCTCGAAAGCGGCGAGCCGCAGGCGATCGCCAACTTCACCGTCGGGGAATTCCCGCTGTCGGTGGCGGTGGCGCTCGACCGCAGTTTCAGCATGTCGGGACCGCGGCTGGCGATGGCGAAATCCGCGGCCCGCGTCTTCCTGGGAGAGCTGCGCCCCGACGATCAGTCGGCGATCGTCGCCATCGGGTCGCAGGTCGAGACGCTGGCGCCGCTCTCGACCGACCGCCAGGCGCAGTACGGCGCGCTGCTCGGCCTGCAGCCGTTCGGCACGACCGGGCTCTACGACGCCGTCATTCAATCGATCGCCCAGGTCCAGTCGGCGCGCGGCCGGCGTGCCCTGGTGCTGCTCTCGGACGGGGCTGACCGGTACAGCGAAGCCTCCGCCGCCGACGTCCTGGCGGCGGCGCGGCGGTCCGACGTGATGATCTATCCGGTGGCGCTCGGCGTCAGCCGGCCGCCGCTGTTCGCCGAGCTCGCGACCCTGACCGGCGGACGGTCGTTCCAGCCGCGCGACGCGCCGGCGCTGACGTCGGCGCTCCGCGGCATCGCACGCGAGCTGCGCCGCCAGTATCTGCTCGGCTACGCGCCGTCGCGCGTCGGCGGCACGCCCGGCGAGTGGCGGTCGATTGTCGTCCGCGTCAGGCGGCCCGGCGTGCAGGTCCGGGCCCGGGACGGCTACACGGCGAAGTAGCGCCCCGCCAGGCCTTCCCGGCGGCCGATCAGCGAGACATCTGCGCCAGCACGCGGAGGGCGAGGCGAATTTCGCCGGTCCGCAGCAGGCGGCGCCGCAGGCCGCGATATTCCTGATCACCGGAAATCAGATCGCGCATCACGCGCCGGATCCGGTTGCTCGTCAGAAGCGCCTCGGTCAGCAGCGTGGTGAACCGGGGGTGGAAGAACCGCTCCTTCAGTGCCGCGGCGCGCAGCAGCTCGGCGTGGATCGTTGCCCGGACCCGTTCGTCATAGGTGCGTGCCGGACTCGCCGCGGAGAGCAGACTATCGGCCGCGGCCCGCCCGGCGGCAAGCGCGAAATAGATCCCCTCGCGCGTGATCGGATCGACCATCCCGCCGGCATCGCCGAGCAGCATCCAGCCGTCTCCGGACGGCGGTTCGCGGCGGAGGGCATCGACGCCGAGCGACGGAATCGGCCAGCTGTAACGCTCGAGCCGCTCCGCCTCGCCGAGGTGGCGCGCGATCCACTGCGTCACGATCGGCAGCAGGACGGCGGGGGAGCTGTCGTCGGCCTGCGCGCAGACGCCGACCGCCAGATGGTCGGGGCGGGGAAACGACCACAGATAGCCCGGCGGCTGCGCTTCGAACGCGAGCGCGATCCGCGAGGCGGTGCGGCCGTGGACGTAGAAGCCGGTGGCGATCGACAGATCGGCGCGCTCGAATGGCCGGTGGACAGTGCGGCGGACGAAGCTGGCGGGACCATCCGCGCCAAGCAGCCAGTCGGCGCGCACCAACCGATCGCGCGAACCGACGATCCATCCATCCGCCGCGCGCTCGAGGCGCGACACGCGGACCGGCACAAGGTATGCGCCGGCGGCGGTCGCGGCGCGAAGCAGGGCGTCATCGAGCACACGGCGCGCCAGCACCGCGAGCCGCGGCCGCCCCGCGGGGTCCGCGGGGAACGGAATGGTCGCGGCGGC
Source organism: Acidobacteriota bacterium (assembly GCA_031393955.1). Taxonomy (GTDB): domain Bacteria; phylum Acidobacteriota; class Vicinamibacteria; order Vicinamibacterales; family 2-12-FULL-66-21; genus JALZOC01. The sequence continues at coordinate 26,945 of JANMWI010000130.1, forward strand.
ACTCTCGCCTTCGAAGATCGCCTCGTCGACGATCACGCCAGGCAGCGCCTGGCGATCGACGACGGCGTCAATCAGCTCGAGCGCCCGGGCGGTGAGACCGCCGCCGCAGGCCTTCTCGCGCGGGTGGCTGCCGTCGAGGATGGCGACGCTGGCCCCGGCGCGCGCCAGCTGCCAGGCGGCGCGGCTGCCGGCCGGGCCCGCGCCGACGATCGCCACGTCGAAGCGGGGCAGGGGATCCATTGGTTACGGTACAATCCTAGTCACACTTCACCCTCGCTGCGCTTTTCCGGGAGCTTCATGCCGCATCCACTGGTTCTTGCGCTGTATCCCTCGCCGTCAGCCGCGGCCGCCGGGGCCCGTGCGGCCCATGCCGCCGGCGCCTTGCACGACAGCATTTCCGTCGTCAGCCGCAATCACGACGAAGACACCGCGTTCGCAGCGCGCATGGACGCGACTCCCGGAGCGGAGCTCGAGGACTCGCGGGCGGCCGGCCGGTTGGGCGAGCTCTCGGGTTATGTCCTGGCGGCCATCGCGCTGGTCCTGCCGGGCCTCGGACCGATCGTCGCAGCCGGCCCGTTGTCCGCCGGACTCGGTGAGGCCGCCGGCCATGCCGCCGGCGGGCTGGCCTCCGCGCTGACGGCCGCCGGCGTGCCGGAAGAGCGGGCCAACGACCTCGAGCGCGCCGTCGCGGACGGCGCCGTCCTCATCGGCGTCCACACGACGGAGGCGCGGGTCGCAACGGTTCGCGCCGGGCTCGCCGGCAGCGGCGCCACGCTCGTCGAGACGGCGAACTGGACCGCATGAGCCAGGCGGTGCAGACCGAGCGTTTCACCGTCGGCGTCTTCCAGGACCCCGCATGGGCTGAACGCGGTGTGCGCGCGCTCCTCGAGGCCGGCTTCGCCAGCGGATCACTGACTCTTCTGGCCGTTTCGTCCGGGCCAATCGACGGGTTCTTTGCATCCGTGCTCGGCGGACCGCCCCGGCACCTCGACATCAAGAACCTCGGCAGCGTGTCGGCGAGGGGACCGCTGGTCGATGCTCTGCAGGGCCGCGACCTGAAGCTCGAGCGGCTGGGCCTGGCGGCCGCAATCGACCGCGCCGGTTTCCAGCCCCATGACGGCTACATTTTCGAGACGCTGGTCGGGCGGGGCGGCGTGCTGGCGGCGATCTCGAGCGAAGCGCGGGCGGCCGATGCCCTCGCGAAGCTGCACGCCTACGGCGGAGGCAACGCCGGCATCGGCGCCTGGACGGGTCGGGTCTGAGGCCACTTTGCCGCGGCGGGCGTCCTAACCAGCGGACGCCGTCACGCCGGACTCGCGCACGGGCCGCGCCAGTACGGGGTGTAACGGGGCACCGTTATTGCAGCTTGCGACCCTGATTCAGTCGGGCCACAATGGCTTTTCCACTAATTTCCGAACCGCTGATGCCTGAAGCCTACCAGGGCGCGAGTCCCAACTCGAGATTTCTCGCGGGCTCGGTGCCCGCGGTCGAAACCTCCTGGCAGAGCTACGGCCAGCGTCTGGCCGGCTCGGTCCTTACGCATCTCGTCGGGCTCGGCATCGTCTTGTTCCTGGTGACCCGAATCCCCGCCGTCCAGGAGGCGACTACTCAGGCGGTTCCGCTGCCTGACATCACGTGGATTGCGACCCCCGGGCCCGGGGGCGGCGGTGGCGGCGGCGGCAACCGCATGCCGGATCCGCCGCGCAAGGCGGAAATCGTCCCCCCCAAACCACGGGCCTTCACCCCGCCGCCGCCAAAGCCGGAGGTGGCGCCGAAGCCGACGCCGCAGATGAACATTCCGGCCGTGACCGCGGTGGCGGAGCTGCCGGGTGCGATGACGCAGGTGCCGCAGCCGACCATCGCCCAAGGCACCGGCACGGGCGGCGGTGGCGGCACTGGTACCGGGAGCGGCGTAGGCGCCGGGACTGGCTCCGGATATGGGGACGGCATCGGCGGCGGCACCGGCGGCGGCGTCTACCGCGAAGGCAACGGCGTGACGTCGCCGCGGCTGATCCGCGAGGTCAAGCCGACTTACACCAGCGAGGCGATGCGCGCGCGAATCCAGGGGCTGGTCAAGATGGAGGCGATCGTGCTCCCCGACGGATCGGTCGGCACCGTCAAGGTCACCAAGTCGCTTGATCCGACCTTCGGCCTCGACAAGGAAGCGATCCGGACCGTCCAGCAGTGGCGCTTCGAGCCGGGCCGTCGCCACGGCCAGCCGGTGCCGGTCTTGATCGAGATCGAGATGAGTTTTACGCTCAGGTAGCTTTCAGCTTTCAGCTTTCAGCTTTCAGCTTTCCGCTCTCAGCTCTCAGCTCTCAGCTGTGAGCTCATAAAAAATGGGCCGGCTGGATTGCTCCAGCCGGCCCTTCGCTTTCGAGCTTTTCAGCTGTCAGCTCTTAGTACATCCCGCCCATGCCGCCGCCGCCGCCACCCGGCATCGGCGCATCCTTCTTCTCCTCGGGGATGTCGCACACCAGCGCTTCGGTCGTCAGCAGCAGCGACGCGATCGACGAGGCGTTCTGCAGTGCCGAGCGCACCACCTTGGTCGGGTCGATGACGCCGGCCGCCACCATGTCCTCGTACTTGTCGGTCGCGGCGTTGTAGCCTTCGCCGGCGCTCTTCGCTTCCTTCACGCGGGCCACCACGATCGAGCCTTCCTGGCCCGCATTGGTCGCGATCCAGCGGAGCGGCTCCTCGATCGCCTTGCGGATCAGTTCGAGACCGACCTTCTGGTCGCCTTCGAGCTTCAGGCTGTCGAGCGCCTTCGCCGCGCGGATCAGCGCGACGCCGCCGCCGGGGACGATGCCTTCCTCGACCGCCGCCTTGGTCGCGTGCATCGCGTCTTCGACGCGCGCCTTCTTCTCCTTCATCTCGGTCTCGGTGGCCGCACCGACCTTGATGACCGCGACGCCGCCGACCAGCTTGGCGAGCCGCTCCTGGAGCTTCTCACGGTCGTAGTCCGAGGTCGTCTCTTCGACCTGCGTGCGGATCTGCTTGACCCGGCCTTCGATGTCCTTGGAGCCGCGCGACCCTTCGACGATGGTCGTGTTGTCCTTGTTGATCGTGACCTTCTTGGCCTTGCCGAGGTCCTCGAGCTTGATGTTCTCGAGCTTGATGCCGAGATCCTCGGTCAGCGCCCGGCCGCCGGACAGGATCGCGATGTCCTCGAGCATCGCCTTGCGGCGATCGCCGAAGCCCGGCGCCTTGACGGCGACCGCCTGCAGCGTGCCGCGCAGCTTGTTGACGACCAGCGTCGCGAGCGCCTCGCCGTCGACGTCCTCGGCGATGATCACCAGCGGCCGGCCGGCGCGCGCCACCTGCTCGAGCAGCGGCAGGAGGTCCTTCATCGTGCTGATCTTCTTCTCGTGGATCAGGATGACGGGGTTCTCGAGCACGACTTCCATGCGCTCGGGGTCGGTGACGAAGTACGGCGACAGGTAGCCGCGGTCGAACTGCATGCCCTCGACGACCTCGAGCGAGGTCTCGAGCGTCCGCGCCTCTTCAACCGTGATGACGCCGTCCTTGCCGACCTTCTCCATCGCCTCGGCGATGATCTTGCCGATCGTCTCGTCGCTGTTCGCCGAGATCGTGCCGACCTGCGCGATCATGTTGCCGGCGACCGGCTTCGACTGGCTCTTGAGCGAGGCGATCACCGCCTCGACCGCCTTCTCGATGCCGCGCTTGAGCTCCATCGGGTTGGCGCCGGCGACGACGTTCTTCGCCCCCTCGCGGAAGATCGCCTGCGCGAGGACCGTCGCGGTCGTCGTGCCGTCGCCCGCGATGTCGGACGTCTTGCTGGCCACTTCGCGGACCATCTGGGCGCCCATGTTCTCGAGCGGATCCTTGAGGTCGATTTCCTTCGCGACGGTGACACCGTCCTTGGTGATCGTCGGCGAGCCGAACTTCTTGTCGAGGACGACGTTGCGGCCCTTGGGGCCGAGCGTCACCTTGACCGCGTTGGCGAGCTGGTTGACGCCGCGCAGAATCGCCTGGCGCGACTCTTCGCCGTAAATAATCTGTTTTGCCATAGTGCTTGTTCTCTCCGTTATCAGCTGTCAGCTCTCAGCTGTCAGCTCTCAGTTCCGAAAAAGTCTAAAAAAACCTGCGTACCGAGAACCACCCGCCCCCGGCGTTCAGAGCGCTGAGCGCTGATGGCTGGTGGCTGAACGCTACTTGGTGACGACGCCGAGAATCTCTTCCTCGCGCATGATCAGGTACTCGTCGCCGTCCATCTTGATTTCCTGGCCGGAGTACTTGCCGAAGAGGATGGTGTCGCCTTCCTTGACGTCGAGCGGGATGACCTTGCCGTCCTTCTCGATCTTGCCCTTGCCGACAGCGATGACCTTGCCCTGCTGCGGCTTTTCCTTGGCGGTGTCGGGGATGATGATTCCGCCGACCTTCTGTTCGCCTTCCTCGAGGCGCTGCACGATGACGCGATCGTGCAGGGGACGAATCTTGACTGCGGTTGCGATAGTGGCCATAGGCGTTCTCTCCGATGCTGTGAGGCGGGCGTGCCGCCTCGGTTGTACGGCGGGGACGCGCGCCCCGCCAGCTCCCAAACGACCGAAATACGGTGTAAATGAAGCCGGGCAGCCCTGCTGCTTAGCAATCAGCAGAACCGACTGCTAATTGTACAGGAACGTGCGATGGTGTCAAGCAGTCGGCTGGGGGGAGTGCTAGATCTGACGCCTTGGTTCAGGGTTCCGGGTTTCGTGAGGTTCGCGGTTCAGGGTTCACGGTTCGGGGGTCACGGAGAGCCGCCACAGCGGCTCAGCCGTTCCCTCGAACCATGGGCGTCGTCTCAGCCGGCGAGGCGCTTGATGCGGTACTCCGTGATCTTGCGCGCGATGGTGTTGCGGTGCAGGCCGAGCAGCTCCGCCGCCTCCCCGAGGTTGCCCTTGGAGCGCTGCAGCGCCCGCGCGATGAACATCTTCTCGAACTCACGCCGCGCGTCGTCGTAGAGGACCCCCTTGTCGAGCAGGTCCTGCACCAGTTTTTCGAGTTGATCACGCACGGCTACTGCAGTTCGCGGTCCGACAGGAGGCGGAACGCGTCCAGGTACTTGTCGCGCGTCCGCCGCACCACCTCGTCCGGAAGCGATGGCACCGGCGGCTGCTTGTTCCAGCGGATCTCCTCGAGATAGTCGCGGACGAACTGCTTGTCGAAGCTCGGCTGGCCGTGGCCGGGCTCGTATGCATCGCGCGGCCAGAAGCGCGAGGAGTCCGGCGTCAGCACCTCGTCGATGAGAACGACTTCCCGGTCCGCCAAGCCGAATTCGAACTTGGTGTCGGCGATGATGATGCCCTTGGACTCGGCGTGCTCGGTGCCGCGCCGGTAGATCTCCAGCGTCAGCGCCTTGAGCCGCGCGATCAGGTCGTGTCCGACCAGCCGCCCCGCCTCCTCCTCGCTGACGTTGACGTCATGGCCGGTGTCGGCCTTGGTCGCCGGCGTGAAGATCGGTTCCGGCAGCCGGTCCGACTCGCGCAGTCCCGCCGGCAGCTTGACGCCGCAGACGCTGCCGCTCTGCTGGTATTCCTTCCACCCGGAGCCTGACAGGTAGCCCCGCGCCACGCATTCGATCGGCACCGGCTCGGTCCGCCGCGCCAGCATCGTCCGGCCGCGCAGCACCTCGCGGTGCGGCTCCGCCACGGCGGGGAAGTCGTCGACGTCGATCGAGATCAGGTGATGCGGGACCAGATCGCCGATCCGCTCGAACCAGAAAGCGGACAGCTGCGTCAGGACCTTGCCCTTGTCCGGAATGCCGGAGCCGAGGACGTAGTCGAAGGCAGAGATGCGATCGGTCGCCACGATGAGCAGCCCGGGCGCGCCGGATGCCAGGGGCACCTCATAGACGTCGCGGACCTTGCCGCGGCGATTGAGGACGAGACCGTTGAGCGACGTATCGAGTAGGGGAAGGGGCACTGTGACCTCGCGGGAACGTGGAAGCTTACCGGCGGACTTCGGGCGAGTCAAATCGCCGCACCGCGTCAGCGGCCGCGGATGACGATGTCGGCCTGGCGGGTGCGGATGCGGAGGAGCGGCCCGCCGCCGCGGACCGGGCCGGCGGCGTGATGGGCCTGACCATCCATGGTCGGGGTCAGCGTGTCGTCCGGCAGCGTCAGCTCGCCGCCCGCGGTCGAGGCGTCGAGCTCGTATCCGCCGGCCGCCGGGGTCACCTCGATGGCGCCGTGGCCCTGGCTGGTGATGGTCAGCGGCGCGGCCTTCGCGGCGTCGATCCGGACGTCACTGTCGCGCACGTCGAGATGCGCCTCGACTTGCAGGTCCGCGACCGCAACCGAGCCGCCGGTGGCGGTCACCTGCAGTGGGCCGCGCGCCTTCTGGATCTGGTCGATCGAGACCTCGCCGCCCTGGGCGTCGATCGCGATCGCGCCGCCGAGCGTGCTGGCACGCAGCTCGCCGCCGCGCAGCCTGACCGACACATCTCCGGCGATGCGCTGGAGGCGGAGGTCGCTGCCGGCGCTCTCCAGCCGCAGCGAGCCGCTGTCGACGACTGTGATTTCCCCGCCGCGATGGACGCCGCTGACGGCGCCGGCGATGTCGCGCAGCTTGACCTCGCCGCGCCCCGCCGACAGGTCGACCGCTGCCACGCCGGTGACCGACAGCGCATTGCCGCCGTCGTCAACAATAATGTGCAGCCGCGCCGGGACCTTCAGCGTGAGGCGGAGCGCTCGCTGCGTGCCGGCCTCCGGATAGACGATGCGGGCGGAAAGCCGGGTGCCGGCGGTCTCGATCTCGAGATGCGTCTCGCCTGCCAGCCGGCGCGCGGCGTCCTCGTCTTCGCCGTTCGAGCGGACCAGCAGCTCGGCCTCGATATCGGGGCGGTCCTGACCGACGATCGTCACCGCGCCGCTCCGGCCGGCGATTTTGAGCTCGACCGCCGCGGGGGCGACGTCGTGCCGGCTGCGGTTGAGGAGCTCAGCCGATGCCCGGTTGGCGCGGAACCCCTGCCGGAAATGCTCGACGACCTGATTCCACGAGAAGCTCCGCTCGCCCGGCGCGGGCGGCGGCGCCGTGGCCTGGTAGACGATCGCGCCCGCCAGCAGGAACCCTACGACGAGCAATAACTCACGTTTACCCATAGAATTGGAGCCGACGTTGTAGTAGAGTTCGCCGGGAACGTCCGGCCGAGGCTGGACAGGGCCTGCCGAGCACCCCCCGGATTCTAATCCCGACGGCACCACCGATGCGGCCAACAGCGCGAACCGTCCTGATTCTGCTGCTCACCATCGGCCTGCTTGCCTTTGCGTTCCGGCACACCGATTTTGCGGGAGTCTGGGCCGAAACGCGGCGCGCCGACGGCGGTCTGCTGCTGCTGGCGCTGGTCGTCACCGGCCTGACCTACGCGATGCGCGCCTGGCGCTGGCAGTCACTGCTCGCGCCGATCGGGCCGACCCGCTTCGCCAACGCCTTCACGACCACCGTCATCGGCTTTGCCGCCAGCGCCCTGCTGCCCGCCCGCGCCGGGGAGGTGCTGCGCCCCTACCTGCTGGCCCGCCGTGAACATCTGAACCCCGCCTCCGTCTTCGCCACCATTGTGCTCGAACGCCTGCTCGACCTGGCGACCGTCCTGCTGCTGTTCTCGGCGTTCGTCTTCACCGCGGCGCCGGGCGTGATCTCCGGCGACCCCGGCCAGCTGGCGCGCGTCAAGCTCGGCGGCGGGCTGGCGGCGGTCGCGGCGCTCGGCGGGCTCGGCGTGCTGTTCGCGCTCGCCGGCCATCCGGAGCGGCTCGGCCGGGCGGCGCTGCGGGTCGAACGCGTGCTGCCGGCGCGGCTGGCGCGCCTGGTCGCGACGCTCGTCGAAACCTTCGCGCGCGGGCTGGTCGTGATGCGCGTGCCGCGGCGGCTGATCGCCGCACTTGTGCTGTCGTTTCCGATGTGGATGTCGATTGCCGCCGGCATCTGGCTGACGTCGCTTGCCTTTCACATTACGTTTCCCTATCCCGCTTCGTTCCTCGTGATGACGATTCTGGTGGTCGGCGTCGCGGCGCCGACCCCCGGCGCGATCGGCGGCTTCCACCTCGCCTATCAGTTCGCCGTGACGGCGTTTTTCGCGGCCGCCGCGGACCGCGCCGCCGGGGCGGCGATCGTCCTGCACGCCATTTCATTCGTGCCGGTGACGCTGCTCGGCGTCGTCCTGATGACGCGGGAGGGGCTGACGCTGTCCGGCGCGCGCCGGATGGCGGCCGCCGCCGCCGATCAGGCCGGCGAGGCCGCGGCCGGCGACCGGCTGACGCCCGCGCCCCCTATGGAGAACAGCGCGCCATGAAGTGCCCGTACTGCGGCAACATGGGAGACAAGGTCGTCGACTCCCGCGAGAGCAAGGATGGGGACGTCAGCCGCCGCCGCCGCCAGTGCCTTCAATGCGGCAAGCGCTTCACCAGCCGGGAGCGCATCGAGGACATCGAGTACCGCGTTGTCAAGAAGGACGGCAACCGCGAGTCGTTCCAGCGCCAGAAGATGATTGCCGGCCTGCTGACCGCCTGCGAGAAGCGCCCGGTCAGCATCCAGCAGCTCGAGGCGATCGCCGATCGGATCGAGTCGGAGCTCCAGGAGCGCCACGAGCGCGAAATGACGACCGAGGAGATTGGCGCCCGGCTGATGCAGGAGCTCAAGCAGCTCGATCAGATCGCCTACGTCCGGTTCGCGTCGGTCTACCGGCAGTTCCGCGACGTCGGCCAGTTCAAGCGCGAAGTCGACGAGCTCCAGAAGTCGAAAGGCTGACCGAGGCCGCGATGCCGAGCGCCCGCGACGACAGCCGCCCCCGTCTTCCGGCCCGGCCGCCGCGCCCGGCGCCGCCGCCGGAGCGACGCCCGTTCCGCGACAACCCCCGCCTCATCCTGCTCGGCATCGTCCTGCTGTTCGCCGCGCTCGCCGGCATGGTCTGGTTTGCCGACCACTCCCCGGGGCTGAATCCCGACTTCCTCAGCGAAGTCGTGCTCTACGCGCTGTCGGCGGCCGACTTGTCGATGGTGCTGGCGCTGGTCTTCTTCCTCGCCCGCAACGTCGTCAAGCTGTTCGTCGAGCGCCGCCGCGGCCTGCCGTTCTCGCATTTCCGCGCCAAGCTGGTGATGGCGCTGCTCGGCCTGACGATCATTCCCTCGGTGCTCGTGCTGCTGGTCGGCGGCGAGCTGATTCGCAGCAGCACGCAGCTGTGGTTCAGCCAGCCGGTCGACGAGGTGCTGCGCTCGGCGGTGGAAATCGGCGGCGACTATTACGGCGAGCACGAGGCGATCGTCGGCGCCCACGCGACGCGGATGGCCCAGGCGATGCCGGCCGGCGCGCTCCAGGCCGGGGACGTCGAAGCGGTGCGCCGGGCGATCGCGCCCGAGGTGACCGGCGGCCGGGTTGGCCTGGTCGAGGTCTACCGGCTGACGCCCGGCGCGCCGCCGGCGCCGCTGGTCGCCGTCGAATCTCCGTCGCTGCCGCACGGCCATCTCCGCGCGCAGGCCGATCGGCTGGCGGCGAAGGTCGCCGCGGGCAGCCCCGACACGCAGTCGGTCGAGCCGCTCGAGGCCGGCAGCGAGCTGGTGCGCGCCGGCGCCCTGGTACGCGATGCCACCGGCCAGGCGGTCGGCGTCGTCATCGCGAGCGATCACCTCCGCGGCGATCTGGCGCTGCACGCCCGGCGGATCACCGAGGCCTACGAGAACTACAACCAGCTGCGCGTCGTCCGCCGTCCGCTCGAAGGGGTCTACCTGTCGCTGTTCCTGATGATGACGCTGATGATCCTGGTCAGCGCCACCTGGACCGGCCTCTATCTCGCCAAGCGCATCACCCGGCCGGTCCAGCGGCTCGCCGCCGGGGCGCGGGAAATCGGCGCCGGCCGGCTGGATCACCGGATCGAACCGGAGACCCGCGACGAGTTCGGCTCACTGGTCGAAGCGTTCAATACGATGGCCGGCGAACTGGCGGCGAGCCAGCGCAAGCTCGAGCGATCGCGCGTCGACCTGGAGCGCAAGAACCTGCAGCTCGACGAGCGGCGGCGCTATATCGAGACGGTGCTCGAACGCATCGCCACCGGCGTCGTCTCGGTGACGGCGGATGCGCGCGTCGAGACCGTCAATACCGCCGCGCTGCGGCTGCTGGCGCTGGATCGCTCGGTGATCGGCACCGCCTCGGCGGAGGCCTTCAGCCGCGAGGACCTCCGCCCGCTCGACACCCTGCTGCAGCGCGTCCGCCGCTCGCCGGCCGGCACCGCCGCTCAGGAAGTCGCCGTCGTCCGCGACGGCCGAGAGCTCCACCTCGCCGCCGCCGCGACGCCGCTGCAGGGGGAGGAAGGGGACGCCGCTGGCGCGGTGCTGGTCTTCGACGACGTGACGCCGCTCATCCGGACGCAGCGCGTCGCCGCGTGGCGTGACGTCGCCCGCCGCCTCGCACACGAGATCAAGAATCCGCTGACGCCGATCCAGCTGTCGGCGGAACGGATGCGGCGGCACTTTGCCGGCGCGCCGGCCGCGTCGCGCGCGCTGGTCGACGAGTGCACCGCCACGATCGTCAGCGAAGTGGAGTCGCTCAAGGCGCTGGTCGACGAATTCGCGCAGTTCGCGCGGATGCCGGCGCCGCGCGCGGTGCCGTCGGACCTCCATGCCGTGCTCGACGAGACGCTGCAGTTGTACAACGGCCTGTTCCGCGAGATCCGCATCGAACGGCGCTTCGCCGAGGCGCTGCCGCCGGTCCGGGTCGATCCCGAACAAATCCGCCGCGTCATGATCAACCTCGTCGACAATGCCGTCGAGGCGCTCGGCGGCAGCACCGCCGGGCCGCAGCCGGGCGGCGCACCGCCGACGATCGTCGTCGAGACCCGGCGCGACGCCGCCAACGGGGTCGTCCGCGTGACCGTCGCCGACAACGGCCCCGGCCTGCCGGCCGCCGACCGGGACAAGCTGTTCATGCCGTACTATTCCACCAAGCAGCGCGGCAGCGGCCTCGGCCTGGCGATCGTCCGGCGCATCATCGCCGAGCACGGCGGCAGCATCGAGGCCTCCGACAACGCCCCCTCCGGGACGATGTTCGCGATCGAGCTGCCGTGCTGACACTGCCGCTCCCCGTTGCCCGCTTCCTGCTTCCCGCTCACTGCTTCCCGCAGGCCGCTCCCGGGTTGCGGCTCGGCGCGTCGCGCCGGGGGGGGATCCGGACGCGTGGCCGGGTGACGCGCAACCAGAACGTCGGATTCAGACCCGAGCGGGGAGCAGGCAGCAGGAAGCGGGAAGCTGATTCATGAAACCCACCGTGCTGATTGTCGATGACGAGGCCGGCGTGCGCAGCGCCCTCGGGGGCGTGCTGCGCGACGAGGGCTATGCAGTTGACGCCGTCGACAGCGGCGAGGCCTGCCTCGAGCGGGTGACGCGGGCGGCGTTCGACGCCATCATCCTCGACATCTGGCTGCCGGGCATGGACGGGCTGGCGACGCTGGCGCGGCTCCGCGAGCGCCGGGTCGACGCGCCGGTGGTGATGATCTCGGGCCACGGCAACATCGAGTCGGCGGTCCGGGCGATCAAGATGGGCGCGTTCGACTTCGTCGAGAAGCCGCTCTCGCTCGACAAGACCGTGCTGGTCGTCGGCAACGCCGTCCGCCAGCGGCGGCTCGAGGCCGAGAATCGCGTCCTCCGCGAGACCGTTGACCGGCGCCTGACGATGGTTGGCGAGAGCCACGCCATGGCGCGGCTGCGCGAGCAGGTCGCGATGGCGGCGCCGACCAACGGGCGGGTCCTGATCTTCGGCGAGAACGGCACCGGCAAGGAGCTCGTCGCGCGCAGCATCCACCAGTTCAGCCTCCGCCGCGGCGGGCCGTTCGTCGAGGTCAACTGCGCCGCCATTCCCGAAGAGCTGATCGAGAGCGAGCTGTTCGGTCACATGAAGGGCGCCTTCACCGGCGCCGTCGCCGATCGCCGCGGCAAGTTCGAGGCCTCCGACGGCGGCACGCTGTTCCTCGACGAGATCGGCGACATGAGCCTGATGACCCAGGCGAAGGTCCTGCGCGCCCTGCAGGAGCAGGTCGTCGAGCCGGTCGGCGGGTCCGGCACCGTCAAGGTCGACGTCCGCATCCTGGCCGCGACCAACAAGGATCTGCCGACCGAGATTCGCGCCGGCCGGTTCCGCGAGGACCTCTACTTCCGGCTGAACGTCATTCCGATCTTCGTGCCGCCGCTGCGCGAGCGCGACAGCGACATCCCGCTGCTCGCCGCGCATTTCATGGCCGAGCTCGCCCGCGAATATGGCCGGCGGCCCAAGCAGCTCGACGCCGGCGCCGCCGCCGGTCTGCGCGCCTACCGCTGGCCGGGCAACGTCCGCGAGCTGCGCAATGTCGTCGAGCGGCTGATGATCATGGTGCCCGGCGACACGATCACGCTGTCGGACCTGGTCTTCCTGGACCCGTCGGCGGTGGCGGTGGCGGATCCGCCGGGATCGCCGGCGCTGTCGCTGCACGAGGCGCGCGACCGCTTCGAGCGGGACTACATCCTCCGCGCGCTGGGCGCCCAGCAGGGCAACATGTCGCGCACCGCCGATGTCCTCGGCGTCGAGCGCAGCAATCTGTACCGCAAGATGCGCGCCTTCGGTCTGGTCCCGGCGCGCCGCGCCGAGGGAGCCGAAGTGGAAGACGAGGTCGGCTAGCCGGCAGCTCCATCGGCGGACGCCTCATCCGGACCGGCGAGCCGGTCTTCGAGAATCTGCGCCGGCCCAAAGCCGGTGAGCCGCAGCGCCGCCGCATCCGCGACCGCCGCTCTCGGCACGAGGCCGATGATCTCGCTCTCGAGGATCGCGACGCCGTGGCGCTCCGCCTCCCGTCGCACCGCTTCGTAGGCGACCGCCATCGAGGTGACCTGGTAATCGGTCAGATTCATCGACACCTGGACGAGGCCGCGATGCGCCAGCCTGAAGCCCGCCGCCTTGACGCACGGCAGTCCGCCGCCACTCTCCCGGACCCGCGCCGCGATCGCCTTCGCGATGTCGAGCCGATCGCTGTCCAGATTGATGTTCCAGGCGATCAGCGGCTGGCGCGCGCCAATCACGGCGACGCCCGCTGAGGGATGAGGCGCGGGCGGTCCGAAATCGGGCGCCCACGCCGCCTCCGTCATCCTCGCCCGCAGGCCGTCGAGCCCGCCCCGCCGGATGTGCTCGAGGCGGCGCCGGCGAGGAGCGGAAGCCGCGGCCTCATACAGAAACACCGGCACACCGAACTGGCGCGCGACCTCGGCGCCCACCGAACGGGCGAGCGCGATGCACTCCACCATCGTCGCGCCGTCGAGCGGTACGAACGGGACGACATCGACCGCGCCGACGCGTGGATGCTGACCGTCGTGCGTGCGCAGGTCGATCGCGGCCAGCGCCTCTGCAAACAGCGCCAGCACGGCGCTGGCGACCGCCGGGCCCGGCCCCGCGAGCGTGAAAACCGCCCGGTTGTGCGACGGGTCGGCGGAATGGTCGAGCAGACGAACCCCTTCTGTGGCGCGAATCGCCGCCGCCAGGCGCGCGATCGTCCCGGGCCGCCGCCCCTCACTGACGTTGGGGATCGATTCTATTAGTGGCACCGCCGACAACTGATAGCACATCTGCCGGCCGCGGGCGGCGGCGGACGCTTGTATGCGAGGGCGGTTCAGCCGATAATCTCCGCACTGCCGGCGAGCGCTCCATCGCGGCAGGCTTCCTGTGACGTGATGACCGACCCGCTCCGAACCGAATCCGCCGCTGCACCCGCCCAGGTGTCGGAGCGCGAGCGCGATGCCCGCGTCGAGGCGCTGCTGGTGGCCGGGCTGGATCATTATTTCTCCGGGCGCTACGAGCTCGCCATCAACGTCTGGACGCGGGTGCTGTTCCTCGATCGCGGGCACGCCCGCGCCCGCGCCTACATCGAGCGCGGCCGCGGCGCCGTCTCGGAGCGTCAGCGCCAGGGGGAGGAGCTCGTCCACGCCGGCGCGGCAGCGTTCGACCGCGGCGAGCCTGACGCGGCGCGAGGGTTCCTCCAGTCCGCCGTCGAGCACGGCGCCGGCAGCGAGGAAGCCCTGGCGCTGCTCGCCCGCCTCGACCGCCTGGCCGAGGCGGCGGTGCCCCGCCAGTACCACGCCGAAACCGCCGGACGGCTGCCGGGCGCAGCCGGTTTTCACAGCGTGCCGCCGGTCCGGCGGCGTCTCCACTGGACGCTGGCCGGCGTGGCCGTTGGCGCCACCGCCGTTGCGCTGCTCGGGGCGCTCTGGGTGCTGCCGGGCGGCTGGCCGTCGCGGATGGCGCCGCCGCCGGCCTCGATTCCTGCCGCTGGCGAATCCCCGCTGCCGGTGCCTTCCGCGGCTGAGCTCTGGCTGGCGCGCGCCTACGCACACAAGGATCGCGGTCACCTGCTCGAAGCGCTGGCAGCGCTCGATGCGATTCGTCCCGGCGATCAGCAGGGGACCGAGGCCGATCGGCTCCGGGCCGAGATCCAGGCCGCGCTCCTCGCAGCCGCCCGCGCCACCAGCTCGGACGCCTCCCGCCGCGGCCGCCGATGAGATGCCCGAAGTGCCGCTACATCAGCTTCGACAACACCGATCGGTGTCGCAACTGCGGCTACGAGTTCGCGCTGACCGTGGACGCCTCGCCGGTGGATCTGCCAATCGTCAGGGACGATGATGCGCTCGGTCCGCTCGCGGACTTTCCGATGAGCGAAGCCGACGGCCCGGGGGGGCCGGCGACGCCGCGGCCCGGCGCGGCCCCGGCGTCAGGCGCGTTCGACCTGCCGCTGTTTCAGGATGGCCGCGCTGAGGACGACCGCCCGCTGGTCACGCCGCCGGCGGTGCCGCGCCAGCCGCTTGCGGTCCGCCGCTCGAGTCCCGCCGTCCCGCGCGGGAAGACGACGGCGGCCGACGACCCCGGTTTCGACCTCGACGCCCTCGAGTCAGAGAGTGCGCCGGCGCGCCGTTTCGCACCGACGCCGGCAGCGGATCGTCGCCCCGCCGCGCACGCGAACTCGCGGCTGCCCGACCCGCCCGCCGCCGAGGCGGAAGTGTCGGACACGACCGCGGGACTGGCCGCACGCCTGTTCGCCGGAGTGGCCGACGCGGTCATCATCGGCGGGCTGTGCGGCGCCGTGCTCTACATCACGCTGCAGGTCTGCGGCCTCCAGTTCGCCGACCTGCCGGCGCTGCCGCTGCCGCCGCTCGGCGGTTTCCTGTCGCTGCTCGTCGGCGGCTACTTCATCCTGCTGACGGCGGCCGGCGGTCAGACGCTGGGCAAGATGGCGGCCGGCATCCGCGTCGTGCCGATGCACGACGCCGCCCGGGTCTCGCTCGGCGATTCCGCGATGCGGACCGCCGCCTACCTCGTCTCGGTCCTGCCAGCGGGGCTGGGACTGATCCCGGCGATCATCCACGCGGATCGGCGTGCGCTGCACGACCGTCTCGCCGACACGCGCGTCGTCAAAGCGTGACCCGGCTCGCCGTCTTCCTCGCCACGTTCGGTTACTGCGGCTACTTCCCGATTGCCCCCGGCACGGTCGGCTCCGCCGCCGGCCTCGCCGTCTACGCGGTCGTCCGCCTCGGCCACTCGGCGACGCTCGAGGCCGCGGTGATCGCGCTTTTCTTCGCGGTCGGCGTGTGGGCCGGCACCACCGCCGAGCGGTATTTCGGCGGCATCGATCCCGGCCCGATCGTCATCGACGAAGTCGTCGGCATGCTGATCACGCTGGCCTTCGTTCCGGTCGGCTGGTCCGGCGCGCTCGCCGGCTTCGTGCTCTTCCGCATCTTCGATGTCATCAAACCCTACCCGGCCGGCCGCTTCGAGCGCCTGCACGGCGGACTCGGCGTGATGGCTGACGATGCGATGGCGGCGGTCTATGCCAACGTCTGCCTGCGGCTGCTGATCTGGCTGGTGCCGGCATGGATCCAATGACCGGCCGCCGCGCCGTGCTGGCATCGGCGGAGATTGTCGCGGTCGGCAGCGAGCTGCTGGGCACCACCCGGCTCGATACCAATTCGCTGTTCCTCGCCGGCCGGCTGGCCGCGCTCGGCATCGAGCTCCGCGCCAAGCACGTCGTCGGCGACGATCGGACGCGGCTCGCGGCGATCTTCACGGCCGCCCTGGGCCATGCGGATCTCATTCTGTTGACCGGCGGCCTCGGACCGACCGACGACGACCTGACCCGTGAAGTCGTCGCGGCGGCGCTCGGCCTGGAGATGGCGGAGGACCCGGCGATCGTGGCCCGGATCGAGGAGCGGTTCGCGCGCCGCGGCCTCCGGATGCCGGCCGTCAACCGCCGCCAGGCGATGGTGCCGGCCGGGGCCGACTCGCTCGACAACCCGAACGGCACCGCGCCGGGGCTGTTCATCGAGCGCGACGGCAAGGTGATCGTGCTGCTGCCAGGGCCGCCGCGCGAGCTGCAGCCGATGGTCGACGGGCTCTGTGAGGGCCGGCTGCTCGCGTATGCAGGCGAGGAGCGGCTGTTCAAAGAAGTGCTGTTCGTCGCCGGCCGCGGCGAGTCGCACGTCGAGGAAATTGCGCAGCCGCTCTATTCGCGCTGGCTGACCGAGCCCGCGCCGATCGAAACGACGATCCTCGCGATGCCGGGACAGGTCGAGCTCCATCTCACGCATCGGGCGCGTGATGCCGCCGCCGGGGCGCGGCGCGTGCGCGCGGCGCGCGACGAGCTGGCCGGCGCGCTCGGCGCGGATGTGTTCAGCGTCGACGGACGGTCGATGGAGGAGGTCGTCGGCGGCCTGCTGGCCGGGCGCGGCTTCACTATTTCGGCGGCGGAGTCGTGCACCGGCGGCCTGATCCTGTCGCGCCTCACCGACGTGCCCGGGAGCTCGGCTTATGTGCTGGGCGGCGCGGTGGTCTACAGCAACGACCTGAAGACGACGCTGGCGGGCGTCGCGGCGGAGGCGATCGCCACGCACGGCGCGGTGAGCGAGGTCGTCGCCGTCGCGCTGGCCGACGGGATTCGTGCGCGGACGGGTGCGAGCCTGGCGCTCGGCGTGACCGGGATTGCCGGTCCCGGAGGCGGCTCGGCGGCTAAACCTGTCGGTACGGTGGCGATTGCCCTGACCGGCCGGGACTTTCCAGCCCGCGTCCGGCTGTTCTCCTTCTTCGGCGGCCGTCCGCAGGTGAAATTCCAGGCCTCGCAGGCGGCGCTCGACATGGTCCGCCGCACACTCCAGCCACCACCCGACGCGTGAGCCCGCCGCCCGCCTGCGGTACCATTGAGACGTGACCGCATGAAGCCTGAGTTTTCCACCCCCGTCCGCCCCGCCGTCCGATCCGCGGCCGGGTCCACGATGCAGGCGGGCGCGTGAGCGCCGTTGCCGTGCTGGGCGCGGGGAGCTGGGGCACCGCGCTCGCCATCCATCTCGCGCATGCCGGACGCCCGGTTCGCCTGTGGGGACGCAGCCCGGCGCTCGTCGACCGGCTGGTGACGGCGCGCGTCAATCCGTCGTATCTCGGCGGTGCCGCGCTGCCGCCGGAGGTCGTCGTCGAGTCCGAGTTGTCACGAGCCGTGGCGGGCGCGGCGTTCGTCGTCATCGCAGTGCCGTCGCACGCGCTCCGCGAGGTCGTCCGCGCCGCGGCATCGCTGCTCGATGGCACGGCGGTTCTCGTCAGTGCGGTCAAGGGCCTCGAAGAGGGCTCGCTGCTGCGGATGTCCGAAGTGACGGACCAGGAAACCTCCGGACGATGGCCGGTCGTGGTCCTCTCCGGACCGAGCTTTGCCGCCGAGGTCGCTCGCGGCCTGCCGACGGCGGTGCTGGCGGCGTCGCGGGATGCCGTGGCCGCCGGCCGCGTCCAGGCGCAGTTCCGCGGGCCCGGCCTGCGGCTTTACGTCAGCGACGACGTGCCGGGCGTCGAAATCGGCGGCGCGCTCAAGAACGTGATTGCGATCGCCGCCGGCGCGGTCGAGGGGCTCGGCCTCGGCCACAATGCGATGGCGGCGCTCATCACCCGCGGGCTGGCGGAGATTTCGCGGCTCGCCTGCGCCGAGGGGGGCCGGCGCGACACGCTCGCCGGGCTGAGCGGACTTGGCGATCTGGTCCTGACCTGCACCGGCGGCCTCAGCCGGAACCGCCATGTCGGGGTGGAGCTGGCGCGCGGCCGGCCGCTCGGCGAAATACTAAGCGAGCTGCAGATGGTCGCCGAGGGCGTGCGCACGACCGGCGCGGCGCTCGCGCTCGGCGCGCGGCACGGCGTCGAGCTGCCGATTGCCGCACAGATGGACGCGGTGCTGGCGGGACGGACGGCGCCGCGCGCGGCGGTCGAAGCCCTCATGGGACGGCCGCAGCGGGCCGAGGTCGAGGAGTAGCCGGGAGACACATGGGGTTTTTCGACAGGATCAAGCAGTCGCTCACCCGCACGACGCAGCAGCTCGCCGAACGCCTGGACGACGTCGTCCAGCGCGGCGACGATCCGGCGCGCCGGCGGCAGGCGATCGACGTCGAGACCGAGGAGGCGCTCGAGGAGGCGCTGATCTCGGCCGATGTCGGGGTCGCGGCCACCGAGCGCATCGTCCAGGCGGTGCGGGCGCGGCGCGGACGCGCCGACTCGCTGCGGACGCTCGTCAAGGAAGAGATCCGGACGATTCTGCGCGCCGCCAACCCGCCGGTGGCGGCCGGCGTCCGCCCGCACGTCATGATGATCGTCGGCGTCAACGGCACGGGCAAGACGACGACGGTCGGGAAGCTGGCCCGCCTGATCAAGGCGTCGGGCCAGGCGCCGCTGATCTGCGCCGCCGACACCTTCCGTGCCGCCGCCGTCGAGCAGCTCGAGATCTGGGCGACGCGGGCGGACGTCGACATCATCCGCGCCCGCGGCGGCGCCGACCCCGCCGCCGTCGTGTTCGACGCGATCACCGCCGCCAAGGCGCGCCATCGCGACGTCCTGATCGTCGACACCGCCGGCCGGCTGCACACCCGGGTCAACCTGATGAGCGAGCTCGAAAAGATCCGCCGCATCGCGGCGCGCGAGATCGAGGGGGCGCCGCACGAGGTGCTGCTCGTCCTCGACGCCACCGTCGGCCAGAACGGCCTCGCCCAGGCGCGCGAGTTCATGGCGGTCGCCGGCGTCAACGGCATCGTCCTGACAAAGCTCGACGGCACCGCCAAGGGTGGGGTCGCGGTCGCGATCGCTCACGACCTCAAGCTGCCGATTCGCTACGTCGGCGTCGGCGAGGGCATCGATGACCTGGTGCCGTTCTCCCCCGACGAGTACGTCGATGCGCTCTTCGAGCAGGCGTGGTGACGGGCCGGAGGCGGGCGCGACGCGGAGCGTGAGCGTGCACGCAGACGAGTTCTACATGGATCGGGCGCTGGCGGTCGCCGAGCGCGGCCGCGGCCGGACCAGTCCGAACCCGATGGTCGGCGCGGTCGTCGTCGATCCCGCTGGTGTCGTCGTCGGCGCCGGCTGCCACGAGCTCGCGGGCGGCCCCCACGCCGAGGGGCATGCGCTGCGGGCGGCGGGGGAGCGGGCCCGCGGCGCGACGCTGTACTGCACGCTCGAGCCGTGCTCGCACGTCGGCCGGACCGGGCCGTGCGCGCCGCTCGTGGCCGACGCCGGCGTGGCGCGGGTCGTCGCGGCCGTCGAGGACCCGAACCCGCGCGTCAGCGGGCGGGGACTCGCGCTGCTGCGGGAGCGCGGCGTCGAGGTCGCGATCGGCGTGCGGGCGGCCGAGGCGGAAGCCCTCAACCGGGCGTTTTTCAGCGTCATGCGGCATGGCCGGCCGTTCGTAACGATGAAGGTGGCGCTCAGCCGTGACGGACGGGTCAGCGCGGCGCCGGGCGTACGGACCCCCCTCACCGGGCCGTCCGCCAATCGCCTGATCCATCGAGAGCGGGCGGAAGTGGACGCGCTGGCGATTGGATCCGGGACGGTGCTGGCGGACGATCCGCTGCTGACAGCGCGGGGGGCCTACCGTTATCGCCCCCTGACGCGGGTCGTGTTCGATGCCCGGCTCAGGACCCCGCCGCACGCCAAACTATTCTCGACCCTCCCGTCGGGGCCGGTCATAATCGTTACGACGGCCGCCGCCGCTCGTTCCCTGCCCGACCGGGTCGCGGCGCTTGCCGCCGCCGGGGCGGAGATCGTCGCGTTGCCGTCCCGGGCTGGCGTGGACGACGCGGCGGCTGCCGGCAGGGTCGCTTCCGCGGGGATCAGCCTGCCGGGCGCCCTGACGCTGCTGGCGGCCCGGGGTGTCTCGTCATTGATCGTCGAGGGAGGGCCCACCCTGCACGGCGCGTTCTGGGACGCCGGGCTGGTGGATCGCGTCCAGATATTCAGGACGCCGCATGCCGTCGGGGCGCAGGGGCTGGAGTGGCTGCCCGCGGTCGAGGCGGGTCGCGGATGGACGCCGGCGGTTCCACGGGCGGTTGGCGAGGATTGGCTGGTCGAAGGCTATGTTCACCGGATTGATTGAAGCGATCGGCGAGGTCGCCGAGATCGAGCCGACGCCGGACGGGTTCCGGCTGCGGGTCGCGACCGCGCTGGCGCCGGAACTCTCGCCCGGCGACAGCCTGGCGGTCAACGGCGTGTGTCTGACCGTCGTGTCGGTCGATGGCACCGGCCTGTTCGCGGACATCTCGCCGGAGACCGCCCGGGTCAGCGCTCTCGGCGGCCTGACGCGCGGCGCGCACGTCAATCTGGAGCGGCCGCTGCGCGCCGACGCGCGCCTCGGCGGCCACTTCGTTCAGGGCCATGTCGACGCGATTGGATCAATCGAGGCGATCCGCCCGGCCGGCGATTCCTACTGGGTGACGGTGGCGTTCCCGGCGCTGCTCGCGCCCTACATCGTCCGCAAAGGTTCGATTACGATCGATGGCATCAGCCTGACGGTCGCCGCTGTCCGGGATCACCAGATCGATCTGCAGATCATCCCGTACACCTGGACGCATACGACGCTCGGCCGCGCGCGGCCGGGGGATGCCGTGAACATCGAAGCCGACATCCTGGGCAAGTACGTCGTGCGCGTCGCCGAACTGGCGGGCGTGACGGTCAGGCCCGGCGTGACCCACTGAATCATCAGCACCGCATCATGGCCAAGAAATCGCGCCGCTCGCCGAAATCACCGTTCGCGCCGATCGAGGAGGCGATTGCCGCCATCCGCGACGGGCGGATGATCATCGTCGTCGACGACGAGGATCGCGAGAACGAAGGCGACCTGACGATTGCCGCCGACAAGATCACGCCGGAGGCGATCAACTTCATGGCCAAGCACGGCCGCGGGCTGATCTGCATGCCGATGACCGAGGATCGGCTCGCCGAGCTGGACCTGCCGCAGATGGTGGCCCAGAACACCGCCCGCTTCGACACCGCGTTCTGTGTGCCGATCGAGGCGAAAGGGGTCACGAGCACGGGCATCTCGGCCGGCGACCGCGCCGCCACCGTGCTGGCGGCGATTGATCCGCGCACGCAGCCGTCCGACCTGGCGCGGCCGGGCCACATGTTCCCGCTCAAGGCGCGCAATGGCGGCGTCCTGGTCCGCGCCGGGCAGACCGAGGCGGCGGTCGACCTCGCGCGCATCGCCGGGCTCTACCCGGCCGGGGTCATCTGCGAAATCATGAACGACGACGGCACCATGGCGCGCGTGCCGCAGCTGACGGTGTTTGCCAGGAAGCACAAGCTGCTGATGGTCACGGTCGCGGATCTGATTCAGTACCGGATGCGGACCGAGGCGCTGGTGCACCGGGTCGCGGCCGCCGACCTGCCGACCGTCAACGGCGACTTCCACGTCATCGCTTTTGAAAGTGCGATCGACCGCGAGACCCATGTCGCGCTGGTCAGGGGGGAGATCGGCGACGGCGAAAACGTCCTCGTCCGGGTGCACTCGCGCTGCCTGACCGGCGACGTCTTCCACTCGGCGCGGTGCGACTGCGGCCCGCAGCTCGACGCCGCGCTGGCGCGGATCGCCGAGGAAGGGCGTGGCGTGCTGCTCTATCTGAACCAGGAGGGGCGCGGGATCGGGATCGCCAACAAGATCCGCGCCTACGAGCTCCAGGACCAGGGGCTCGATACCGTGGAAGCCAACGAGCGGCTCGGCTTCAAGGCCGACCAGCGCGACTACGGGATTGGCGTCCAGATTCTCAAGGATCTGGGAGTGCGCAGCATGCGGCTGCTGTCGAACAACCCACGCAAGCTGGTCGGTATCGAGGGCTACCAGCTCTCGGTCGCCGAGTGGCTCCCGCTCGAAATTCCCGCCTCCGAAACCACCCGACGGTACCTCAAAACCAAGAAGGACAAGCTCGGCCATCGTCTCACCTCGGTTTGACAGACACGAGCGACATCAGCTACGATAAACGTTTGCTCGTGAAGCTTTTATAGTCCCGGACGCCGATGTTTGAATCCCTCAGTGATCGTCTCCAGGGAGTCTTCCGCTCCCTGCGCGGCGAGCTCCGCCTCACCGAAGCGACCGTCGAGATCGCGCTTCGCGAGATCCGGATGGCGCTGCTCGAGGCGGACGTCAACTTCAAGGTCGTCAAGGCGTTCATCGACCGGGTCCGCGACCGTGCCGTCGACCAGGAGGTGCTCAAGAGCCTGACGCCGGCCCAGCAGGTCGTCCGCATCGTTCGCGACGAGATGCTGGCGCTGTTCGGCGAGACGACCGGCGGGCTGCCGTCATCGGCCGCCCATCCGCGCGTCATCCTGCTGCTCGGGCTGCAGGGCTCGGGCAAGACGACCACGGCGGGCAAGCTGGGACGCTGGCTGACCAAGCAGGGGCGCCATCCGCTGCTGGTCTCGACCGACGTGCGGCGGCCGGCGGCGATTGCCCAGTTGAACGTCGTCGCGCAGCAGGCCGGGGTCCGCGCACACGATCCCGCCGGCGACCTCGATCCGGTGCGGCGCGCGAGCGGCGCGCTGACCGAGGCGCGCAACAGCGGCTTCGACACGCTGATCGTCGACACTGCCGGCCGGCTGCACATCGACGACGAGCTGATGGCGGAACTGCAGGCAATCAGCGCCGCCGTGGCGCCGACCGACAAGCTTTACGTCGCCGACGCGATGACCGGCCAGGACGCGATCAAGAGCGCCGGCGAGTTCAACCGGCGCATCGGCATCAGCGGCGTCGTCCTGTCGAAGATGGACGGCGACGCCCGCGGCGGTGCGGCGCTGTCGGTCGTCGGCGTTGTCGGCGTGCCGATCGCGTTCGTCGGCAGCGGCGAGCGGCTGCAGGATCTCGAGCCGTTTCATCCCGACCGGGTCGTGTCGCGGGTGCTCGGGATGGGCGACGTGCTGTCGCTCATCGAGAAGGCCGAGGAAGCGGTCTCGGCCGAGGACGCCGAGAAGCTGGAGCGCAAGCTGCGGCTCGACGAGTTCACGCTCGAGGACTTTCGCGACCAGCTGCGGACGATCAAGAAGATGGGCCCGCTCGAACAGATTCTCGGGATGCTGCCCGGCATGGGCAACATCAAGGAGCTGGCCGCGAACCGGGAGAAGATCGACGACAAGCAGCTGGATCGGGTCGAAGCGATCATCAACTCGATGACGCCCTACGAGCGGCGCAACCATCAGCTGATCAGCGGCAGCCGGCGGAAGCGGATCGCCAGGGGCAGCGGGACGTCGGTCGAGGAAATCAATCGCCTGCTCAAGCAGTTCGTGCAGATGAAGAAGATGCTGAAGCAGATGGGCGGCATGGCGGCGATGGCGGGCAAGAAGAAGGGCGGCCTCGGCATGATGAAGGGGCTGATGGGTCGGTAAGAGCAAGCCTCCGGCGTTCAGCGCGCTCCAGCACGAGGCTGGCGGCGGCTGGGACGGGCTGGAAGCTGGCAGCGGGGAGCTGGAAGCAGATGTTAGCAATTCGTTTGCGGCGGACGGGTTCGAAGAAGCGGCCGTTTTTCCGGGTGGTGGTGACTGACTCGCGCGCGGCGCGCGACAGCAGCTTCGTGGAAGTGCTCGGGCATTACAACCCGCGCACCAAGCCGGAGACGCTCGATCTGAAGCGCGACCGCCTGGAGCACTGGCTCAAGCTGGGAGCGACGCCGTCCGATACGGTCCGGACGCTCGTTGCCCGGATGCCGCCCGCGCCGGTCGAGTCCCCGGCGGCGGCGGAACAGCCGGCGTCGTGAGCCGCTGCCGGGACGTGGTCGAGGTCGTCGCCCGGACGCTGGCGGACCGCCCCGACGCGGTCCGCGTCGTCGAACGCGAGCAGCGCGGGCAGATCCTCGTCGAGCTGTTCATGGCGCCGGGTGAGCTCGGCCGGGTGATCGGCCGGCAGGGGCGGACGGCGGCGGCGCTGCGGACGCTGGTCGCGGCGACCGCGGACCTGGAGGGGGTCAAGGCAACGCTGGAGTTCCGGGACGACCAGTGAGCGCGGACGATCTGCTGCTCGTCGGCCGGGTGGCGCGGCCGCACGGCATCCGCGGTCAGGTGATCGTCAACCCCGAGACGGATTTTCCCGGCGACCGGTTCCGCCAGGGGCAGCCGCTGCTGATCGGGAGTGCGGACCACGCCGTCGAACGGCGGATCGACGCGGTCCGCTTTCACCAGGGACGGCCGATTCTGGCGCTGGCCGGGATCGAGACGATTGACGAAGCCGAGCGACTGGCCGGCGCCGAGGTCTGGGTGAGGCAGGAGGCGCTCGAGCCGCTGCCGGCCGGCACCTACTACCGGCATGACCTGGTCGGCTGCGAGGTCCGGGACGCCGCTGGCGGTCTTCTCGGCAGGGTGACCGCGGTCGAGGGGACGCTCGAACGCAGCTACCTCGTGATCGACGGCGACGTGATGCTGCCGCTCGTCGAGGGCATCTGCACCGAGGTCGATATGGCCGGCCGCCGGATCGTGGTGGATCCGCCGGACGGACTGATTGAGGTGTATCGATCGTGAACGCGCGGTGAAGTTCGACTTCGTCACGATCTTTCCGCAGATGATCGCCGGACCGCTATCCGAGGGAGTGGTGGGGCGGGCGATCGATCGCGGCCTGCTCGACGTCAAGGTGCACGATCTCCGCGATCATGCGACCGACCGTCACCGCGTCGTCGACGATGTGCCGTTTGGCGGGGGGCCGGGGATGGTGCTCAAGGCCGAGCCGCTGTTCCGGGCGGTGGCTCACATCCGCGCCGAGCGGGGGCAGCCTGATGCGATCATCCTGACCTCACCGGATGGGCGCCGGCTGACGCAGGCCGTGGCGCAGCGGCTGTCGGGAGCGGGGCACCTCGTCATCCTCTGCGGCCGCTACGAAGGGGTCGACGAGCGCGTCCGGACGCATCTGGCGACCGAGACGATGTCGATCGGGGACTACGTGGTGTCGGGCGGGGAGCTGCCGGCGCTGGTCATCGCCGACGCGGTGGCGCGGCTCGTGCCGGGGGTGGTCGGAGACGAGGAATCGGTGGCCCGCGATTCGTTCTCGCGCGGCCTGCTCGACTACCCGCAGTACACGCGGCCGGCGTCGTACGAGGGGCTGGACGTGCCGGCGGTGCTGCTGTCGGGGCACCATCGGGAGATCGAGCGCTGGCGGCGGCGCCAGGCGCTGGCCCGGACGCTCGAACGCCGGCCCGACTTGCTGGAGGGGCTGGCGCTCGACGGCGAGGATGCGGCGCTGCTCAGGGAATTGCGGCCGGAACCGCCAGCGGGCGAGTGACGGACGCGAATCGGGACTTCAAGAAGGAGTGACAGAGATGAATGCGGTTGAAAGCGTCGAGCGCCTCAACATGGTCGCGCGTCCGGCAATCAAGCCGGGCGACACCGTCAAGGTGCACGTCAAGGTGCGCGAAGGGGACAAGGAGCGCATCCAGGTCTTCGAGGGCATGGTCATCGGCATGCACCGTGGCGGCGCGCGGGCGACGTTCACCGTCCGCAAGGTGTCGTTCGGCCAGGGTGTCGAGCGGATCTTCCCGCTCCATTCGCCGATCATCGACAAGATCGACGTCCTCCGGACGGCCCGCGTCCGGCGCGCCAAGCTCTACTTCCTTCGCGAGCTGAAGGGGAAGGCGGCGCGGATGAAGGACGTGACGCAGAAGAAGCCGACCGCGTAGTCCGGACGCCCGGCCGTGGTAAAGGTACGCGCGTTCAGGACGCTCGAGAACAGCGTCCGGCGGCTGGGCTTCAACCTGGTCGCCGGCGTCGACGAGGTCGGCCGGGGTTGCCTGGCCGGCCCGGTCATCGCGGCCGCTGTCATTCTCGACCCGGACCGATATATTCCCCGCATCGGCGACTCGAAGTCGGTGACGGCGCTCGAGCGGGTGGACCTGTACCGGAAAATCACCCGCGGCGCGGTCGCGTGGGCGGTCGCGGGCGCCGACACCGGCGAGATCGACGCGATCAATATCCACCAGGCGTCGCTGCGGGCCATGCAGCGCGCCATCCTCCAGCTCATTCCCCTGCCGGATTTCGTGCTCGTCGATGCCTTCCGCGTCCCGGGCCTGCCGATGGCGCAGCGGGCCGTCATTCACGGCGACGCCCGCTGTACTGCCATTGCGGCCGCGTCCATCGTCGCCAAGGTGACGCGCGACCGCATGATGGTCGAGCTGCATGCCCTCGATCCGCGCTACGGCTTCGACCGCCACAAGGGCTACGCCACCGCCGACCATCTCGACGCGGTCTCCAGGTTCGGCTACTCCGACGCGCACCGCCGGTCGTTCCGGCCCCAAGTGCTCTTTGATAGGATGGGCGGGTAGGCCGCCCAGCGCTCTGGTCCCTGGAGAACTCCCGTGCCCCTCGATCGTGAAGAGACGCTGAAAAAAGCCGAAAAGCTGCTTCGGCAGGGCCGGCTCGACAACGCAATTGCCGAGTACCTGCGCGTGGTCGAAGACCAGCCCCGCGACTGGAACACGGCGAACACGCTCGGCGACCTCTATGCGCGGGCGAATCAGTCGGGCAAGGCGGTCGCCCAGTACACCCGGATCGCCGAGCATTTCTTCGAAGACGGCTTCTATCCCCGCGCCGCGGCCATCTACAAGAAGATCCTCAAGCTCGTTCCCGACGAAGAGTCCGCACAGTTGCAGCTGGCCGACATTTCGGTCCGGCTCGGGCTCCTCAAGGACGCCAAGACCTATTACGGCGCGGTCGCCGCCCGCCGCCGGGCGCGCGGCGACGCCGCTGGTGCCGCCGACATCGTCCTTCTCCTCGGGACGGTCGATCCGGGGGACCTCGCGGCGCGCGCCGCGGCCGCCCGGGTGCTCGCATCCCAGGGGGATGAGGCCGGCGCTGCGGCAAAGTTCCGCGAGCTGTACGCGGACCTGATCGAGAAGGGGCGCGAGCCGGAGGCGCTCGACGCGCTGCGCGAAGCTGTCACGCTGCATCCGGGCGATACCGAGGGGCGGACGATCCTCGCCAAGGCGGCGATTGCGGCCGGCGACACCGAGGCGGCGCGCGGCTATCTGGACCGCGAGACGGCCGGCGACGATCCGGCGCTGCTCGGCGCGTTGATCGACGTGGAGCTCGGCGCCGGCGCGTTTGCGGCGGCGGCCGCGCTGATCACCGAGATCCTGAAGCAGTCGCCGGAGCGGGGCGAGGAGCTGCTCGGGCAGGCCTGGCGGATCGCCGACGCCGACGCCGACGCCGGCTTCATGGTCGCCGACGCGCTCGCCGACGGCTTCATCGCGGCGTCGCAGTTCGAGCCGGCGGTCGGCGTGCTGCAGACCTTCATCGGCCATGCGCCGGCGCACATTCCCGCGCTCCTCAAGCTGGTCGAGGTGTGCGTCGACGGCGGTCTGGAGACCGCGATGTACGACACCCAGGCGCAGCTGACCGACGCCTACCTGGCCGCGTCGCAGGCCGCCGAGGCGCGGGTCATCGCCGAGGATCTGGTCGCACGCGAACCCTGGGAGGCGGCGCACATCGAGCGTTTCCGGCGGGCACTCGTGATGCTGCGGGTGCCGGAACCGGACAGCGTGATTGCCGAACGGCTGAGCGGACAGACCCCCTTCCTGGCCACGGATCACTTCTGGGACGGCACTTCCGGCCACGTCGCTGAGGAGGCGACGCTGGAGGAAGCGGTGGCCGGGAGCGCCGCGCCGGCCGCGCCCACACCGCCGGAGCCGTCCTCACGTCCTGTCTCCTCAGAGCCGCACGAGGCGCTCGAGCTCGACCTGACGACCATGCTGGGGGAGCTGCATGGCGAGACCGGGGCGGTCCTCCCCTCTGCGGGACCTGGCGAGCAGAGCCTGGACGACGTGTTCGGCGCTCTGCGCGGCGAGGCGTCGCGCAGCGGCTCCGCCGAGCAGTCGGTGCGGCTGATGACGATCGGGCGGACCTACCTGGAAATGGGCATGGCGGACGAGGCGATCAAGGCGCTGAGCGGTGCCGCCCGCGCCCCGCGGCAGCGGTTCGAGGCCGGGCGTCTGCTGAGCGGTCTCTATCGCGAGCAGGGCGATCTTCCGCACGCCATCGAATGGCTGGAGCAGGCTGCCGAAGTGCCCCCGCCGACGCCGGACGAGCGGCGCGGCCTGCTCTACGACCTGGCGGTCCTGCTCGAGGAGACCGGGGAAGTGTCGCGGGCGCTGGCGATTCTGCTCGAGCTCCAGTCCGAGGGCGGCGACTATCGCGATGCCGCCGCGCGCGCCGAGCGGCTCGCCCGCGTCCAGGCGGGAGGCTGAAATCGCGTTCTTCACCCGGTTTCTGTTCGCGGCATACTTCCTCGAAGCGGGCTTCGTTCTCGTCGTCGCTCCCTGGTCCGCGTTCTGGGAGCGCAACTTCTTCGCCACCGCCCTGCCGCTGGTCGAGCGCGCCGCCTCCAGTGCGTTCGTGCGCGGCGGCGTATCCGGCATCGGAGCGGTCACCGCGATTGCCGGATTGATCGAACTGGCCGGCATCTTCAGTGCACGCCGCGGGACGGAGCGGCGGTCCCGGCGGAATGCCGCAGTCTAGCGAATCGCTTCGCCCCCCGATCGTCTGCATGGTGACCCGGTGTGGCCACGACGGGCTGCCGGGGCTGCTCGACCGCATCGCGTCGGCCGCCCGCGCCGGGGTCGATCTCGTGCAGATCCGCGAGCCTGATCGCGACGCTGCCGGCCTGCTGCGGTTGACGCGCGGCGCTCTGCGGCTGGTCGACGGCCTGCAAACCCGGGTGGTGGTCAACGATCGGCTCGACGTCGCGCTCGCCGCCGGCGCCGCCGGCGTGCATCTCCGCGGCAGCTCGTTTCCTGCGGCCGCCGCCCGGCCGCTGGCGCCGCGTCCCTTTCTGATTGGACGGTCGGTGCACTCGGAGGACGAGGCGGCCGACGCCGAGGCGGCGGGCGGGTGCGATTACCTCGTGTTCGGCACGGTCTTCCCGTCGTCCGGCAAGGATCCCGATCACCCCGTGGCGGGGATCGAGGCGCTCGCCCGCGTCTGCGCCAGGGTGACGCTGCCGGTGCTGGCGATTGGCGGCGTGACGCCGCGCACCGCCGGCGAGGCGTATCGAGCCGGGGCGGCCGGCGTGGCGGCAATCGGCATTTTCGAGCAGGGCCGCCTGGAGCAGGTCGCGGCCGACCTGCGGCTGGCGCTGGCCGGCTGACTTTCGAGGAACCCCCCAAATGGATACAGGCTTCCGTTCACCACTCGTCGACTTCTTCAAGCGCGGCGAGGTTGCCCGCGACGTCCGATTGATGGCGGCGGAGGGGGCGCTGGCGCCGCGCCCGCACGAGCAGATGACGCTGCTGGCGCTGCTCGTCGATGATCCCGATTCGGAAATCGCCGCGACCGCGACGCGGACGCTCGACGCGCTGCCGGAGGCGCCGCTGCGCGCGTTCCTCGCCCGGAGCGACGTGCCGGCGGCGATGCGGGACTTCTTTGCCGCCCGCGGCATCGCGCCGGGGGACCAGCCCGCCGCCGATGCCGAGACCCCGCTGATCGAGACCGCCGCTCCGGCCGCTGCCGAGGCGGCCGCGCCGGAGGAGGAGGACTCGCAGGTGCTCGCCTCGCTGCCGATCATCGAGCGGATGAAGCTGGCGATGAAGGGCACCAAAGGTCAGCGGGCGCAGCTCATTCGCGACTCGAAC
Source organism: Acidobacteriota bacterium (assembly GCA_031393955.1). Lineage (GTDB taxonomy): Bacteria > Acidobacteriota > Vicinamibacteria > Vicinamibacterales > 2-12-FULL-66-21 > JALZOC01. The sequence goes on from JANMWI010000130.1 coordinate 56,824, forward strand.
AAGCTGGTCGCGGCGGCGGTCCTCAGCAGCCCGAAGCTCACCGAGAGTGAGGTCGAGGCGTTCGCGAAGATGGCGAACGTCAGCGAGGACACGCTGCGGACGATCGCCATGAACCGCACCTGGGTGAAAAATTACGGCGTCATCGCCGGGTTGACCCGCAATCCCAAGACCCCGGCGGCAATCTCGATGCACATGCTGCAGCGGCTCAACGAACGTGATCTCAAGATGCTGGCGATCGATCGCAACGTTCCCGAAGCGGTGCGGCTGGCGGCGCGCAAGTACGTGCGGCCGAAATGATCCGCCTCAGTCCCGGCCGGAGCCGCGCTTGAATTCCTTGCGCATCTCGGCCAGCCCCTCCATGTAGACCGCGGCGCGGTGCCGCTCGCCCTCCGGCATCGCCTTCAGCAGGTCGATCGCCCGGTCGAAGTGGCGATCGATGGTCGCGCGGGTCGCGCCGTAATACAGCTTCTTGATCTCGTCGAGCCGGTCGGTAGGCATGGCTCCTCGTTCAGCGACGGTGGCGCCGCAGGCCGGCGCGACAGGCCGCGAGCGGCCTCGTGTTGATGATGTCGTCGGGGCCGAGCCAGGCGCGGCGGGCGACCGTGATCGCGCGGTTCAGGCCGCCAAGCGCCGCCGGCGAGTGCGCGTCGGAGCTGACCACGAGCCGCACGCCGAGCGTCCGCGCCAGCCGCGCATGGCTGTCGTCGAGATCGAGCCGGTCAGCCTGGCCGTTGATTTCGAGCGCGACGCCGGCCGCCGCCGCCGCCGCGAAGACGCGCTCGACGTCGAACGGATACGGGGCGCGGCGCAGGATCAGCCGGCCGGTCGGATGCGCCAGGATGTCGACCCACGGACAGCTGATCGCCGTGAGCAGGCGGTCGGTCATCTGCTCCGGAGACTGCCCGAACGCCGAGTGCACCGAGCCGACCACGAAGTCGAGCGCGGCGAGGCAGTCGGTGGCGAGATCCATGGTGCCGTCCGGGCGGATGTCGCACTCGATACCGGCCAGCAGGGTGACGCCGTCAATCCGGCCGTTGATCCCCCGCACCGCCTCGGCGTGGGCGAGCGCCCGGGCTTCGTCGAGCCCGTTCGCCATCGCCAGCGCCTGGCTGTGGTCCGTGATGCCGATGTACTCGAGACCGGCGGCGCGCGCCGCCCGTGCCATTGTCGCGGCGTCGGCGCGGCCGTCGGTGGCGGTGGTGTGCATGTGCAGGTCGCCGCGCAGGTCCTGACGGGTCACCAGCGTCGGCAGGGTGCCGCTTTCCGCAGCGGCGATTTCGCCGCGGTGCTCGCGCAGTTCCGGCGGAACGAACGCGAGGCCGAGCTGCGCGTAGATCCCCTCCTCGCTGTCGCCCGCGACCATGACGTCGTCTTCGAGGCGGAACAGGCCGTACTCGTTCAGTTTGAAGCCGCGCTGGAGGGCGCGGTCGCGGAGCGCGATGTTGTGCGCTTTCGAACCGGTGAAGTATTGCAGCCCGGCGCCGAGACTCTCGGTGGGTACCAGGCGGAGGTCCGCCTGCAGTCCACCCTGGAGCAGCACGCTGGACTTCGTCGCACCGCGCGCGACGACGCGCTCGACCAGGCCGCCGGTGACGAACCGATCCATCAGTTCCGGCGGCGCCCCGGCGGCGAGGAAGTCGAGATCGCCGCAGGTCTCGCAGCCCCGCCGGAGGCTGCCGACGGTCGTGATCGCGGCTGCGGGAGCCGCCTCGCGCAGCGCCGTCAGGATGAGCGCGGCGACCTCTGCGACTTCGGCAGTCAGCCGCCGGCCGGCGAATCGCTGGCGGTCCTCGAGCGCCTTGAGGAGCTGCGCCTCCTTCTTCGGCCCCATGCCTTTGAGCGCGCGGATCCGCCCGTCGCGGGCGGCGCGCTCGAGGTCGTCGAGGCTGCGCACCTGAAGGCTGCGGTAGAGGAGCGCGACCGTTTTCGGGCCGACCCCCTGCAGCCTGAGGAGGTCGAGGATGGTCGGCGGGAATTCCTGGAGCAGCTCCTGATGGAAGCCGCAGGCGCCGGTGTCGACGAGTTCGGCAAGCTTGGCGGCGAGATCCCGGCCGATCCCCGGAATGCCGAGGCGTCCGGCCGCGGACAGGCCGGCGACTGGTTCGGCGAGATGCGCGATGGTGTCGGCGGCGTTCCGATACGCGCGGATCTTGAACGGGTTGTCGGCCTTGATCTCGAGCAGGTCGGCGATCTCCGACAGCACGCGCGCGAGCGTCGTGTTATCCATGAAGATCGCCGCGGCGTCGGGAGGCGGGGGGTGGCGGCACGCCGCAATTATAGGCAGCGCGGCTTATAATCGGCAGCAATGTCGTCGAGGGCGGTGCGTCGCGAGATAGGCCAGCTGATAATTGCGGGATTCGACGGCCACGCCGTGCCCGACGGGATACGGCGGCTCGCCGCCGAGTTCGACCTCGGCGGCATCATCCTGTTCGCGCGCAACGTCGCCGAGCCCGACCAGGTTGCCGAGATGGCGCGGGAGACGCGCGGCCTGGCCCGCGAGCTGCCGCTCTGGGTCAGCACTGACCAGGAGGGCGGCCGGGTCGCCCGGCTCAAGAGCCCGTTCACGGTCTGGCCGCCAATGCGGACGCTGGGCCGCAGCGGTGAGGATGCCCTCGCGGCGCGCTTCGCGCGGGCGCTGGCGAGCGAGCTGTGCGCCGTCGGCATCTCGCTGGACTTCACGCCGGTCCTCGACATCCTGACGAATCCCGACAACCCCGCGATCGGCGATCGCGCGCTTGCCGGCCGGGCAGACGACGTCGCCCGGCTTGGGTCGGTGATCATCACGACGCTGCAGGAGGCGGGTGTCGCCGCCTGCGGCAAGCACTTTCCCGGTCACGGCGACACCTCGACCGATTCCCATCACGGCCTGCCAGTCATCGAGCACCCGCCCGACCGCATCGATCGGGTCGAGCTGGTGCCGTTTCGCGCCGCGGTCGCCGCCGGTGTCGCCGGCATCATGACGGCGCACCTGCTGATCCCCGCCCTCGACGCGGACTTCCCGGCGACCCTCTCGTCCCGGATTGTGACGGGGATGCTCAAGCAGGGGCTCAACCATCCGGGGATTGTGTTCAGCGACGATATCGGGATGGGCGCGATCAGCGCCCGCTACGGCACCGTCGAGGCGACCGTGGCGGCGATTGCCGCCGGCTGCGACGTCGTCCTGATGTGCGGCACCGACCAGGACGTCCAGATGGCGGCGCTCGAGGCGCTGATTCACGCGGTGGAGGACGGCACGCTGCCGCTGAAGCGCGTTGAGGACGCGCTGGCGCGGCATCGGCGGGTCAAGGAACGGTTCCTGGCCTCGCCGCAGCCGCAGCCGCTTGGCGGCGCCGCGCTGCGCGCCGTGCTCGGCGCCGATGCGCATCAGGCGGTGGCCTCCGACATGGCGAGGTTCGCGTAGCCGCATGCGCAAGCCGCAGGCGCTCCAACAGGGGGACCGGATCGCCCTGATCGCTCCCGCCAGCCCGTTCGCGCGCGAGACCTTCGATGCCGGTCTCGTCGAGCTGCGCGCGCTCGGCTTCGAGCCCGTCTACGACGAGAGCGTCTTCGCACGGCGCTCGTATGTCGCCGGTCCGGCGGCCTCACGGGCGGCCGCGCTCCGCAAGGCCTGGCTCGATCCATCGATCGCCGGCATCATGGCCGTGCGCGGCGGGTACGGCAGCGTCCACCTGCTGCCGCTGCTCGAGCCGCGGGACTTCGCCGGCACCGCCAAGGCGTTCATTGGCTACAGCGATGCGACGTCCCTGCTGACCTGGCTGACGCAGTCCTGCGGCGTCGTCGCCTTCCACGGTCCGATGCTCGAGGGCCGCCTGGCGCGCGGCGAGGCCGGCTACGACCGCGATTCGTTCACCCGCTGCCTGTGCCGTGCGGAGCCGCCCGGCGTGATTACCGCCGACGGCGTCGAGGCGATCCGCCGCGGCGACGCCGCCGGGATGCTGGCGGGCGGGACCCTGACCAAGCTGGCCGCGTCGCTCGGCACGCCGTACGCCTTCGCGCCGCCGCCCGGCGCGATCCTTTTTCTCGAGGACGTCGCCGAACGGCCATACCGTCTCGACCGGATGTTGACGCAGCTTCGCCTGGCGGGAATCTTCCAGCACGCCTCGGCGGTGGTGTTCGGCGCGATGCCGGGCTGCGATGAGCCGGGCGGGCTGCCGGCCGCGCGCGACGTGATCGTCGATCTCTTCAGCGACTTTCCCGGTCCGGTATTGTTGGGCCTGCCGTCGGGCCACGCCGACGGACCGGCGCTGACGCTGCCGCTCGGCGTCCGCGCCAGGGTCAGCGCCGACAGCGGCGCCAGGCTGATCGTCGAGGAAGCGGCAGTCGTGGCATCGGGCGACTAGAGAGGCTCCAGACTCCAGGCATGAAACGTATCCATCTGATTGGCATCTGCGGCACCGCCATGGCGACGCTCGCGGCGCTCCTGCGCAGCCGCGGCCACGACGTGCGCGGCTCGGACCAGAACGTCTATCCGCCGATGAGCGATTTCCTGGTGCAGCAGGGCATTACCGCCCTGCAGGGCTACAGCGCCGACCACATCAGCCCGGAAATCGATCTGGTGGTGGTCGGCAACGCCATCTCGCGCGGCAACGCCGAGCTCGAGGAAGTCCTCGACCGCAAGATCCGCTACTGCTCGCTGCCGGAGGCAGTGCGCGATCACTTCCTGTGGGGGGCGCGCTCGATCGTCATCACCGGCACCCATGGCAAGACGACGACGACCTCGATGGCCGGGTGGGTGCTGACGCACGGCGGCGCGGACCCGAGCGTGTTCGTCGGCGGCATCGCCGAGAACTTCGCGAGCAGCTACCGCGTCGGCGGCGGCCGCGATTTCGTCATCGAAGGGGACGAGTACGACAGCGCGTTCTTCGACAAGACCGCCAAGTTTCTGAAGTATCTGCCGGACATCGCCGTCGTCAACAACATCGAGTTCGATCACGCCGACATCTATCCGGATCTCGACGCCATCCGCCTGGCGTTCAGGCGGCTGGTCAACCTCGTGCCGCGGCGGGGCCTGCTGCTGCTCGGTGCGGACAATCGGGATGCGCTGGCGCTTCGCGAGCATGCCCGCTGCCGGGTCGAGACCTTCGGGTTGTCCGACGGCTGCGACTGGCAGGCGCACGACCTGCGCACCTCGGCGGCCGCCACCAGCTTCGGGGTCAGGCGCAGCCGGGACTCGATCGGGACGTTCGAGCTGCCGATGCTCGGCGCCTACAACGTCCGCAACGCGCTGGCGGCGCTGGCGGTGGGAGCCGCGACCGGTCTGGACGCGAATACCATGCGGGAAGCGCTCCGCTCGTTCCGCGGCGTCAGGCGGCGGCTGGAGCTTCGCGGCACCGCCTCGGGCGTGGCCGTGTACGACGACTTCGCCCACCATCCGACGGCGATTAACGAGACCCTCGACGGCGTCCGCTCGGCGTTTCCCGATCGCCGCATCTGGGCGATCTTCGAGCCCCGCTCGGCGACCTCGTGCCGGCAGATCTTCCAGGCGGACTTCTCACGCGCCCTGGCCAGGGCCGATCGCGTCATCCTGCCGGCGGTGTTCCGCTCGTCGCTGCCCGAGGACGAGCGGCTCTCGCCGGCGGCGGTCGTCGAGGACCTGCGCAGGAGCAAGGTCGACGCACGCTACATTCCATCGACCGTGGATATCGTCCGGACGATCGCGCAGGAGGCGCAGCCGGGCGACCTCGTCATCGTCATGTCCAACGGCGGCTTCGACAACATCCACCAGAAGCTGCTCGATGCGCTCGAGGCGCGCCCGCCGATGCGGGGCTGACGTGCGGATCGCGCCTGCCGGCGACGCCGCGCTCCTCGTCGAGCTGCCGGGCGGGATGGACCCGGCGGCCAGCGCCCGCGCCGTCGCGCTCCACGATCGGATCCGGGAGCGCTGGCCCTCGCTGCGCGACGTTGTCATCGCCTACAGCTCGCTGGCGTTGTATTTCGATCCGCTGGCGGTGGACGCGCAGGCCCTGGCAGACGATGTTCGCCGTCTCGACGACGGGCTGACGGCGCCGGCGGTGACGCCGTCACGGGTGATCGATGTGCCGGTCAGCTACGGTGGAGACGACGGCCCCGATCTCGCCGCCGTGGCGGCGCGCGCGGCGCTGACGGAGGCGGAGGTGGTGGTGCTCCACGCCGGAGCACCGTACCGCGTCTACATGCTCGGGTTCGTCGCGGGCTTCGCCTACATGGCGCCGATCGATCCGCGGATTGACCTGCCGCGCCGCGACACGCCGCGCGAGCGGGTGCCGGCCGGGAGCGTGGCGATCGCGGCCGGCCAGACCGGCATCTATCCCAGCGAGGCGCCCGGCGGATGGCACGTCATCGGGCGGACCGCGCTGCGTCCGTTTGACCCGTCGCGCGGCGAGCCGTTCCTCTTCCGGGTTGGTGACGAGGTGCGCTTTCATCCGGTAGCGGTGGGTGCGCATGGCGCGGCTTGAGGTCGTGCGCGGCGGCGCGCTGACGACGGTGCAGGATCTCGGACGCTGGGGCTGGCAGGGGAGCGGCGTGCCGGTCGCCGGCCCGATGGACGCGTATTCGCATCGCCTGGCCAACCGCCGCGCCGGCAACGCGGACGAGGCGGCGGCGCTGGAAGTGACGATCACGGGACCGGTGCTGCGCGCGCGTGGAGCGGTCGTCTGCGCGGTCGCGGGTGCCGACTTCGTATTGGCGGTGGACGGCCGCGGCGTCGATGTCTCGCGCGCGTTCGCGGTCGGGGATTCGGCGATCCTGCGCTTCGGTGCACGGCGCGCCGGTGCGCGCGCAACGCTGGCGGTGCGCGGCGGGCTGGACGTGCCGGAGGCGTTCGGCAGCCGCGCGACCAGTGTGACCGCACGGCTGGGACCGTTCGGCGGGCGCGGGCTGCGGGAGGGAGACGAGCTCGAGGTCGGGACCGCCGTCGAGACCGCGGCTGGGGCAGGACGGCCGCTCACCTTGCCGGCCGGTGGCGCGCGACTGCGGGTCATCGTTGGGCCCGATCAGCACCGATTCAGCGCCGCTGCCGTCCGGACGCTCTGTGAGGCGCGATTCGTTGTCAGCGCCGCCGCGGATCGCATGGGCTACCGGCTTGACGGCGCCGCGCTGCCGGCGCCGGCGTCTGACGGCATGCTGTCGTCGCCGACGCCGATGGGAACGCTGCAGGTGACGCCCGCCGGGCTGCCGATTATCCTGATGGCCGAGCGGCCGACGACCGGCGGCTATCCGAGAATTGCGACCGTCATCTCTGCCGACCTGCCGCTGGCCGGACAGCTGGCTCCAGGCGACTGGATTCGATTTGAGGCGTGCACGCCGGCGGCCGCGCGAGCGGCGCTCGCGGCGCAGGAAGCGGCGCTCAGGGGAGAGGCGTGCTGAGCCGGTTCGAGCATCGCGTCTGGGAAGCCTGCGGTCCGGACCGGCTGCGCCGGAATCAGCTGCTGGCGCCGCTGACGACCTTCAAGGTGGGTGGGCCGGCCGAGTGGTTCGTCCAGCTGCAGGATGGTGCGGAGCTGGCCCGGGTGGTCGAGATCGCGCGCGAGGCGGGCCTGCCGGTGACGATGATTGGCGGGGGATCGAACATCCTCGTGGCGGACGAGGGCGTCAGCGGCCTGGTGATCCGGCTGCACGGCGGAGAGGTCTCGTCGATCGGCGCGTCGCGCGTCCGGGTCGACGCCGGGGTGACGGTCAACGGTCTGGTGCGGTGGACGGTGAGCCGCGGCATTGCCGGGATCGAGGCGTGGGCGGGCACGCCGGGGACGCTCGGCGGCGCGGTCTTCGGCAACGCGCATTTTCGCGGCCGGTTGATGAGCGAACTCGTCACGTCCGTCCGGCTTGTCGGCGGTGACGGGCGGATCGTCGACGTGGACGCCGCGGCGATGGAGTTCGGCTACGATTTCAGCCGCCTGCACCGGACGCGGGAGGTGGTCGTGTCCGCGGACCTGGAAGTGTCGACTGGCGAGCCGGCCGCGCTGCGCGCGGTGGCCCGCGAGTCGCTGGCGTTCCGCAAGCGCACGCAGCCGCTCGAGTCGCCGAGCGCGGGATGCGTGTTCAGGAATCCGCAGCCGCCGCACGATCGCGTGCCGGAAGGGATTCCCCCGTCCGCCGGCGCGCTCGTCGACCGCGCCGGGTTGAAGGGGGTCAGGGAGGGGCCGGCGGTGGTGTCCCCGGCCCACGCCAACTTCATCGTCAATCAAGGGGGGGCCACCGCGCGCCAGATCCGCGCGCTGATTGCGCGCTGTCAGGCGGACGTCCAGGCGCGGTTCGGCGTCACGCTCCACGAAGAAATCGTCTATCTCGGGTTCCGCGACATCCCGGAGGCGTGATGGTGTTGCATGGCCAAGCTGAGAATTGAAGGCGGGCGCCGGTTGTCCGGCCGGGTGGCGGTCGAAGGGAACAAAAATTCGGCGCTGCCGCTGATTGCCGCATGTCTGCTGACCGAGCACGAATGCGTGCTGACCAACGTGCCGCGCATCCGCGACGTCGAGGTCCTGCTCGACCTGATGAGCGGGCTCGGTGCCGTCGTCGACGGCCGCGGCACGTCGACGCTGCGCATCACGTGCGCGAAGGTGACGAGCGATACTCCCGATCCGCGGCTCGTCGGCCGTCTTCGCGGGTCGGTGCTGCTGCTCGGCCCGCTGCTCGCGAGGCGCGCATCGGCGCGGCTGGCGCCGCCGGGCGGCGACTTTCCGACCCGCCGGACCATCACCACCCACCTCCAGGCGCTGGCCGCAATGGGCGCCGTCCAGCGCGACGAAGCGGGGTATTCGCTCGACGCCCCGGACGGCCTCTCGGGCGCATCACTCTATCTGGACGAGGCGTCGGTCACCGGCACGGAGACGGCGCTGCTGGCGGCGGCCGCGGCGCGGGGCCGGTCCGAGATCCGGCACGCCGCCATGGAGCCCCATGTCGTCGAGCTCTGTCGGTTCCTGCGGGCGATGGGAGTGTCGATCGAGGGGGAGGGGACGTCGACGATTCGCGTCGAGGCGCCCGAGCGGCTGATCGGCGCCAGCCACCGCCTCGACGGTGACTATATCGAGGCCGGCAGCTGGGGCGTGACGGCCGCGATCACGGGCGGGGAGATCGAGGTCACCGGGGCGCGCACGGCGGACCTCGAAGTCGTGGCCGCGCCGCTCCGCAAGATGGGACTGCGCTGCGAGTACGCCGGCGATCGGCTCGTCATCGAGCCGTCAACGCTCACCGCGGCGGGGCGGGTCACCACTGGCCTGTGGCCGGGCTTTCCCAGTGACATGGTCAGTCTCGTCACCGTCCTTGCCACCCAGGCGGACGGGCGGACGCTGGTGCACGACTGGCTGTATGAACTGCGGCTGTTCGCCCTCGAGCAGCTGAGCGCGATGCGCGCCGACCTGTTCCTGTGCGATCCGCACCGGATCATCGTCAGCGGCCGGGCGAGACTTCGGGGGCGCGATCTCGACAGCCGCGATCTGCGCTCGGGGATGGCGCTGATTGCCGCGGCGCTGGCGGCCGACGGCGAGAGCACCGTCAGCCCGCTTGAAACCGTCGAGCGCGGCTACGGCTCGCTGGTCGAGCGGCTGCAGTCCCTCGGAGCCTCCGTCTCCCGCGACGCCTCGTGAATCCCGCCTCTCAAAGGGGGACACTCATCTTTAGGCTAAGTCATTGCGTTTACTGGGGATGCTAACTAAACCCTCCGATCGCGCCGATCCGGGGACTTTCCGCAATTTCACAAATAGATTCAACGACTTAGCGTAAAGGTGAGTGTCCCCACTGCGTGACGCGACGGGGGGCTAGCGCGGGGGCTTCTTGACCGGCGGGGTCGGCGGCGGCGGGGTCGGCTGCAGCGGCTGGGGAAATGACGGCGGCGGCGGCGCCGGCATCGCGCCCGGCAGTGTCAGCGGCAGCGCCGGCGCCTCCTCCTGGTCGCGGACCGGCGCCGGCAAGTTGGCGGGGAGCTCCGCGATGCCGCTGTTGGCATCGTGGCCCAGCCGGAACGGCCGCAGGTCCGCCTCGCTCAGATCGAGGACCCGGACGATGTGCGGCGTCAGGGTGAGGATGATGTCGGTCTGCGTCGATTCCTTCCGGTGATTGCCGAACAGATGGCCGATCAGCGGCAGATCGCTCAGCCCCGGCGTGCCCGCCAGCACCGTCCGCTCATCATCCCGGATCAGCCCGGCCAGCATGTTGGTCTCGCCGTCCTTGAGCCTGATCGTTGTCGTGATCTCGCGATTGCCAATCGTCGGCAGCCCCCCGAAGCCCGTGCCGGAGATGCTGCTGAGCGAAATCTTCAGCGCCAGCGTGACCTCGTCGTCGTGGTGGGTGCGCGGCGTGATGTCGATGTTGACGCCGACATTCTGGTAATCGAACGACGTGATCGGCTGCTGGTTGATACCGCCCGAGGCGATCGGCGCAAACGTCGTGACCGGGATCGGTACGCGATCGCCGAACCGCGCCTGCGCGGTCAGGCCTTCGGAGGTGCGCAGCTGCGGGTTGGCGAGCGTCCGGGTGCTGGCGTCGTTCTTGAGCAGCCGGTAATAGATCCCCGGCAGGCCGGAGAGCAGGACGTCGGCCTGAGTCAGGTTGCGCAGGGTCTGCAGCGTGACGTTGCTGCGGTTGACGTCGGCCGAGCCGGTGATGCCGGGCAGCCCTTCGGAGCCGGGGCTCGATATCTGCAGGCCGTACTCGCGCAGCCGGGTCCGGTTGACCTCGAGCAGCTCCACCTCGATGACGACTTCCGGCCGCGCCTTGTCGACTGCTGCGATCAGCCGCGCCGCCGCGGCGATCCGCTCGGGCGTGTCCTTGATGGCAATCGCGTTGGTGGCGGTAATCGGCGAAATCTGCCGGATGTCGGCGACCACCCGGAGCAGGTCGATCACTTCCTTGATGTCGGCGTTGCTCAAGTAGAACGTCCGCACCACCGCCTCTTCATACTCCCGCCGCTTGGCGGGCGTGTCGGGGACGACGGTGATGGTCCGCGGCGCGGTCATCCGGTAGAAGGTGTGCGTGCTCGCCGTCACCGAGGCGAGCGCGTCCTGGAGCGAGATGTTCCGCAGGTCGACGGTCAGCGGCGCGTCGCGAAACGCCGGATCGAACACGACGTTGATGTCGGTCAGGCGGCCGACCGCCCGAAAGACCATCCCGCTGGCGGCGCTGCTGAAGACCAGCGAGTCCGGCATCTTGATGCCCTCGGGCAGGTCGAGCCCGGCCGGCGCCAGGTCCCGCGACCGCTCGATGAGCGACTGCAGCTCGGTCTTGCCTTCGTGCGAGACGGTCAGCCGCGTGCGCAGCTTCTGGCGGGTCTCGCGGAGCGCGTCGCTGGCGTCGGCCGAGGCCGGATTCAGCTCCGTCGCCAGCTGGAATTCGCCAAGCGCCTCTTCGTAGCGCTCCACCGCCAGCAGCCGCCGACCGCGGAAGTAGTGATCCTGCGAGGCGCGCAGGCGCGCCCGGTCGAGCGCGAGCTGCACGGTGCGATCGTCGGGCCGTGCCCGCACGCTCTTGGTGTACTCGACGACGGCGCGGTCGTAGTCCTGCGCGTTCTCGGCACGCTGGCCGGCCCGGTAGGCGGAACTCGTCGCACAGGCCCCGGTCAGCAGGACCGCGGCGATCAGCAGCCCGTGCTGCGCCGCCGCCGCGCGATCAGCGCGCAGTATCGGCATGGTTGATGACGTCCGCGCCGCGTGGAATCTTGAACGCGAAGGCCTTGTCGGTCAGGCCGACGTTCTCGCGGATGTTCGAGAACTGGAAGGTCGAGCGCCCGCCCTGGTTGTCGGCGGCGCTCAGCGAGCGGATCTGCAGCGTCCGGCGATCGACGACGAGCTGCAGCCAGTCGTAGTCGCGTTCGGGGAGGCGCGGCTGCAGCCGAAGGGTGTAGGCGTCGGCGGCGCCACCCTCGACGTAACTGACGGTGAAGTCGCGCGACAGGTTGCCCTTGCCGACGAGGAACAGCACGGCAGTGGTCGCCTGGTCCTCGTCCGGCACCGGACTGACGACGACCTGGTTGTCGGCGGGCACGTACAGGTAGATCCGACGGCCGTCGGAAACGAACACCTTGGCCTCCGGCTTCCGGTAGTCCCAGCGCATCCGGCCGGGCTTTTTCACCTCGAGCACGCCGCTCTCCGAAAGCTTCTTGCGAAGCAACCCACCCTCGGATTCGTGGACGAAGTCGGCCGTGAAGTCGCGGACGCCATCGTAGCGCTTCTGGAGCGCCGCGGCGACCTCCTGGGCCGGCGGCCTGGCAGTGTCGACGGCGCCGCGCCCCGCGGGCGCCGGGGACTGGGGCCGAGACAGCAGCAGCGCGGCCGCCAGAAGAGGTGCAAAAATCATGTGGCGTCAGTCAGGGACGGACTGTCATCTTAGCACGCGGATCCTGCCCTCCGGCTGGGGTCAACGCCGCCGCTTGGCGGCGATGAAGGTGAGCACCTCGTCGACCGGGCGGGTATTCAGGACCTGGCCCGGCTCGACCCAGCCGCGTCGCGCCGTCCCGATGCCGAGCGCCATCTGGCGGTCGAGCGCGGCGGCGCGATGGCAATCGCTGTCGATCGTCAGGGTCACGCCGGCCGCGACGGCGCGGCGGGCGTGCTCGCCGTCGAGGTCGAGATGCGACGGCGCGCCATCGACCTCGAGCGCCGTGCCGGTCTCGGCGGCGGCCGCGAAGACCGCCTCGAAGTCGAGCGGGTAGCCGGCGCGGCGGCCGACCAGCTGGTTGGCCGGATGCGTGATGACGTTGACCAGCGGGTGACGGATCGCCGCGAGGCAGCGCCGCGTCAGCGCGCGGCCGTCATGCCCGGCGGCATCGTGGAGCGACGCCAGGACGATGTCGAGGGTTTCGAGCACCGCCTCCTCGAAGTCGAGCCGCCCGTCGGGCATGATGTCGACTTCAATCCCATGGAGGATCCGGAGCTGCGGATAGCGCTCGCGGATCGCATCGATCTCCACCCGCTGGCGGGCGAGGTCGCGTTTCGTCAGCGTCCTGGCGGCGGCGGCGCGCTCCGAATGATCGGTGATGGCGATGTATTCGTAACCAAGCGCCGCGCAGGTCCCCACCATCGCGTCGAGCGTATCCGCCCCGTCGCTGCGCGTCGTGTGCATGTGCAGGTCGCCGCGGATGTGCCGGCGCTCGACCAGCGCCGGCAGCTGTCCGGCAGCGGCGGCTTCGAGTTCGCCGGTCCCTTCGCGCAGTTCCGGGGGGATGTAGGGGAGTCCGGCGTGGGCGTACACCGCCTCCTCGGCCGGCGAGAGGTGCGGCCGGCCGCGGCGCTGATGGACGCCGCGCAGGTGCGCCCGCGACCCGGTCGAGGCGAACAGCACCGTCCCGTACTCGTCCGGCGCCGCAATGCGGATGTCGATCTCGGCCTGCTGCATCAGGCAGATCGCCCGGCGGCCGGTGCGGTGCCGGACGTCGCCGACGCCCGGCGTCCGCGCCAGCGCGTCGATTGCCGCGGCCGGATCGGCGGCGCGGCCGACCAGGACAAGGGCGCCGACGAGCTGCTCGAACCGCCGCACATCGCCAGCCGGAACCAGGGCATCGATCGCCGCGGTTCCTCGCGCGACCGTCTCGGCGGCGCCGTGCAGAAGGTCGAGGGCGCGTCCGAGCGGCACCCGCCGGACTTCACCAGCCAGCACCACGGTGGCCGCCGCAAGGCGACCCTCCAAGCCGCCGGCGAGCTGTGCGATCCGGCCGTCGTCGAGCGCCGTTTCGAGGTCCGCCAGTGTCGCGACACCGATCTGCCGGACGAGCCGGACCGCCTCATGCGTCGAGACGACGCCCATCTCCAGAAGCCGCCGTACGAGCTGCGGCACGCCCGCGCGCGCCCCTCGCACGGCCGCCTCGTCTCCGGCCACCTCGATTTGATGGACGCGCTGCCGAACCTCCAAGCTGAACCGGTCCGGCGCTGCGCCATCGAAGGCCGCCGAGGCCTCCGTGGCCGGCAGGCTGCGAAGGGGCACCACGGCGCTCCTGAGCGCGGCGGCCGCAGGGCCGTCGCCGCGAATCTCGAGCAGATCCGCGATCGTATCGAGCGTCGTGGCCAGCGCGTGGCTCACGATTTGGCCGGTGCGCCCATCGGCACGGCAAGATGCGGCGCGCTCTTGGCGGTCGTCGGATATTTGGCGGCCGCCCAGGCCGCGATGCCCCCCTCGAGGACCGCGACACGGAAGCCGTCCCGGATCAGCTCGGCCGCGATCCGCTCGGCGACGATTTCAGCGGGGTCCGAGTCGTAGAGGACAATCCCGCGATCGCGGGGCAGGGCGGGACGATCCGGGGCGCCCGGCAGCAGGCGCAGCGCGCCTGGCAGCGTGATGGTGCTGTGCTCGTAGGGGTACTTCAGGCGGACGTCAACAACGACCAGTGGCGATGACGGGGCGGCAGCGCCCCCCAGCTGGCGCTCGAGGTCTTCTGCCGTTATCCGTGGGACCACCATCCCACGTATTGTCGTCAGCAGCCGCGCGGGGTGTCAACCCGGCCGGCGCGCTTACGCGCGGCCGCCGTGGGCATGGCCATGCGCGTCGTCGCCGTGTACCAGCCACCCCTGAGAGCGGCGTCCGCACGAGACACAGCGAAGGAACATCGCCCCTCCGTTGCACGACACACTGTAATCATGGCCGGTGACGTAACAGCTGATCCAACTCCACATGACAACACCTTTTCAAGAGATTGCTGCTTGCCTCTGCGCAAATTGAATGCCATGCGGAGGGCGTCTGCCCTACGGGCAATTACGCCCAGAATCGTGCGGCATGAAAACGCACGAGCGGGCCCGCGGGATTCGAAATTGTCCACGCGATCACGGTTCTGCAATCCCGCGGCGGGCGAATACGCTTATGGAGTTTTGGAGAAATCGACCGAGGCGGCGGCGGTTCCGGAGGCGCGGACCATCGTCGTCATGCTGCGCTCCCCGAGCTGAGGGTGCCTGAAGACGACGTCGTGGGTGCCGAGCGGCACTTTCAGGCCGGCGATGGGAGTGTCGCCGACCTTCTTGCCGTCGATCCAGACCTCGGCCCACGGCAGCGCGTTCAGGTTCAGCGTGCCCGTGGGCTGCAGGTTGATCGAGCGCTCTTCTCCAGGCGCGATGTCGACCGCCTGGCTGGCCGAGTATCCGAACTCGCGGTTGGTGAAGGTCAGCTGATGCCGGCCGGGCGCGAGCATCACCCGCCCCCCCTCGGTGGTGCCGATCGACCGCCCGTCCTCGGCGATGTCCATGACGACGGGCGCGAACACCGCCACCCATCCGGCGAAGACCGGCACGTCGAGGGAAGCGGTTTGTCCGGCTTCCACCCGGATGGTCTTCTTCACCGTGCCGGAGGCGGTGACGAACGTCACGGTGTGCCGGCCGGCCGCTACCTCCGGCAAGGTGAGCGGCGTTTCACCGGCGGCGACGCCGTCGAGCAGCACCTTGGCGCCTGACGGCTTCGTCTCGAGGGACAGCGCACCGCTCGACACGGGAACGGCCTTGCTGGTCGCGGGCGCAGGCGCCGCTGCCGCCGGCCCGGGCTGTGGCTGTGGGGTGCCCCCCAGGTAGGTCCATCCCGCCACCCCCGCAAGGATCACGACCACGACGCCGGCTGCCGCGGCGACGGGCCATCGGGAACGTGGCGGCGAGCCGCTGCCGTGATGGACGAACGGCACGCCGGTCAGGTCGGTGCCGGGCTCAGGATCCCGGAGTCCGCCGAGCGACGGGTCACTCGCAGCCGCGAAAGGCTTGCGGCGGACCGGCGCGGCAATCGGCTCGGGCTCGATCTGTGCCCCCAGTACGGAGGTCGGCGTCGACCTGGTCCAGGCCTCCGTCGGAGGTTCCGGCAGATCGCCAACCGGGGGGTAGTACGGCATCGGCGGGCGTTCGGAGGCCACCGGCAACGCTGCCACCCGCTCGAAGGCCGTCTGCCACGAGGACTCCGCCACCAGCGGCGGCTGCGAAGCCGGCTGCGGGACCGGTAGCGGCTCAGGAGCTGGCGTCGGCGTCACGGACTCGAGTACCGGCGACAGCGGCGCCAGAACCGGCGCTGGCGGCGCGAGGATCGGAGCCGGCGGCGGCGCCACAACCGGCGCTGGTGGCGCGAGAATCGGTGCCGGCGGCGCCACGTGGGGCGCTGTGGTCGGCTCGAGTGGCATCGGCTCCGGCGGGTCGGCGGGCGGCGAGGCGGGGCCGGTTTCCATCGGCAGGACCGGCACGACCGGCTCACTCACTTCGTCGAGCGGCGGTTCAGGGCTCTTCTCGTCGAGCGACAGCTCGACGAGAGGATGAACACTGGCGGCCGCCGGCGAGCCCTCCGCGAGTGGTTCGGCAGGGAGGTCCGGCTTGACGACCAGCGGCGCGGTGCTGCGCTCGCCGGCCCGCCCAGCCGCGCGCGCCCGATTGCCCTCCGCGACAAATACGGCCAGCGCCGCGCGGCATTCCGACAGGCCGATCTCGCGGGCGATCTGGCGGACGGCGATGCCGGCCTCTTCGGCGCCCGGGAACGGCCTGCTCCCGGGCAAAGGGAGCGCCCGCTGGAGAAACCGCTGGACCCCGGTCCCGAACGCCTCGCCGCCTCGGATGTGCGCGATCTCGACGATCTCGGGAAGAACCGCCGCGAGGCCATCGGGCGCCTGTTCGACCCGAACGGTCCGGCCCGTCACGAACGCGAGGGCCGTCAGAGCCGCCTGGGCGACGTCCCCAGCGGCGTCGAACGCCGTCACGCCGCCGCCCGGCGGCGCCGCGACACCCAGTTCGCGCCACAGGCGCCGCTGGCTCCAGCGCAGGCGCGCCAGGACGTCACCGTAGATCCAATCCAGCAGGACCACCTGCCCGGCCGGCGTGATGGCGATGCGGCCCGCGCCCACTGCGCCATGCGCAAACCCGAGGGTCGCGTGGAGGGCGCCAAGCGCCGGCAGCACTTCCAGTAAGAAACCCATCGCCGCTTCGAGACCCGGAGCCGGCTGCACCTCCGACGGATCGTCGGTGAGGCCCTCGAGCAGGTCAGAGAGGCGGTTGCCCTGCAGGTATTCCGAGACGACCGTGACGCGGCCGCCGGCGGAATCCCGCTCGACGCCGTACGGCCGGGCGAACCGCTCGTCGTCGAACGTGCCGGCCTGTTCCACCCGGGCCGCGATCGCCGGCTCGAATGACCCGAGCTCGGGGCGCAGCAGGAGGCGCTCCATGACGCCGCCGGTCTCCCTGTCGAAGGAAAGCGTCCTTCGGCCGAGCCCGTCCTCGTAGCCGGAGGAGGTCAGCGATGCGGATCCGTCTTCGGGTGTCTCGGACATCAGGGACGTGGGTAAAGGTCCTGCAACCGGCGCACCAGCCCCGGCGTCGGTGCCAGGGCCGGGCGGAACGTCGTGTGTCGGCCGCGCGGCGGCGCTGGAGCAGGGACGGGACGCATTATCTCCGGAACGTAATGCGCAGGCCAGTACCGTCATTGACGGCTGGTTGGCGGCGTCCGCCGCGTTGCGCCGGCGAGATCGCGCGTGCTAGAATTCCTTTTGGTGCCCGGCGGGAGTTCGGCTCCCTGCCAAGGCACGATCACCTGAAGAGCAGGGGCGCGTAGCTCAGCTGGGAGAGCGCACGGTTCGCATCCGTGAGGTCGCAGGTTCAATCCCTGTCGCGTCCACCATCCTCCTGCTCACGACTAATCAACACATGCGTCAAAGTGCCAGGGGTGCCGGGGTGCTGGCGTTAGAGATATTTCAGAGCGCCGCCGGTGTTGAAGACCACCACCGTGTCGTCGCGGCCGATGCGGCCGTCGGCGCGGAGCTGGCGGACGGCGTGGAGGGCGGCGCCGCCTTCAGGGGCGGCGCTGATGCCCTGGCGGGAGCCGAGGTCGCGCATGCCCTTGAGCATGTCGTCGTCCGACACCGCGAGCGCGGTGCCGCCGCTCTCCCGGACTGCGCGCAGGACCAGGAAATCGCCGACCGCCTTCGGCACGCGCAGACCGTCAGCGACGGTCCGGGCGTTTTCCCACATCACCGAGCGCTCGGCCCCCTCGTCGTAGGCCCGGACGATTGGCGCGCAATGCTCGGCCTGGACCGACACCATCCGCGGCCGGCGGCCGGCGGTCTTCCAGCCGATTGCCTCCATCTCCTCGAAGGCTTTCCACATCCCGACCATGCCGGTGCCGCCGCCGGTGGGATAGATGATCCAGTCGGGAAACGTCCAGTCCATCTGCTCGCCGATCTCGTACGCCATCGTCTTCTTGCCTTCGATGCGGTACGGCTCCTTGAGCGTCGACATGTCGTACCAGCCGAGCGGCTTGCCCTGCTCGGCGGCGATCCGCCCCGCGTCGGTGATCAGGCCATCAACCAGCGTGACGTCGGCGCCGTAGAGCGCCGACTCGCGGATGAACAGCGGCTTGACGTCCTTCGGCATGAACACCCGCGCCTCGAGCCCGGCCGCCGCGGCGTACGCCGCCACCGCGTTGGCGGCGTTGCCGGCCGAGGGCACGGCCAGCGTCCGCGCGCCAAGGTAGGCGGCGCGCGTCACCGCGGCTGACAGCCCTCTCGCCTTGAACGAGTTGGTCGGGTTGAGGGACTCGTCCTTGACGAAGAGGCCGGGGACCCCAATCTCTTCGCCAAGCCGCGCCGCGTGGATCAGCGGCGTCCACCCTTCGCCGAGCGAGATCGGCGTCTCGCCATCGAACAGCGGCATCAACTCGCGGTAGCGCCACATCGTCGCTGCCCGGCCGGCGAGCGAGTCGCGCCGCCAGGCGCGGGCCGCGGCGAGGTCGTAGCGCGCCAGCAGGGGAGCGCCGCAGACGCAGAGGTGCTGCTCGATACGGGGGTCGTAGGCGGCGGCCCCGCACGGCGCGCTGCACTCGAGGTGCGAGAACCAGGACATCGACGGCGTCAGCCCTTGTGAAGCAGCTCGGCGTCCTTCTTTTTCTGGAGGTCGTCGATCGACGAGACGTACTGATCGGTGTGCTTCTGGACCTCGTCGAGGCCGCGCCGCTCGTCGTCTTCCGAGATGGCGTGGTCCTTCAGCATCTTCTTCAGCTTGTCGTTGGCCTCGCGGCGCACCTGCCGGACGGCGTTGCGCCCCTCTTCGGCGTGCTTGTGGACGATCCGCGACAGTTCCCGGCGGCGCTCTTCGGTGAGGGTCGGAATCGGGATGCGGACGACCTTGCCGTCGTTGGTCGGGTTCAGCCCGAGGCTCGACGAGCGGATCGCCTTCTCGATCGCCCCCATCAGGCTGGGATCGAACGGCGACGCCAGCAGCAGCGTCGGCTCCGGAATCGACAGCGACGCCACCTGATTGAGCGGCATCATCGAGCCGTAGGCTTCGACGTGGACGGTGTCGAGCATCGTCACCGACGCGCGCCCGGTGCGGACCCCGCCGAGCTCGCGGCGGACGTGGTCGATCTGCGCCTCCATCCGCTTCTTCACTTCGCCGAACAGTTCCTTGAGATCGCTGACGTCCATGTGGCCTGCCTTACGCCGTCACTTTCGTGCCGACCGGCTCGCCCGCAATCACCCGGCGCAGGTTGCCTGCGGTCCGGAGGTTGAAGACGACGATCGGCAGCTTGTTGTCCATGCACAGCGAGATCGCGGTGGCGTCCATTACCTTCAACCGCTGCTCGAGTACCTTGAGGTAGGAGATCTCCGAGAATTTCGTCGCCGTCGCGTCGAGCATCGGGTCGGCGGTATAGATGCCGTCGACCTTGGTCCCCTTGAGGATGACGTCGGCCTTCATCTCCATCGCCCGCAGCGCCGCCGCGGTGTCGGTGGTGAAGTAGGGATTGCCGGTGCCGGCGGCGAACACGACGACCCGGCCCTTTTCGAGGTGGCGGACGGCGCGGCGCCGGATGAACGGCTCGGCCACGGCGCGCATCTCAATCGCGGTCGCGACCCGGGTGGTCACGCCGACGTGCTCGAGCGCGTCCTGCAGCGCCAGCGCGTTCATGACCGTCGCCAGCATGCCCATGTAATCGGCGGTGGCGCGATCCATCCCGCGGGCGCTGGCGGCGAGCCCGCGGAAGATGTTGCCGCCGCCGATGACGACCGCGGTCTGCACCCCCATCTGCTGGATTTCGCGGATGTCCTTGGCGATCTGGGTCGCCACGGCGGGGTCGATGCCGTATTGCTGCTCGCCCATCAGGGCTTCGCCGGAGAGCTTCAGCAGGACGCGACGGTAGGCAGCAGACATATCTGCGCGATTATATCAACGCCGGGCGCCGCGGCGCCGCCGGTTACGCCGTTTCGCCCAGCTTGAAGCGCGTGAAGCGCGGAATCGCGATGTTCTCGCCCATCTTGGCGACCGCCGCGGTCACCAGCTGGCCGATCGTCACCTTGGGGTCGCGGACCGACGGCTGGTCGAGCAGGCAGACCTGTTCGTAGAAGCTATTCAGCTTGCCCTCGACGATCTTGTCGATGACCGCCGCCGGCTTGTTCTGGCCCTCCATCTGGCCGCGGTAGACGGCGCGCTCGCGCTCGAGCAGGTCGGCCGGCACATCCTCGCGGCGGACATACTGCGGGCTGGCGGCGGCGATGTGCATCGCGATCTCGCGCGTCAGATTCTGGAAGTCCTCGGTGCGGGCGACAAAGTCCGATTCGCAATTGATCTCGACGAGGACGCCGATCTTGCCGCCGAGATGGATGTAGTGGCCGATCATCCCCTCGTTGGTCGAGCGCCCCGCCTTCTTGGTCGCGCTTGCCAGGCCGCGCTTGCGGAGGATGGTCGTGGCGTCGTCGAGATTGCCGTTCGCCTCGGTCAGCGCCGCCTTGCATTCCATCATTCCCGCGCCGGTCGCGTCGCGGAGCTTCTTCACCAGGTCTGCCGTAATTACCATGCCGCTCTCCAGAAATAGCCGTGTGTGCCGCGTCGGGGGCGCCGCGACCGGCCGCGGCCAAGGACGCCCGTACATGAGAACGCCGGCCAGTGACCCGGCCGGCGCGTCGAATTACCCCGCCGGTGCTACACCGACGCCGGGGACGTCGCCTGCTCGGGGCGCGCCTGGCGGGCGGCGCGGGTGCGATGGCCGCGGTCGTCACCGTCGCCGTCGTCGCCGTCGTCAGCCTGCGCCGATTCGCGCATCCCGCGTCCGGCGATCACCGCGTCGGCGATCCGAGACGCGAACAGGCGGATCGCCCGCAGCGCATCGTCGTTGCCGGGAATGACGTAGTCGACTTCATCCGGGTCGCAGTTGGTGTCGACGACGCCGATGACCGGAATCTTCAGCTTGCGGGCTTCGTCGACCGCAATCTTTTCCTTCCGGGTGTCGACCACGAACAGCGCGTCGGGCAGCCGCGACATGTGCCGGATGCCTTCGAGGTTCTTCTGCAGCTTCTTCTTTTCCTTCTCGATCTGGGCGATTTCCTTCTTCGAGAGGGTTTCGTAGCGGCCGTCGGTCTCCATCGCTTCGAGATCGCGGAGCCGGGCGAGGCTGCGCTGGATGGTCGAGAAGTTGGTCAGCAGCCCGCCGAGCCAGCGCTGGTTGACGAAGAACATCCCGCTGCGCTGCGCCTCCTCGGCGATCGCATCCTGCGCCTGGCGCTTGGTGCCGACGAACAGGATGGTTCGTCCCTCGGCGGCGAGGCCTGCCGCGAACTGCTCCGCCTCGCGGAACAACCGCGCGGTCTTGGAGAGGTCGATGATGTAGATCCCGTTGCGCTCCCCGAAGATGTAGGTCTTCATCTTCGGGTTCCAGCGCTTCGTCTGGTGGCCGAAGTGGACGCCCGCCTCGAGCAAATCCTTCAACGCGATGCCGGTCAAGCTGCCTCCATAGAAAAGCTCCGCACTCCTCTTAACGTTTGCTGAACTGGAAGCGCTTGCGCGCGCCCTTCTGTCCGTACTTCTTCCGCTCCTTGATGCGCGCATCGCGCGTCAGGAAGCCGGCCTTCTTGAGCCGCTGGCGCAGCTCGACGTTGTATTCGACCAGCGCCCGGGCGATGCCGAGGCGCAGCGCGCCGGCCTGGCCGGCGATGCCGCCGCCGGCGATGGTCGCGAGGACGTCGAACTTGTCGCCGGTCTCGGTGACCGACAGCGGCTGGATGATCTGGGTGCGCAGCGCCTGGGTGGGGAAGGCCTGCTCGATCGGCTTGTGATTGACGACGATGCCGCCGTTGCCGGGGCGGAGGAAGACGCGTGCGGTCGAGGTCTTGCGACGACCGGTGCCGTAATACTGGATGCCTGCTGCCACGTTATGCGCCCTCGCCCTTCGATGTCTTCACGGCGACGGGCTTCTGCGCCGCGTGCGGGTGATCACCACCCGGGTAAACCTTCAGCTTGCGCCACATCGCTTCGCCCATCTTCGTCTTGGGGAGCATGCCGCGCACGGCCTCTTCCACCAGCCGGACCGGGTTCTTCTGGCGGACGTCCTTGGCGCGCTCCTCGCGCAAGCCACCTTCGTAGCCGCTGTGATACCGGTACAGCTTCTGTTCTTCCTTCCGTCCGGTCAGCCTGATCTTGGCGGCGTTCAGGATGACGACATGGTCGCCGGTGTCGATGTACGGCGTGTAGACCGGCTTATGCTTGCCCTGGAGCAGGCGTGCCGCCTCGGTCGAGACGCGCCCGAGCACCAGATTCTCGGCGTCGATGACATGCCACTGCCGCTCGATACTTCCGGCCGTGGGAACAAACGAACCCATTCAAAACCCCTTCACCCTTCGCCAGCGGCGAGCCGACCCACCGGGCAGCGCGCCCGCGGTCAGCCTTGTTCAAAGGACGGCAAACCATAACAATAACGGTGATTACAGGGATTGTCAAGCTTCCGGCGGCAGGCCTGCGGAAGCGTGCCAGCGGGCGCTCCTGACGGCGAAGACGAACGTTTTCTCGACCCGGCAGCCGCGTTCGGGCGAGGCGTTCCCTGCAATTACGAATCCGTAACTATCGTACCAAAACTGCGATCCCGCCCCGCAGGGACCCGGCCTCTCGATCCCCAAATTGCGCGATTCTGCCGGAATTGGTAGCCGGCCGGCTCTGGCACTCCACTTGCCCCCGACATCTGCCGATAACTACGGCAGCAGATATAGACGTCCCTGGCAGCGCCGGCCGCCCGGGGCTATTCCACATCGACCACGGCCGCCGCGCGGCCGGGGTCGGGTCCAGGTCAGGACACAGACTGGTGTTTGGCAGCAAAAAGGCCCTCGTCGGACTCGACATCGGCTCGAGCGCAGTCAAGGCGATCGAGCTGAAGCCGTCAGGCAAGGGCTACAAGGTCACCGCGTTCGGCAGCGAGTCGGTCCCGCCCGACAGCATCGTCGACGGCGCGATCATCGACGGCGGCGCCGTCGCCGACGCGATCCGCCGGCTGTTCGAAGGGCACGGCATCAAGACCAAGCAGGTCGTCGCCTCGCTGTCGGGCAGCGCCGTCATCGTCAAGAAGATCTCGCTGCCGGTGATGACCGAAACCGAGCTCGCCGAGTCGGTCTACTGGGAGGCCGAGCAGCACATCCCGTTCGATATCCAGGACGTCAACCTCGACTACCAGATCCTCGACCGCGGCGACGCCGCCAGCGGGAAGGGGACGATGGATGTCCTCCTCGTCGCCGCCAAGAAAGAGAAGATTGCGGACTACACCGGCGTCATCGCCCAGGCCGGCCGGTCCGCGGTGGTCGTCGACGTCGACGCCTTCGCCCTGCAGAATGCCTACGAGGTGAACTACGGCATCGATCCCACCGCGGTGGTGGTCCTGCTGAACGCCGGCGCGAGCGCGACCAACATCAACATCCTCCAGGGCGACCAGTCGGTCTTCACCCGCGACATCTCGATCGGCGGCAACGCCTACACCGAAGCGCTCCAGCGCGAGCTGAACCTGCCCTTCGAGACGGCGGACGCGCTCAAGCGCGGGCTGCCGGTCGACGGTGTGACCTATGACGATGCCCGGCCGGTCCTGCGCGCGGTGACCGAGAACGTGATGCTGGAGATCCAGAAGACGTTCGACTTCTTCAAGGCCACCGCCGCCTCCGACAAGATCGACCGGATCATGCTGAGCGGCGGCGCGTCGCGCGCCGAGGGCTTCACCGAGATGCTGTCGGATCGGTTCGAGGCCCCGGTCGAGGCCTTCGATCCCTTCAAGAAGATCGCGTTCGACGCGAAGAAGTTCAAGACCGACTCCGCCGCCGACATCGCCCCGACGGTCGCGGTCGCCGTCGGCCTGGCCCTGCGCCGGGTGGGTGACCGATGATTCGCATCAACCTCCTGGCAGTCGATCGCGGCCCGTCGAAGAAGGCCCGCGGCGCCGGCGTCGTCACCACCGCGCAACGCGTCACCATCTTCGCGGCGCTCATCGTGCTCGCGACCCTCGTCAGCGTGGGGTGGTGGTACTGGTCGCTGCACACCCGGGGCGTCCGCCTCGACGACGAGATCGCCTCGGCGGAGACCAGGGCGCAGCA